>JBBARR010000151.1:0-1007 GCA_040399645.1 Caulobacteraceae bacterium | reverse complement strand
CGCCAGATCCAGCCAGACCAGCGCCACTGCGGAGAAGCATGTCTCCGCCCTGAGCGCCTTCGCCGGACGATATACGAATCAGGCCACCTTTCGATGACCTGTCGGGACGAGCGTCTCCAGCCGAGACGCTTACCATTGACCCGTCTGAGGTCCCGCTTTTACCTGCACTAACCTCCACGTCTCCAGATGATTCCGCGGCGCTGTCGCCACTTCGCACTTGCACTGACCCAGACGATGACGAAGAAGATCCACTTGATAATAACACGGGGCCACTTGTTGTATCCAGGTCCAGAGACGAACCCAGCGACATCACCCTCACATGCGAGATGCCACTTAGAGATGCTCCCCCACTCTGGCCCAGCCCTTCGCCTGCTGATATATCTACAGAACCACCCTCAAAGCCTGTGCCGCCGCTGATTGACACAGACCCACCCACACCCGATGTCGCAGACAATCCTCCCTCACCAGCACTTATCGAAACATCTCCAGAAACGCCTGAGGATGCATCTCCACTTGACACAAACAGCGATCCCGACGATCCACTCGACGACGATCCCGTGCTCAGCGATACAGAACCGCTGGATCCTGACGACGATCCTGCACTTTGTGATGTCAGTGACAGGCCCATTGCGCCACCCTGCAGTGAAGACTTCAACGGAGTCACAGCTAACACGCCCTGGCTACCAGAGACACGATCGAGGCCGGACTCAACCAACACATCACCTCCCATTGACGCGCTGGATCCTGCAGACACTTGCACTGAGCCCGCACGTTCTCCCATCTCGCTCGATCCAACCTGTACACGAATGTCGCCAGATGAGCCTGTGCTGCTGAGGCCAGTGGACACTGTCACAGAGCCAGAGTCAGAGCGATCTCGACTATCGCGAGTTTGCAAATACACAGACCCACTCAGACCCTCAACGCTCGAGCCTCCCGAAATCCACACTGTTCCGCCTTCGCCTGCTGCCGATGACCCGCCACTCACAGACACAGAGCCTCCCTGTGAC
>JBBARR010000150.1:0-1013 GCA_040399645.1 Caulobacteraceae bacterium | reverse complement strand
ATCGTGTTCAGGACTACGCAGAACTATTGAGCAGTGTGTTAATTACATCCCAATAGTAAGTACAAGAATACGATTACAGGTTACCATGCTAACTCACGCGCATGTGCACTGATTGCGCATGTGCTTCGTCCAGGTACATGGAAGTCTCAGAGGGGGGGTCCAGATCGTACCCTCCGGGGTTGCTCTGGTTTGCACTGGTTAGCACTTCTGCTATGATTTGTAGTTTCGGCTGTGCTTAATGTACCGATCAGCGTATATGCTGTGCAGCTGCAATGTGTCCCAAGGTTGCCCCATCTTTCCAACTTGATTGCGATACGGACCAGCGCAGCGACTGCGTAACGCCGAGGGATAAGGGTCCAAACGACGAGATGGCGCCAGCCAACTGATCCTACGGGATGCGGTACGTGCAGTACGTGCCAATAGACGCCACATACTCCTTGGCAGCGACAGCCGCTATCGCCTTCGTGGTCTCCTCGCCTGGGCGCATCTCGGCCATCTCCGGCTCGAACTCTGTCACGAGCTCCCAGGAACGCATAAATCGGTACATCATTGGCCCCTGCATGTCCAGCTTCTTCTCAGGCACTAGAGCAGCGCCATGCATTTCTGCTTGCCCTGCCACGCCTGCCACGCCTGCCGCTTGGAACGATGGGGCAATCGACAGTCTGTGAATGACCCGCGGCGCACCAGTTCCAAGTCTGTCAACGGCGCAATTTGCCCCTCCTTCGCCTCCTGCCCCTCCGGCTGCACTTCCGGCTTCACTTCCTCTGTCTTGGGCTTTACCGCTTCGGGGTTCGCCTTGGAAACTCGGGCCCAGGCGGCTGCCTCGGCATCCGCTCGCCCTCCCTCCGCGATCGCAACTTGTTCGCGCCAGAACACTACGTCTTTGTCACGCTGCGTGCCACGGAAAGTCTGTCTGTTAACTTGAAGCGAGCTTTTGGGGGGGGTTGGGGGGGGGGTAGGGGGGGCAGCACAGCCGCTAACCTGCCGATGTCGATCGAAGCGGGCGATACAGT
>JBBARR010000149.1:0-1051 GCA_040399645.1 Caulobacteraceae bacterium | reverse complement strand
TGCTGATACTCCGGGAAACTTAACCCGTTTGTATCCTATTTTGTCCGTACCCCGTAAATTCTGCCCCTAGCCAACCACGTGAACTTTGCAAGCCTTCTTGCACTCGTACACAAATGCCGCGCTTGCGGCGCTTGCAGTGGGATCGCAGAGTTCGAGAGGCGGCGGAACAGCTGGAGCTCTGCGAAGCCGCGGTCCGGGCTTTCGAGGATCGGGACAAGCTCAAAGAGCGCTTGAGCAGATGGCCACAGCCGACGTGCCTGGACCTGCTGGTACGCGGTACTGATGAGCGCTGCTTATTATCAAGGCACGCACGTGTGTGTGTGTGTGGGGGGGGGGGGGTCCCAGACTGTCGTAAAGCTCTCCAGCTAGCATAACTACTGAGCGACGCACACGTGATGCAATCTCCACGATTGCACCCTGCGGCAGGGCCGAATGACCTACCGCACCTTCCGCTACATGATGCGCTTTGCACGCGGCGAGCTGACGCCGGCGACCCTGTACGCGGAGCTGGACGAGTGCTTCCCTCCAGCCACGGCCGCCCCGGAGAATGTGCTGGCGCGGCAGTGGGCGCAGATGCTGAAGGTCCGATACGGACTGCCAAAACTGCCCCTGATGCCCTTTTACGACGTACATTGTCAGACAGTACATTGTTGCCGACCGATGCCGCGACCGTGTTGACTGATCCCTAGGCTCGCGCGCAACCGCAGGCAGACAGGGAGCAGCAGGTCATCGAGCATGAGCGGGCGCGGGTGCTTTGCCGCGTGGGTCCATGAGATGTGATGCCATTTGCCATAAAGACAGTGTCCATGATGAGAAGGAAACGACCCGAACAGCGCCACAAATTGTGGCTACAACGGGATTATGCTGCATGGCGTCACCTGTGAGCTACAGCTTTCAGCTTAGCGTATTGGCTACATTGCTCGGCTTAGCTGGTCGGCGACGTTTTCGTCCGAATGTTGCTTGACCTGCCTGACAAACCACTGCCATAGCCTGCGCGCTATATCATTTCGCCCAATTTCTGTTAGGCAGACGTGCGAGGATATCTCATACC
>JBBARR010000148.1:0-1052 GCA_040399645.1 Caulobacteraceae bacterium | reverse complement strand
TGTTGGGGGCGCCGGTGTTCGGTGCTTTGTCGAGTTTTTTTGGCACTTACCGGGCTGGCTTTTTGGCTCTGATGGTGGCCTCGGCGGTGTGCGGCGTGGTGCTGCTGTTGAAGCCGCGCCCGGCGGGTGGTCGGCCCATTCAGTAGTGCTGCGACAAAATAATGCGCGTCATGTTGTCCTTGCTGAAGTTCACCCTCGGGTCGTAGGCGAGGCGTAAGCCAAAGTCGCCCCAGTCGTAACCCAGTGTCAGGCCGCGGCGTCGGATGTACTCACCCTCAGAGGTGCCCGACTTGTAAATCAGATCAACGATCAGTCTTTGCTTGTCTGAAAAAGGCCGTCGGTAAAACAGATGCAGATGCTGCTGGTCGGGGTTGAGCCGGTTGTCTCGCACCCACTGGAGCCCTGCAAAATTTTGTGGACTCCAGCGGTATCCGGTGCTCAGGCTCCAAGCGTCATTGGGGTCGAAATTCAGGTTGAAGTAATTTCGCAAATTGGTTCGGCCAATACCGGCACCGATGAAAAAAGTGTCGCCATAGTCGGCGCTGACGCTGCCGCCCCAAAAACCGCCCGAAGCTGTTTGCAAAGAAGGTTGCAGCTTGATGCCGAAGGTTTGATAAGTGTTGTCCCAGCCCAGCCTGGTTTGGGTGAATTCATCGCTCGGTGACCGGTAAACCCCAACCCAGGCGTTGCCCCAGTCACCACTGCCGCGAAGATTCAGATCCACGGCTTGTTTGCTTGGCAAACCTCGACTTGAGAAATCGTACAGCCCCACACTGGGTTTGTACGAGATGAGGTTGGCTTCTTCAGCCGCCTGCGTGAGACCAACGGCCAAGCTGCAGACAGTTGACAAGGACAGCCGCAAACAAGGCCAAAACCAGGAGACAATTTTTTGCATGTTGAAATTTCTTTGGCTGCGTCAGCATTGTGGCGGCTTCAGCGCCCCGTGAAAACTGGCTGGCGTTTTTCGTTGAAGGCCGCCACGCCTTCTCTGCGGTCATCGGTGTCGACCAGATGGTTGTAGGCCTCGACCTCAAAACGGTAAGCCGTGCGGA
>JBBARR010000147.1:0-1117 GCA_040399645.1 Caulobacteraceae bacterium | reverse complement strand
GCGCTTATTGTACGCTCAATTGCACGTGCGCACCTAGACGTCCGCAGAGCTCTTAATGAGCTCGTATGGCGCCCCCGCGCGCCTATACACCCCCCAGACCTCGGGGGAGACCATATCCTGCTCCCATCGCAGACCACCTCCTAGCCACATTCGCATTGCCACTAGCTACCGCCGCTTCAAGTCTCTGAACCATCCCCGTTAAGTACGTGCTCTTCTGAGACACTTCGCAGACTCCATTTTGAACTGCAGCCGCTGCCAGCTCTGACAGCAGCTGCGAGGCCTGCGAGTGGAGGCCGCCGCGCACACCGATGACGAAAGGCACAAAGGAGTGATCGCGGACGCGGCAATACTCTTCGTACTTGGAGGTCTTCCTCTTGGCTTGCTGATCCAGCTTCTTCAGAACTTTGCCCGTGACATCGAGGTGTGAGACGACCGACAGCTGGGTTTCCAGGGCGAAAGTGACGTCGATGTCGATCTGCAGGCCCGTGTTGCTGATGATGTAGGAGTCAGGAGCCAGCCTCTCTTCGTTGGGTTTGCTCTCTCTGGCTTGAGTTGAAGCAGTCACTCCGCACTGGATGGCTATGTTGACGAGTTCCGCGTTGACCCGGTCGTGACGGCCGTTGATCGAGACGCGTCGCTCGTGCGCACACGCGTGCATGTGATCGACTTGAGCAGCTTGCGTGGCCGTGCGCACTAGTGGATGCTTGCATGCGCCGCATCGCAGAATCGGAACGGTTCCGGGGGGGAGCCCTGTCCTCGAACGTAAGTAGTTGGTAAAAGTGTGATTACTTAGTTTGAGGTGTGGGCAGTCCTCGGAGGGGACCGCGTGGATTAGGGAGGCAGCTCCGGGTAGGCATGCGGCATCGAGGCGACTTTTGCTTGTGTTGTCGAGGCTAGCGCGCAGCTCCGCCGTTCTTGCATTCGAGGCCTGGATGCTCAGGGCGCGTTGCAACTTGACTCCGTCGCCCACTGCTCTTCGGAAGAAGGTGTAGAACGTAGTGGGGTCAAGTGGGAGCAGGGACTTGACGGGTTCGTCTTCCATGGCCGCTGTGTTCTTCGATGGCACGCCGATGCGCAGCAACTCCTGGTGCGCGTCGACGATTGAGCCGTAGTAGGT
>JBBARR010000146.1:0-1119 GCA_040399645.1 Caulobacteraceae bacterium | reverse complement strand
GCGCAGAACTTGCACTCCATGTGGGTAGGCGTTGTGGCAAAGCGCGGCAAAACTTCGCGGGCGCTGGTGGCGGTGATCACGCGCACAGCGCGGTCCGACATGCGCTGCGCCAGCCCGCCGTCAAAGGGCAGCAACTCGAACCAGATTTCCTGGGTGTCTTTGTTGATGGCCGTAAAAAGCGCCGGGTTGGCCGAGATGCCTGGAATGCTGGCTTCCATGTAGGCCTGATAGACCGCAACCTGCGCTGCATAGACAGGCTTGGACTTGGCTACCCCGTGCTTGACGGTATCGCGCCAGGACTTGTCGTTCATGGTCTTGAACTCCCACAGCGCCGGGTAGCTCACGCCCAGATCGGCCGGACCGGTATTCAAGATCCCATCGACGTGACCCCGGATGCGACCACCCGCCACGGAAAAACCAAACTGACCGCCCTGGACTTTGCGCGTGTACAAATCAAACCCGGCCATGCGCAACCAGCGGATAGCCAGGTCTTCCAGCGTGTGGCCCACCTCAAAGATTCGCAGCAAGCGGCCTGAAAAATCACGGCCGTCGTCCACCGGTGTGTGCGTGTACTCGTATTGCAGCGCTCGCTCACATGAAACACCCAAACGCGATGCACCCAGGTAGTCGCGCGGTGTCTGGCCAGCGCGCTCGCGGATCAAAGCGGCATCAATGAGCTGGCTGATCTGCTCCTGAATTTTGGGGCGGGCGTTGAAGTCCAGCATCACAAAGGGCCCTTCTGCAAGCTCAGGCGCTCTTGCAAAAACGACCGGTCGCGCGCGGCCATGCGTTCGTGCTCAGCCGTCATCTGGCCCTGGTAGGCCGTGACCACCACATCAATCAGTGTCAGCACCTCCATGCGGCTGTAACTGGCCAGCGGACGGTCCATGCCGATGCCGCTCACGAACTCGCCCAGTGGTTGCAGGCACGCGCTCATGGCCGTGGTTTCCATTTCACTTGGATCAATCATTTGTCCCTCCGTCTTATTCATGAGTGTTGAGAAGGCGTTTTGGCAGCGGCGCGAGCAAAACACCCATTGGTCTGAGTAGCGACCGGGGTCGCTTCGTTTGAGGCTGGGGTTAAACCAGCCGTAGCCTTTGGCCTGGCGGGCACAGACCG
>JBBARR010000145.1:0-1129 GCA_040399645.1 Caulobacteraceae bacterium | reverse complement strand
AGAGCAGCATCAATTCGTAGTCGGACCCCAGCACCACCGAATTGCCCGGCAGAAACGCGCGCGACAGCGCCATGATCAGTGCCACGATGCCGTCGATCTTGTTTTCTGCTCGCTCCTTGCGTGGGTAAATGTTGTCTTTGGCGTCCAGATGGGCCACCACGTTGCTGACCATCCATCCCAGCACCGGGTCGCCGTCGTGAACCAGTTTCTGTTGCAGCACCAGGGCCTCTAAGGTCTTCATCGGCTCTGAGAAATTCAGCACCGTGGGACGCACTTCAATCATGGGCAGACCCTCACTCATCATTCGGGTCGAGAGTTGCGTCGCTTGAAACGGATCAAAAGCAACGGCCTGCACCGCAAAGCGCGAGGACAGATCATTCAGATCCGCTTCAATCCAACTGAAATCAATCACATTGCCCGGCGTCACCGTTAGCCGTCCCGTGTGCATCCACCCCGGGTACTGACTGTTGCCGTTGGCATTGACCGTGTCCTCTGGCAGGTAGTACTTGCCAAAGACTACAAACGCATCGGCAATCTCAGGATGGGCAAACACAATGACCAAGGCGGCAATGTCTGTCTTGCTGGCCAGGTCCAGGCCCACCCAGCAGGGCTGGCCGACAAAGGACTCGATGTCCAGGTCCTGATCAGCACAGGCGTCCCAGGAGCGCATGTCCATCCATGCGGTGTCGGCGTTGACCCACTCGTTCAAGTGCTTGGTCTTGAAGTTGTTCATCGCACTGGGCAACTGCATGGCCTTGGCCTGCAGCGGTCCCAGAATTTCTGGGCGCACCGAGATGCCCCAGTTGGGGTTGGCCTTCATCAGCGAGTCTTCGCTGGTCCAGTCGTCCCCGTCATCGAGACCGTAGACGATGCCAAACTGGCTGTCGTCTTCGAAGACGCCATCGAGCAGCCGGGTCACAAAGGTGCGCACCTCGTAGCAAATGCCCGAGCGGTTGCTGCCTGCGGTGGTGATCACCCAAAGAAGTGAGTTATCTCGCTTGCCGGTACCGGTCTCCACCACGTCATAGACAGTGCGGGTCTTGTGGGCGTGCAACTCGTCAATGCAGCCAAAGTGAATGTTCAGGCCGTCGAGCGTTGAACCCTCGGCTGACAGCGCTTCAAACTTGGA
>JBBARR010000144.1:0-1131 GCA_040399645.1 Caulobacteraceae bacterium | reverse complement strand
TGACGCAATCCGATCGACATAATGCGCCAAGGTTGATCGACGAGCCTGTTCCAGGCGAAGCAGCAGTGGTCGACGATATCGTCGTATGAGGAGAAAATGCGGTTCGACAGCCAATTGTCGCGCATGAACTGCCAGATGTTTTCGACGGGGTTCAGCTCGGGACATCGGGGTGGTAGCGGCATGAGCGTGATGTTGTCGGGAACGGTGAGTTCGGCCGAGCCATGCCATCCGGCCTGATCGAGGAGCAGGACGGCATGGGCACCAGGCGCTACATGGAAGGCGATTTCCTCCAGGTGCATGCTCATGGCCTCACTGTTGCAGTGGGGCATGACGATGCCGGCACCCTTGCCCTCGGCAGGGCAGATCGCTCCGAAGATCCAGGCTGATGCCCTGCGCTGGTCTTTTGGCGCTGAAGGGCGGGTTCCGCGCCTTGCCCAGCGACGGGTGAGCTTGGTCTGCTGGCCGACCCGAGCTTCGTCCTGCCACCACAGCTCTATCGGCGTTCCCTTGGGGAGCCGCCTTTTGATCGTTGCCAAGCGGGCTGCGAAGCTTTTTTAAAATCGAAAATGTCCTCGGCGCGTTGGCTATGATGACGAGGGCGGGCGGACAGCTTCCTGTAGCCCATCGCCCGCAGCTCGCGTCCCAGCGTGAAGCGCGTCACCGACAGGCCGAACTCATCCCAGACCCATTGCCCCAGATCGACAAGCCGCCAGCGCACCACGCCATGGGCGGCGGGGATCGGTCCCGCTTCGACCTGTTCGGCCAGCTTGGCGCGCTGTTCGTCGTTCAGGATCGAGGCCTTGCCCGGTGCCTTGCGCGTCGCCAGACCCGCAGGGCCGCCCTCGTTGAACTTCAACACCCAATCGCGCACGATCTGTAACGTCACGCCGGCCATCCTGGCCGCATCACTCCGGCTCCCGCCGTCCAGAATTACCGCCACGGCCAACACGCGTCGAACTTGATCAGCATCCCGACAACTTCGCGCAAAATACCGCAAATCTCCCGATGTGTAGTCTGAACGAACCCCAATCGCTGCCGCCATCGCAAGCCTCCTTACGCTTGCTCCAACGAATCAGAAAATTAGCTCCTTGGGAATCCCCAACCTGAGTCAGGCTCACCGCACATTGGTAT
>JBBARR010000143.1:0-1149 GCA_040399645.1 Caulobacteraceae bacterium | reverse complement strand
TGGCACCCGGCACCGTCTTGCTGCGCGAATGGGGCGAGCGTGACCACAAAGTGACCGTGACCGCTGAAGGCACTTTTGAATATGAAGGCAGATTTTTCAAGAGCTTGTCTGCTGTGGCGCGCCACATCTCTGGCACGCCATGGTCTGGGCCTCTGTTTTTTGGTCTCAAAACCAACCGCAAGGAGGCTGCATGAGCGCCACCACCCAAATCGCATCGCCCAAGCCGCGCAAACGTTGCGCCGTGTATTGCCGCGTATCAAGTGACGAGCGGCTGCAGCAGGAATTCAACTCCATTGATGCCCAAAAAGAGGCTGGACAATCCTATGTTGCCAGCCAACGCTCAGAAGGCTGGATTCCTGTGGCGGACGACTACGACGACCCAGGGTTTTCTGGCGGCAACACCGAGCGGCCCGGACTCAAGCGCCTGATGGCCGACATTGAGCGCGGTCTGGTCGACATTGTGGTGGTCTACAAAATTGACCGGCTGACACGCAGTCTGGCTGACTTCTCCAAAATGGTGGAGGTGTTCGAGCGCCAGGGCGTGTCATTCGTGTCCGTCACCCAACAGTTCAACACCACCACGTCCATGGGCCGCTTGATGCTCAACGTGCTGCTGTCGTTTGCACAGTTTGAGCGGGAAGTCACCGGCGAGCGGATCCGCGACAAAATTGCCGCCAGCAAGCGCAAGGGGCTGTGGATGGGTGGTGTGCCGCCCTTGGGCTACGACGTGGCGAACCGGCTGCTGGTGGTCAACGAGACTGAGGCTGACCTGGTGCGGCGCATCTTTCGTGAAATGCTCACCATTGGATCGCCGACCCGCATCGCACAGGGTCTGGCCAGCGAGGGCATCACCACCAAAGCCTGGACGACCCAGGACGGTCAGGTGCGCAGTGGCAGCCAGATGGACCGGAAATACCTGTACAAGCTGCTGCGCAATCGTATTTATTTGGGCGAGTTGTCGCACAAGGGCAGCTGGTTCCCGGGCGCGCACTTGCCGGTCATTGACCACGGGCTGTGGGGACATGTGCATGAAGTGCTGGCGCGCGACCCGCATGTGAGGTCGGTCGATACGCAAACACGCGAGAGTACGGATGCACTTTTACGTGGACTGCTTTTTGGCCCCAGCGGCGACCCGATGTACCCGACCTA
>JBBARR010000142.1:0-1151 GCA_040399645.1 Caulobacteraceae bacterium | reverse complement strand
ATCAATGCACAAATCGGCGTATCAGGACCCTGCGCGCCAAGCGCCATCACACCACCGTGATGGCCTGCGGGTGGCTCGCGCCCAGGCGCTGCCAAGGCAGGCCGGCGACGAGCCAGGCGAGCTGCTCGTGCGTCAAACTGAGCGCGCCCGAGTCAGCATGGCGGGGCCACTCGAAGCTGCCCGCTTGCAAGCGCCGCGTGCACAGCCACACCCCCACGCCATCGTAGACCAGCACCTTGAGCCGGTCGGCCCGGCGGTTGGCGAACACATAGGCGTGATACGCCTGCGCGCCGGGCGCAAAGCCCTGCACCACCCGGGCCAACAAGCGGTCGATGCCGCCGCGCAGATCGCTGGTGCCCAGCGCCAACCAGACCGCGTCCACGCGAATCATTGGCTCAACTCGCGCAGCAGCCCAGCGAGTGCCGAGGCGTGGCTGATTGGCCAGTGCAGCTCGAGCCGTGTGCGGCCGGCGCTCAGCTCGATGCGCACCGATGACGACGACGACGATGTTGATGTTGCTGTTGCTGATGAAGGCAACACCACACTGGCGGCCATGCGGGCCGGCACGAACCCGCTCGGGATAAAAGGCGCTGGCGTTGCAAGATGATGGCCGTCAAGACGTCGTTGCCAGCGTGCGGCGTGGGCACACCAGCTCCCCAGCGCACCCAGATTCACATCGTTGGCCTGCGCCCAAACCTTGGCCCTCAGGCCAGAGGCTTGGTACGCCCGGACGTGCGCAAGGCAGGCCTCAATTCGTTCTCGATCCATTCTTCAATCTCCCGGTGCGTCAGTTTGCGATGACGGGAGAGTCGCAGCTTTGCGCCATTGATGAAAGATGCGTTCCCGGAACGTACATGGACGCTCCCGGTTTGCCAAGCTTTCAATTCATGACGACTCGAAGGTAAAGATTGCACCCGTACATTCGGACTTTTGGTGTGGCTTTGGGCCACTGTCCCTGATGGGATTCGCTGGTTGACGCCTCGATCGCTTACACGCACTCTGGGTGCCTCGTCCGGCACGGGCTTTGCCAACCACGGTCTGACCTGTTTTGCCATCACTTCATGATCGCCTGCGCAATCGGTGGTTCAGTTCTCCCTCGTCTGTCGTTGTCGTTGTCGTTTTGTTTTTATACCCCTGTCTGCCCTCAGATG
>JBBARR010000141.1:0-1161 GCA_040399645.1 Caulobacteraceae bacterium | reverse complement strand
TTCTAGGATCAAACCGAGCACCGCCCTGTTTGATCGGTACCACGTGGTCCACCACTACGGCTGGCACCACGCGACCAGGCACGCGTGACAACAGCAAGCAAGCCCGGGTGATTGCGATGCTTAAACGAGCCGAGGGCGCAACGATCACCCAAATCTGCGAGGCCACCGGCTGGCTAGGTCATTCGGTTCGGGGCACGTTTTCTGGAACGCTTAAAAAGAAACTGGGACTGGCGATAACATCCAGTAAAACCGATGGCAGCGAGCGGACCTACCGCATCACCACGAATTGAGATCAGCCATGACAACCGCTACAACGATGACCATCACCATTGAACGCACCCCTCGTACCCTGCAATTTGAGGGTACTGCCATCGAGGTTGAGGAACTGAGTATTCGCCTGCCATTTGCCCGCAAACCTGCCGATCTCAGCGAGGTGGGCGGCGAAGGCAACTACAAAGTGTTTGTGACTGAGACCCGGGAGATGACGCCGGCGGAGTTCGATGCCTTTGCCAGTCAACTGCTCAAGTCACGCGACTGGCTCAATGGCAAGGGCGGCTACTTTGAGGACGGCAGGCTCTGCGTTGAGATCCGCGCCACCGGCAGACCCCTCCTGTACGTTGACCCCTCTGGCGGAAACTTTGGTCGCTATGTCGGACGTCTTGGCTAAATCGTTGAAGGCCACACCGTCACTTTCACGGCTTGCTTGCTTGTCGGTGTAATCCTGGAAGCGCCGAATAATCACGTCGACGTACTTCGGATCCAATTCCATTAGCCGCGCTCGGCGTCCCGACTTTTCGCAGGCGATCAGGGTGGTGCCAGAACCGCCAAACGGGTCCAGCACGATGTCCCGTGTTTTGCTGCTGTTCCTCACCGCGCGCTCCATCAACTCCACGGGCTTCATGGTCGGGTGCAAATCGTTCTTGTGCGGCTTCTTGATTTGCCACACATCACCCTGGTCGCGTGCGCCGCACCAGTAGTGCTGAGAGCCGTCCTTCCAGCCGTAGAGGATGGGCTCGTACTGGCGCTGGTAGTCGGCCCGGCCAAGGGTAAAAGTGTTCTTCGCCCAGATGATGAAGGTGGACCACTTGCCCCCTGCGGCGCGAAACGCTGCCTGCAAGGTATCGAGCTCGGAGGAGCTCATGGCGATGTAGACCGCACCCT
>JBBARR010000140.1:0-1262 GCA_040399645.1 Caulobacteraceae bacterium | reverse complement strand
CTGTACAGACCGGAGTCAAGGCGAACACATGTACGGGGACATGGTGGACGGGTTTACCACCGTTTGGCGCAGATCGATCTGCGCCAAACGGTGGCTGCGATAACAGAGGTCGAACACGCCATCGATGTGGGTGGCGCGCAGGGCGACGTACTTGCCGGCGAAGGCCTTGGAGGCTTTGATGTCGCGGTTCTTGAACGCAACCGAGCCGTTGTCACGCACCTTTCGGACGAAGGCTTGCGATTCGTACTCGGGCGGGGGGACCTGGCGCGGCATCGATCGCGGGCTGGGGCGATAGCGTGTCGCTGGGGTAGCCAGCCCGAGCGCTTCGTGCGGCCGCCGCGTGTTGTAGATGCCACGCCATGCATCAAACGCCCGCTGCGCCTCTGCCAGAGTTTCGAAGGTACGCCCATCAAGCACTTCGCTCTTGAGCGTGCGGTGGAACCGTTCGTCCTTGCCTTGTGTCTGCGGGTGGTATGGCCGACCGTGTACCACTGCAACACCCAGGTCCATCAGCCAGACTGTCAACACGGTATGGCGCTCGCTGCTGCCAGCCGTTCCCCACGGGGAGCCATTGTCGGTCAGGATACGGCGAGGCAAGCCATTGCGTTCAAATATCTTTTCCAGTTGCCACCGGACGGTGGCGGTGCGTTCGTTGTCGCAGGCTTCGATCCCCAGCGCATAGCGCGAATGGTCGTCGAGCACCGTCAGGGGGTGGCAGCGGCCCTCGCGCATCGCAAAGTGGCCCTTGAAATCCATCTGCCACAAATCGTTTGGCGCGGGATGCTCGAACCGCGTCCAGTGCCGTGTTTCGCCGGTACCCGGGCCATCAAGGCAGCCGTGGCGGCGAAGAATATCGGTGATCGTTGAGGCCGATGGCGCACCAATCTCACCATCATCCTGCAAGACACGCCGGATCTTGCGCCCGCCCCAGCTCGGATGTTCCGCCCGAACCGCCAAAACCTGCGCTTCTACCTCGTGCGCGGTGCGGCCTGGGCTCTCGTGCGGACGTCGCGAACGGTCCGCGAGGCCCGCTGCCCCTGCCTCCCGATAACGATCAAGCCACTTGTAACCGATGCTCGGGCTGATCCCGAACCTGCGGCACAGCTCACGCCGATTGGCACCTTCAGACGAGGCAAGGCGGCAAAACTCCTCACGCTCCATCACTCGCGAACACTCCTTGAACGGCATGGCTATCCTCCATGCCAAAAGTGTCCACCATGTCCCCGTACAACCGTCCACCATCTTGCCGGTCTGTACAGTCA
>JBBARR010000139.1:0-1274 GCA_040399645.1 Caulobacteraceae bacterium | reverse complement strand
GAAGTATCAGCTTGTCGCCCAGTTATGGGTATCTGAATAGGTCAGCGATGGCCTCAACCAGATTATGTAAGATCTCATTTCATTTCATGGGTTCAGGTAGTGCACTCACTGAACTCTGGCCGTGTGTGTATGGTGGGTGGGTGGGGGGGGGGGTCACCTTGCTGATATCGGAATCCATTTCCCGGCACGTGCGACAGTAATTTTTCAGCGCCGTGTGCTGATGTCGGCCCCGGTATTCCGTCAATGTAGAGAGCTGCCCACATTTCAGACACACCCGCTCGCACTCGCTGCACGCCGTCTGAAAAGCGCGCTCCTTGTACGTACCATCCACCACCATTTGCTGGCAGGGGGGGCAGTGCATAGTGCGCCCTTCGCCGCGGCCGAGGCACTCGCGAGCTGCCAGGTACTCAGGGGTGGTGGCTGCCTTCCCCTGATAGGCTGCTGCAGCTCCTCGCGGCCGTTCACGCAGCGTTGGAGTAGCTACGCTGTCTGAAAGGGGCGTGTGTGCGCGGCGCGAGCGCTTCAAGCAGCGCGCAGGGGCCCACCCGGGGGGTGTTGGACGCGGACGGGCTGAGCGTTTTCGCTTAGCTGGCATGCTAAGCAAACATGCTTCGGCAAGGAGACCAAGCCGGTCCACAGGAGGTCGCACTTCCGTCGAATGAGTAAAATGCGATACAGGATGGGAAACTGACCAGCCTGCGAGCCCGGAAGATATGCGCTGAAGTGGGGAAGCCATCAAATCTGGACGTGCTGGTCTACCGGCGGCTTGTTCACCTAAAGACGCCTGGCAAGGCGAAAGTATGCGGCAGCACCGCTGCCCGACGACCGCCGCGGCCAGGGTTGCCAGGGTTGGGGCCGGGCTCACGAGGTGGCTAGGGGGCAGGAAGGCAGCTGCAGGGGAAGTTATGAACCCGAGTTATTAACTTGCCCGACACTGCCGTCGCGATAGCAGTGAATGGTTGCCTGTTTCAGGAGGCGACCTTCTAGGCGTTGTGTGTTGGCCATGTGGCTCATCGCGTAGCTGGGACGTAAATCCGGATTTAGAAAGCAGCTCAGCTGTTCAGCGACAGGATTAGGTACCGACTGGCGACGACGAGCAACGCCATACCGCGGAGCAGCCTTTTTGCATGTGTCGCAGATGTGCGTCGCAGCGCAGCTACGCAGGTCATTGCCGCAGAGGCCCTAGCTGGCAGTTGGCCTCCGCTTCATAATGAGAAAGATCGTGTTCAGGACTACGCAGAACTATTGAGCAGTGTGTTAATTACATCCCAATA
>JBBARR010000138.1:0-1296 GCA_040399645.1 Caulobacteraceae bacterium | reverse complement strand
CCGAGATATACGGCCTCCGGCAGAGCTTGAGGCCGGTGCTGCGGGTGGCACTCACGCAAAGTGCAAATATCCAATCAATCCACTCGGATTAGGATGACAGTGCCCGATGCCTGCATGCCTTCTGGTATCCGCATGACATAACACTGGCCTGATATCTGAAGCAATGAGCGCGCCGAGATATACGGCCTCCGGCATAGGGTGAGGCTGAAGGTCCTCCGCGCCGCCATGGTGACACGCGGTGCCTACTGTGACGGTGCAGTACCTTTCTGTGAGCACTGGGAAGCGATTTGCATGCGTGTACCAATAAAGTTTGTGTTTTCAACGCTGAGGACGATGCTATGGCAGCATCAGGCTGCCGAGCTTTAGGCCGACATCGAAGCTATTCTAGGACCGATGCCACTTCGAGAGGGATTCTGACGCAAGGTTGGCGAGCGATTGGGTTTGGGGTGATGCGCTGGACTGTCCGCAGGTGGAGCAGCCCTGGGGGCGTCTCGGCGCTGTCGCCTTGCACAGCGGCAGTACGGTAGGTGCCCGGCATAGCTGGATATGGACAGCATATCTACGTGGGGCTGGAGATATCTTATATTCACCTCTCCAGACAAGATGCAGGTGCTTGCTGGCTCCGTCAGGCTCGTTACGGTAAGTGTTCCTGCACTGGCCTGTATAGCGCCCAGGAACGCATGTCAAGTGCTGGCAGAGCTGGAACTCAGCCACAGCGGCCGGCAACATCCAGCTTCTCTCAGGAACGCCCAATGCCCGCCGCCTTTGTAGTGGAGACATCGAAGAGGCCATGGATGGCTGGACCTGCTAGCTGCGTGCATATTTGCTAGGCCCTGCGGTATTGCACAACGTATCGGTGGGTGAAGAACACTTAAAAGGATGGCGCCAGTTGCAATGAGAATGCTATTCAGAGGTTTGCATGTCTGCATTCTACATGGTTGTCGAGCGTGACCCCTCTCCGCAGTGCGGTGCTGACCCAGGAGATGTGTGGGTGCAGACATGATAGCCAAACAGGCAACCCGGGAAGCTGGAACGAAGCTGCCTTCAGCTAGCACAGCTCGGCCGCAACCTCCTGGAACTCATCTAGACGGGTATGTCATCACCTGGCCGCGTTTTCAACTGGCAAAACGCGGCCGCCTGTCGCCGAGCTCGAGTGCAAACCCCGTGTCTGGTCTGTGCCTGTTTTGCAGCGGGGCCAGGCTGAAGGTCCTCCGCGCCGCCATGGTGACACGCGGTGCCTGCTGTGACGGTGCAGTACCTTTCTGTGAGCACTGGGAAGCGATTTGCATGCGTGTA
>JBBARR010000137.1:0-1347 GCA_040399645.1 Caulobacteraceae bacterium | reverse complement strand
AGCGGCTGCAAGCGGCAGGCCTGCTCGAGCGCACCCCGGATGGTGACTGGGCACCCGCTCAGAAGTTCTTTGAGCGCTCGATTGCCAACCTGCCGGTTGCCGCTGGCATGCCCCTGCCAACAGCAGACGAGGGTGGCGAGCAGATGACCCTGGACCGCTTTCTGATCCCCCGGCCCGCCACCACGGTGCTGATCCGGATCAAGGGCGATTCCATGATCGATGCCGGTATCCACAGTGGCGATCTGGCCGTGGTGGAACGGCGCAGTCATGCCGAACCCGGCGAGGTGGTAGTGGCGGTCGTTGATGATGAATTCACACTGAAAACACTCGGACGAGACAAAGACGGATATCACCTGCTTCCCGCCAACCCGGATTTCCCCATCATCCGGCCCAACGGCAAACTTGAGATTTTTGGGGTTTTGGTTGGCCTTGTGCGCAAATACTCATGAGACAAACCAACAATGAAAATATTCAACCCTGCACATTTCCTGCGTCACATTTCGATGCCAACTTTGCGCGAATTCACCGACGCGCATCCCCTGGGCCAGAGCTTGAGCATCGACTGGAGCCAGGTGCAGGAACTGCTGCCTCCACTGGTTATTGAAGCTGTCGCGCTTGTTGACGCGTCCATGCTGGCTGCGGAGATGACGCACGCCGATCGCGAGTTGATCGAGTACAAGTTGCACCTTTGGCACGACGACCTGCGCCGGGCACACCTGATGTCCAACGATCTCTCCATCCAAGAGTTTCAGACTTCATGCGCCGGTGACCGCGAGGTGCAGGAAGCTTTTGCCAGCCGCGACGCCCGTGAGCAGTCGCTGTGGATGCTGACGTTTCGGGACACCGCGTTTCGCAACGCTGAAATGCACATCGCCTTTCAGGCCAAGTCCAATGGCAAGTACTGGAAAAAGCACCGCATCCAGCCCGGGCTCGACCCGATGCAAGACCGCCGCAAACTCGATGTCTTTTGCCACGAGGTGGCCA
This sequence comes from Caulobacteraceae bacterium, assembly GCA_040399645.1. Lineage (GTDB taxonomy): Bacteria > Pseudomonadota > Alphaproteobacteria > Caulobacterales > Caulobacteraceae > CAISGS01. The sequence continues at coordinate 363 of JBBARR010000137.1, read as the reverse complement.
AGCTGTACAAAAGCGTGGGCGGTGGCGACGGCACCCACATTGAGGTCAGCAAACGGGCCGCCGACGGCAGCGTGCAACTGACGATCTACATCGAAGGTCCGGTCACGGCGATCGCACATTTTTCGGAGAATAGTTTCAAACGCATCAACACCCGCATCGCGCTGGAAACCGCGTTGGTGTACCAGCCGTCGACCGGGTTCATTGAAACCGTCGTCAAGGGCGGTGCTAAAAACCATGTCGCAGTGCTTGAGCTCTTTGGCAAGCATGTGGTGGAGACGGCCATCAAGCCTGAAGAAATTGAGAAGACCCGCTACAAACTCAACGCCTTGCGCGACGGCATGATGGAGCCATTTGAAGACTGGT
>JBBARR010000136.1:0-1347 GCA_040399645.1 Caulobacteraceae bacterium | reverse complement strand
AGGCAATTTCGCTGCGCATCGCAACCCGCTTTGGACTGACGGCAGTGGCGCGCCTCTACTCGACAAGTTTGAACAGAACTTGGGAACCACCCTGAGCGCTCGCTCAGACAACGCGCTGCCAGCCGCATGGGTGGCGAGCTCACTCGGTCTTTCCAGCAACCACCTGTATACCGGTCAAGTCACAGTGATTCCCGCCGCTGCGAGCGGCGTGATCCCGTTCGACAAATTGAACATCCGAATCACGCGCAACACCGTCATTGCCGTTGACACCTGGGCTGCCAGCAACCCGGCAGACGTGCGCGGGCGCATTGAGGGTTCGGCAATCGCTTACCCGATCGGCACAGTCAGCGGCCTGGTCAACGTGATCGGAAGGCTGCCCACCCTCGTCTTCGACCCTGCGTTGCGATTGGGCGAATTCGATTGGGACATCGTGCCCTGCGACCGTCTCGTGGGCGGATGCTGAGCATGCGCAACTTGTCGAAATCAGTCTCGATCGCGTTGTGTCTTGGCTCACTCATCTGCATGGTCGGCGCAAGAGCCGAATCTTGGCCCTCGCTGAAGTACCCAGACGCCGCACGCGTTCAAACGGTGGCCGAAGAGATGGTGCTCAACGGTGTTCCGGCTCGCGTGACGCGCTTCGAGTTTCGCGGTGACGAAGCCGAGGTGATCGAGTTTTACCGCCAGCAGTTCGGCGCTCGCCGCGTTGAAAACAAGGTGGCCGGCATGGTCGTCATCGCCTCGCAGCAGGACAACTACTTTCACACCATTCAGCTCAAGACCTTGCAGCCGGGCAAGGTGCAAGGCACGGTGATGACCAACCGGGTGCAAGGCGGCGCGAGTCGAAGCGCGGTGGCCTTGGACACTGAAAAGTTACTGCCACCCGACTCGGCCGTGTTGTCGCAAATGCAATCCAACGACGCGGGCAAGCACTCGATGCTGTTGGTGGCGGCGAACAAAGCCAGCGCTCAAGCCAACCGAGACCACGTGCTGCTTGCACTGCAAGGCCGCGGCTTTCGTTTGGTCAAGGACGATCAAAACAGTGCCGCTGGACGGCCTGCGTTTTCGCTGACGCTCGCTTCGTCAGACGAAGAAGCCATGGTCACCGTGACGGACTCTGGAACCTACCGCTCGGTGCTGATCAACCGAACGCGAGACGCCAAATGAACCCACGGTCATTCAAATCGAATCGCAACGCGGGTCGAAAAAAGACCGCCGGCCAATCGATGGTCGAGTACCTGCTGTTGGCCGCCCTGGCGGTTGCGCTGATCGCCGTGCCCATTCAGGGCCAGCGCTCCGCAGTGGAGCTGATGCTGGATTCGGTACAGACCGCCTATGCCAAATTTTTGA
>JBBARR010000135.1:0-1354 GCA_040399645.1 Caulobacteraceae bacterium | reverse complement strand
GATCATGGTGGCCACCTTGCGGGCATCAATGAACAGCACTTCACCCTTGCGGTGTGTCTTTTGCTTCACTAGAAACCACAGACAGGCCGGGATCTGGGTGTTGAAGAACAACTGACCGGGCAGCGCCACCATCACCTCGACCACGTCAGCATCGACCATGGCGGCACGAATCTCACCCTCAGAGTTCTGACTGGAACTCATGGAGCCGTTGGCCAGCACAATGCCAGCGCGGCCGGTGGGCTTCAGGTGGTGCAGCATGTGTTGCAACCAAGCGTAGTTGGCGTTGCCTTGCGGTGGGTCGCCGTACACCCAGCGGGGGTCACCCGTGAGACTGCCATGCCACCAGTCGCTGATGTTGAAGGGTGGGTTGGCCAGAATGAAGTCAGCCCGTAAGTCAGGGTGCTGGTTGCGGGTGAAGGTGTCGCCCGGTTCACGGCCTAGGTTGAAGTCAATGCCGCGAATGGCCAAGTTCATGGCCGCCAGCCGCCAAGTGGTGGGGTTGGCCTCTTGCCCGTAGATGGACACATCGCCGATCTTGCCGCCATGGGCTTCGATGAACTTCTCACTTTGAACAAACATGCCACCTGAGCCGCAGCAAGGGTCGTACACCTGACCGCTGTGCGGGTTGAGGATGGCCACCAGTGTTTTGACGATACTCGCGGGGGTGTAGAACTGACCACCACGCTTGCCTTCAGCGCTGGCGAACATGCCCAAGAAGTATTCATACACCTGCCCCAAGATGTCACGGGCTGTGCTGGGGTTGTCGCCAAAGCCGATGGTGGAGACCAAGTCAACCAACTCGCCGAGCTTGCCATCGGGCAACTGGGCGCGTGCGTAGCGTTTGTCCAGAATGCCTTTGAGCTTGGGGTTCTCCTGCTCAATCTGGGTCAAGGCATCGTCAATGCGTTTGCCAATGTCGGGCTGTTTGGCTGCGGCTCTCAGGGCTTCCCAGCGGGCGGACTCAGGGACCCAAAAGGCGTTCACCTCTTTGTAGTAGTCGCGGTCTTCAAGTTCTGCCTCGATGTCACCGGGGCCAGCCTCGTGATAGAAATACTCGTCAGCGGGGTTGGTCAGGCGCTTGGTCAGGTCGGCTCGACGGGCTGCAAAGGTGTCAGAGATGTACTTGACGAAGATGAGGCCAAGGACCAAGTGCTTGTATTCGGCAGCGTCCATGTTGGCGCGGAGCTTGTCGGCAGTGGCCCAGAGGGTTTTTTTGATGTCGTCCAGCATTCTGAAGAGAACTTCCCGATTTGATGATTGTTTACGCAGCTTGGTGGATTATGCGGCGCTGAGTGGATCTTTTGGCAGGTCATTAGTCCGTTGGTACTCATAGATGTTGCTGGTGATCCGGTGG
>JBBARR010000134.1:0-1372 GCA_040399645.1 Caulobacteraceae bacterium | reverse complement strand
GGCGGCATCGTCGATCTGAAGACCGGCATGCGCGGCCCGCACAACCGCGAGCGGCGCATGACCAAGGTCACAACGGCCACGCCTCAGGGGCCGTGCCCGGTGTGGCGAAGCTTCCTGGGCAATGTGACCGGGGACGACGAAGAACTGCAGAACTACCTGCAGCGCGTGGTGGGTTACTGCCTGACGGGTGACATCAGCACCCATGCGCTTTTCTTCCTGTACGGCACAGGGGCCAACGGCAAGTCGGTGTTCGTCAACGTGATCTCCACCGTGCTGGGCGACTACGCCGCCAACGCGCCCATGGACACCTTCATGGAAACGCGCACCGATCGTCACCCGACCGATCTGGCCGGGCTGCGCGGTGCCCGCTTTGTCTCGGCCACTGAAACCGAGCAAGGCAGGCGCTGGAACGAATCGAAGATCAAGGCCATCACGGGGGGCGACCACATCACGGCGCGCCTGATGCACCAGGATTTTTTTACCTACACGCCCCAGTTCAAGCTGCTGATTGCCGGCAACCACAAGCCCGCGATTCGCAACATCGATGAGGCCATGCGCCGCCGCATGCACCTGATCCCTTTCACGATCACGGTGCCGACCGACAAGCGCGATCCACTTCTCACCGAGAAGCTGCTGGCCGAGCGTGACGGAATTCTGGCCTGGGCGTTAGAGGGCTGTCTGCTTTGGCAGTCCCAAGGCTTGAAGCAACCCCCGTCCGTGGTGCAGGCGACCGAGGAGTACTTCGAGTCCGAAGACGCCATGGGACGCTGGATTGCCGAGCGCTGCAACGAGGCGGCCAACTGCAAGGCCTTGACCGGCACGTTGTTCACTGACTGGAAGCAGTGGGCCGAGCTCAGTGGTGAGTACGTGGGCTCGCAGCGCCGGTTTTCTGATGCCTTGCTGGCCAAGCGGTTTGAGAAGTGGCGCAACTCCATGGGCGTGCGCGGCTATCTGGGCCTGGACCTCAAGCAGCCCACCTCCATGCCGGCTTACAGCCATCACTACAACGACGATTGAGAGAAAACCCACATGAAAAACAATTCACAAATCGACTTTCTGACGCAACTGACGGTTCATAACAGTAGTTCTCTACGCGTACGCACATACGCAGATATAGAGAAGGAGTGTTTTGTTGCGTCGAATGCGTCAGGCCCCTGTGGCCTTTTGTCAAAACGGGTGATGTTTGTTGTTGGTTTTCCAGCGGTGCCCATGCATATCGTGGGGGGCGGCCGGTCATGAAATGTCCTGAACCATGCTATCCATCGCCCCTTGGCCGCATGCAAGCCAAGCCCATGAATGTCGAGGCCACCAAACGCCAAGGTTGGTGCGAGCAGCACATCCTGGTCGTCTCGCAAGACGACGTGCGGCTCAA
>JBBARR010000133.1:0-1381 GCA_040399645.1 Caulobacteraceae bacterium | reverse complement strand
CCAAGATGCCATGTTCCTTGGCCAGCTCCTTCATCTTGAACCACGGCGTACCCATCTTCACGCCCAAAGCCTTCACTTCGGCCGAGCGGGCTACCGCGCAGCCATCGTTGTTGGACAGCACCACCATGGGCACATTTTCAAACTGTGGCTGGAAGACGCGTTCGCAAGAGACATAAAAGTTGTTGACGTCCACCAGCGCAAACATGGGTGCGCTAGCCATAAGTTAACTTCTGGACGAGTAGCGGCGCACGACACCCACGACAACGCCCCATACCTGAAGCTCTGAGCCATCTTTGAATTTGATGGGCTGATAGGTTGGATTCTCGGGACGCAACTCAACACGGCCCATGTGTTTGAACAAACGTTTGATGGTGTATTCGCCGTTGAGCACGGCAACGACGATATCGTTGTGCTTTGGGTTGAGTGCGCGGTCAACGACCACCTTGTCTCCGTCCTCGATGCTGGCACCAACCATGGAGTCGCCCTTGACGGAAAACATGAATGTGGCCGGTTTGTTGCGCACTAGGTAGGTGTTGAGGTCCAGGTCTTCTTCGGTGTAGTCAGCAGCCGGAGATGGGAATCCGGCGCTCATCCTGTGCGAGAGCAGCCTGAATCCATAGGTAGGCACATCCTGCAGCAGGCCCTGTGGGGTCTGATGGAGCGTGGGCGCGGCAGTGTGGGATGGGTGACTTGATTGCATAGAAATACTGGATGTATAACCAGTATATTCTAGTCATCGTCATTTTGTCGAGCGTTGGGCTTCAGTCAATATCAGCCGCTGCTCCTCCCACAGCGCAGGCGGATCCACCGCAAGATCAAACAGCGTCAGGTGGTCCGGCAGCGCATCTTCCAGGATCGCCTCGACGATGTCAGGTGCCAGCGTGGTCAGGTTCACCATGCGGCTGACGTAGCTGTTGTCGACTCCCTCCAGTGCTGCAATTTCAGTCAGGTTTTTCACCTTGCCGGACTCCAGCATGGCCAGCCACCTGTGGCCCCTGGCCAGCGCCAGTTGCAGCGGTGTGGCCGCCACGTCCCACGGCCGTAGCAGTTTGCCCGGCTGACCTGATTGCCCGTTAGGCAGGGTCATTTGTTTTCGCCCGCTGCGGCGCTTGATCTGAATCGGTACCGACAGCGTGATCCGGCCGTCGCTGGATTGGATTACCTCCGTGGTGCCGTTGGCTCGGATTTGGAGGTCGCTCATGCCATGGCCTCCGCTTCCATTTTCGTGGCTGGCTCGGATGGCAGTTTTTTGTGATGCAACTCAAGCACCAGCCGCTGGATACCTGTCGGATGCAAATCCATCGACATGTTGTTGGGCGAGACAGTCAGTCTGATGCACGGTGCGCTCGAGCAAGAGGTCAACCTCGATGGCCATGCGCAT
>JBBARR010000132.1:0-1384 GCA_040399645.1 Caulobacteraceae bacterium | reverse complement strand
TGTCCATCGGCATGCGAGATTGGGCGCATCGGTTCTGATCAGTGCAAGCTGGTATGAGCGGCGCGGAGGCTTGGGGCTCAGCGGTCGGACTGCCATGAAAGCCAGCAGCGCACCGCCGAGTGCCAGTGACGACGATACCGGCGAGCGGCAGTCATCGATCTGCAAAGAGATTCCACCGGCCCGTCGTGTGTGAGCGTGTCGGGGAATGGCCCGTCACCACCAAGATCCGGCTGGTCCAAAACCCTTGGCAGGCATGGCGTCCCCGATTGGATTCGAACCAACGGCCCCCAGATTAGGAATTCGTTGCAGATTCAAGTTTAATGGCCTGCGATCGCGATCATTGAAGAATGTTCACCACCATTGGCCCTGGCGTCCAGCACGGAGAACGGCGCCAATTACGTCCAACCGCACCCGATTGCCGCCGATCACCCCGGGGGAAAGACGGGGGACGTCGCTACCGTGCTCGGCCGGAAGCTTTTGACTGACAACGGGATCACGCACAGCATGAATCGGTTTGACAATGTCTGGGTCAACGCAGTGATGGAGATTACATTAAGCGTTGCCACCGTGATCCGCAGCGGCAATCATGGCGCTCTGATACTCACCACGTGATGTCCTCCGGTTGTCACACCGCTTGTGCTTTGTAGAACGCGTCATCAGTTCCTCACCACGCCTGTCGCGAGCCCGAAAGAACGCTGACGTGACATCCGCCTCCCCTGTGACCGTCCTCCCTGCGGTAAGTGTCGATGATCTAGCAGCATTGCTAGACGCCGCCTTGGGGATCATCCTACTTCTGACACAGGCGGGGCGCATTATCTATGGAAGCCCCCCCTCAACGGGCTTGGGCCAACACGGCAAGCTGTTTCGGGTCGAGGCCGGCGTGCTTCACACGAACCGTGAAAATGAGGACCAGGCGCTCCATCATGCGATGGCGAGCTTGGCGGCGGGACGGGAAGCAGACACAGTGTGCTTGCGTAGCCGGGAAGGGTTTGTAGTTGCGATCCTCGACATGCAGTTACTCACCGGGCGTGGGCTTGTAGCGCTGCGCATTACAAATATGGAGGTGTCACCAACTGATTCGGCAACGCGCTTTGGCCGTGTATTCGGCCTCACGCGGGCAGAGGCCAGCGTGACGGCATCGCTACTGGCAGGGAATAGCCTAGCGGAGATCGCTAAACTCCATGGCACCGGAATCGAGACAGTCCGCACTCAGATAAAGCGCGTTCGTGGCAAAACCGGGGTAGACTCCCAGATCCAACTGATGGGCATTCTGGCGCGAGCGGACGCGGCGCGGGCGCTATGAGAATTCCCTAATGATCTACAACCCAAACTAGAGCGCGTTGACATTCGGGGTTCCGGCTCGGATCGAAATCTGATTCAAGCT
>JBBARR010000131.1:0-1391 GCA_040399645.1 Caulobacteraceae bacterium | reverse complement strand
AGTCCCAAACCTGCATTGCAAGGCCGTGACGAGTTAGAAGGCCTGACCCGTTCTTTCGCCGACATGACGCAGCAACTCTCGGACACGCGCGAGGCGCTCGATAGCAGCATGATGCAGGTGCACACCTCGCGGGCGAATTTGCAAACTATTTTGGACAACCTTACCGCTGGCGTGATCGTGATGAACGCAGACGGTGTCATCCAATCCACCAACCCCGGCGCCACCCGCATCTTGCGCGTGCCCTTGGCTGCGTGGGAAGGACGGGTGCTGGGTGACATTGAAGGCTTGGAAGAATTTGCCGAGCACGTGCAAGACGAATTCAAAAGCTTCACCACCGAGCAAGCGCAACATGGCTTGGACCACTGGCAGCAATCGTTCGAGTTGCACTCGACCGCCATGAGCCCCGCGGTGCAGGCGACCGACGACACGCGTCAACACGTCACCTTGCTGGCACGCGGTGCGGTGCTGCCTAACCAATCGCATTTGCTAGTGTTTGACGACATCTCTGAAATCGTCTCCGCACAACGTGCGCAAGCGTGGGGCGAAGTTGCGCGGCGTTTGGCGCATGAAATCAAAAACCCGCTTACACCGATACAACTCTCGGCCGAGCGCTTGGCCATGAAGTTAGAAGGCAAAGTGGCAGAGCCTGAACAGTTGATCCTCAACAAGTCCGTCAAAACCATCGTCGACCAAGTCGACGCGATGAAACGCTTGGTCAACGAATTCCGTGACTATGCCCGCTTGCCCGTCGCGGTGCTAGTCCCCTTGCAACTCAACACCTTGGTGCAAGACCTGTTGCAACTCTACGGCAACGAAAACGCGGCAGTCCCTGTGCGTTCCGAGTTAGACCCCCAATGCCCCGCCATCTTGGGCGATGCGCAGCAACTGCGGCAAGTCATACATAACCTATTGCAAAACGCGCAGGATGCGACAGAAGGTCGCGAGCATTCCGAGGTGCGTATCGCTACCCAATGGGCGCCCGCGACTGGGCGTGTGCGCTTGATCGTGCAAGACAACGGTGCAGGTTTCCCGCCCAAGATTTTGAAGCGCGCGTTCGAACCCTATGTGACCACCAAGAGCCGTGGCACGGGTTTGGGCCTGGCGGTCGTCAAGAAAATCGCCGAAGAACACAACGCCCGCATCGACCTCAAAAACCGCGAAACCGACGGCTTGGTGGTTGGGGCCCAAGTGTCGTTATCATTCCAAGTTGTAGATTCGCAACAGACCCAACTTTTATAAGTACACGAGATACGCGCAACCATGGCAAATATATTGGTAGTCGATGACGAGTTAGGTATCAGAGACCTCTTGTTCGAAATCTTGAACGACGAAGGCCACGCCGTAGAAGTCGCAGAAAACGCCGCCCAAGCGCGCGCCGCCAGACAAGCCGC
>JBBARR010000130.1:0-1392 GCA_040399645.1 Caulobacteraceae bacterium | reverse complement strand
CAGCGCACCATCGATTTCTTCCACAACCTTGGTCATCGCATTGATGTTATTCGACTTGACAATGAAACTTCCGGCGCCCTCGACACTTACTTCACCTCTGCTGCTATCACGTGCCAATACGTTCCACCCCACAACCATCGGGCTAACAAAGCAGAACGGGCTATCCGAACGGCAAAGAATCACATCATCGCCACATTGTGTGGCGCTGACAAAGACTTCCCAGTCGCACAATGGGATGCCTGTATCGATCAAATCGAACTCACACTCAACCACATGCGTGCGTTCTCTCCCCGACCAGACCTCTCAGCATATCATGGCATACATGGCCACTCGCACAACTTCAACCATCACCCCATCGTCCCTATTGGCACAAAGGTACTCATACACATCCCCCCAGACAAGCGCACAACATGGGCCCCACATGGTATTGCAGGTTTCTACCTCGGACCTTCGTATCGACATCACCGCACTTACCGTGTCTACTGCTCATCCACGCGCACTGAGCGCATCTCTGATAGCGTCGCCTTCTTCCCCACAGCAGTCAAAATGCCTGGTTCCAGCGCAGTCGAACTTCTCATTGCCCACATACTCGATCTTGGTGTGACACTCAAGAACATTGCATCTTCGTCATTACTACAAGCAGATGCGCGCCAACCTTTCCTCCAAACAACACTCTCCGCCACCGCCGCCCTCCGTGACATTGCCCTTTCCTTCAACCCGTCCAGCGAACAGAGGGTGACTACAGCCACCACGCCGACAGTGCCCACTGACACAGAACACCACACATCCAGCCCCAGCCTCCCTACAGCACCCGTAGACGTCGTTTCCACTCCGACCAACACTAACCACCCGGCCCCAGAACAGAGGGTGCCAACACCTGCACGCCTACCAAGTGCCGAGGAACACAGGGAGCTGCCTACACCCAGCATGGAGGAACTGCCAGCCCCCTCTGAGTCCCCCGCACACTGGGTACGCCGCTCCGTTCGACACCGGACACCCCGTGCAGGATCCGCACATGCCACCTCTGCTGTCAGCAACACGACTGCAGACCCGCTGCATGTTCATGTAACCGCCCCTAAGCTACCTACCATGCCGAAATCCCCCGCTGCTCTAATTCCCTCGGTGCATACCGCACCAACGGGCCCACCTCGACACACCAGCCATCACGCACGCACCAAAAGCGACAGCAACCATTGTCCCACCGGGTCTGCAAATACCATCACAGCTACCCAGTCCTCTCCCCCCACTCGACCACTCAACTTATCTGATGCTGGACACCCACTTACCTTCGCAACTGCAATCGCTGGCCCCGACGTACTCCACTGGCGCACAGCCGAATTTGAAGAACTCGACCGCCTCCTCGGCACCACCCGCACCATGCACCCCATACAA
>JBBARR010000129.1:0-1394 GCA_040399645.1 Caulobacteraceae bacterium | reverse complement strand
CTTGATGCCGCGCGCGCCCAAATACTCATGCGCGTTGCTGGTGCGTGTGCCGACAATCGCAGCATTGCTTGCAACGGGCTCTGCTTTAAAACCAATATTGCCCAACAACCCCGCCAACATCGCCATATGCAGCTCTTCGTAACTCGCGGGCTGGGTGTTGAGACGCCATTTGTGTTCGCGCACCACAGTCAGCAATTGCGAATGGGTGTCACGCCATTCGCGCACGCGCCGCACATTAACAAAATTTTGTCGCAACAAGGCTTCGAATTTGCGGTTGGAGAGTTTGTGTTCTTGCTCTCCGCCTGTGCGTCCCTGCTCCAGCCACTTCCACAGCGACAGATACCCACTGAATTCGCTACGGTCGTCATCAAACTTGGCATGGGCTTGGTCAGCCGCAGCTTGCGCTTCCATAGGTCGATCTCGCACGTCTTGTCCGCTCAAGGCTGATGCGATTATCAATACCTCTTCCAACGCATTGCGCTCCCGCGCTTCCAAAATCATGCGGCCTATACGAGGGTCTAGTGGCAGTTTGGAGAGTTCGACACCAATGGGTGTGAGTTCATTGGCGTCGTCTACTGCACCCAGTTCGTTGAGCAGTTGGTAGCCATCAGAAATTGCTTTGGGGCGCGGTGCTTCTAAAAAGGGAAACCGTTCGACATCGCCCAAATGCAGCGATTTCATACGCAAGATCACACCCGCAAGCGAGCTGCGCAAAATCTCCGGATCGGTAAACCGAGCACGTCCTTGAAAGTCTTGCTCGTCGTACAAGCGAATGCAAATGCCATCGGCCACACGCCCGCACCGACCTGCACGTTGGTTGGCGGCCGCTTGGCTGATGGGCTCGACCATCAACTGCTCGACCTTGCTGCGCCAGCTATAGCGTTTGACCCGGGCGCTGCCCACGTCAATCACATAGCGAATGCCAGGCACGGTCAATGAGGTCTCGGCCACATTGGTAGCTAAGACGATGCGCCGGCCGGAGGTGTTGTCAAACACGCGGTCTTGCTCGGCACTGGAGAGTCGGGCAAATAGGGGCAAGACTTCAGCGCCACGCAAAACAGGCGAATGGCTCAAATGCCCGCGCAAATGCTCTGCCGCTTCGCGAATTTCGCGCTCGCCTGGCAAGAACACCAAAATGCCACCTTGCTGCGAAGGCTGTTGCCACAACTCGTCGACGGCATCAGCAATGGCTTGGTTCACGTCGTATTCGCGGCTTTCCTTATAAGGGCGGTAGCGCATCTCCACTGGGAACATGCGGCCCGACACCATCAAAACAGGTGCAGGTCCTTTGGCGCTAGTAAAGTGTTGGGCGAATCGGTCGGCGTCGATCGTGGCGGAAGTAACTATGACTTTCAGATCCGGTCTGCGCGGCAAGATTTCACGCAAATAGCCCA
>JBBARR010000128.1:0-1420 GCA_040399645.1 Caulobacteraceae bacterium | reverse complement strand
GCATAAGCGGGCACAAAAAACCGGCTGCGGAACGGTTTGATCTGGGGCTTGAGCCACTGCCTCAGCGCCTTTAGTCGCCGGCGCGCAAGCACGCCCTTCGCGTTGCACAGGCTCAAAATCCCCACGGCGGCGTAACGAATGACGGTGCCATGCTCATGGACGAATTCGTGGGCAATGTCCATGACTTCCGGGTAGTTGGGGTCATAGCCGCGCTCGTAGTCGTTCACGGCAATCGACGTATCGCCGCCGGGCTGTTCTTCCCATGCGCAGCCGACCAGTGAAACAAACGAGTCTTCATCCGGGTAATTTTCATCTGACCGAACGTCACCCGCGATGCCCCGCAAACCTTTGCCTGTTGGATGGACCGAGACGCTGTGGATGAATGACTGCGGGCAAGCTATCGCGGCACACAGATGCGCCCCCTCATGCAGCGCGATTTTCATTTTGAAAAGCATCCGCTCTTCCGTGAGGTCGAGCTTGCCCCTGACAAGGGCTGCGTTCAGTTGGATGGTGCGGAGCTGATCGAGGTTGTTGATGCTGAGTACTGGCATAGGATATTTCCTTGAAAGTTAACCGGGTTAACTCTAGGGGGTGAAATGAAGTGGTCCAAGCTGGTCCAAGCATGGTCCAAGGACGTTCTTGTAAAACGCGGCTAAGTCCCTGATTTATATAGGGCGGTCCAAGTGGTCCAAGTGGGCCGGGCTTTTTTGCGAATTCGCCACGGCGGTGGCGTGCAGGTGCGTGTGCTTAAAAAAGAGGCAGTTATTTAGTGATTTACTAATTTCAATAAATACTAGGACCACTTGGACCACCCGGACCAGACCAGCACTGGCGCGGGTTGCAGCGTCGGCCGGAAAAACGGTGCTTGGACCATGCTTGGACCGGTAGGACCCAAAACAGGACCGCCCGCCGTGCGGGCTCATTCGGTCACCTGCACTTGAGTGGATGCCGTGAATGCAGCTCGAAGCGTGTGCAGTGAGGGTAAAACGTCGCGCCATTCGCGTGCGCCGCCGGTCCGAACCTTCGTTTTACGGATGCCAGCATCACCGGCCCAGACAATCAAACGCTTGGACACCGCAGCCCAGTCAGTGCTAGCACGACCCCGCGCCGCCGCGCTTTGCTCATAGGACAGCCGCAGCCCAGCACGGTCAATCTCGGTTTCGCCAGCCTCGTCTAGGTACGTCACACGCTCAAGCCCATCGCGCCAGCGAACAGCGCCCTCCGTCAAGCACTGGTGCCACCATGCCGCCGCAGGGCTTCGCAGTGCTGTTTGCTCCACTTGGTTGCGCAGGGCTTCGCCTTTGGGTATCAAGCGGGGATTGAACCCGGTCAGGGCTACCGCTTGCAGGTAGTGCAGCAACGCTGCCGGACCATCGGCCAGCGCCCATGCGTGGTATCGCTTCCAGAATTCCAGATTGCC
>JBBARR010000127.1:0-1451 GCA_040399645.1 Caulobacteraceae bacterium | reverse complement strand
CGCTCCGGCGGGCGACTTACCCACCGCTGCTACACCACGATCTGGGGCACGACCCTATCGCCGCGCCAATTGTTCGTGCGGATCCGCAGGCTGGGCATATCCCAATGCTGGCACAGGCCGACAAATCAGCCGTATCACCGCCCAGCCCGTCAATCAGGGTAGATGTTGAGAAGGTTGATCGGTTGGTCAATCTTGTGGGCGAGTTGGTCATCAACCAGGCGATGCTGGCGCAACTGGGCAGTCAGTTGCCGCCTGAGATGTGCGCGGGCCTGTTGAGTGGCCTTGATACCATGTCCCAACACCTGCGGGAGTTGCAGGAAGGGGTTATGGCAATCCGTGCACAGCCTGTGAAATCAGTGTTTTCGCGCATGCCGCGCCTGGTACGCGAACTTTCAGCCCATTTGGGCAAGGATGTTCGCCTGGCAGTCAGCGGAGAGGCCACGGAAATCGATAAAACCGTGATCGAGCAGCTCGCAGATCCACTGACGCATCTGTTGCGCAACGCACTTGATCACGGAATTGAACCGCCGGAAGAGCGCATAGCCGCCGGCAAACCTCGACAGGGCACGATTTTCTTGAGCGCGGAGCATCGGGGTGGGCGGATCGTTATTGCCGTCGCCGACGATGGGCGCGGCATCTCACGGGCCAAGGTTTTGGCCAAGGCGCGCGATCGGGGGCTAATCGCGCGAGATGCCACGCCCAGTGATGACGAGATCGACCATTTGATCTTTTTGCCTGGCTTTTCCACGGCGGATACCTTGTCAGATATTTCCGGTCGCGGCGTTGGTATGGACGTTGTGAAACGCAATATCCAGGCGCTTGGCGGGCGCATTTCGCTGGAATCTCGTCAGGGTGCCGGCTCGCGCTTTCAGTTGTCCTTGCCGCTGACATTGGCAATTCTTGACGGTATGGCCGTGGCGGTTGGCACTGAATCCTACATCGTCCCGCTGACCAACATTATGGAAAGTCTGCGTCCGAAACCGGACAATATCCACCCAGTCACTGGCCACGGCGATGTGCTGGCGATCCGGGGCGAGTATGTGCCGCTGGTCTATCTTCATCGGCGCTTCCAGGTGCCGGACGCGGTGACAGATCCGTGTAAGGGCATCGTCGTGATCGTTGAAAGCGAAGGCGCTAACCGTATCGGCCTGGTGGTTGACGACCTGCTTGGCCAGCAGCAGGTCGTCGTCAAGAGTCTAGAGGCGAATTACGGGCCTGTTGACGGTGTTGGTGGCGCAACAGTCTTGGGGGATGGCCGGGTGGCCTTGATCCTTGATGTCAGCCGCCTGCGAGACTTCGCTGCATTTTCCGGACCGACCGACAGCGGAGCCATTCCCGGCAAACTGCCAATTATCGACCTTCATTGATCCGTCAAGGACCATAGCCATGAACGCTCTAATACCGACTTGCGCAAGACCTGACTCGTTTAGCTTCCCGACGCGGGGCGGAAT
>JBBARR010000126.1:0-1453 GCA_040399645.1 Caulobacteraceae bacterium | reverse complement strand
AAGGAATCCGTCGTTCCCTCATTTGCAGGACTTCAGCAAGAATGGTCGGCACAAGGAAGAACCCTGCCAAGGTGGCACCCGCCATGGCGGCACCCAGAGCACCCGCCAAAGCAGCTCCCAAAGCACCCGCCAAGCTGGCAGACAAGAGGGGAGCGAAGGCAGCCGCGCCGGCCAAGGCAGCACCCAAGGCCAAGGCGGCACCCAAGGCCAAGGCGGCACCCAAGGCCAAGGCGACACCTGCCAAGGCGAAGAAGGCCACCAAGGCTTTAGCGCCTGACAATCAGGATCCCGAGCCGGAGGAGGAGGACGAGGACCAAGACGCCGAGGAGGAAGCCGGGGCGGAGGACGAGGTCGAGGACGACGGCCCCCCCCTGCAGGAGGAGGGAGAGTCTCACGAGGCATACATCCTTCGGCTGCAACAGGCTTTTAGAGACAACAGAGGTGAGTCAATGAATGCATCCCCCGGGGGAGAGACAGAGGAGGTGGTCTTATTAGGGACGAGACTCGCCATCGCCGGTGGACGACCAAGGGACCCATCCGACCTCCAGACCGTCGAGGAGGTAGTGGAGGCGATTCGGAGCAAAGATGAGAGCAAAACTTACAAGGGATTCGGCATCACCTCTGTTATCGTTATATATACTCACGATGGAAAGCCGATGGCCGCATTGAAGAAGGGCCAACTCAAAGCGATAGAGCGGAGAGACGAGCTGACGTTCATCGATCGGATGAGCCAAGATGATAGGCGCAAGAGTCGTATCCTCGACGCAGTCACTCTGACCATTCAGGCTGACTCACTTCGCAGGCGTCTAGCGGAAGAGATGAACTCGATTGGAGGGATCAAGGAGTTCGGCAAGATCAGGGCGAATCCCGACGTCAGGCTTGCTCGGATGATGTCGGGTCCGATAGAAATATTCGAAGACTTCCTCACGGGAAAGTCCATCCGCCTGGACGATCTGATGCCAGGCGGCACGAATTTGGAGGACCCATCGAACGTGATAAGAGCGCTGAACGTATTAAAGGCGCTATGGGAAGTCCTGTTCTCGACCAAGCTGGAGCGGGTCACACAGGCCGCCACGGATTGGATAAGTTCAAACACTCCGGGCCAATTCGAGAGTGGGATGTACGGATTTCAAATTCAGAGGGTGATTGGGACAGTCTTGGAGAGGCTTAGAACGAAGAACGACCCCTTTGGGAGCGAGAGACCATTCGAGGACCACGAGGAAGCCGTCCTCTTTATGGCACGCGCATTCGGGGGCACCCTCACGAGGCAAGAGGATCTGAAGCTGGCTGGGATTCCTCCGACCCCCATAAACCTCGGAAGGGACAGCCCGGCGATCGTGATCCAGCAAGTCTACCAGGCAAGCCGCAGGAAGCCGGGCGGTGGCAGAACTGGGGATGGCGAGGACAAGAAGCGGCGGAGGAAAGAGAAGGTTAACAGTCGCGTAGTCAAGGA
>JBBARR010000125.1:0-1471 GCA_040399645.1 Caulobacteraceae bacterium | reverse complement strand
CGCTACAAACTCAACGCCTTGCGCGACGGCATGATGGAGCCATTTGAAGACTGGTCAGCCCATGGCGTCGAGAAGGTTCGTTTGCGCCGTGCGCGTGTCGCACCGATGGGGTGCACAGGCAACTCGTTTCAGGCGGAAGCGCCATCGGCCAAAGACCAGGACGATGCGATTCGGCTGGCGCTGAAGGGGCTCAAGGTGCATCACTCTTTCGAGTCGGAATACAACATGAGCAGTGCCTCGGTCATCGTTTACACACTGCCCACCGAAAGCTGCAAGGCCGGACATTTCAGCTTTGATATTTCCGCCACGGGCTCTTCGACCATCAAAAACCTGGCCGATAAAAATCAGTCCATTGCCCTTTCACTCTTGCGAGCGCTCAACGTCATCGAAGCAGAAGAGGTGGCGGCATGAGTCTGGCGCAAATCACCGCCACCGGCGTGTTGTGCCAATTGCTCGAGCGAGAAAAACCTGAGGTCAATGGCATGACATTGTTAGGCGGTGAATATGGAGACGCCGGACGTGATCTGTTGCGTGAACGTCTGCTTGTCGTTGGCGCTTCACTCTCGCACGTGACCTGCCCTGACTGCGGAGTGGAGCTGGCGCGTGTCGTTCGTGATCTCGCCCATGAAAACATCCTGCTCTACTGCGACGAATGCGGTGAAGTCAGCAGCCCGAAGTCCTTGCAAGAGACCTACAAGGTGAGCCTGCCCAAGTTCATCGACCGCCTGATGCTTGGGCTTGGAACGCCGACCAGCGCCAAGAAAGAAGTTGCCACCGAGGTGGCCTGGCGCATCGGAGTTACGGAGCCTGCGCGTGGCAAGCCGCTGACCTGGTACTTTGCACGCCACCTGCATGACCATAAAGTGGCGCAGCGGCTGCTGGACGTCATCCGGCAGGACCAGGCGCACAAGTCAGCGAAGGTCCTCACCAGCAGCGCGTTGCCATTACCTGAGGGCTCGCCCCTGATGGGTTTTGATGTGGTCCATCTCAGTGATGTCGCCCGCATCTCGCAAAGCAAATTTGTTTTCTTCAGTGGCCGCATGGCCGTGCCCGTTTCAGCGCCGGTTCAAGACACCCAGTTTCAAACCACGCTGCGCCTAGTGCGCACGGAAGGCAAGGCGCGTGTGGATGGCATTGACTATGCGCTAGAGCCACGGCAGAAGGATTTGTTGCTGGCGCTGATGGACGACTTTGATCGTGAGATGGACCGTGATGCATTGCGTACAGCTTGCCGATCACAAGCCGATCCGTTTTCACCAAGCAAGGTGTTTGAACGAAATCCGGTGGTCTACAAGCGGTTCATCAAGTACCTGTCTGGTGACGGCGTTTACGCCTTGCAAATACCGGAGGAAGACCGTGACTGGCTGACCTGAGTCACTGCAACCCTCCTGAACCTTAACCTTAACCTGCACCTGAACCTGCACCAACCCGCAGGCCCATCCTAAACCCGGCGCTCGCCAGTACGAGCCCG
>JBBARR010000124.1:0-1478 GCA_040399645.1 Caulobacteraceae bacterium | reverse complement strand
GGCTTGAACGTCGGCAGCATTCAGGTTTCGCCCTACGGCACGCTGCTGGGCCGCCCGGTGTTTGTGTCGCAGCATGCCAATACCTTCTCGGCGCAGGGTGACATTTTGTTGGTGGATTTGAAGTACTACCAGACCATCACCAAGTCCGGCGGTATGCAGACCGCTACCTCGATGCATCTGTACTTTGATGCCGATCTCACGGCGTTTCGCACCACCTTTCGCATGGATGGGCAATCGAAGATTTCCACCGCCATCACGCCGGCCAAGGGCAGCACCACGATGTCGCCGTTCATTCAACTCGGCGCGCGCTGATTCGCCTTCGGTCAATAAATTCACAGGTCCATACCGACGGCGCTTGGAACACCGGCGCAATCGAAACCTTACGCGATGCTGTGCGCACCCAGGGTGAAAAAACTGGGGTGGCCTGGGCAGATGCACTTTCCAGCACAGTGCGCCCTGTGATCACCTATTGGTTCATGGCGTTGTATTGCGCGGCGAAGACGGTCGCGTTCGTTGCGGCGGTAAATTCCGGTGTGGGTTGGGACACCGCAGTTTTGCTCGCGTGGACAGAAG
Source organism: Caulobacteraceae bacterium (assembly GCA_040399645.1). GTDB lineage: Bacteria > Pseudomonadota > Alphaproteobacteria > Caulobacterales > Caulobacteraceae > CAISGS01. The sequence goes on along the minus strand of JBBARR010000124.1, from coordinate 905 downwards.
CCGACCAAGCCTTGTGGGCGGGGGTGCTGAACTTCTGGTTCATCGGACGCGTGTTTGACAAGGTACGTCAGTGATCGAAGTGCCGCAGGTCGCGATTGAACTGGCCAAGCGGTTTGAGGGATTTCATCACGTGCCGAAAGCGGATCCCGGTCGAGCGCATCCTTACATCTGCCCGGCGGGATTTCATACGATCGGCTACGGTCATCTTTGCGACCCGGCGCACCCGCCGATCACTGAGGCAGAGGCGGAAGACTACTTGGCGCGCGATCTGATCACGGCATTGAACGCCACGTTGCGTTATTGCCCAGTGCTGGTCAGCGAGCCAGATGGCCGCCTCGCTGCCATCGTGGATTTCACGTTCAACCTTGGCCCGGGTCGGCTGCAGACATCAACGCTACGGCGGCGGGTCAATCAGCGGGACTGGTCGAGTGCAGCTACGGAGTTGCGGCGGTGGGTCTATGGCGGTGGGGTTGTGCTGCCGGGGTTGGTGATTAGGCGGGAGGCGGAAGTTTCGCTACTTTTTTGAGCAATTCGTTGTCCTCTTTTCTGCCGATCAAGACATCGTATTGCGCCTTGGGCGAGGATGGCACCAATGATGGCCATGGGACTTGGCTCAGGCTTTGAGTGGATTCGATCTTGTGGGGGGCATTGCATGCTGCGGGTTCCGGTGGTTTCATGGAGTCGCATGGTTGCTTCGATCCCGAAGAGCTATCAAGTCGATCTGACATCTCGGGTTACATCGCCGTCACAAATAGCTGTCTCAACATTTAGAATGATAATCTGGACTCCAAGAGCTTAATCTACCTGCCCTTGGAAAACTTAGGCGGTTTGCGATCTGGTATGTTATGCCCCTCCAAGTCGCTTTTTTGGCTCTCTTCAAGTTTCGGGCCGCCACATTTGAAACA
>JBBARR010000123.1:0-1489 GCA_040399645.1 Caulobacteraceae bacterium | reverse complement strand
CGGGCTCAACTGCAGGCGTTTTAGCCTGTCAAGGACGTTTCATTTGGCAGCTGGTGGGGGTGCTCGACACGTAGTTAGGGTATTCCTTCAGCGGCGCCAGCGTCATGCCGGTCTTTTCTGGGCTGTAAGGGCTCTTGGCATCGGCTTTTTGCCAGACCGACATGTACAGCGGCTGCTGCAGCTGGTGATCGGTCTTGCGCATTTCCACTTCACCGTTAAAGCTCTGTACCTTCAGGCCTTCCATCGCTGCGGCGACCTTCACGGGGTCGGTAGATTTGGCCTTGGCCATCGCAGCACCGAGCATTTCATAAACGCGTATGGTCGAGCCGGTGTAGAAGTCGTCGTTGTACTTGGTGTTGAACTCTTTCATCCACTTGTCCATCTGCCCACCCATGTTGTAGTGGTTGTAGGCGATCTGGTAGACGCGGCCGACGCCGTTCTGGCCCAGCGCCGTTGGCGTGCCGGTGACGCCAGCGTAGTAGGTGAAGAACTTGCCGTTGTAGCCGTTTTCGTTGGCGGCCTTGACCAGCAGCGTCAGATCGGACCCCCAGTTGCCGGTGATCACGGTGTCGGCGCCCGAGGCCTTTATCTTGGCGATGTAGGGAGCGAAGTCACGCGTTTGCGCCAGCGGGTGCAGGTCTTCGCCGACGATCTGGATGTCCGGACGCTTGCGCGCCAAGGTTTCCTTGGCGAACTTGGCGACCTGGTGGCCGTGCGAGTAATTCTGGTTCAGCAGGTAGACTTTTTTGATGTCTTTTTGCTCGGCGATGAAGCTTGCCATGGCTTCCATCTTCATGGATGTGTCGGCGTCAAAGCGAAAGTGCCAGTAACTGCATTTGCTGTTGGTCAGGTCCGGGTCCACGGCTGAGTCGTTGAGGTAAAGCACTTCCTTGCCGGGATTGCGCTCGTTGTGCTTGGTGACAGCATCGCTCAGGGCCAAGGCCACCGAGGAGCCGCCGCCTTGCACGATGTAGCGCGCCCCTTGGTCGATGGCCGCCTTGAGGGCGTTCAGGCTTTCTGCGGGACTGAGCTTGTTGTCAATCGCCGTGATCTCGAACTTCACGCCTGCCGGATTACCAGCGCCGCTGAACTTTTCGGCAAAGAACTGGTAGCCCTTGAACTGACTCACGCCGACCGGGCCCATCAGACCGCTCAGGGGGTCTATCCTGACCATCTTGACGGTTTCACCCTTTTGGGCAAACGCCAGACTGGTGCTGACCAGCAAGACAGCGAAAGCGACAGATTTCAAGGGCAAATTCATTTCTTAGTTCCTGTGGGTTGAATAACACTAGCTTAAAAGTTTTGCGGCGCGAAACGATAGGGGATTGCCCGCAAGCAGCCACTTTTTCAGTATGGCTGCGCGACACAATACCAGTAGCGTCCGGTTAAAAAGTAAATAAACCCAGGTAGTCCATTAGGAAATGCACCGGAGCGCTCACACCTTGGCTGCAGGCCAGCCTAGGGAGTTCTCTGATCCCTCGCGGTTTTT
>JBBARR010000122.1:0-1723 GCA_040399645.1 Caulobacteraceae bacterium | reverse complement strand
CCTGAATCCGTGAGCCGCCCCCCATACACCCATTATTTTTTTGATTTTCTCGTTGATATCCCAATTCGATTTAAATTTTTTCTGCCGCGATGCCCCAAAATCTTCAAATCACTGCACGCGTGTACCCGGGTACACCATTTTTGCGTGCGGGGCTTATTTTTGGGCGAGCCGCTTCGCGCCTGCACAGGCTTCGAAGAGGTTTTGAAATGAAGGCGTGCTCCGCTACGTCATCAGGCCCGACGTTAGGCCGTGCTGATTTGGCGCGGCGGCGTGAGTTGTCTGTACAAACGTTCAAACACCGTGAGCGCACTGTCATTGGCACCGAGCCCCAAGACCCAGCGCCCCGCGTGTTTGATCATGCGCCCTGCTTTGAACATCATTTCCTGCATCACCGTTTTCATGCGCCGCCTCTTGGCCGCATGGCGCAGGGGCGCGTCTTTGCCAATCAGCGCATTCTGACCCATCAGGCGCAGGATGTTCATCGCCACCGCAGCCAAAGTGCAGACCAGGAAGTTGGTGTCAAACTTGCCGCTGGGCAAACGCTCCAAGTCCATATCGGTCTTGAACTCAGAATGCAACTGCTCGTGCGTGGCGTGGTCTTTGTACAGATCAATGATCTCTTGCATCGTGAATTTTTGCGGCAATGTTGTCGTCCAGCCCTCCAATTCATAGGCGGGCAACAGCAGCGGGTTGCCGTGCTTGTCGATGGTGCGCTCGATCAGGCGCAGAACCCGGCGCGCAGGATTGGTCTGGCTGCCAACGCCCTCCAAGTTGAGCGTGTCAGTCCACAAGCACATGCGTTTGCCCTCGCGCAAATGACACCACAGGGTGTTGGTGTCCGCCACTTGTCTGGTGGCGATGGCTTCAACGGGCGCCTTGCGGGGATTCCACTTGATGATGAAGGCAATCTCGCGCGACAAGGCCGCAGCCTGGGCGTTGACTTCTTGCATGATTTTCAGGGAGCACAGGCCCGAGTCGGCACGAAACAAAAGCGGCAGTGGGGTCAACTTCGCGGCCATGGGCAAGACCCGCTCCAGGTTGAGTTCAGTCTCCAGCGCCGAGTGCTGCACGCCAGGGCGCAAGGCCAACTCCAGACAATAACCCAAGGAGCCCAGGTAGGTGGCGCTGGGGGTGTAGCCGTCCACGCCTTGGTAGGTGCGCCCAACGGCTTCTTTTTGGGTGCCCGAGTTGTTCATCACAAAGGTATCCCAGTCCACGGGCATGTAGCCGCAGGGCAAGGCGCCAAAGTCCACGGGGCCGGTTGCGTACTTGGCCGACAGCAGGGCCAGGTTGAATTCCTCGGTCAGCTCAAACCAAGAGGCCGCATGGCTGTCCATGCGCTGGCGCAAAGTCGAGGACGAAGGCACCACGCCTACACCCAGCGCGCGGGTGAAGAAGTCATCGCCGCGAAACGCTTCAATGGCATCGAAGTCGTTCTTGCCTTGCACCAGCAAGCCCAGGTAGGACTTCAAAATATCGCTGTTGGCGATGCCGCCGACACCGACCGGGAATTTGCGGTCAACGCCAGCACTGATTCCCAGTCGTTTCATGTATTGCCCCACGAGTGCCAAACCAGCATGGGAGGTGAGGTCGTAGGGCAGTTTTTTGATAATAAAGTCGGTCATGTTCTGGCTCACCTTTTGGGTTGCTTCTACATGCGGGCTAAGTCGTTGATTTCAATGGAGAAATAAGCATATTTCGACTATCTCGTCACGGATTCAGG
>JBBARR010000121.1:0-1775 GCA_040399645.1 Caulobacteraceae bacterium | reverse complement strand
GGCGGGGGGGGGTGGGACGAGGGGGGTGGTGCTGGGGGGGTGGAGTTGGGGGTGTGGTCGAAGGGGGGGAGGTTGCTGGGGAGGGAGGAGAGAGGGGGGTGGCGGGGTGGGAGAGAGGCAGGGGATGGGGGGGGGGGAGAGGTGGAGGGCAGTGGGTGGTGGTGAGTGGGAGGGAGGGGGAAGGGGGGCGGGGAGGAGGTGGGGGTGCACGAGAAGCTGAGGCACGGGTGCGCGAGTTCTGGCACGCAATGGCCGGCACTCCTGCGATGCAAGACCATCCGGTGACAGAGCGAGCCGATTTCCAGAACCTCTGCGTGCCCCTGTCCTTCCATGGTGATGGAGTACCGATCAGCGGAATTGGCAAAGCATGGGGCCATTCGGTGGACGTGTTTTCGTGGCGAAGCATGCTTTCATCGGGTAGTACGTTGATGACGAATTACATCATTTTTTTGATCTTCAAGTTCCTGAAAGTGACATCAGCTGGCAGAGACACATACCAGAAGTTCTGGATCGTGCTGTCCTGGTCCCTGCGGTGCCTCTGGGAGGGCCGCTGGCCGACAGCTGATGCATCTGGTGTCATGTATCCTGCTGGCTCAACTGATGCCATCCGGGCTGGCTCGCTCTTGGCTGGTGGCTACTTTGCCACTTTGTTCTGCATCAGGGCTGACCTGGAGTTCATCGCCTCTGCCTTGGGTTTGAATAACCCCTCCGGTCGGGAACCCTGCGGATGTTGTCGTGCGAACAGCACCGGCATCCCCTGGACCGACCATCGGGCTGGCAGTCCCTGGCGAGGGACCATCTGGCGGAACCCGGAGTGGTTTGCGGCGCATGCGAATCGGATGCCGCTCTTCCGGGTTCCAGGGGTGGGGATCCAGCAGTTCCACCCGGACCTCATGCACTGCAAGCATCTGGGGACTGATCAGTTCTTCTTCGGATCGGTGCTGAAGTTCCTCACACACCATCTGCTGCCTGGCACCCCGGATGAGAACCTGGAGCAGATCTGGGGGAGCATCCAGGATGCCTATCGGCAGGCGGCTACCTCCAGCAGGTTTGGGTCCATCCGGGTGACCATGTACTCGTCCCGTGGCTTCGCCCGTCTGAAGGGGAAGGCCGCCGAGATCAGGCACTTCGGACGGGCCCTCCTGGCTGCTTTCGAGGCCCGCATGGATCGGGGTGATCAAGTGCATCGTCAGATCCGGCTGGGCCTCGTCTACTCCAATGAGGTTGAGGACATCTTGGACGAGCAACCGGATGTTTTTCGCCTATCTGATGAGGCAGCCGATCGGCTGCAGACCAGCATCAACAACTTCCTGACGATCCAGACCGCTCTCGGGAGGCGTTTTCATGCGATGGGAGATCTGCTGTTTCACACCACGATCAAGAGTCATTACCTCGTGCACATCGGGATGAACTCTTCTCAGTTGTCTCCACGGCACTCATGGTGCTATTCCGGCGAGGACCTCATGCAAAAGGTCAAGAAACTCATCCAGGGAGCACAGGGGGGAACCCCGCCGGAGAAGATGGTGGGGAAGGTCATGGAGAAGTATGCGATGGCTCTTGGGTACACGATCTTCGGACGGATTTGGCGTTGAGATTATGAGGGCGGTATGAAACAAAAAGTGATCCGAGTCATTCGTGCACCGCCGGAGGGGAGGGGACGGGCGCGGTGCGGGCGGAGGGTAGGAGGGGGGGGGTGGTGGGGGAGGTGCCGGAGGGGGGGAGGGCGGGGGGGGGGGGGGGGGGGGGGGGGGGGGGGGGGGGGGGGGGGGGGGGGG
>JBBARR010000120.1:0-1806 GCA_040399645.1 Caulobacteraceae bacterium | reverse complement strand
CGGCCCGCTCAGCGTCTACGGCCGCACCAAGCTCGAAGGCGAAGAAGCCATCCGCGCCAGCGGCTGCAAACACTTGATTTTCCGCACCAGTTGGGTCTACGCGGCACGCGGTGGAAACTTCGCCAAAACCATGCTCAAGCTGGCCCAACAGCGCGACAAGCTCACCGTCATCGACGACCAGATCGGCTCACCCACCGGCGCCGATCTGCTGGCCGACCTCACCGCCCACGCGCTGCGCATGGCCATGGCCATGCCCCAAGCCGAGTTAGCGGGCACTTACCACGCCGTGGCGCAAGGCGAAACCAGCTGGCACGGCTACGCCCGCCACGTCATCGAATTTGCACGCGCTGCCGGCCAGCCCATCAAAGTGGCCGCCGACGCGGTGGTGCCGGTGCCCACCAGCGCCTTCCCCACACCCGCCCAACGCCCGGGCAACTCGCGCATGAACACCCAAAAGCTGCGCAGCACCTTCGGCCTGACCTTGCCCGCTTGGCAGTCGGGCGTTGAACGCATGCTCACCGAGGTGTTGCGCGATGCTTAAAACGTTAACGAGTGCAGACATGAGCAGCCTCGGCAGCTGCGCGAAAGGTCGCGATAACAACCTCAACTTGCTGCGCTTCTGCGCCGCGTCGTTGGTGCTCCTTTCTCATTGCTGGCCACTGACGCAAGGAACGGCCGACAACGAGCCGGCGATGCTTATGTTTGGCTTGGAACTGGGCCGAATGGCCGTGTGGGTATTCTTTGCGCTCAGCGGATTTCTGGTGGCGTCGAGCTGGGATCGTCGGCCGAATGTCCGCGAATTCTTTCTGGCACGGGTGCGAAGGATATTTCCAGGGCTGATCGTAATGTTGCTTGGCATTGTTTTCATCCTGGGCCCGATCGCCACCACAACGTCCCTGCATGAGTACTTCAACCAGCGCAAGACCTGGACCTTTTTGCTTTTCAACGCCACGCTTTACGAACTACGTTGGAATATCCCTGGCGTGTTTAATGGCGCGGCGCTGAATGGGTCGCTGTGGACGCTACCTGTAGAAGTCAGGTGCTATTTGGTACTTGGCGTGTTGGGTTGGGTTGGGGCGCTGCGGTTGGGCATCGCCTACCTTCTTGTGGCCATAGTATTGAGTGTGCTGACTTTCACGGCTTGGCTGGACGTCAGCCAGGCTCCGTTGGCTTTTTCCTTCCTGGCAGGAGTCAGCGCATGGAAGTGGCGCGAAAGGATTGTGCTGAACGGCCCTCTCGCCCTCGGAATGCTCCTTTTTTCGTTATTTTTAATGCATTACCGCGCTCCGTTTTCATCGGCCATGCTGGTACTCGGTCTAGCCTACGGATCTTTATACCTAGCCTACATTCCCGCCGGCGCAATTCGGGGGTTCAACCGATTTGGCGACTACTCCTACGGCATCTATATATATGCCTTCCCGGTGCAGGTCACGGTTCATCAGCTGTGGCCTGACATGGGCGTAACCGGTATGTTCGTGTGCGCCATGCCGATCACTTTGGTTCTTGCCGTGATGTCTTGGAAATTAATTGAATCACCGGCGCTGCGCCGCGGCGGTAGCTGGGCGGATGCAACAACTCGCCGGGCGCGTGCTGTGTAAGACACGTAACGCTTGCAAGTACCTGCGTCGCTGCCAGATTTACCGACCTGTGATTCACCCTGATTTCGACGCAGCCATCTTTTAGCGATGAGAAGCAAACCAGTATGACCTTGACCTTTTTTACCGGGACTCACAGCCATGCCCCCTAACCGTAAAGGCATCATCTTGGCCGGTGGCTCCGGCACCCGTTTGCACCCCGCCACACTGG
>JBBARR010000119.1:0-1875 GCA_040399645.1 Caulobacteraceae bacterium | reverse complement strand
TCAAAGCTGCCAGGGGCGCTCAAAGCTGCCAGGGGCGCTCAAAGACCAAACTGGTGCGGGCAACGGGCGCAAAGCCTGGAAGGACGCGCAATCGATGGATACCTGGGGCGCAAAGATGTACGGAGGTGAAATATGCGACAACATGTTCACAGACGCGCAAGGTTCAGTCAATCTTCGATCTGCACACACCATATCAGCAACTTGTGTGGTTCAATCACAATCTGTAGCCCCCCGTCCCCCAATGTTGGTGCAGTCCACACTTGTATGGTACTTCGAACGTCGATCGTGTTGTTCAAAGCACTTGTGCTGCAACGCCTGATGTGCCAAAGCTAGATGCGAGCGACCACACTTGACAGGCACTCGGTACAACCCCCTTTGAGAACGGACCTTTGTCGCAAAGTGCTGCAACATCTGATGTGCCAAAGCTAGATGCAAGTGATGACAATCGCAGGCAATGGACACAACCCCTCTGAGAACGGACCTTTTTTGCGACACCACCACCCTGTTCCGTCGCACCCCCCTGTACCATCGAAGCACTGCGCCCAGACTCAAAGCACCTCCTCGTTCCACAGGTGCCCCTCGAGCGCCCACGGCCAGACCCAAAGCGCCAAGATCTGCACCCGCTCGTCGTGGGCCGTCCAGCGATTCTCGCGCTGAATCGCCATGTGCGCGATGCCACCGGCCCCCGTCACAAGCGCCTCTGCCTCGCACCCTCCTCTCTCCAACCGCTCCCACGGTCCAGTGGCGCCCACCTCGAAGACAATGCCGCATCGGTTCTTCGTCCATCCTCTTTTCATGAGGCTTTTGTACAAGCCAACCATCTCGTCGATGGTCATCACACCGGCTGCGGCGCTGAAGTATGGGTGCAACTGTGCTCCCTCCAGTCCGGCTGCGCTCCCCTTCAAGTAGCCGTCCGTCAAGATGCCGCGCACGCCCATCGGGGAAGAGCCATGGAAACCCCGCAACGTTTCCTGCCCTGGGGACGTGCGAGCCTTGCGAAAGCCACTGACGCTGAGCCTGAAGATGAAGGGCTCGTCTGGAAGATCCAAGTTGACACGGCCGGTGCGGGTGATGCGACCGATGTCGAAGGAGGACTTGACGAACAAATCACGAAGGCGCACAAAGGTCTCTGGCCAAGTGTCCGCGATCTGCCGCACCTGCTCCGGCAGAACCCCCCCAATCCAGGCGAGCGTCTCCGACGGCTCCGAACAGGAAGAGGACGAGGATGAAGAGGGCGCCTTGACCAGCGGCTGCGCATCAACGGGCGCCTTGGGGACCACCGGCTGAGCGTCAACAGGCGCCTTGGGGACCGGCGCCTTCGATGGCTTTGGGGGGGGCGGTGTCGTCGATGGGCGCTTCTTTGGGGTAGGAGTGGTCCGTCGTGGAGGAAATGTAGACCACGGAGGCACCACCGGCGGATGGCACGGTGGACCGCCCGTCGCCCCCACCGGCTTCACCAACCCCGCCGCCTTCGCCGGCCCCGCCGCCTTCGCCGGAGGCCCCGCCGCCGCCGCAACCGGCTGGAACGGAGGGCTTGGCGGCTGCTTGGCGAGCGGCGTCAAGCTCCCAGGCATGGGAGGCGGCGGCGGCGGAGGAGGAAGCGTCCGCAGCCGTGTCGCCTTCACCGGACATGTGCGTGCAACTTGCAAGACACCAATCACAAGATCTAAATTACGCGCAACTTGCAAGACACCAATCATGAGATCTAAATTGCGTGCAACTTGCAAGACTCAACTCACGAGATCTAAGTTGCAAGACAAGTTGTGACGCAAATCAAAGAAAGCACGATCGGTCGAGGCTCGGGCGGCTGCACGATGTCGGGACGGGGATGGCTCTGCACCGACGCAGCATCGCCCTGAGCCTTCGCCGGACAAG
>JBBARR010000118.1:0-1906 GCA_040399645.1 Caulobacteraceae bacterium | reverse complement strand
AGCGCGTGAGTGTGCAGCACGTCGATGACCAGGCTTTCACGGGCTTCAAGACCATATCAGAAATCAAGTTGGGAACATTGTTTTCGATTTTTTTCGATTTTTTTGGCGCGAGGACACGCCGCACTCCCACAATTTCCCGCCTCCCCCCCCCCCCACCCGGCTCCTCATGGCCACAGTTGTTGTCCTTGTTGTTGGCTGCTTGCGTGAGTCGTCTTCAACCTTGCTTTTGCTGTCGTTTGCTGTCGTCGTAAACTTTAATTGCATATCATCAGTCATATTCCCTTGCGCGTGTTTGCCTGTCCCCCCCCCCCCCTTCCCACCTTCCCCCTCCCCCCAAAGAGGACACCTCAGAGGCTGTGCTCGGTCACGCGGTCGACGCGCCAGCCACTCTGCCCGTATTCTTTCAGCACTCGTCTACCTGTAAGGTCACTAGGGGCAGCCCCTGTCTGAGTTGTGATGCAGGGGCTTCGCCTTCAATGTTGTCAAAGTGGGAGCCATTGTGGAGAATATGGGCGACGGCGCTGCCTCCTGGTGGCCGAGGTTGAGTGGCGCTGGAAGCTCGAGGGCTCCGGGCGGCACTTCCACAACCCAGCGTGGCTCGTGGCGCTTGCCGGCTACCTCGGGCTCGACGTGGTTGAGTTGGAGGAACCCCAACCCCCCTCCGTCTGAAATGAATAGGCAAGCTCACGAACAACGCAAGAGCCAGGCTTTACTTCATTAGAACTCAAATAGCCTAAAGCCCGCACCTCGCACCGGTGGCCGTAGTATCCAGCGCCACTTCACTGCCTTTTCCCTATGGCAGCTGGCAGTGCCTGGCTGAGTGCCTACTGCTACTGCTACTGCCTGAGCCCAGTGCCAGTGCCAGGGCTGGCTGTGGATAGCTGGATAGTCTTCGTATGGCTGCGCGTAGGTATAGCGCCCCTCGCTCTCGCTGATTGATATGCGCTACGTGCTCTGCGCCACTTGCTTTCGTCTATCATAATCATATTTACTCTAGGCTAACTCAAAACCAGCGGCCATACTAGAGATACTAGCCCATAGCCCAGAGCACATTGCAGCGACCTGCGACCTGGGGCTTGGGGCTGGGCTGAGCTCCTGGATTTAAGAGCGCTGCCTAGGCACCCTTGACAAAAGCCCTTTCTGACACCAACGCGCAGCGGTGGTTCTTCACGACAAGACGCGCCTTTTCGATATCGCCTTTTCGATATCCGTGCACTCAAGCGCTTTTAAAAGCGCCTTTCCCATGGTCGCGCCCTCTCCGAAGTGCAGCTCCCGATAAGCGCGCTTTGCAGTCGTTCGCCTTGCGCTGAAACTTCCGAGAGCGCGCGATCGGAAGGACCTTGGGGCCGAGCAAAGCCAACACTCGGACTTTCAGAGCATCGTTGCTTGAGTTCTTATCATTTGTGCGCCTTAATCTTAATGGGATTTGCATAGTACTCCTAGTTCTCCTTGAGGGCGCGGAACGCGTTGACGGCTGCGAGCTGCGCCTCTGTGAGGGGCAAGCCAAAGCCCCCCACGCTGCTAACGAACGCGGAAACCATGATGCCTTTACCGCTTTTCGGAATCAGCGGCATCAGGCCGTTGCACAACCACGCACTGCAACACGCGAACACATGAGAGAACACCCCCCACACCCCGAAAATCCAGCTGATAAACACTTACAACTTGGACGATGACTCGCTGCTGTAGATGAACTCATCTTGGCCGTGTACAACGATGGAATTTTCAATGGGCTTTACCCCAGTGCGCTTCACAGCAGCAAGGCACTCTGCATGAGCTGCACTTTGAAGAGCGTCGTGTTCAATAGGCTTGTCTTCCTGGGTCCTTGGGCGGCTCGCCGGAGGAGGGGATGAGAATGGTTTGCCGATGGTCATGTCAGCAAGTTGCGGCAAGTCCATCTCTGGTG
>JBBARR010000117.1:0-1917 GCA_040399645.1 Caulobacteraceae bacterium | reverse complement strand
TCTGCGAAATCTTATAGCGGCAACGTCGTCCGAGTCGGCATCGGTTCGGGATTCAGGTTGGTTGGGTAGTCACCAAATCGCTTGAGCTTGCTGGTGGCATATGGGCTTAGGAATGCCAAATCGGCCGCACAAATATTGACACCCTTGGACTTCAGCGTATGAAGCGCTTGAGTCTGATCCACCACATTTTGCAGCGCCACAGCATTGGTCACAAGCTCGTTGTAGACGATGGCCTTTTCTTGATCGGCCGGATTATTCGACCGGAGATGACCGCCAGCGCCGAAGGCGAGGTGCTTGGCAAACTTGTGGTGCCGTTCGATCTTGGTCGTTCCCTTATGGACCGTGCGACGCAGGGATTCGTCCATGATCTATTCCAGCAGGTACGTTGTGCGTACCGCGTTGCCAAGTTCTTTCAAGGCCAGAGCGAATCGATTTTTAGTGCTGTAACTATTGACCCTTGTCAAGACTGACGATGGCGCGAGAGCCCCGCTTTGGATTGCCAGCGCAAGTTGCATAAACAGAGGATAGTGCTCCTGGATCAGCGCCCAGTTGACCGTGCCGGAAAACAGCGAATTGATCCTTGAGTACCTGTTCGCGCTGTCGGACCGATAGAGTGTGAGACTTTGCCAGCGCCGGATACGCGGCATCAGTTCAATTCCCAACAAGTATGCAAGTCCAAAGACGGCTGCCGACTGGCCATGCGTATCCGCATGCAGGCTTTTGGGCTTCACATCGGAGAGGTTCTGAAGCAATGCGTCCAGAATGTACGTCGCCTCATAGGTACCGCAGGCGATGAAACGGCTGAACAGCGCGATGTAATTGTCCGCGACGTGGCGGTAGGCGATGCCCCCGGTCTTGCCGTAACGGATGTGATGCTCGGCAAGCAGATTGTCTTCATACGTTTCGAAATGCGTGCCATCGGCGGCTGCGGATTGTCCCGTCCCCCATTGCTGTGGTAACTCAAATTGGGCATAGAGGTTGATCAAATCCGCAGAGGCAGCACGTAGGTCTGCAATGTCGACATGGCGACGATCGGCAAATGCCAGTTGATCAGCCGAGACAGTTCCGCCGAGATGGCGCGCAGCTTCCGTTGGGCCGAGCCCGCAGCCGTAGGCAAATGTGGTCAGCACGTAGCGGTGGCTGGCGTCTTTAATCTGGGGATCAAGCCGGGAAGGGAGCCCGAAGTGCCGCCCCCATTGTGCCCAGTGTTCTGTGTTTGAAATTGCTTCAAGCACAGCCCGCTCAGGCATGTGCGCCATCATTTGGCTTTCAAGGTCGATGGCAGACTCGGGCGTACCCACTGCACGCAGCCGCGTTACGATTGGCCTCCCATGATTTCCCGGCGCAGGTATGCCCGATCATCGGTACCCACGGCGGTGTCCAGGAAACGGGCCTTTTGGTCAAGCGCTCTTTTGACTGCACGTACCAGCCCGTCGGCGCCATCGGCCCATCCACGTGCCGTGGCATATGCCGCGACTGCGGCAGGTTCAGCCGCTTCGCATGGCAAGCGATCCCAGAACCTATCGAAGCTCACCGATCCGCTAACAAAGACTTCGCCGGCCTTGATCGCTGTAGCTAGCTCCAATATAACCACGACTTCCAATTGACGCCGGTTGAACGCGTGCCTGTCATTTGCATGATCGTGCACCAAGCCTTGCCATTCACGCGGCAATGTATTGGGAGCCACGCCGTCGATGGTCAAGTAGTCACCGTGCGATGTTTCACTTGTCAGTGACCTGACAAGGGCTAGCAGCCCACCTGAAGCTGTCGTGCCTTGTAGCGGCAAAATCTCAACCAGATGTACCAAAGCGCTTCGTAGCGGAACAAACACAGCTCGAGCAAGTGGACGCCAGTTTTGTTTCTCATGATGCAGGTGTTCTTCGCAGCTTTTTACGAGCGCCTCGTGGCCTCCCTGGG
>JBBARR010000116.1:0-1940 GCA_040399645.1 Caulobacteraceae bacterium | reverse complement strand
CCTGGTGGATCGCCGGATCGGGACCTTGGATCACCAGTTCGCGCAACTCGGCCTTGTAAGGTGGACGATCTGATGGGACACCGACTGTGGTGAGATTATAAGCGCTCCCGAAGGGCTTCCAAGATGGATGAGTCCGAGACCCAGTCCGGACCCGAGGTAGAGCAGGCCTGCAAGGAGCCATGGGTCCACACCGCCGTCGAGCCGCAACTTGGCCAGTGGCGTGGAGCCCCGAAGAGCGCTGCGGAAACCAGCGCCATTGGCGCGCCTAGCAATGTGACGGAGCGTTTCATGGAGCGAGCGGAGCGGGACGCCCAATCTGGGCGGCAAGGAAGTCGGCGAAGGGGCCAATGTTCTGGTCGACGCTCGCGGCCTCCAGCGCGGCCATGTACTGCGCCCGCGATTGAACGGGGATCACGGTCCATGGATAGCCAGCGGCGGCCATCATCACGTTCATCAGGAACCGCCCGGTGCGGCCGTTCCCGTCCATATAGGGGTGGATATAGACGTAAATAAAGTGGCCCAGCACGATGCGCACGGCCGGGTCTGGCTCTTCCTTCAGCAATTCAAAGAAGGCTGGCATGGCGTCGCGCACGGCATCCGGATTGAGGGGCACGTGGCGCGAGCCACGAAGATAAACCGGCGAGGTCCGGTAGCCGGCGAGGTTCTCAGGCTTCAGGATACCGACTGTGACCTTGGGGGCGAAGAGCTCGCGGTACCAGCCGCCGTGGTCCCGATCGACGACCTCGCCGGGGTTCTTCCCATCAAACGCTCGGCGGACGCTGGCCTTTACCGCCTGGAAAGCTAACCAATAGCCGTAGGCAGCCAGGCCGTCTTCAAGGTCGAGGTCCGCTCTGTCCTGTTCGGGATTCCAGGCTCCCCGGCGAACCCTCTCGATCAGATCGGTGCTGACTTGGTAGCCCTCGATCGACAGCGAATGGTAGGCGTCGGTGACATAGATCTCATCGACTCGGCGCATATAGGCCTCGCCGTCGTTGACCTTCGGGGGCGGCGCAGGAAAGCGGCCCGGGATGTCGTCGCGCATTTTCTGCCAAAGCATGCGGATGCGCTGGACATAGGGCGACGGGTCGCGCCGGTAAAGCGCGTGTGCCACCTGGTCCTTGAAGGGATCGACCTCGCGCGCTTGGTAGTCGGCGGCGCGCATGGCGGCCAGAATGTCGTCGGCCTCCCGGTCTCGTCGAATGTTGCGAAAGGCCCCGGCCAGGCGACCGGCGATCACCGTGTGCCCTCCCCTCAACAGTCGCGCGAGCAAGGCCGAGGGGTCGCGCTGGGTAGATAGAATCGTGCGGGCCTCGATGGGGTGGTTCTCGAAGAATGACGGTTGGGCGGCGATCAGAGCCGCCTCGGTTTTGAAAAGCCGAAGGCCATTCAAGATCACGCTGTCGCCGACTTCGGGCAGGTTGTGGGCACCTTCAAATAGCGATGTCCCGTGCAGGAGGCGTGTCACCTGGTTGTTGGCCTTCGCGGCCCTGACCAACAGTTGGACCGGCACTGTAGTATTGCCCGCCTGCAGGACCAGCGACTGCTCCGGCGTCAGAGCCCATTGGTCGCCAAAGCGCTCGGTCAGGTAGTCACGGCAGAAATCCCAGAACGAGCTGTACCAGGCGGTGCTCTCGCCGGGGCCAGCGCCGGGCCGCACCGGGATATACCAGCCCTTGATCACCTCCTGGAGGAATCCGTGTTTGGTCAAGAGCTCCCGCACCGTCCGGGTGAGATCCTTCGAGCGGATGGCGACGCGGCCTTGGGCCTGGACGGCCTTGAGGGCCTCCAGCGCGGCGGCAAGCTTCTCGTTTGGGGTCGCCATGGCCAAGGCTCTCTGAGTGGGACGACCTCTGTATCACTGATATTGTTTTATGCCGCGCTAATTATAGTTTTTTCAGTTGCGCGCCTGAGAGTTTTTTATGAGGTTCGACTGGTCTTAT
>JBBARR010000115.1:0-1961 GCA_040399645.1 Caulobacteraceae bacterium | reverse complement strand
CTTGTTTGTCGCCACCCTGGAGACCCGCAGCAGCGACAGCCTCGACTTTCATGACGTGAGCGTGTGGGCCATCAAGACCGCCTTGCAAGCCGCGTTTGAGGCAGGTCGCAACACCGCTGCCACCGAATCAAAAATCCAAGCCAAAACGTAATCAGGGGATCAACATGACCACACCAGCCACAACAACATCCACGACAAAGCTGAGCGCATCCCAGCAGCAAATCCTCAACCACGCCGCCGTCAACACGGACGGCAAGCTGCTCTGGTTTCCCGAGACCCTGAAGGGCGGTGCCAGAAAGAAAGTTCTCGACAGCCTTTTTAACCGGGCGTTGATCACAACCGATGGCACCCATTGGTTTGTGGCCGCTGCAGGCTATGAAGCACTGGGGATACCGCGCCGGGCGCCCATCACGCTGGCGGCACTGGAGGCAGCAATCGAGTCTGCTGAAACCGGTCCTGCAGCCAAGCCACCATCACGGAAGTCGACTGGGTGGCCGCTTCGCGTAGTTGCCCAGAGTCAGCGTGAAGAGCGCCGGCAGCACATCGTTGTTGACGATCCACACCGCATTGGCAAAGGAGCCCGTGGGCAGGCGCGCGATCATCTTGGCCAGGTTCTGCGGCACCAAGGTTTGCGTGGTTTGCCCTGTTTCCTTGGCGACCGTCACGGTAGCTCACCGAGACAAACGATACTTTGTGGCGTTCGAATATTTCGATCAGGCGGGAGAAATCCGCAAGGCTCCTGGTCAGGCGGTCGATTTTATAAACCACCACGATGTCCACATTGCCAGCGGCGATCTCTATCATCAGACGCTTGAGCGCGGGTCGCTCCACGTTACCGCCCGAATAACCACCGTCATCGTAGTCATCTGCGACCGCCAGCCACCCTTCAGCGCGCTGACTGGTGATGTAGGCATTGCCCGCTTCGCGCTGGGCATCGAGTGAGTTAAATGATTGGTCCAGGCGCTCATCGGTGGACACCCGGGTGTAGACGGCGCAACGTTTTTTAATGACGATGGCGCTCATTTAGAACCCCGCTTGGCCTTGACGACCCCAAAGAACAAGGGCCCAGACCATTGCGTGCCGGTGATGTGGCGCGCCACCGCAGACAAGCTCTTGAAGCGCCGGCCCTCGTAATCAAACGTGGCATCCCCCTGGACCGTGACCCGGTGTTCACGGTCATCGAACTCGCGCACCATGACCGTGCCCGGAGCCAGGCGTACTTCGTTTGTTTGGCGCTTGAATTTTGATTGCGCTTCACCGATTTGAATCAATTGCTGGCGAACCGTGCAGGGTTTGCCCAGGGATTCCTCCTGGATCTTGTAGGCCACGCGGCCCTGCACGTAGGCGCGATTGTTGTGCGGTGGGCGACGGGGGAAATATTTATCCCACAACGACCACAACTCCTTCATCGACAAAATGGGCAGGCCGGTAATGCGACCTGCTAACGATTGATCTGGACTGGGCATCTTCATTTACAAACTCCTTGGTTGAGAGGGGTTTGTATGAAGGCGTGCGGGTGCCACTAAGCCAAGAGAAATCTCACATCTGCCTGGTTGTGTTGCTTTTAGGCTGGCATCCATCCTGGCAATCGCAGTGGCCACCAGGGTGGCGATCTCAAGTGCCCGGTGGTGCGGGAGAAGTAATTGCGGGAGTGTTTGTTCGATTGTCATATTGCTCGCCATTCGTTGATTCAGACCAGTCCTTATGCTAGGGGCCAAAGGCGGTCGGGGTATCCTGTTTTGGCGTGCATGAGAGAGGGTGCGCGCGGCAAGCGTTACTATTTTTGTGATGCCGCTGCCACAACCCAAACCGCAGTAAGTAGGTTTTTGTGGGGTCGCCCCAATTGACCTGATGTTCATCAGGCCATATATTTCAACATTGGCGTGGAGATGTGCCATGAGCAAGAGAAGGGGTTTGAAGAACTCATGACGCTGGTGGCCGACGAGCCCTTCACTGTCGAG
>JBBARR010000114.1:0-1976 GCA_040399645.1 Caulobacteraceae bacterium | reverse complement strand
GAGGTAAAGACTATACCCTCGGCTTAAGGTTTGCCGAATGTGAAACTACCGCGTAAGCTAAATGAAGACCTTAGTAATACGATGGATAATTGTCTTTATTGATTAGAGGAGTGACCTATTGTCTTGGATCTCTACCGTAACTTCGGCCTAGCGCCCACGGATGTGACCGTGCATGACGGAAATCCCTTTTACCTCAAGCACGACCCACGTCGTGCATGGTTACCTTCGTGCGCGACCCTATTCTTGCCCCCCATTCGCTTCGCGACCCTATTCTTGTATCATACCTCCCCCCCCCGTCGCTTCGCGACCCTATTTCCTTTCCTTATTTCCGCGACCCTGTTCCTCCTGTGACGAGGGTGTTCTCTTTAGTAGTCGCCGGAGTCGTCGCTGCGTGCCCCTGCGTTGTGCATCCCCATCCCCCCCTTGTCGGATCTTGTAGCCGCTATGAGCTTCGCGGCCACTGCGGTCGCGAACTCCTCGGCTTGGCGGCCGCGCGCGGCCGCGGTTGCCTCTCCCTCGCTCGACAACAAGTGGTTGGCCGACGCCGCGGTCGGCTGCGCGCCCCCCTTCTTCTTCTGATCGTCGAGGGCCTTGAGCTGCTTCTGCACTTCCGTCGCGACGGCTTTGGCGATGTCCCAGTTGTCCCTCTCTGCCCCCTTCCTCTCTGCGCCCTTCCCCTCCTTCCGGAGCTTGGGGCAGTTCCTCTCGCGGTGGTAGAACCCCCCACAACCCGTGCACGCTGTCCTGCCGTTCTTGTCCCCCTTCCCCTCTTTGTTGTCACCCTGTCCTGCGTACATCGCGTCGGCGTCGTCGTCCTTGAACACTGGCGGGGCGCCCAGCTGGAGCAGTCTCTTGGCGGCGTCGGAGGACCCAGTCATCGGTTCCGCTCCACCGCACGACTCCAGGTTGTGGAGCATGTCCACCTGTTTCTCGTACCCTTCCGTGAGGTTCCCGAGGAAAACCTCCGCCTCCACCGCTCCGTCTAGGCTGGCGCCCACCAGTCCGCGGGTTCTCAGGTGCTTGAAACGCTGTGCGCTCTCGAGGGCGAACTCCATAAGCGGCTGTCCACTCCGCAGCCGCAGGCAGACCGCGTCACGTAGGTTGTCGGCCGCGGCCCGGCCCTCACTGACGTTAGGCTCCCTGGAGTACAGCCTCGTCACGAGGGCTACGAGCTGGTGCGGCTGCTTCGCCAGAGCCACCTCCTCGTACTGGGGGCAGTTCTCGATCGCCAAGCGGGCCTCGGGGGAGAAGGACTTCGTCATGGCGGCGAATAGCTGCTTCCTCTGTGCGGCGGTGTCGTCCAGCTTCTGTAGGTGTCTCAACATCAACGCGGAGTGCATCGTCACGGTGCGGTCCCCTTGGACGGGCTCGGGCGGGAAGTCCAGAGGCGGCACTCCGGCTTCGGACGCGATCTCGTCGGCTACGAGCGGGAATTGTATGGCTGCCGCCTCGTAGGTTTCCCTCCACCAGGCCTTTGCAAGACCGACTTTGAGGTGGCGTTCGTCGCTATGCTTGAGCACCACTGACGTGAAGGAACTCATGACTGTGGGGGGGAGGGGGACTGTGGGGAATAGAGGCTGGATATGGCAGAGGTTGTGTTAGCTTCTTCGTGGGTATTTTTGGGGGGTTTAGTTGGCTCTTTCGGCTCCTGCTGCCTTCTGCTTGTATTTGCTCCTTCGACTCTCGGTCTTCTGCCTTCTGCTTGTGTCTGCTCCTTCGACTTTCGGTCTTCTGCTTGTATCTGCTCCCTCGGCTCCTGCGGCCTTCAGCTCTTGGTTTTAGTGCTCCCTCGTCCGCTTCTGCTCCTTCGGCTTGTCCTGCCTTCAGTTCCTTCGGCTCGCTTCTGCTCCTTCGGCTTGTCCTGCCTACAGCTCCTTCGTCTTCTGCTACCAAGTGACTCCTCTAATCAAAGGGACAATTATGTTCGAGGTAAAGACTATACCCTCGGCTTAAGGTTTGCCGAATGTGAAACTACC
>JBBARR010000113.1:0-1984 GCA_040399645.1 Caulobacteraceae bacterium | reverse complement strand
AGCCAGAGGCATGTTCCCGCTGGTAGGCCAAGCGGGATTGGCAGGTTACAACGCCCGGCGGGGCGGCCGAAGGGCGAGAGAGGCTGCTCTGGAAAATGTGGCAGCAGCTGCTGGCCAACAAGGCCAAGCCCAGGCGGCTGTGGTTGCCCAGTTGGATTCGGAGCTTGTGAAAGCTCTTGTGAAAGAGTGGGGATGGGGAGTGCACTCGTCCGCGGAATTGCAGCGCCTTTGCGCCCACGCATTCCGAGATCAAGAATCGCTGCTGCAGCGATTGGGACAAAGCTCTGGACACATTTCGTCATCGCTGCGAGCTGTTGCGTCCCTTGGAAGTTGGGGTAAGCACCAGGGAAACATCAACAGAGAATTGATTCGATTCCTTGGTGAACCTGATCCGCCGAAACCATTGATCGTGGACATGCCGATTAGAATTGCGAAGCCGGGCCGTCTTCCAGTCGCTGCAGAAACTGCGACGGGCGTGCTGCTGCCCCACGTCGAGTTCGCGACGACATATCAGAAACATCGGGATGTGTTTGACAGGTTCATGTTGGGAATTGGGCCTGAGGCCGCCGGCTCCCTGCCAGAGTTTTGGCAAGGCTGCTTAGACCGGGGAGATCCCCGGCTTGCAGGGCACCCCATGCGAGCTCGCCAAGATTGGCAATCGACGGCCGTCCCAATTGCATTGCATGGCGACGCCGTGCCTTGCATTGCCGTTGGCAAGCCTGGAACGAAAAGTATGGATTGCATTTCGTGGCAATCACTGATGGCTTCAGGCGCAACGATTGATTTGAAGCGCCTCGCCTTCTGCATTTTCGAACACTCGAAGTCCCGTGATGGGACCACGATGAGGCAGGCTTGGCGAATCTTGTTGTGGAGCTTCGAGGCATTGTTTGCAGGAGTGTGGCCGACCAGAAACTGGGACGATGCGGCCTGGCCTCAGAACTCCGCCGAGGCCGCGCTCGCGGGGCTGCCACTGGCTGGAGGTTTGTTCGGTGTGATCTTCATCTTGAAGGGCGACTGGGATCATTTCGTGAAGTGTTACGGCTTCAAAAACTATAACGCGAATGACATGTGCGACTTCTGTCATTCCCACAAGAACGGGCCAGTTGCTTCGTGGCCAAACAACTTCCGCCAGAATGCGCGGTGGAAGGTTCGCCTGGTCGGCTCCGCCGAGTGGAGAGCCCTCAACGCCAACAGCATGCATGATATTTTCCGGCGGTTCACGTTCCTGAGCACCCAGAACGTCGAGCCAGACGAAATGCATTGCATACACATCGGAACATCGATGTACTTCTTAGGCAGCATATTGTGGGTGCTCACGTACCGGATTCTGACTGGCACACCGCATGCGAATATGGGTCAGATCTGGACAGAAATCGCTGCGGCTTACCGAGCCCTCGCTTGCCCGACGCAATACGGCAATCTGGGCTTGACGAGTTTCCACGACCCTGCAAAGCCTCGCGCTGCTTACCCTAAGCTGAAAGGACGCGCAGCGGAGGTCAAATGGTTGGCACCTGCCTTGCAAGCGGTATGGGCTCGCCACATGCGACATGGAGTCGAGCAGGACCACTGGGTGGCAGGATGCCTGGCCAGCTTGTGCCAGATGCAGAGCATCTTGGACAGTGATTCCAGGAACTTCTTCTTGGAGCCCGGCCAGGTTCTCCACTTCCGCACGTTGGTCGACCAGCATTTGTCGTTGTACTCGAGGTTGGCAGCCGCTGCCGACTCGGTGGGCGACTTGCTTTGGACAGTCGCCCCAAAGCACCATTTGATGTGGCATTTGGCATGGAAGTCCCAGTACTTGCATCCCAGAAGGGGATCCTGTTATCAGGACGAAGACTTCATGCGGCGTATGAAAGGCATGGTGCAGGGATGCACTGCCTCGAACGCCATGCACAAGGTGCCTCTGGCGGTCTTGCACAAGTACAGATGGGGAATGTTCTTCCAGTACTTGAACGTGCGAGAGGAGTGAAGCGCGATGCAGGGC
>JBBARR010000112.1:0-2018 GCA_040399645.1 Caulobacteraceae bacterium | reverse complement strand
TCCGCGCCTGGGGTTGCTGCCCTAACCCCCCAGACTGGTACCACAGACCATACCCCCCGGGTGACGGTCAGTGCCCCGCGACGCGGAGCTGGGAACGGGCAATCGTCATAGCTTCCATAAGCAATAAAAGATCATCCTCGTCGTAGACTTGCCCCGAGTCCAGAGATAAAGCAGAGGTAACTCGCTTACGGAGTGCCCCCTGGAAGATATAATGCGTCTTCGTAGTATGACTGCTTTTGTGACCGGCGAAGCGACTGAGATTGTCCTCCGAAACGCCCGCCTGGCAGAGGGAAGAGATCCCCGCCGACCGCGCGCTTGTAGTAGAGAAGTTCATTGGGTCGAATCCGTGCTGGGTAGCCATGGCCTTGTTCAGAGCCGCAACGTCCTTAGCCAGCGGGTTCCGCACCGAGCCAAGATGTCCTGGTTCTTGGGACATGCGCGCAAAGAAGAGGTCCTCCCCACCCATCGGCGCATACTGACGACTCAAGATGAGGTCAGTCAGCAACTGGTCCTCGAGCGCCGATATCCCCCTGCGAACCCACTTGGGTTGGCAGTGGTACCCTTGGTTCTTCCGTGTGTAAAACAACAGGCAAAGGGCGAAGACGTTATCAACGGGGGCGGTCCCAAGCCACTCGTGCGAGGCAAGAGCTGTGTCGCGACCCCGGTCGCGTCCTTGAGGACCTGCGCTTGGAAGTCTGTCGTTACTGAAGATAATCGCGTCCGCTCCCCTCAGCGCATGGGTGTCGGGACCCTGGTCCGAGATCGTAGCCGACTTGCGACTTGAGTTGACTGGCTGCGTGCGAGCGAAGTTGGAGATGCGCTCTGCGGTGTGAACTTGCAAGACGAGGATCAGATAAGCCATGGAGGCTTGAACCTCCTCATCAATCTTGGATGGCAGACGGAAAAACCGGACACGCGAGCGAGGGATCCAGGAGAAGGGGAGAGGGACCTTCCTCCGAGCAAATCTTGCCTTTACCACCGTCTTCAAATGGACGCCCTGAAACCGTGCGCCCTTAACGTAGGCCGCTATCCGCGCATCCTCGAGGTGCGCAGGATTCCCCAGGCCTCTGAGAAAGACCTGGTGTAGCGACCTCTTGATTCTTGAAAGGCCGAGACCTTGGCGGCGGCAGCGGAGAAGGAAGGCCAAGAGGACGTGGACGGCTCGATCTCTGGACATCCCCTTCAGAAACGCGTTAGCTCCGAAGCCCTTGAGGCGAGCGTATCCCGACCAAAGACTAGCGACCTTGGAGATCCCCAGTCCTGCCTCCGTGGAGCCCTTAACCTGATGGGCGATCGTATCATGGATGGCCAAGAGGTCCTCTCGAGAGACATCAGATGTGGGCCCGCCCACCAGACGAGACACCCTCCTTGGGACCCCTTCGCTATGTGCGGCGCCCGTAGACGAAACCCGGGTCTTCTTCAGCTTCCTGCGTGCAGCTTAACAGACAGGGGAAGGGGGAATGTTAGCGAGGGTGAGCGAGAGCGAGTTCATGAACAGCTGGAGCTCCCCCCGGGAGGAGAAGAGGTCTTCTCTCGAGCTTGGACGACACGCGACCGCTAACGCCCCCAATGGACCCGCGACTTCCTCGTGCGACCCCGGATAGATCAACCGCGCCTCTGGATGAATCTCCTCCCGCTTGGGTCGCAATCGCCGAGAGGACCGATCGCATTTCTTGTTGTCGGCTGCAGGTAGATGAACGAACTCATTGATTACCAGATCATCTTCCGCCGAGACGACCAGAAAGAGAAGGGCAGCTCTCTTCGCGTACCGACTCTTGAAGGTCTCCTTGGTAAGCCAGGACCCGCTAACAACGCTGTCCCCTCGGAGGACAATGCCAGCCCCGACAATCCCGAGCGCCCTGAGCGCACACAGACCGACTGTGGCGGCCAAGAGCTCGCATCCGTTCTGCACCAGAGTCTTGTCGTCGGATTGGGACACGAAGTCGGGTAGATCCAGGGAGATGTCGAGGACGAGGACTTCCGTCACACTCACGAATCCGTCGACTTGGTGAGGGGCT
>JBBARR010000111.1:0-2108 GCA_040399645.1 Caulobacteraceae bacterium | reverse complement strand
AGTGCCAGCCGTGATCATGGAGCACCTGAGCGACATTCAGCGCCGTGCGCTGATCCTGGCCGACAACAAAATCGGCGAGAACGCGGCATGGGACGATGAGTTGCTCGGCCTTGAGTTGGCCGAGTTGCAAGACGCCGGCTTTGACCTGACGCTCACCGGTTTCAGCGAAGACGAGTGGGACAAGTTGATCGCAGGAGACGTGGAAAACGAAGGTCTGACCGATGACGATGCAGTGCCTGAAGTTGGCGAGACCGCCATCTCTAAATCCGGCGACATCTGGGTGCTGGGCGAGCACAAGCTGCTGTGTGGCGACGCCACCAAGGCAGAAGATTACAAGGCGCTGCTGGGTGATGAACTCGCCGACATGACGGTCACGGATCCTCCCTACGGTGTGAACTATGCCAACAGCGCCAAAGACAAAATGCGTGGCAAGAATCGTCCCATCCTCAACGACAACCTGGGCAGCGAATTTCAGCCGTTCTTGCTGGCGACTTGCCAGAACATCCTGGACGTCACCAAGGGTGCGGTCTACATCGCCATGAGCTCCTCCGAGCTCGATACCTTGCAGGCTGCGTTTCGCGCCGCAGGGGGCAAGTGGTCAACCTTCATCATCTGGGCGAAGAACACTTTTACCCTGGGCCGCGCCGACTATCAGCGCCAGTACGAGCCCATCCTCTACGGCTGGAAAGACGGCTCCCAGCACTACTGGTGCGGCGCACGCGACCAGGGTGATGTGTGGCAAATCAAGAAGCCGCACAAGAACGATTTGCACCCGACCATGAAGCCCGTGGAGCTGATGGAGCGTGCGGTGCGCAACAGCAGCAAAACACGCGACATCGTGCTGGACCCGTTTGGCGGTTCTGGCACCACCCTGATCGCCTGCGAAAAGTCTGGCCGTCGTGCGCGGTTGATGGAGCTCGATGCAAAGTATGTGGACGTAATTGTCAAACGTTGGCAGGACTTCAGTGGCAAGCAAGCAAGCCGTGAAAGTGACGGTGTGGCCTTCAACGATTTAGCCAAGACGTCCGACATAGCGACCAAAGTTTCCGCCAGAGGGGTCAACGTACAGGAGGGGTCTGCCGGTTGCGCGGATCTCAACGCAGAGCCTGCCGTCCTCAAAGTAGCCGCCCTTGCCATTGAGCCAGTCGCGTGACTTGAGCAGTTGACTGGCAAAGGCATCGAACTCCGCCGGCGTCATCTCCCGGGTCTCAGTCACAAACACTTTGTAGTTGCCTTCGCCGCCCACCTCGCTGAGATCGGCAGGTTTGCGGGCAAATGGCAGGCGAATACTCAGTTCCTCAACCTCGATGGCAGTACCCTCAAATTGCAGGGTACGAGGGGTGCGTTCAATGGTGATGGTCATCGATGTAGCGGTTGTCATGGCGGGTTTCAATTCGTGGTGATGCGGTAGGTCCGCTCGCTGCCGTCGGTTTTGCTGGAAGTGATCTCTAGACCGAGTTTCTTTTTAAAGGCTCCGGCAAAGGTGCCGCGCACCGTATGAGATTGCCATCCGGTGGCCTCGCAGATTTGGGTGATCGTTGCACCCTCGGCTCGCTTGAGCATCGCAATCACCTGGGCTTGCTTGCTGTTGTCACGCGTGCGTGGCTTGGCTGTATGGCTGAGCTCAGCAGACTCAATCACCGCGTCCAACGCGGCCAGCGTGATGGGCGCCCGGCGCGGTATCCCCAGTGCTTCATAGCCTTCAACGGCGACAAACCAATGGGTGCCGTCGGTTGTGATCAGCGCCCGGTTGAAGAGGCTGTCGAGAACTTTCTTTCTGGCGCCGCCCTTGAGGGTCTCGGGATACCAGAGCAATTTGCCATCCGTGTTGACGGCGGCGTGGTTGAGGATTAGTTGCTGCGATGCGCTCAGCTGCGCTGTGACTGGTGTGGTCATGCCGATCTCCTGATTACTGTTTCGGTTGTGTTTGTGAATCGGTGGCAGCAGCGTTGCGACCTGCCTCAAACGCGGCTTGCAAGGCGGTCTTGATGGCCCACACGCTCACGTCATGAAAGTCGAGGCTGTCGCTGCTGCGGGTCTCAAGGGTTTCGATAAACAAGTGGTCCAGCGCGATTTGCTGGAGTTGCTGGTCTCGGGCGCTGTTGCTG
>JBBARR010000110.1:0-2168 GCA_040399645.1 Caulobacteraceae bacterium | reverse complement strand
CAACACTCATTAAATTAACGTCCCAAGGTGTCTCATCGTCATTGACAAATTCCGAAGCAAGCCGATGTCATCATTTTTGACGAAGCCACCAGTGCACTAGACAACGAAACTGAACAAGCCGTAATGGAAGCTATTGAGGGCCTTAGCGAAGACTTCACCCTGCTCATAATCGCCCACCGCCTCACCACCCTCAAAAACTGCACGCAGATTGTGGAGTTGGGTGTCCACGTCATGAACGACACCGAGGCCGATCCGCTGACGGCATTTCGCACCGTCAACGTGGACGGCACCCTGAATCTAGCCCGCCAAGCTGCCGCCGCAGGGTCAAGCGATTCGTGTTCATCAGTTCAGTCAAGGTGAATGGCGAGAGCACGCCGCCCGGGCGAGCATTCACTGAAGCCGATGCACCCAACCCGCAAGACGCCTACGGCCAGAGTAAGCACGAAGCCGAGCAGGGTTTGCGCCAACTCAGCGCCGACACTGGCATGGAGGTAGTTGTTCACCATGGCGCTGACCGTGGCAATAAAAGCCTCCCGGCCATCCGCAATGGCTTCCATCTCGGTTGCACCGTCTGCCATAACGCCGGGAATGTCGGGCATGGTGAACAAAAGTCCGCCACCGTCCGCCGCATCAATGGGGCTGATAACGTGGCTGTATGCCTCAAAGGGGAAAGCGGGTTTCACTTTGGCGATCGTCTTAACAGTCATGACTTATTATCCTGAATCTGGTCGATCAGCGCGACAAAACGCTTTATGTAAATGGCCTTGATCGGCCGGTGAGCAGGTACGGACAATGGGTTGTCAATGATAGCGCCTGTAATATCATTTTGCAAGCGTGAGCTTCGGCTGATCTGTCAGAGATAGGCGAGAAAAAATACAAATGGCACCTACTGCCCCCACAAAGTTGAAAGTGGAGCTGCCCAGATGCCATCACCCAAGGGCAGCGGGGCCAGTTTTTGTTCTGCCAAACGTATAAGTTATCACCGCATGGAATGGCGTTGCCGGTGTCTGCATGCGTATTCCTTGGATAGCGCGAGGCGATTGAGATGGGATATGAGTCAAACTGTTGACTGTAAGGTTGCTTTTGATATGATGACTCATCAATGTTTCAAATTTTCACCTTGTGGTTCATCAGTGAGTCAATATGGTCAAACCCAACGCCCGCCCTTACTCTCAGTACAGCCTGGATGCGCTTGAACTGCTTGGGCAACTCGTGCGCGAAGCTCGCCTTGCCAAGGCGCTGACCACCACTGACTTGGCTGCACGGGCTGGCGTTTCGCGTGCCTTGCTCCAGCGCATCGAGCGAGGTGAGCCGGGGTGTTCGATCGGGGCCGTGTTTGAAGTGGCGGCCATCTGCGGCGTGCCGCTGTTCGAACAGGACCCGCGACTACTGGCGACAACCTTGGCGAGACATCGCGAAAAAATGGTCTTGCTTCCCAAGGCCGTCAGAGCCAGCTTCAAGGAGGTGAAAGATGACTTCTGAGATCCCCAGCCAGTACTCAGAGGCTTATGTCTGGGTCTGGCTGCCAGGCGCAACAGTGCCCGTGGTGGCAGGTTTGCTCTCCAAGCAAGGGCCGCAGTTGGTGTTCAACTATGGCCGCAGTTATCTGGCGCGCCAGGACGCAATCACCCTGTACGCGCCAGAGCTGGCGCTGCAGTCAGGCGTCATTTCGCTGATACCTGGGTTGAGCATGCCCAGTTGCCTGCGCGATGCGTCACCAGATGCTTGGGGTCGCCGGGTGCTGATCAATCGTAAGCTGGGGGCCAAAGTGGCTGGTGGGAGGAATGTCGCCGAGATCGAACTCGATGAGCTGACCTACCTGCTTGAGTCGGGCTCCGACAGAATTGGGGCGCTGGATTTTCAGAGATCGCCCACGCGCTACGAGCCACGCCAGGCACAGCAGCCCTCGCTGGAAGAGTTGTCAAGCGCTGCTGAGAAAGTTGAACGGGGGGTGTCACTCTCGCCTGAGTTGGGTCAGGCTTTGCTACATGGAACCTCTTTGGGTGGTGCCCGGCCCAAGGTGCTGCTCGACGATGGTGAGCGCAAGTTCATTGCCAAGTTTTCTGCGAGCAACGATCTCTACAGCGTGGTCAAAGTCGAATTCATCGCCATGCGCCTGGCCCTCAAGGTCGGGTTGGATGTAGCGCCTGTGCATTTGCGATCAGCCA
>JBBARR010000109.1:0-2185 GCA_040399645.1 Caulobacteraceae bacterium | reverse complement strand
GACAACCGCCCCTGACACACACTCACTTCTTATAGGTGGAACTTCTTAAAAGTGGGACCCCCCTGTATATATTATCGTGATTGCCCCAGTGTATACAAGTCCCGCTGCCTAAGAATGATTATGCGGGTTTGGTGCTTGAGCATGATAGTCACTGGGACTTGGCGGTTTCTGCAGCGAGGGCAAGCCTGTCGCGCTCTGCACGGTCACGCCGCTTGACTTTTATAGACTCAGAGACGTCTTCGACCGCGTCGTAAAACCTCGGCCCAAAGGAAAACGACATGGGTGACTTTAAAGGAGATTCCTCGTGTCACAATATATCCGGCTGCGATTTGTTCACAGACAGAACAATCTGTTTATCTTCGAAAAGGACAACGCCGCAGTAATCCTTCGCGACGCGGATGGCGGCGCCCGGCACATTCGGCGACGAGATGCCGATGTACAAAACAATGATGGACGGCCGGTGCGCCAAGCGCGTAATCTTCAGGCTGCACGTCTTGTTGTTGAAAGCTGACACAAGCAGGTCCAACGCCTCGTAAATCTTGACCGCGTCGTCGTGCCGCAATTCGTAGGTCACGCGCAGGCGGTGCAGCTCAGCCGCGTCGACGGCGGCGGGCTTGCGGCTCTCTTCTCGCGCCGCCTTGGCCATCTTTGCGATCGTGAACTCGACCAGCTGCTTCGCCAAGTCACAGCCGAAGGTTTGAATGACGTAGTCTCCGGGAAGTCGGTGGTTCGCCATGGCGACAATCTGTTCGCAGCGCAGCTCGTCGAAGAAGCCAACTTTCAGAACAATCTGCTCCTTGGAGACATACATCTTGGAATCAATGTCGTACAGGCAACCGCATGCGTCGCGCCAGCCGCGCGCAGTATCAACGATCGCACTGCACACAATCTCAGGCTTCGTTGTCAGCTGGGCAAGCACCTCAAACTCGTCCCTGGTCCGCTTCGTCATGCCATGGGTACCGTGCAAAACCAGCAAATATCATGCACGCACCGCATATAAACATGAACGTCTCGCTTGGGCATGCTGCGCGCCTATGACGCTCTTGTTGCGGAAACGCAGGAGAACTACCGCCTTTCCCACAAGCTTTTGCCGCCCGTGGAACAGGAGGCGCTTTTGACGCACGTGAAGGAAGCGTGCGACTCGACGGAGCACCCAGTGCACCGCATCGTCCTGTCCTCCGAACCAGAAAACATCGTCGAGGAGATCGCCAACATACAGCCACATGAGCTGTTTAGATCTAAACTGGACGGCGCCGCCATCGCGTGCGTCGTGCTCGCCGTTCTGCTCTTCTGTCGCGACGACGACGCAAAGGCCGCACGCACCGCAGCCGTGGCTTGCTGCCAGGAGGAACTTGACCTCGTGTGCAGATCCACGGACACCCAGCCGGTCACAGACGAAGCGGACGGCATTCAGAAGGCGCTCATGGCCTTCTTGCGCGGCGACCCCGTGCCAGGCTGTCTGGCTCAGTTCTCCCTGGCTGCCTACGGCCGATTTAGTGACATTGCGGAAGTTGCACGCGACTCCCAAAAGTTTCTGAAGGAATGCAGGACGCTGCTGGAGGACACCACTGAGCCCACGACGCGGGAACAAGCAACCGACACAGACGACCTTTTTTACAGCGCCGCCAACCATCCGTTCACATACACCAAGCCGCAGCAAGTCAACCGAGCGGAGGAGCTGCTCCGAGTGGCTCAGGAGACACCCGCGCCTGAGGCTGCGGCCGAAAAGACACCGCCACCACAGGACAATCCCGCGCCTGCGGCCGCAGAAGTCGACCCGCCGGCTGCAACGCAGGACCGCCTGCCAACAGCAGCCTTCAAAAGCCCGAGACGGACAATCGGCGCCTACGACTACAACGACATTATGTTGATGACCGCGCTTGGGCTTTCATAGTTCTTCTTTCATCATTCTGTAGAACCCAGCCGCGTGTCCGCTGGTCACCAGTTTGTACACCAAGAACAGAAACAGCGAAACAGCGAACGAAACAAAGAGCTTGAACGCAACGCAAGAAACGGTGAAGACAACGAACACGAACTTCTTGAACTTGTAAAAAATCAGGAAGCTGAGCGCACACACCACCGCGCGTTCACCGCGGGTAGTGAACCAAACAACCGTAGGCACCATACAGGGGGGTACAGGGGGGTACCACTGTTAAGAAGTTCCACCTTTAAGAAGTCATTGTGT
>JBBARR010000108.1:0-2202 GCA_040399645.1 Caulobacteraceae bacterium | reverse complement strand
ATTACGCGGTGTTTCGCACCAAGCTTGACAAGCCGAGCACCGTTTTCAATGTGGGCCGCTACATCGACACCATCGTGCAGACGCCGGATGGCCTGAAGTTTGCCGAACGCTTGGTGGTCTTTGACAGCGAAATGATCCCCAACGCCCTCATTTACCCGATATGAAAGACAGCATGAGCCCATGGACTGACGTTGCGGCAGAAGCCGATTTATTTGAAGGTGCTGGCATTGGCGTACAAGCGTCAGGCCATGACCTGGCTCTCTTCAGCATCGAGGGCGAGGTCTTCGCCACCGACAACATCTGCTCGCACGGTCACGCCAAACTGTGCGACGGCTACGTCGAAGGGCATGAGGTCGAGTGTCCGTTTCACCAAGGCCGATTTGACGTTCGAACCGGTGCGGCAACCTGCGCTCCGGCGACCGAAGCGGTCAAATCTTGGCCGGTGAAGATTGAAGGCGGCCGCGTTTATCTGCAACTCTCGGTGTGAATCTCGCGCCTGCGCAGCGCATTGGCTTCAGTCCTCAGACGTCCAGCCCCGTGCCAGAAAACAGCCCAACCATGGCTTGGCGCAGCCAAATGTTGCCAGCATCGGCGTTGAAGCGTTCATGCCAATGCTGCTTGACTTTGTAGGGCGGCAAGGGCACCGGCGGCTCCAGCAACTGAACCTTTTCCTGCGAGGCCAGTGCGACGCCCAACAAGCGCGGCACGATGACCAGAAACTCGGTCTGCGCCACGATGCGCGCCACCCCCAAAAAGCTGGGCAAGTGCAAGACCACACGGCGTTCGAGTTTGTGGCGGGCCAGCACTTTGTCGACGATCGAATGGCCTGT
The DNA here is from genome assembly GCA_040399645.1 of Caulobacteraceae bacterium. GTDB lineage: Bacteria > Pseudomonadota > Alphaproteobacteria > Caulobacterales > Caulobacteraceae > CAISGS01. Next base: position 1,372 of record JBBARR010000108.1, on the reverse strand, counting down.
GCCTGACGCCGTGACCTTGATGTGCCCTTCGGCCAAAAACGCCCGGGGCGTCAGCTTGGAACGAATGCGCGGGTGATCGCTGGCGGCCAAACAGACGAAATTTTGCGCAAACAGCGCCTGCTGGTAAAAGCCCGCTTCCAGATCGGGCGTGAAACCAACAGCAAGATCGATGTCGCCAGATTCAAGCCGGCGTCGGCTGTCTGGTGAAATCTTGTCGGCCTTCAAGGTCAAGCCCGGCGCAGACCACTGCAAATGGTTGATCAACTGCGGCAGCAAGACCATCTCGCTGATGTCGGTCATGCAGATGTGAAATTCCCGCTCAGCTTCTTGCGGCAAAAAAGCGCCGTCCTGACCACGGGCTTTTTCGATCCGCAGCAGCGCCTCTTGCAGGTCAGGGTAAATGCTTTGCGCCTTGGGCGTTGGCTCCATGCCGGCCGAGGTCCGCGTGAACAAACGGTCGTCGAAATGGCGGCGCAACTTGCCCAGCATGATGCTGGCGCTGGCCTGCTCGATGCCCAGCCGCAACGCGGCACGCGAGACGCTTTGCGTTTTATAAACCTCGACGAAGACGCCGAGCCACTCCATATCCAGTTTGGCCATACCCCATTATATTAAAACGACATGTGAAGTATTCGATAGTCGCCTTTGACGCCATAGTCTATTGCGCCGACAGTTGCGGCTGATCAACAAGGCGTGGAGACATGGATGAGAAAACCGACAAATGCGTTGCCGGTGTTGGTGGCAGGCGGCGGCATTGGCGGTCTGGCAGCGGCGCTGGCCTTGACGCGCCAAGGCTTTGACGTGAAGGTGCTGGAGCAGGCCTCGGCCTTGGGCGAAATTGGCGCCGGCCTGCAAGTCGGGCCGAACGGCTTTGCGGCTTTTGACGCCTTGGGCGTGGGTGAGATCGCCCGTAGCAAAGCGGTTTACACCGATTTCATGGTGATGCACGACGCGCTCGACGAATACCAAGTCGGCCACATTCCCACCGGTGAAGCCTTTCTCCAACGTTTCGGTAATCCCTACGCCGTGATCCACCGCGCCGATGCGCACATGGCTTTGCTGGAGGGCGCCAAGGCTTCAGACCGGATTGAAGTTGCCACAGGAAGACAGGTTCAGCGGGTCGAGCAAGACGACGCGGGCGTGACGGTGTTTGACAGCCAGGGCGGTCAGCACCGCGGCATCGCTTTGATCGGTGCCGACGGCGTCAAGTCGGCCGTGCGCCGCCAGTATGTCGGCGACGAGGCGCGTGTTTCGGGTCATGTGGTTTACCGCGCGGTCGTCGACAAAAAGGACTTCCCGGTCGACCTGCAATGGAATGCCGCGTCGATCTGGGTCGGCCCGAATTGCCATCTGGTGCATTACCCGCTGCGCG
>JBBARR010000107.1:0-2263 GCA_040399645.1 Caulobacteraceae bacterium | reverse complement strand
CGTCGCGGCTGATGTTCTGGATGATCACATCAACTTCGATGTTGGCGTCAGCCACAGCGCCCAAAATTTGGTACGCAATGCCGGGGGTGTCCGGCACGCCGAGCACCGAGATTTTGGCTTCGTCGCGGTTGAATGCGATGCCCGATACGATGGCTTTTTCCATTTTTTCATCTTCCTCAAAACTGATCAAAGTGCCGGACTTGGCTTCTTCGTTGATGTCCATGTCCCAATCGGTAAAGCTGGACAACACGCGCAGCGGCACCTTGTATTTGCCAGCAAATTCGACCGAACGAATCTGCAAAACCTTGGAGCCCATGGAGGCCATCTCGAGCATTTCTTCGAAGCTCACCGTGGCAAGTCGCCGGGCTTCAGGCACTACGCGCGGGTCGGTGGTGTAAACACCATCGACATCGGTGTAGATCAGGCATTCGTGCGCTTTCAAGGCGGCCGCAATGGCAACCGCCGAAGTGTCTGAACCGCCACGGCCGAGCGTGGTGACGTTGCCACCTTCGTCGACGCCCTGGAAGCCGGTGATGATCACGACCTTGCCAGCGTCCAGATCGGCGCGCACGCGCTGGTCGTCAATCGACTCGATGCGGGCCTTGGTGAAGGCGCTGTTGGTCTTGATGGTGACTTGCCAGCCGGCGTAACTGACGGCGGGCATGCCCTCGGCCTGCAAGGCAATCGCCAGCAAGGCGCTAGAAGCCTGCTCGCCAGTGGCGGCCAGCGCGTCGAGCTCGCGGGCGTATGCGTCGTCTTGCTTGGACGGCGACAGCTCTTTGGCCAAGCCCAGCAAGCGATTGGTTTCGCCGCTCATGGCGCTTGGCACCACCACAATCTGGTGGCCGGCGCGGGCCCATTTGGCCACGCGTTTGGCGACGTTTCGAATGCGCTCGGTCGAGCCCATCGATGTGCCGCCGTATTTATGAACGATTAAAGCCATTGCAAAAAGTCAGTCAAAAAAAGTGGCGAAGGGAAGCAAAAAAATGTGCCGGTGAGCCGGCAAAGCCCATGATTATATCGGGCTCAACCACTGCAAATAGCTGACGGCACGCCGCACATGGCCGTTTGCCACCTTCAGGTGAATCTGGTGGCCACGGGTGGTGCAGGCCGCCACTTGGACGAGCAATTGGGCCAATTGCGCGGTACTCGGCCGGGCTTGGTGGCAGACCAACAACCAGTGACGCAGCACGTTGGCCTGACGCGGCCGTGACAGCGCCTGCAGCGCTTGAATGGCGGGCGGACTGCCGACTTGCAGCAAGTCTTGCGCAGCAACCTCGTCTAACAACTGCTGCGCTTGGGCTGCATGGCTGGCGCTGCGCGCAAAGGTTTGCCGAAATTGCGGGAAAGCATCGTCAAGTGCAGGCAAGAGCCTTGCGCGAATGCGGTTGCGAGTGAAGCGCTCGTCGGTGTTGCTTGGGTCGTCGACAAAGGCGTACCCTTTGTGCCTCAACCAGTCACGCAAGCTGCCAGCGGACAGCTCTAACAAGGGGCGACAAAATTGCACACCAGCGCGTTCAAAAACAGCCGGCATGGCCGACAAACCAGCCAGACCAGCACCCCGACTCAAGGCCAGCAAGAGGGTTTCAACCTGATCATCCGCATGCTGGCCGAGCAGCACTTGTCCGACGCCAAGCGCACGAGCAGCGTCGGCCAAGCCGGTGTAACGCGCCTTGCGGGCGGCGTCTTCGGGGCTGTCACCAGCAGCGTGCTGAGCGTTGACTTTGACGACCAGCAGCGGCACGTTCAGCTGGGCGCAAACGGCTCGGCAATGGCTTTCAAAATGCGCTGCAGCGGCTTGCAGACCGTGGTTGACATGGATCGCCCTGACCTGCCCCGGCCAATGTGCGCTGGCTGCGTGCAGCAGGGCTGTGGAATCGGCACCGCCGCTGAAGGCAACGGCGCATGGCGGCGTCACACCCGTGAAAGCTGCCAGCGCCAATTGCGCCGGCTTTCTCACAGCAGGCGTCGGCTGGAGGTTTGCAGCCTTAACGGGCTTCGGCTTTGGTATCCGTGAATCGGCCATAGCTTTGCAGACGATCGTAGCGACGGTCCAGCAGTTCTTTGACCTTCAAGTCACTGACCTGGCGAAAAGCGTCGTTCAAGGCGCGCTTCAAGAAAGCCGCCATTTGCTTGTGATCACGGTGTGCGCCGCCGACCGGTTCGTTGACGATTTTGTCAATCACGCCCAAGGCCTTGAGCCGATGTGCGGTGATGCCGAGGGCTTCAGCGGCCAGTTCGGCTTTGTCGGAGGTTTTCCACA
>JBBARR010000106.1:0-2263 GCA_040399645.1 Caulobacteraceae bacterium | reverse complement strand
CGTCGCGGCTGATGTTCTGGATGATCACATCAACTTCGATGTTGGCGTCAGCCACCGCGCCCAAAATTTGGTACGCAATGCCTGGGGTGTCGGGCACGCCAAGCACGGAGATTTTGGCTTCGTCGCGGTTGAACGCGATGCCCGATACGATGGCTTGTTCCATTTTTTCGTCTTCCTCAAAACTGATCAAAGTGCCGGACTTGGCTTCTTCGTTGATGTCGATGTCCCAGTCGGTGAAGCTGGACAACACGCGCAGCGGCACCTTGTATTTGCCGGCAAATTCGACAGAGCGAATCTGCAGAACCTTGGAGCCCATGGAGGCCATCTCCAGCATTTCTTCAAAGCTCACGGTGGCTAGGCGCCGAGCCTCAGGGACCACGCGTGGGTCGGTGGTGTAAACACCATCGACGTCGGTGAAGATCAGGCATTCCTTCGCCTTCAAGGCGGCAGCAATGGCGACCGCCGAAGTGTCTGAACCGCCACGGCCCAACGTGGTGACATTGCCACCTTCGTCGACGCCCTGAAAGCCAGTGATGATCACGACCTTGCCGGCGTCCAGGTCGGCGCGCACGCGCTTGTCGTCAATCGACTCGATGCGAGCCTTGGTGAAGGCGCTGTTGGTCTTGATGGTGACTTGCCAGCCGGCATAACTGACGGCGGGCATGCCCTCAGCCTGCAAGGCAATCGCCAGCAAGGCGCTCGAAGCCTGCTCGCCAGTGGCGGCCAGCGCGTCAAGCTCACGGGCGTAAGCGTCGTCTTGCTTAGCGGGCGAAAGTTCTTTGGCCAAGCCGAGCAAGCGATTGGTTTCGCCGCTCATGGCGCTTGGCACCACCACAATTTGGTGGCCGGCGCGGGCCCATTTGGCCACGCGTTTGGCGACGTTTCGAATGCGCTCGGTCGAGCCCATCGATGTGCCGCCGTATTTATGAACGATTAAAGCCATTGCAAAAAGTCAGTCAAAAAAAGTGGCGAAGGGAAGCAAAAAAATGTGCCGGTGAGCCGGCAAAGCCCATGATTATATCGGGCTCAACCACTGCAAATAGCTGACGGCACGCCGCACATGGCCGTTTGCCACCTTCAGGTGAATCTGGTGGCCACGGGTGGTGCAGGCCGCCACTTGGACGAGCAATTGGGCCAATTGCGCGGTACTCGGCCGGGCTTGGTGGCAGACCAACAACCAGTGACGCAGCACGTTGGCCTGACGCGGCCGTGACAGCGCCTGCAGCGCTTGAATGGCGGGCGGACTGCCGACTTGCAGCAAGTCTTGCGCAGCAACCTCGTCTAACAACTGCTGCGCTTGGGCTGCATGGCTGGCGCTGCGCGCAAAGGTTTGCCGAAATTGCGGGAAAGCATCGTCAAGTGCAGGCAAGAGCCTTGCGCGAATGCGGTTGCGAGTGAAGCGCTCGTCGGTGTTGCTTGGGTCGTCGACAAAGGCGTGCCCTTCGTGCCTCAACCAGTCACGCAAGCTGCCCGCGGACAGCTCTAACAAGGGGCGACAAAATTGCACACCAGCGCGCTCAAAAACAGCCGGCATGGCCGACAAACCAGCCAGACCAGCGCCGCGGCTCAAGGCCAGCAAGAGGGTTTCAACTTGGTCGTCGGCGTGCTGGCCGAGCAGTACTTGACTGACGCCGTGCGCCCTTGCCGCATCGGCCAAGCCGGCGTAACGCGCCTTGCGGGCGGCGTCTTCGGGACTTTCACCAGCAGCGTGCTGAGCGTTGACTGTGACGACCAGCAGCGGCACGTTCAGCTGTGCGCAAACGGCTCGGCAATGGCTTTCAAAATGCGCTGCAGCGGCTTGCAGACCGTGGTTGACATGGATCGCCCTGACCTGCCCCGGCCAATGTGCGCTGGCTGCGTGCAGCAGGGCTGTGGAATCGGCACCGCCGCTGAAGGCAACGGCGCATGGCGGCGTCACACCCGTGAAAGCTGCCAGCGCCAATTGCGCCGGCTTGCTCACAGCAGGCGTCGGCTGGAGGTTCGCAGGCTTAACGGGCTTCGGCTTTGGTGTCCGTGAATCGGCCATAGCTTTGGAGACGATCGTAGCGACGGTCCAGCAGTTCTTTGACCTTCAGGTCACTGACCTGGCGAAAAGCGTCGTTCAAGGCACGCTTCAAGAAAGCCGCCATTTGCTTGTGGTCGCGGTGCGCGCCGCCGACCGGCTCGTTGACGATTTTGTCGATCACGCCCAAGGCCTTGAGCCGGTGGGCGGTGATGCCGAGGGCTTCAGCGGCCAGTTCGGCTTTGTCGGAGGTTTTCCACA
>JBBARR010000105.1:0-2420 GCA_040399645.1 Caulobacteraceae bacterium | reverse complement strand
GCGCCTACATCACCGGCGTCGATCTGTTGGTCGATGGCGGGCTGTCCAGCAATCTAATGAGCCTGATCCCGCGCAGCGGCAATGAATAAGCAAGGCATTGAGGCGACCGACCCCAGCGGTTCTGTTAGCAACGCCTCTGCCAACAGAACCTTTGTGCTGGTGCACGGCGGGTTTCACGGCGGCTGGTGTTGGCACCATGTGGCCAGTCGCCTCAGGGCGCACGGCCACCAAGTCTTCACGCCAACGCAGACTGGCTGCGGCGAGCGCTCGCATTTGATGTCAGCATCGATCACGCTCGACACATTTGTAGACGACATCGCCAACGTGCTGCTTTGGGAGGACTTGAGTCACGTGGTGCTGGTCGGCCACAGCTTCGGCGGCAACGCCATTTCGGGCGTTGCAGACCGCATGCCCGAGCGCTTGCGTCAGCTGATCTACCTGGATGCCGCGATGCTGGAAAACGACCAAAGCATGTTCAGCCTGCTTGAGCCCCCAGTGGTCGCTGCGCGCCTCGCAGCTGCCCAGGCCAGCGGTGGGCTGAGCATCTCGCCACCGCCCGCCGCCATGTTTGGCATTCAAGACCAAGCCTTGGCCCGAGCTGTGCAGACCCGTCTGACGCCCCAACCGCTGGGCACCTACACCTCGCCGCTGCGGCTAGCGCATCCGGTGACCAACGGCGTGGCTGCTGTCTACGTGCAATGCACCGCACCACTTTTTGCCGGCGTGCAAACCGCACGGGACTGGGTGCGGGCCAATGGCATGCACAGCGTGGAATTGGCCACCGGCCATGACGCCATGCTCACCGCACCAGATCTGCTGAGCGACCTGCTGGAGCAACTCAGCGCCTAAATCATCCTCTGCGCCACTCCAGCAATTTTTTGGCCAAACGCGGCATATGTGCAGGGCAGTTTCGGCATCTGCCACCAACGATCCAGACGGTGCCAACCCAGAATCCATCAAGTTCGCGGGATCGACAGGTGGGAAAATACGCACTCAAGCGACACCGACAAGCTTAATCTAGACAACTGTTGTTACGAAAGGCATCGCGCTATTGACATGCCAAAGGCACTGAGTGGAGGCATAGTTGCAGTGATTTTGCAGGTATGAGGCGCGCAGTTCTGAAAAAATATTCACTTTGAATTTAAGTTGAAAACTCATCAAGTATCTGCGGTGCTAATCAAGCTGAAGACCCATTTTTTTGATCAGCGGACCCCATCGATCGTTTTCCGACCGAATATAGGTCGCGAGTTGCAGCGCGCTCGACGTCTGGGGGATGAAGCTCATTTCGGCAAACTTGCTCTTGGTCTGGGCTGACATGACGGCGGCCATAACCGCTTTGTTGAGTTTGGCGATCACGGGCTCTGGAACCCGCGCAGGCGCTACAACAGCCATCCAGGTGAAAGCCACCAAATTTGGATACCCAGACTCCATGAACGTGGGAACGTCGGGGGCAAGGGACGAACGGACATCGTCGAAGTTACCTAGAATTTTGATCTTTCCGTCGCGGTGCAAGGGCAGTGAGGTAGCCATGGCATCCACCAGTGCGTCTACATGTCCACCGGCCAAGTCAGCCATAGCGGGTGCAGTGCCCCGGTAGGGAACCTCGGTCATGTTGATGTTCAGGGCTTGGTTCATCAGCACGTTAACCAGCTGCGAGTTCGCTCCCGTACCTGCTGAGCCGTAATTCATCTTGCCAGGTCGGGCCTGAACGTAGTCCCGGAATTCGGCAATCGTCGATACCGGCAGCGAGCTCCGGACGGCCAAACCCAGGGGTACTTTCACAGCCATCGCAATCGGGGCGAAGTCTTCAATTTTGTAGGGGAGCTTTTTATACAAATGCGGGTTGGTGCACAGGGTGGTGGTCGTGACCATGAAGATGGTGTGACCATCGGGTGCGGCCGCGGCAACATACTGCGCGCCCAGAATCGTGCTGGCACCCGGCTTGTTCTCGATGATCACATTGACGCCGAGCGTCGTCTGCATTTGCGCGGCAATCACAAGGGAGGCCACGTCGGTCGGCCCGCCTGCTCCGAAGGGCACGACCATGGTCACCGGCTTGGTTGGGAAGGTCTGGGCATTGGCTGTAGCGGGCGCCAAAACAGCGGCACCCAGACTTGAGACGAGCAGGTTTCGGCGAGTTATATCGTTCATAGCGAAGCTTCTTTCAGTTGGATGTTCTGTGAATAGCCGTTAACAGGTTCAGTCAATTTTCTTTAAGTTGCGTTTACCAATAATCTTCTGGAGTTTGTAAAAGCGAGCCGCATTCGTGCAGAGCAACATCGACTTTTCAAGCGCTGAAGCGCCCGCGGTGAGGCGCTTGAAAGCGTTCCATAAAACGGGATAAGAAAACATGCCCTTGTCCACCGGGAAGTTGCTTTCAAACATGCATCTTTGAACGCCGAAGGCCTCGATGCATGTTT
>JBBARR010000104.1:0-2448 GCA_040399645.1 Caulobacteraceae bacterium | reverse complement strand
CCGTGCCTATGAGCCGCAAACCGATTGGCCAACTTCTGATATCCAAAGGCCTTGCAACGGCGGCGGACATTGACGCGGCTGTCGAGGTACAAAGCAGCGTCGGCGGCCGGATCGGTATGATCCTCGTGCGGCTAGGCGCGGTTTCGGAAATTGACCTGCTACGAACCTTGTCAGAGCAGACCGGCTGGGCCATCCAAATCCGCGATGAGATGCCTTCGCCCTCGGCGGTGCAGAGCTTTATCGAAGAGACCCGCACCCAAAGTGGTTGGTGGGCAGCGCAAGAGGCCGTGGCTTGGCGCGCGCGGCCATCGGTCGATGGCGAAGAGCTGGCCGATGGGACCCATAGACCGGTTGAAGACTGCATTATTTGCGCTGCGGTCGACCCCTTAAACCTGACTTTGCGCGGTGTGTTGGAACAGGTGGCGGACCGGCCGATCATCTGGCGTCTGTCGCCGCGCAATCTTATCGCCACGGCGATGGATGATCTGGACCGCGATGGCCTAGGCATCAGCGGCACCTTGACCTCAGACGCCGCGCGCCTTCGTGAACTGGCCGAAGAGGCCCCCGTCATCGATTTTGTTAATGCCGTCTTTGCCGAGAGCATTCAGATGCGGGCCTCCGACATTCACGTCGAGCCTTTCGAAGACCAGTTCTTTGTGCGCATGCGGGTCGATGGCATTTTACAAACCGTCCGCGCCGCACCGCGCTCGGCCTTCGACGCGGTCTGCTCGCGCATCAAGCTTCTGTCCGGCATGGATATTGGCGAGCGCCGCCTGCCGCAGGATGGCCGCCAAGCCATCCGCATCTCGGGCCAAGATATTGACCTTCGGGTCTCGACCCTGCCCGCGGCCTGGGGCGAATCGATTGTTATGCGTCTGTTGGGCAAGACCAGCCGCATTCCGCAGTTGACGGAACTGGGCATGCCCAAGGCCGATGCCGAAGGCCTGGCCAAGCTGGTTGAGCAACCCAACGGCATCGTGCTGATCACCGGTCCAACCGGTTCGGGTAAGACCACCACCATCTACCGGCTGCTGAGCGGTCTTAATGATGGGCAGCGCAAGATCGTTACGGTCGAGGATCCTGTCGAATTTGACCTGCCCGGCGTGGTTCAGGTCCATGTCCGCGCCGATATTGGCCTGACCTTTGCCGCAGGGCTGCGCTCGATCCTTCGCCAAGACCCGGACGTGATCATGGTCGGTGAAATCCGCGACTCAGAAACCGCGCGGATCGCGGTTCAGGCCGCCCTGACCGGTCACATGGTGATCTCCACCGTCCACACCAATTCCGCCATCGCCGCCTTGCCGCGCCTGATCGATCTGGGCGTGGAAAACTACCTTCTGGCCGATGTCTTGCGCGGGGTCGTGGGCCAAAGGCTGGTGCGGCGGCTGTGTAAGGCCTGCTCAATGCCCGCCAAGGCCGCCAAGGCCGCCAAGGCCAATGACTGGCGCTCAATCGTTCCAGCCAATCTCTATCAAGCCGTACAAGACTGCGGCGCGGATTTTCGCCATCCCGTCGGCTGCGCGCGCTGTAACCAGAGCGGCTATTTAGGCCGGGTCGGCATCTATGAGATCTTGCACTTCACGCCAGACATTGCCTCAGCTATGCGCGAGGGCGCGTCCGAGGTGCAGATCGCCAAGATCGCAACGGCCACGGGCTACCGGTCGATGTTCGAAGACGGCATGCTCAAGGCCGCCCGAGGCGAGACGAGCCTGACGGAAATTCAGCGGGTCATCGCCATCCCCGAAACGGAGATGGATGATGATCCGGTCCGCTCTGACGTGCCCTTGAGCGCCGAATGAGCAATATCGACAGTCCTGAGCGCCTCTATCAGTTCACCGCCATCAATAGCGTGGGCGCAAAGATTGCTGACCGTATTCGCGCCAAGGATCAAAGCGCCGCCATCAAGGCCCTGTCCGCCAAGGGCCTGACCCCTATTAAGCTGGAAGAACGCGCCGAAAAGGCTGCCGAAGGCAAGCGCGGGGCCCTGTCCTTTACCGACCGGGTCACGGTCCTGCGCCAACTGGCCCTGATGATGGATGCGGGCGTAGGCCTGCTAGAATCGATCGACACGGTGGCCATCGGCATTACCAGCCTGGAGGCCAAGGCCCAGTTCACCAATCTTTCAACGGCCCTTAAGCGCGGCGCGACCTTTGCCGATGCGATGGAGACCGAGACCCCGATCTTTCCCTTCTATGTCTATTCGATGATCCGCGTGGGTGAGGCCACGGGCCAGCTCAACGAGGTCCTACGCGACGGGGCCAATCAGATGGCTAACGAGGATCGGCTAAGGCGCGATCTGGCCAATGCCATGACCTATCCCGCCTTTTTGGGCGCCGTTGGCCTCGCCGCAGTGCTGTTCATCTTCACCCAGGTGGTGCCGCGCTTTTCGGTGATGATTGGCGATAAGCGCGACAAGCTGCCGATGATTTCGCGCTGGGTGATCGAGAC
>JBBARR010000103.1:0-2512 GCA_040399645.1 Caulobacteraceae bacterium | reverse complement strand
ACACAATGACTTCTTAAAGGTGGAACTTCTTAATAGTGGGACCCCCCTGTATGAAGAGGAGGTCCAGCTTCTTCTACAAAATGGCGCAACGTGGAGATGACGCGGCGTTGCGTCAGGTCGCTGTAAGACTTGCGAACACGCGTGGGCGGCGACGACTCGCACGTGCGTCAATAACACGCAACCCCCTGTGTATGACAGTTGCATCATTTCCACCCGCACCGCTCTACAAGTTCAGACGCTCGAAGCGCGCGCCCACATCGACTGTCTCCTCAACCCTGTAAAAGTCGCGCAGCTTTTGAATGAGCGTCGCCTTTATATCATACGTGTCGTCGTCGACGGTTTCATACAGGTGTCGCTCCGACTCGTCCATGTCGGTAAACTTCTGCTTGAGAGCATCCTGCTTGGCGTGGCGGATGCTCTCTATGAAGCGGCAAATCGTGTTCCGGGGGCACAGGTACACGACCCGAACGTCTCGAGTCTGTCCGGGCCTGCACGCGCGCGCAATCGCCTGGTCATGCGACGCCCTCGTCCACCATCGGTCCAGGAAGATGACGGCCGAGGCCTCGGTGAGGTTGAGGCCCACGCCGCCGGCAAGGGTGGTGACGCACAGGAACCAGGCGTTTGGGTTGCTCTTAAAGTTGCCGACCATTTCGTCCCGCGCCTCGGCCGAGAGGCCGCCGTGGTACACGGCCGGCTTCTCCAGGTCGGGTTCGTTGGCCCGCAAGCTGTTATACAGGAGCTGAGCGGCAACATCGAGCGTGGCTTTGAACCGGCTGAACACAATCACCTTCCTATTCGTGCCGCCCGTCTTGTTCCGCACCCATTCGGACTGGGGGACGGGAGTGAGCAGCAGCGCACTCTCGTTGTAGTACGTGTTCTTCGAGAGCGTGCCGGAGCCCCCGCCGGCCGCCAGCACCGGCTTGGTCGCCGGGCTGCACCAGGTGTCGGTGCGCAGCTGCTCAGCCACGCTGACGAGTTCTTTGAACGTGCTGGACGGTTTTTCGAGGATCTCGCGCATCCGAGTGATTCCGCCCTCGGTTTCGTTGTCGCCCTGCATCTGCGTGCCGTCGTAGGACGGGTAGTTGCCGATGAGGCGCGCGTCCACGCTCGCCAGGACCATCTTGTTGATCACGCCCAGGCTCTCTGCCGGCAGCTTCTTCACCTTCTGCAGCTTCTTGGCGAGCTTCTTCATATACTCAAACTCGGAAAGCTTTTGCAAGTTTCCGTCCTCAACCCACAAGTACAATAATTTGTCAACCTTGTCCAGCTCAAAGTCGCCAGAATCGAGCTGAACCGACTCGCCTTTGTTGGGGTTGTCGCCTTGCGCCGGATACACGCACAAGGCTGGGAATAGCCCCTCCGGCCGGGGGTTATTGATCAGAAACCCCTTGAGCACCTTGAACACCTCGCGCCTCTTGACTTCGTACGCCCTGGCCGACTCGATCTTTTCCAGGAACCTGGCGTCAAATAGGGTGTCTTTCGCCTCATCCGGCTCGGGCAGACAGATGCGGGCGTACGCGTTCATGTTCACCAGCCCGTTGATGAGGGGCGTGCCCGTCAGCAGCAGAACCAAGCCATCGGCGTTCAAGGTTTTCTTCGCGAGCGCCTCGACGGTCGTCAACGACTGCTTCTCCTTGCCAGAGACTGTCAACCGCAGGTCGTGCGCTTCGTCCACGACGATACCGTCCCAGGCGACGTCCAGGAAAGTTCGACACTGTTTGATAAGGGCCGTCAGACGACCATCCCCGGGTTTGTTCTGCAGCTCCTCGGTGTATTTGGCCACGTGGTTGTTGACATCCTTGACGCGTTGAACCAGCAAATTGAGGGAGACGACGTGCAGCGTCACCGCCGAGGTGTTGACGCGCTCGTCAAACTTGCGCACATGGTCAGCCGCATTGGCCGCCCATTCGTACACCACGTTCTTGTCACTCAGCCCGGTGAAACGCTTGAGTTCGCTCAGAAACTGGGACTTTATCGCGGGGCGCACGACCAGGAGCACGTTCACTCGCTCGGTTCCTGCGCGCGGGATCAGCTCCTTGGTTGGTAAAATCTCATCGTTCGGCATTTCCTCCATGATCTCATTCGTCCCGGGTTTCATGTTGAAAGCGTCCAGGATGCACGCAATCGCAGAGACCGTCTTGCCGAGGCCCATGCCGTCTGCAATCAGGAGCCCCTGGTTGCGCCCCCGCTGCGCGCGAGCTACGTCGCGGTTCTTCTTTTGCCACGGGTACATCACGGCGCCCTTTTTAAAATCAAAAAGCATGGCGTACTTGGAACCTGTGCGCTTGAGCGCGTACGTTTGCAGCTCGTCGTCGCTGAGGTCCAGGTCCGAGGCGAGCTCTTTGACCCGGCCGTTCGCATCGTTCAGGGTTTTGTACAGATTGCGAATGGCAGACGCCCTGACAGCCACGGCGGCGGCCTCGGGCTCGACGGCGGCCTCGGGCTCGGACGGCCCGGCGGCGGCCTCGGGCTCGGACGGCCCGGCGGCGGCCTCGGGCTCGGACGGCCCGGC
>JBBARR010000102.1:0-2534 GCA_040399645.1 Caulobacteraceae bacterium | reverse complement strand
ACACAATGACTTCTTAAAGGTGGAACTTCTTAATAGTGGGACCCCCCTGTATGAACAACCGCAACGCCGAGGTTTGCAAGCGAATTAGGGCAAAGCGATTATCTTCTTAAACACCAGACGACTAACGCCTCTGACACACACTCACTTCTTATATCTGGAACTTCTTAAAAGTGGGACCCCCCTGTACCAACTGAGCAGGAACGCGGTTTAATTATAAATAGGCGGGCGAAGAGATAGCACCGCAGGAATGACAGACAGAGACTCACGAGACTTGAATTTCTGGGCTCATTTACAATCGGGAATTAAAGCACCATTTCAATACAAAGTTACGAATGATTATTTGCGCCAGCATTACAAAATCCAAGAATGCGGAGGCGGCGGCGACTGTTTGTTTTTATCACTTGCCGGAGCGCTGAATATCGGCAAAACTGGGCCTGATATTCGCAAGGAGACGTGCGATTACATTTTTAAAGACGGAGGAAGATTGCAATCTCTAAAAGACCGTCTTGGAGACGGCAAGGATTTCCGCCGTGACATCGACGAATTTGAAAAGATTAAAGGTGATGTACGGAATTGCTACAAACCCGGTGTATTTGGCAACACTTTGACATTGATAGCAGCTGCAAACGTGTATGGAGTCTGCATAGTCGTGGTTCGACAGCCGACAGAAGCAGACCCAGAACCGCTCCTCGCATCAGAGCAACCAGACCCGCCAGGAACATTCAGCAGAATAGTGTTTTTGGACAACCAAGATTTGATACATTTCCGGGCGTGGATGCCGAAGGCGCAAAAACCCCCACCCGCGACGACCATGCAAAAACAACCGCCGAAAGCACCCCAACGGCAAACTTTAGCCAACCTTCGGGCGTCCGGACTGGCCCCGGACCGCACTGGAATCACACCGCAACAGCCGACGGCCCCCGAAGCTCGACCACAGGCCGCGCGCGACGGCAAGGAGTTTAGTGTCCTGGAATTTTTGAACGCACAGGCTTCAACGCATCGGCAGCCTACGACTGCGCCAACGTTTCCTCCGACAAATGTCCCCGCACAACCAAAAAATTTTAAGGAGTTATTCATCATGCGAGCAAAACAAGCCGAGCAACGACGCAAGTCCTAGGCAAGCCTATGGCGCCCATACGAGTGACGAGCGCACGGGGTGTCGTCAAATACTCGGTGCGCAAGGCGCACCCCGAGCGACCCGGCGTGCGGGTCAACGTGGGCCGGTTCGACACCCTGGCAGAGGCGCTTGAGGCTGAACGGCGCTTCATGAGGCTTGACCGCATCCCGGACGACATGAAGGTTACGTTTCGCAACGTGCGCACCCGATGCGACGGCACGTGGGAGGTTTTCTTCGAGGGCGTGTGGCAGGGGAGCTTCGGCACGATGCACGACGCGGCGCACGCGGTCCGACGCGCCATGAGCAACGAGACGCAGCGCAAGCGACGCGCCCTGAAAAGTGATTTGCGCGCGCGGCGCACGCGTCTTGAAGAGAGGGCGAAGGCGGCGCGCGCGACCGCGAAGGCGCGCGCGGAGGAAGCGCGAGCGCGAGCCCTCGACGTGACGCCCTTCTTTTGGGACGAGATGATTCAATACGAGCTCATGTTTTAGAACGTTGCCCTGAAAGCCTGCCTCACGTCACGCACGGCCAACACGGAACTCTTGCGCATCACCTCGTCGCACACGCGTTCCAGCGACTTGCAGATGCTCAACGCGCTCGTTTCGTCTCTTGGTTCGCACGCGCCGTACAGCACGCCGTCAAACAGCGCCGAGCAGCTGACCAGGGTGTCCGGTCCGCTTCCCGCGTAGTCGTTTTTGAAACAGAAGTGGACGTTGAGCTCCAGGGTGCTGCGGCCGACGGTCGCGTGGAGCGCTTTGAACGTGCCACAGTCTCCGCCGAAGATGTCCATCGGCGTGGCCCCGTCTGCCACAGCGGTCACCCACTCGTCCAAGGTGGCGTGGTGCGCGGGGCCCAGATAAAGGTGGCGCGGCGGCCCCAGCGAACGCCAGGTGAACTGCCTCCGACGCAACACGCCCAGCAGGGGGTTGCACCCCAGGGGCGGCGCAAGGAGCATAGCGAAAAGTCTCGTAGATTGCCAACATCCGGTACAAAGTTCGCGCTCGGTTCGCGGCTCGGTTCGCGGCCAGACGCGAAGATGGTCCGACGGACCGCCAAAATGTCGGTTTCCCAGGTTTTTTCCCTGGGAAACTGGCCCCAGCCGGTACAAAGTTCGCGCTCGGTTCGCGGCTCGGTTCGCGCCGAGCCCCCAAGATGGTCCGACGGACCGCCAAAATGTCGGTTTCCCAGGTTTTTTCCCTGGGAAACTGGCCCCAGCCGGTACAAGGTTCGCGCTCGGTTCGCGGCCCGGTTCGCGGCGAGCCCCCAAGATGGTCCGACGGACCGCCAAAATGTTGAGTTCCCGGGTTTTTTCCCTGGGAAACGAGCCCCATCCGGTACGATTGGGTTGGCAAAACGCTCGTACGTACAGGGGGGTCCCACTTTTAAGAAGTTCCACCTATAAGAAGTGAGTGTGTGT
>JBBARR010000101.1:0-2592 GCA_040399645.1 Caulobacteraceae bacterium | reverse complement strand
TGGCCAGCATTACATTTTGCTGGACGACACGGTTACCCAAGGCGGCACCTTCGCGGCACTGGCCAGTCATATCCAAGCATGTGGCGGGATTGTCCTCGGCTCTGTCGCCTTGACCGGAAAACAATACAGTGCAAAAATTCGACAAACGCCAGCCACAACCAGCCAACTCCGTGAAAAATTCAGCGACATCGAATCCGCCTTCAAAGCCATCACAGGCTACGGATTCGACGCGCTCACAGAGTCCGAGGCCCGCTACATCACGAGCTATAAACCTGCTGACACCATCCGAGTTCGAGTCCTTGCTGAAGGACGACGCTCAGGATCAGCTGCTGCTAAGCCAGCTCCTGGCGAAGACCTAACTGAGTAGTCGATCCGCAACGGCAACAGCACTTGGGTTGACCCGGTGTGCGGTCACATAGGTCAGCGCCGCACCTCTCATTCCATCAGCTTTCGGTCGACCGCAACGCTGCACTGAGTAGGTCGCTCAAAGCCTGCAACTCCGCCCGTTTCAAGATCAAGCTAAAGTTTTTTTGGACAGATTCCGGATCCTTGGCCGTCTGCAAAATACTAGAGAACTCCAAGTGATAGCAGTACTCTAGCGCGTCAATGCGAGTGATCTCTGCCTCACGAATGAAGTCCCCGGTTTTTAAAATTGTTGCTTTCATTCTTCATCCTTTGCAAGTGGTTGCGGGTTCCAAGATTTCCGGATTTCCTGACTGTCGTCTGACTCAAGCAGGGTGTTCCAGTGCAGCTTGATGACGGGGTCAGCAGACACGTCATCAGTTTTGCCAGTTTGGTAGCCGCCGGCCAAGTTCCAAGCGATGCCAGCGCGCACACCCCGAAACACCATGCGGTCGCGCTGGGCCATCTCCACGGTGTTCAAGATGCCGCCCAGCGGGTCATTAACGTGTTGGTCGGCGCCGGCTTGGTAGATCACCAGGTCGCAGCCAAAGTCGTTGAGCTCTTCGATGCTGTAGTTCAGCCAAGCAAAGAACTCCAGTGATTCCGACCCCACATCGTCGCCCAAGAAATACTTGCCGGCTGTCTGGTGCATGACATGGGCTTGCGGCTTCCTTTCCAAAATGTCAGCAGTGCCATCACCGTAGTGCATGTCGCAATCCAAGATGCCGATCTTCAGCGCCGGGCTCTCCAACAAGAGTTTGGCGACCGCCGCCATGATGCCGTTGAAGGTGCAGTAGCCACCGCCAAATTTGTAGTTGGCATGGTGAAAGCCAGAGGTCGGCGAGCACGCGGGGACGGCTGGGTGTGAGAGCGCGCAGCGCGAGGCCGCCAGCAGGCTGCCAGCTGTCCACAGGCAGGACTCCGGTACACGCAAGTCTTTGTTGCCGAAGCCGTTGCTCTCGGTGCCGGCAAGGACCGCGTCGATATAGGCCGGATCATGGACACGATACAGGTCTTCGCGGGTCAGGGGCTCGACGGCACCAAGGTTCCCGATGTAGGCGTTGGCGTCGATGGCTTGCATGAACTTCACGAAGCGCGCAGGCTTGCCGGCCGACTTAGAAAAGCTGTCAAGGCCAGCGACGTTTTGGCGGGGGTCGTAATAGATCGGTGTGTTCATGGGGCTCCTGATGGTTAGCGGGCTCGCCCGTCGGGGCGTTGAATGGCGTTGTGAATAGCGTCGGCCAGCACCCGCAGGGACTCGCCGCCACCGGTGAAGGCAAACTTGGTCTGCCGCCCGTTGGGGTCTTTGCCGTCGGCGACGTGGACCCGCAGGCAGCAGCGGTTGCTGACGTCTTTGTGCTTTTCAAACTGCTCAGGCAGCTCGGTGGCCAAGATGTCGAGCAGCCAGTGGCAGCCGGTGTCGGCCAAGTCCTTGACGCCGTCTGAGTAGGCGAAGCTGCGTGCAAAGGGGTGAAAGTAAAACTGGTCGACGCCGTTCCGGGACTCGGCGTAAATGCGTTTGAAATCTGTGGTGTTCATTCGATGCTCCAAGCTGCGGCGTCGTAGCCGGGTAGTTGTGTGACGGCGTGGCGTTGCACTTCTTTCAAAAACCGGTCGGCTGGGCTGTCATCGAAGCCGTCCCAGTTGTCGCACTGGTAGGCCAGGCCTTGGCAGGCTTTGATGGCCTCGATGGCGGTGAGTTGCGGCGCCTCAGCGTCGTAGCCAATGCCGACTTCTGACATGATTTCCAGGTAGCGGGCGTTGACCGACTTGACGTTGGCCATGTAGAGCAGGGCGCAGACCACATCTATTTGGGTGGCTTCGTTGAGGAAGCCGCCGCCGAGGCGCGACAAGGTCAATTGCTGGTCTGTGGAGTAGCGCACGATGGCGCTGATGTGTTTTTCGGGGACGACATAACAGCTCATGTGGTACTCCAAGATGGGAAGGTGGCGAGGAACTCGGGGACGTAGCGGGCAGCGATGAAGGCGCGCTCTTCAGGGGTGACGGGCAGCGCCCACTTGAGGACGTTTTGGATGTAGATGTCCTTCACGTCTTCGTCGCCATCGCCGTCGTCTTCGGTGTAGATGTCGACCCACCGGTGACCTGGGTGGAAAGAGAGCCGCGCCAGCTGGCAGCTGCTGGATTCGTTGCGGCGCCGGTTGCTGGGCCGCTCACGCAGCCAGCCGCCTT
>JBBARR010000100.1:0-2668 GCA_040399645.1 Caulobacteraceae bacterium | reverse complement strand
GCAATTGGGGTGGCGGCACAGCCGCTTGCGGCAGTGCTAATTCCGGCTCGGAGTCAGCTGCTGCAAGCTGCTCAACGCGCTCGGCGGCGGCAGGCCAAGCAGCCAATGCAGGCACCGCTGCGGCGGGAGGAGCAACAACAAGTGCCGCGATGGGCGATGGCGACTCAGGCACAGAGACCGCCAGACGTGGTTCAAACTGCGGCTTTTTTGGGGGCTCGACGGCACCCCGCGATTCAGCTGCACCTGTCACGCGTTTGAAAGGCAGCAGTCGCAGCAAGACCATGGTCAAGGCCGCGTACTCATCAGGGGCCAGCCCCAACTCACCCCTGCCGTGCAAGCACAGGCTGTACAGTAATTGGGTTTCATCCGCCGGCAGCAACTGCGCCAGACGCGCGGTTTCAGACACATCGGGGTCGCTCGCATCGTCACTCGCACCGATGCCTGGCACTGCCTGCTGCACCGCCATGCGCTGCAGCACGCTGGTCATTTCTTCCAGCGTCGAAGCGGCGCTCAGACCGTTCAGGCGCAAGACCTCCGACATCTCAACAATGCTTTTGCCATCGCCCCGCGCCAAGGCGTCGAGCAGCTGGTACACATAGCTGCGGTCAACGCTGCCGAGCATCTGCCGAACACCCGCTTCAACCAGCACGCCAGAGCCAAAGGCAATCGCCTGATCGCTCAGCGACAGCGCATCGCGCATGGAGCCACGCGCGGCGCGGGCCAGCAAGCGCAGCGCCTGCGGCTCAGCCGCGACGCCCTCGGCGGCCAGTACCTGGACCAAATGCTCCAGAATAGTTTCAGGTGCCATTGGCCGCAAATTGAATTGCAGACAGCGTGACAGCACCGTGGCAGGCACTTTTTGGGGGTCGGTCGTGGCCAGCACGAACTTGAGGTAAGCCGGCGGCTCCTCCAACGTCTTCAACATGGCGTTGAAAGCCGTGTTGGTGAGCATGTGAACCTCATCAATCATGAAGACTTTGAAGCGGCCCACAACGGGTTTGTAAACCGCTTGCTCCAGCAATTGCGCGATCTCGTCAACGCCGCGATTCGAGGCCGCATCGAGTTCGGTGTAATCCACAAAACGGCCACTGTCAATGTCTCTGCAGGCCTCGCACGCACCGCAAGGCGTGGCCGTGATGTCACCCGTGCCGTCCGGACCGGTGCAGTTCAGCGACTTGGCCAGAATCCGCGACACCGTGGTCTTGCCCACACCGCGCGTGCCCGTGAACAAATACGCATGATGCAAGCGCTGAGTGCCCAAGGCGTTGCTCAAGGCTTGCACCACGTGCGACTGCCCGACCATTTCCGAAAAATTCTTGGGGCGGTATTTGCGAGCAAGGACAAGATAAGACATCGCAGCATTCTAAAGTGCCCGCAAATCATCCTCAAGTTAAGCAGCCTGAGCTTTTCGCACGCTGCAAGTCCATTACAATGGAGTGTGACGGGCCTCCCCGCATGGTGAAGCGGCCAACCGGGTCAGATGGGGAACCAAGCAGCCCTAACTGTGGAGCCAGTGCCGGGGTCGGGCTCGTCACCTTTTTTGAAAATAGTGAATGATTTCAATGACCTGACAGCTTGTTAGCTCCAAATTCACTGTTTTGTAGCATGTACCTGTGGCATGTGGTGTCACGTTGATGGAACAACGTGAGGCCAATATGGCAGGATTAACAGGGCTATTTCAACGCGGCAGCAGCTACTACCTTCAGGTAGTTTTACCGCTGAATCATCCGCTACAGAAAACATACAAGAACGGCAAGTTCGTTCAGTCCCTTGGGCGTTGCACGTACCGAGACGCTATTCGAGATGGAACTATCAAGAGGGCCCAAGTCTTGTATGGGGCCGTGCAAAAGCCCCTCCCCATCGATCAGTCAACGTTCCAGACAGTGGCAAAGCCAGCTATCCGTCACAGCCTTCAGGACATTCACGGCAAGTGGAAGCCAAGCAAAGCAAGGTCTGACGATACGGTTAACGCCTGCCTCCGTGCAGTTCGCCTCTACGAAGAATTTACAAACAACCTGCCCATTGAAGAGTTGACCCGTGAGCTCGGGGGAGCCTTCAGAACATGGCTGGAACATCCAGACCGGAAGACGACCAGCAAGACCGCCAGAGACCGCTTAATCTGGGTCAAGTCGCTACTTCAATTTGCTGCGCAAGACCTCGGGCTGATCAAACAAAGTCCGTGGACTGGAATCGACATCGAATTCAGAACCACGAACAAACGCAGACCGTGGAAACCTGACGAACTGCTCAAGCTGTTCAGTCAACCATTGCACACCGCCTACCAACTACCCACAAACAATAAAGCAGGCAAGGATGCGGCATATTGGATTCCACTTCTCGGGCTTTACACCGGGGCTCGACTTGGTGAACTCGCGCAACTTCGGGTCATTGATGTTCACATCGACACGGCTGTCCCTATGCTGGCAATTACGAACGAGGGTGACGGCCAGCACGTCAAGACCAAAGCAGGCTTGCGAGACGTGCCAATTCACAGTGAACTGATTCGCCTCGGATTCCTCGACTATGTTGCGAAGGTCAAACAAAGCAATCAAGATGATTTGTGGCCGGACTTACCAACCAGATCAGGCAAACCCGGTGGCTACTTTAGCGATTGGTTTGGAAGCTACCGGCGCAGCCTAGGCTTTGACAAGACTCCAGACTTTCACTG
>JBBARR010000099.1:0-2726 GCA_040399645.1 Caulobacteraceae bacterium | reverse complement strand
CCGCCCGCCATCGATGGCGGGCGGTATGAGGTTTTAGCGGGCCAGCCACTTACCCGATCACTTGAAAATTTGGCTTCGTTTTGCAAAAAACATCCCGCATCTGGCTTGCCAGTCCTACCCGAGCGCCTTCAGGCCCTTGATCAGCTGGTTGGTCGCGCGCTTGTAGTGCCGCGCAGCGCCCTTCTCACGTTTATTGGCTGCCAGCTGCGATGACCGGTCTGACTTGGCCTGCATCGTGGCTACCAGCTTACTCATCTTGAGTTTCATGCTGATGCAAAAGTTAAGGTCCTTCTTCAGCACCCTCTTCTTCAGGAACTTCTGGTGGTCGAGGTGGTCATCGAGCATGTCCAACTCCGTTCCAAAGAAGTGCCTGAGCTGACCCTCTAGCCTTTGGTCATGCTGCTCTTGACTCATGGGCGGTGTCGACTCTTGTAAAAGCCGGGCCCGCTGGTGCTCCATGCACCGCTCGTAGTCGATGATCTTGGCCGCCAGGTCGCGCGCCATGGCCTGGTCTATGCCGCCCGCGGCGATGAGTGCAGCGACACGCTCGGACGTGGGGTCCAGTGAGTCGGGGTCGGTCGCGACGCTCAGGCCGTGGGTGGTCGCGTTCAGTGAAGCGGCGCGCATCCCGGCTTCCGTCTTGGGGCCGGTGGACTTGCTTGCGTTAGCCCTATTGGCCAGGCGCTTTCTTGGGCTGGTCATGCTTGGGCGCCTCGAGCTCCACGGCGCGAAGGTCACGGCGCAGGAGTTCGTTATTGAGCTGCATGCGCTCGACGTTGAGCTTGCGGTTGACGAGCACCTCATACGAGGCCTGAAAGCCGGCGAGGGTCTTGGCTTTGAGGGCCACCTGCTCGTCCATGGTCACCAGGTAGTCGCGCTTGATAGCAAAAGCCCTTTGGCGTAGGGACTCCATCGACTGGCTACACCGCTCAAGGGCCTTCACGAGGCTCTCATCAACGCGGTTTGCGAGCATGGCATCCAAAGCCGGGATCAGCGAAGCCGGCATCTTCACGCCCTGCCCCGCGTTCGGATCAAGAAGCCTGGCCATTTCGTGAATCAGGGCCGCGCGCTTTTGCTCCTCGTAGCGGCGCATCCACCACAGACACTCAAAAATCTTTTCTGCAAGGTAGACCTGCAAGGGCGTCTGGGCGCCCAGCTCCTCGATGGTCGCGAGCAGGCCCACCCTATAGAACTCCTCCGACTCACCCGGCATGACCTGCACAACGCCCAGTAAGGACGATATCGACGGGCTAGCCAGTTGGGTTGATTTGTTGATGACGGGCTTGGTGCTCATGTGCGGGCCTTGGTCATGGAAGTGATTTTGAATTGCCCTGGTCGGCGGTCAAATTAAGCCGCAGACGAACACCTGGCGCGTCTTCAGGTGTGCCAATAAATTCGATGCCACCTTTTTCCAACGCCTGCTGAATGGCTAAGAGCGTCTTGACCTGCTGCCCCTCTGGCACGCCCGACGAAGCCTCTACGCGACGAATAGATGAAAGACTCACACCCGCGATTCTGGAGAGGTCTTCCCCAGACCACTTCAACATTGCCTTTGCAGCACGAACTTGTTCAGAAGTAATTATTGACACTTTTAAATTCTTATGAGACACTTAAAGTGTCATTAAAGAGTTTATATAATCAATCTTAATCCAAGAGCGCTGCTGAGCGCAACCCTCACCCATGTTGAAGGCGCCTACGCCCCCAACACCCTGCGCGCCTACCGCGCAGACATGGAGGAGTTCATCGGCTACTGCGAAGCGCACGACCAAAACGCCCTGCCGGCCGAGGCAGACACAGTGGCCGCATTCCTAATGACCATGACCACCCGCAACATCAAAACCTCGACCATCCGGCGCAAGAACAGCTCCATCAGTGCCGTGCACCGACTGTCCAACCTTACAGACCCGACCAAGCACTCAGAGGTCAAACTGGCTCTCAGAAAACTTCACCGGCAACTGGGCAATCGTTTTGATCAGGCCTACGCCATCACCCTCCCCGTTCTCAAAAAACTGATTGCGGTGACCGGGGACGATCTGCATGGGCTACGGGACCGGGCCTTGCTATTGCTGGCCTATGACTCCATGCGCAGAAGGACAGAGCTTGTGTCATTGCGGGTCGAAGACATGGAGTGGCTTTCTGAGGACGGGGCATCTGTGTTGCTGCGCAAAAGCAAGACGGACCAAGTTGGCGCTGGGCAGTGGGTCCATTTATCGACCCACACCACCAAAGCTGTTCAAGACTGGCTCACTGCCGCCAACATAGACAGTGGCTTCATCATCCGGGGCCTGAAAAACAAAACGATCATCACCGAAGGCTTGGGCGCGGGGCAGGTTGGCCGTATCTACAAAGGCCTTGCGCGAAAGGCCAAGCTCAGCCCACAGGTGATTGAAGAAATCAGCGGGCACTCCATGCGCGTCGGCGGCGCGCAAGATCTTTTATCTCAAGGCGCCAGTCTGCCGCAGATCATGGTCAAGGGTGGCTGGGTCAAACCGGATACCGTCATGCGGTATGTTGAGCGGGTGCGAGGACATGTTCATATGAACATGTGATGCACCAGCATCAATGCGACACCCCGTCCCGCTTCAGCACCTTGACGAATGTCAGCCACAAGATCCGTATGTCAAACCACAAGGACTGGCGCTGCAGATAGGCCACGTCTAGCTTGACCTTGTCAGGAATCGGCAACTCATCGCGGCCATTGACTTGCGCCCAACCGGTCAGGCCGG
>JBBARR010000098.1:0-2792 GCA_040399645.1 Caulobacteraceae bacterium | reverse complement strand
ATGACTAACGCTTCTGACACACACTCACTTCTTATAGGTGGAACTTCTTAAAAGTGGGACCCCTCTGTATGGTGAGAGCGCGGAGGAACGTGTGCGCCGCGTGCTGCAAGCCGAGGCGGCTGAGCACCGCCAAAAAGTGTCCTTGCGCTAACCACCCAAGCGACCGGCTGAAGACGAGAGGATGCAAACGCCGAAACGCGTGCATCAATAAACATACAAGACTCCATCGCACCGTCCTGCGTCCGCGCGATAGAGAATCGGGTCCTCCGCCTTGGGTGGCTCCTGAAACCACATCGCCTGAAGCCCGCACGTTCGGCACCCCGTGACTTGTGCTTCCTGCTCGTGAGAAGACACTGCGAACGCGGAAGGAAAGTAGGATGCTCCCGTCACCACCTTAACCATCAAAACAACACCCTCATTTCATCTCATCACATCTTCACCATCATCTCATCACACAGACACACACACATACTCGTCACTTTCCGGGCACGGTCGGAAGATGATGATAATTTTTTTTCGCCAACGGGTATCTATTAACCGTGGAGGTATCTATTAACGGTACAAAGCACGCCGCTTGAGCGGGCAAACCCGGCGGCGGCGACTGCATCAGCAACACACAAGACGCAAGGTACGGCTGGGACCCAGAATGTCAGTAGGACAGAGGTTTGAAGATGGTTGCTACGCTCACCCCATGTCGACCAAGAAGGTCCGCCGTGAGCAAATCGTGGCGAGTGTGAAAGTTGTATATGTCATATCCTTGCGCACGCAGACTGTTGACCATGTGACGCTCAACCGGTTGGTGCGCTCCCTCTCCCCCGCACACATTCGCGCCGTGCGGATGCAAATCTGTGTCGTGTAGCATGATGACCGTATTATTGTTTATTATGCCTGTCACTTTGAAGCGATGGAATACGCTCATCTGTACTTCGTATTCATGGCAGTCAAAGAAAATAAGGTCCAGCGGTTGTGACCCCAGGTCCTTCCTGGTGAGGTGTCGCGCATCTTTGGTGAGTGTGATGTGGTTTACAGCTTGTTTGGGCACAGGGTTGATGTCAACAGTGTAAAGAATGGGGTCTTCGGACTTGCTCATGGCAGCAAGGAAGTTTAGTGCACTGTACCCACTCAAGCCGCCAATCTCAAGAATCGTTCTGAGTCGCATCCCGCGCACAAGGGAGAAAATAAACAAGCCTTCATCATCTTGCAAGGGGCCACACACGTTCTGGGTCGAGGCGGACAGGTGACTCAAGTCGTACACTATAGCGTTTACGGTAAAAACGTAGGCCAGAGTGAAAAGCGAAAGGAGAAGCCGCATCGCGCTGGTCTTGCTCATGACATTAAAAAATACTTCTATTTTTGCGCTCGAAGACGCACAAACAGCAACCCGTCGAGTGTGTTCTTTTTCTCACGTGCGCTCAATGTTACTTGTGTGCCCCCAGTGTGCCCGGTCCTCGGGATGCGCGTGCACGTCCGCCAGAAAACGGTCCACGTCGGTGTACACGTGGCCGTTCGGCGCGGCGCCGCCGCCTGCGGGCACGCCGGCCGCAACGTCGAAAGTGAGCAGCCGGCCGTACTCGCGCAACAGGAACATCCAGTGGCACTCCAGTGCCTGTGCGTTGAGCCAGGTGCGCGCAAACTCGCGCGCGGATGCTGCAATGGCCTCCGCCTGGTCCGCGTGGGAATCAACCCACGCCATCGCGGCGTAAATCTCCTGCGGCCGGTGCCTCCAAAAGGGCACGTAGTGGCGGTAGGGCACAAGCAGACGGTGGAAAAAGCTAAAGTAGCCACTGTCCTCCTTGAGCGTCACCACGTTCATCGACAGCACCGCCTCCAGCTTGGAGCTGCACGCGTAGCCATCCACATGCACCACCATACGGCTGCGCGCCCACTCGTCGATGCCTTTGTACGCGCAGCCGACGTTGAAGCGCGGGTTGCCTGCCAACATGCGGTCCAGCACGCGCCGCGGGTGCTCCGTTTCCACGCCGTTCTCGTCGCGCCGCGCCGTTGCCGCGCAGCCGGTGGTGCGAAAGCGGCTGTAGCCGCACGTGTAGCCCGCCAGAGCCGTTGTATTTTTGTCTCGCCACGGCCCAGCCTTGTCAGACGCCTCCAGCCTCGCCCGCGTGTAGTGATTGGTATAAAAATGGATGTACGGCACCAGGATGGCCGTGCCGTCCGCGCTCTTGCAATACTGGAACAAAGGGATCGGGTCCTCCCACACTGGCTCACGCCGAAAATCGTCTTGCGTGACAACAAACTCCACATCCGGCAAAATCGCACCATACCGCTGCACCAGGTGCCGCAGCGCGTACACGTAAGTGAGCATAAACGTGAAAGGGCCGTCGGCGCGCGCCTCGCTGAGGGTGCGGTCAACAATGTACAGCTTGCCGCGCGCTATCGCGAATGCCAGCGAGGCGTGGCCCGGGGTGCGCACGTTGCCCTGTATGCTGGCGTCAACCAAGCTGCGGTTGATGCCGCGTCCTGCCCAAGGCGCGAGGTCCGCATAGATGCCCTCCAAGAGGGGCGAATACTGAGCGCACAAGGCCTCCCACGACGGCGGCGGAAGTGGCGTGCCAGCAGCAAACACACAGCCAAGAAGCAGCCACCCGCAACGCATTCCTTCTTCAGGGGCGTCTCACTTCAAGACTGGAAGACAGTGTGAACCACGCCCTAGACATTGCGAGTATAAAATATTGATTCTGATTCCCATCCGGCCAGAGGCTTCCCTCGGTTCGGCGAACCACCCGCGAACCCCTCGGTTCGGCGAACCGCCCGCGAACCGTACCGGCAAGTTCCCC
>JBBARR010000097.1:0-2810 GCA_040399645.1 Caulobacteraceae bacterium | reverse complement strand
AAGGGTAACTACCAGAACCACCTCCAGGGCAACTGCATGCAGTTGATGAACATGCCGTCCAAGAGAGCTTCGCTGCCCGAGGAGAAGGACGCCATCCTGAAGTTCAAGGCCCATGCGAAGCGGCAAGAGGTGCCATGCGTGGCGTACTTTGACTTCGAGACTGCCATGGTCCCAAAGGACGAGCGGCGCGGGCAAACGCAGGTTGTGGCGCACAACGATCAGGTGCTGAGCGTCGCCTTCGCCGCTGTTGGGCGCGATGGCTACGAGGTGCCGAAGGAGTTCCTTCGCGAGGACTACAGCGGTACGGACCCTGAGATCTGGCTCGTCTTCAGGTTCCTCGCGCTGGCCCGGGACTACATGCACCGTCTCAAGCACCCCGTGCCGATCCAGATGACACCCGAGGATGAGGAACGCTTCGTCAACGCGAACGAGTGTCACCTCTGCGGCGAGACCCTCTGCGACGACCGTGTCCGCGACCACAACCACTTCACAGGGAAGTTCCGCGGTGCCGCACACACGAAGTGCAACCTCGAGTACAAGCTCCCGAAGAGAATCATGGTCTATGCATGGAACCTCGCAGGCTTCGATGGCCACATCATCGTCAAGGCCATCGCCAGGATCAGGCAAGACCCGGGGTTGCAGGCCGCTTTTGCAGCATCCATCGGCGACATGCGGAACGTTGCGTTCGACATGGACGGGATCCCGGACCTCGACGACGAGGAGTACCCGGAGCTCCCCGACCTGGCGAAGTTGAAGTTCACCGTGGTGGCGAAGACCGATGAGACCTACCCGTCCTTCTGCTTCGGGCCGCTGACCTTCAAGGATCCGTGCCGGCACATGCAGTGCTCTCTGGCGAGCATGGTCGAGGCGACTTGCGACAAGCAGACGGACGGCGAGGAGCTGAAGAAGCGGTTCCCCATCACGGCGGCACGGCATCCTAATGCTGAGCATATCACACACCTCTGCCGCAAGTACCAGATGCCCTTCGCCGCCATGCAGAATCGGGCCTGCCTCGACAACCTGCCGCCCGTCCTTGACGACCCGTCCATGTACTACGACAAGTTCAAGGGCGAGCCCGTCACGGAGAAGGAGCTCCAGCAACAGCGTGAGACTGCGGAGCTCCTGGGGTGCCGGACCTTGGGCGACTTGGTCAGAGTCTATGTCATCAACGATGTACTGCAGATGGCGGACGTTTTCGAGACCTACCGCAACATTGCCCTCGAGTTCACGGGGCTGGACCCTGCCCACTACATCGGTTCGCCTGGGCTGGCGATGGACGCGGCGCTCTTGCTCTCGAAGGCGGAGTTCGAGCTTATCCGCGAGGGCACCGGAGGCTACGAGATGATCGACGACCTCAACCACAACACGAAGGGAGGCTTGAGCTGCGTGTTCTCCAGGTACGCAGAAGCGAACAACCCCCTGTGCACCTCGTACGACCCCTCGAAGCCGACGACACACATCGTGCCGCTGGATGCCAACTCCCTCTACCCCCACGCGATGACCATGGCCCTGCCGACCGGCGACTACCGCCTGGACACCATGGCCACCGACGATAGCGTGCGGGCGTGGTTGGAGACCTACAGGGACGATGACGAGGAGGGCGGAGCGATCTGTTGCGACCTTTACGTTCCGCAGCGGCTTCACGACCTTCTCCTTTTGGCACCAGTGGCAAAACGGATCCCTCAAGAACACGAAGTCTCCGAGATGCAGCGGGAGAACGCCAGCATCTTCAGCTGCAAGGGCACTACCGAGAAGCTGATGCCCTTTCTCGGCCCGCAGAAGTCGGTGCTCATCCACGTTCGCCTGCTCCAGTGCTACACCCGCCTTGGTGTCCACTTTGAGAACGTTCGCTACGTGAGGCGATGGAAGCAGAAGGCTGTCCTGCGGGAGTTCATCGAGCTGTGCATGCGGCTTCGCAACAGCTACGCCAAGAACCACCCCATGAACTTTACGGTGAAGATCATCATGAACAGCCTCTACGGGAAGTTCCTCGAGAATATGGAGGAGCACTCCAACACTTACATCCACACCGACCACGATGCCTTCATCCCGGCCGTGGCGAACCGGCGCACACGCTCCTTCCATATATTCGACATCAAGGACCACTTCCTAGCAGTCGTGAACCGTTTCAAGGGCGATGGCGTCAAATTGAAGACCCCGCGCGTCGTGGGATGGTGCGTCCTCGAGCTGTCTAAGGTGCACATGTACGAGCAGCTCTACCGCGGTGTGCTGAAAATGTGGCCGCGGCCCGGGCAGGTGCAGATGTTGCTCATGGACACCGACTCATTCTACCTCAAAGTCGAGACCGAAGACCTCATGGGCGACTTTGCGAGGGCAAACCGTGGCGACTTCGGTGACTTCTGCATCGACACCTCGAAGGCGAACAAGGAGTGCCCCTTCAAGGGTAAGCTCGGTGCGTTGAAGCTCGAGGACCCGGCCATGATCGCGTACGCCGGTGTCACCGAGAAGGTCTACGCCACTCTGTCCGCACATGGCGAGAAGACCGTGGAGGAGCTGAAGTTCAAGGGTGTTACAAAGGGGGCCCGCAAGCAGATCTGCTTCGAGGACTACCGCGCCATCGTCCACGACCGCGACACCGGCTTGGACAATGACGGGAAGCCGAAGCGTGTGACCTTCAACACCCTCCGCTCCCATGAACACAGCCTGGAGCACCGCACAGAGAGCAAGAAGAGCTTGGCCCCGTGCAGCTGGAAGACCTTCTGGGTTGAGGACTTCCGCTCGAGGCCCCTGGGCCACTGGCGCAACGCTATGAGGCCTGCAGCGGAGTCTGCCATGGCCGCGTGCGTCGC
>JBBARR010000096.1:0-2867 GCA_040399645.1 Caulobacteraceae bacterium | reverse complement strand
GCTGTAGCTGCCCGCCGCGCGAAACATCCGAACATCAGGGTCGTCTACTACGTTCCTATTGCCCCCCTCAACGCTTGTGCCGCGCGACAGTGTCAGCGTGGTGCCCTGCATCCACCCGCGCAGCAACGCCCGCTTCCCGTGGTACCTCTCCCGTAGACCCCCATAAAGACCCCTCGCCACACGCACCCCCGCAGACCCGTCCCTCAGATCGAATCTGTGCAGCTCGCTTGTGAGGCACAGCGCGATATGGTACAACTCCGAGGGTCTCCGGCGACGGTCGCGCAAACTAGTGAACCCCGGGAGCGGCTTCACCTTGATCATCAGGAGTGCCGGAGGAGCCTCGTGCCAATAGCCACCGCTAGGGTGATTGGGGTCCTCGACAAATTCCGCGTGCACCCTAGACTCGTAGAGGCCGTCGTCCTCCGGAAGCTCCTCCATAAAGAGCCTCACCGGGAGACCTCGTTCCCGAATGCTCTGGGTCCTCTCGTCCAGGGCCTCCTGGCTGAGCCTCCGGTCCTCGAGGCTGCCCTCGTCCCCCCGGACGGAGCCTTCACTGCTGGACTCCGAGACCTCGTCCCGCGCGCGGTGAACGTTGATGGCTGCCTGCATTTCTATAAATGGACCCGAAGGACCGGGTGATCTCGGCAGTCTACTATGACGTCCACACCGGCTTCGGGAGCATTGAACATACCCTGAGGCAGGCCAGGGAGATTGCCCCAAATATCAAAAGAGAGGACGTGAAGCGGTTCCTGGACCGGCAGGAGGTCCGGCAACGGAAGAGACCGAATAGGTACAACAGCTTCATCCCGAACGGCAGGCTTGACCAGATCCAGGTCGATCTAGCCGACTTTGGTGGTAGGGCCGGACCTCTGCGGTACGGCTTTGTCGCCATCGATTCCTTCACAAAACAAGCCGCCGTCGTCCCCATCAAAACCAAGACGGGTGAATCCACCGGCCCAGCGCTGGAAGAGGTTCTCAAGGTCCTGGGGCTTCCAAACACCCTTGTGTCCGACGAGGGCGGCGAGTTCCAGGCGCCCGCCTTCAAGAAGGTCCTCACGTACTACAGCCTCTCGCACCTTACCCTCAGAACTCCTCCTATCTTCGTGGAGCGCCTCATCAGAACCCTCAAAGAAAAAATAGACGTCCGCCTCAGGGCCCTAGGGCGCGGCAACTGGACTACGGTCATAAAACCCGTAGTCGCGCTCTACAATAACACGCTACACACCACGACGGGCTTTACGCCTCTGCAGGCCAGGGAGCCTGAAAACGAGGATTCAGTACTCCAGAGCATCACAAGTCATGCCAAGAACAACCTGAAGTATCCGGTAATCTCCGTGGGCGATTCCGTGAAGATTGTGCAGAAGCCTGGGAAGTACTCTGAGTTCAAGGCCGGCTTCAACCACTGGAGCGAACGGGCCTATAAAGTGACCTCCATAACCTTCGAGCAGGGGCAGGCGAAGTACTTCCTCGAGGGCTACTCCGAGCCCAACCTAGGGGGGCACGTCCGCAAGGCACTCCTGAGGCACGAACTGCTCCGGGTCGAGGGAGTCGACAAGGCACCGCGCTACCGATTGACTAGGAAGCAGCCCCTCGCGGTCTGATCATATGGACGCCCGCTACTAGGAAAGGCAAATGCCGCAGACGCCAGTGGGCGCCGTGCAGAACCCCTGGCTTATCCACCTCCGCAAGTGCGCTCTAGAGTACCGGAGGGGACAAGCCGAGAAAGCAAACGTTATGACCCTGGCGGCTGATGCCCTGGCTCCGGCGGCTGATGCCCTGGTGGCTCCGACGGCTGATGCCGGAAAGGTTGGGCCTGTTAGGAAACGATGCCGCCACTAGAGACTACCCGGCTGACTAAGGCCACATCTGAGAGGGAGGGTCGAGCCGTCTTGAGGACTACCAAGACAGAGACGGTCCAGAAACGCGGAGACAGGATAGTGAGGAAGACGGATGGCGAGTCAAAGACGAGAACCGAAGTCCCGGAGACGGCAAAGCGTCAGTTGCTGCAGGCGGTGGCCAAGGTCTCCAAGGCGAAGCTGAAAAAACCCTACTACGAGACATTGCTTCGTACGCTAGAGGAGGAGAGACGCTCACTACCCCCAGAGCCTGTATCCTTCAACAAAAAGGCTGCGGAACTCTACGAAGCCCTGCGCGGTGGCGTCAACAAGGCCAGCGCGGACATCGAGGATGCTGCCTGGAAGCAGCGCCTCAGGGACTTGGCCACAGACACGCAGCGGGAGAGAGCTGCAGTAATGGCGATGCAGCTTCACGGGGATCGGAGGCAGCAGCGGCAAAAGGAGTACTTCGAGAAGACCCTCGATCAGGCATTTGCTCTGCTCAAGTCAGCCATCCCTCTGGTAGGCCGCTGAATATAAAATGAACAACCTCACTGAGGAACAGTACGCAGCACTACCCCTGCTGAACTCTCATGACAGAGTCTTCGGCCTCAAGGCCGTTTTCGTTCATCAGGGTCTCAAGAAGTCTCCCGTCTCAATCGTGGCCTCGACCGGGCAGTATCGACTCCAGCCCAGACTCAGCATCATTGCTGCAAAGGCCTTCTACGCCGCTAGGGACCAAGGCGGCTACAACGGACCATGCGACGGGAAACTAGGCGATGTCCTGAAACTCATGCGTGGCTCCAATGATGCTTCCTCGATATGCAGCGAAGCTCCCGTTGAAACCGACGTCGCCGAAGCCCAAGGCACGCCCCTGGAACACCTTGCCGCAAAGCTTGCCCGGGAAGCCCTAGCCGACCTACAGAGCCTGACAACGAATGCTGTGGAGACCGAGTATCGCAAAGCACGCGGGGCGGTCATGCAGGCCGCTTTGGCTCGCCTTGGCGAGCTCGACTAGTCCAGCTCCACGAC
>JBBARR010000095.1:0-2914 GCA_040399645.1 Caulobacteraceae bacterium | reverse complement strand
AAGTCTCGACAGCAAGCTGGCGCGAATATCTTCGCGGTTGCCATCGGTGGACGGGGTTGGTACCGGCGTCATATCGTTAAAGTCCATCATGGCTGGCACCCTCCGACTCTTGTGCATCTGTGTCAGAGTCGCCAGCGGCGCTGCTGTGTGCCGCCCAAGTACTCAGCTCGTTTGTACGAAAGCGAACCAAGCCGCCGAGCAAATAGTGCGGAATGCGGTGCTTGGCGCGCATCTTGGGGTCGGCAAACCAGTACAGGGGCAGTCGCAGCGAACACGCTGCCTGCTTGGCATCAATCATCGGATCAACCTCAAGTTGGAAATTTTTGTCTGTGGTGTTCATGGGTTTGTCCTCCAGCAGCGGTCCTGCCAGGAGCAGAACTTGCATTCAAAGTGGGTGGCATCAAGGTAGGCGCGAGGCAGCAATTCGCCAGCCTCGGTGGCGGCAATCACCTTCACGCCCCGGTCGGACATGCGCTGGGCCAGCGCCGCGTCAAACGGCACCAACTCGGCATAGATGTCCATCGTGTCGGCATTGACCGCCGTGAAGATGGCCGGGTTGTCATGCAGATCAAGGTAGGCCTGGTAGACCGCCACCTGCGCGGCATAGACGGGTTTGGAGATGGCCAGCCCGTTTTTCTGCAAGTCGCGCCAAGATTTAGCGTTCAGGTTTTTTGTCTCCCAAAGCGCTGGGTACGCGAAGCCCTCGGGGCCGGCCACAAAGACGCCATCGATATGCCCCTGCAGCCGACCCTCGGCCACTGAGAAACCGTACTGCTCGCCATTGGCCTTGTGGGTGCGAAGATCAAAGCCTGCGCCACGCAGCCACGTGACCATCGACGCCTCATTGAGGTGGCCGCGCTCGAAGATGCGCAGAATCCGGCCCTGGAAATCACGACCGTGATCGACCGGGGCCTGCGCGTACTCAAATTGCAACTGGCGCTCGCAGGCCACCCCCAGACGCGATGCGCCAAGGTAGAGACGCTTCGTTTGCCCAGCTCTGGCCTGCTGCAGTCCGTTATCGATGAGAGCGCTGATTTGCCCGGACAGGCTGGCTGATGCGTTGAAGTCGATCATGATTTCACCTGCTTTTTTTCTATCCAGGGCAGGTCGTCTTCCATGTCCGAGAACGGATTGGCTGAGCTCACTGCCATGGGATCGGGTGTGTGCGGCAAACCGCGCACCGGCGGGAACTTCGTTGTCTCGTGGTGCGCCACCATCGCCTCGGTGTAGCCCGTCACGATGGCCTCGATCACGGCGAGCGCCTGGGCTTCGGAGTAGTCACCCAGCGGTTTGGCAAAACCAATTTCGCCCGCCGCTTCGCCAAAGCATTTCAGGCACTGCTTCATCGCCGCTGATTCAATTTCCGAAGGATCAATCATGGCCACCCCCTTGATTGCATTGATATCGATATCCCCGTTGCGTACGCGCTGCCAGTTGCCGTACATCGCGTGAAATGCGTCCTGGCAGCGCATGGAACAAAACACCCAATCGATGGGGTAGCGTTTGGGGTTGCCGATACCGTGCCGGTTGTCGGTATGACCGTACCCCCGGGCTTGTCGTGAGCAGACCCAGCATTTCACGCGCCCTCCTCATAGCCGATGCGTTCTTGCTCCGGGCGGCGTCCGTCCAGACCCCCGTCCGCACCGATGCCAAAAATGGTTGCGGGGTGAGCACACCGCTCCTGCGCGACCATGCGTTGCTGGTAAGGGCTGGTGCAATCGGTGCAAAAGCCACTGTCACCTGGATCACACCGCCTGGCAGCTTGGCTCCACTCCTGGAACTGGCGGCGTGAGTCGAAGCACGATGGAAATGTCATAGTCATACCCTCGCTTCTTACTGCGCCCAAGACGGTTTACCCGTCACAGGTGCGCGTTGTGCAGTTTGTGGAATTTGGGCTGGTGCCTGATAAACCGGCGTGGCCAGTGCCGGCGCACCGGGGTTGCCGCCGCCGGCAGGCCCCCTTGGCACACCACCCATCAGCGCCGCGTAGTCCTTGTGATCGGGCTCGATGGCGAGCTTGACCACGTTGCGGTCTTCACCCTTGGTGTCTTTCTCCACATCGATGCGGGCGATGAACTCGATGCCGTCCAGATCGGCAAAGCTGTTGATCCGGCGCGCGCTGCTCGCCTGGGGCGTGTTGTCCTGCGGGTGAACATTGCGTGCGGAATTGAGCGTGCCGCGGATAAAACTGCGACCCATC
Source organism: Caulobacteraceae bacterium (assembly GCA_040399645.1). Lineage (GTDB taxonomy): Bacteria > Pseudomonadota > Alphaproteobacteria > Caulobacterales > Caulobacteraceae > CAISGS01. Next base: position 714 of record JBBARR010000095.1, on the reverse strand, counting down.
TGGCCCCAGGTTGGGCCCTTGGGCGACTGCAGTCCGATGTTCGACCACAGCTTGCGTTTGACAAACGGGCCCGCTGTGACGACAAACTCGCAGGCGAGATAGACCGCGCCGGTATCAAACGACTGGGTTGCGTAACCACCCGTCCAGCCCTGGCTGTGGTCATCATGGCCACCGGGTTTGATAGTCATGCGCAGGGGCACGATGGCGCCTTTGGGGATCAGCTCGAATGCACCTTGTTGGGCATCGGCGTCGTTGAAGTCGTTCCATGAGGGATTGGTCATTGCAGTTGCTCCTGAGATTGGGTTGGGGTATTTGTGTGGGTATGTGTGTGGGTTTGAATTGCGATGTCGATTGGCCTTGCGGGGCTGACTGGCGCACTTGGCGTGCCGGCGCACTTGGCGATCAATGCGCCTAGGTCCGGGGGTTCGAGCAAATCGAGTCGACCGCTACGGTCTTTGGCCGGATAGCCGTAACTGTTGATGGTCGAGGTGACGAAGGCCCGGTATGAACTGCCGTCTTCGGCCTTGATTTCTGCCAAGGTGACTACTTCGTCCACGATGCCCGGCAGTTGCAGCGCAGTGGCGCTGCCTTCAATCTGCGGCACAAACACCTTGCGGCCGAAGTCGTCGGTCTTGCTGTCCAGGATGGCCACAAAAACGACGTTCTTGCCCCGGGCATGCTGCAGGTGGGTCAGCGCCGTGATCATTTCCTGAC
>JBBARR010000094.1:0-3183 GCA_040399645.1 Caulobacteraceae bacterium | reverse complement strand
CGAACTGCAAGCCACCTATGATCAGGCGCAGCAGGCCATTTTGGACGCCAAAGCCGAAGCCGCGCGAGACCTTCACGCCCTAGCGGATGCTAAGGCCGAGGCAGAGGCCGAATCAGCAAGACAACTGCGGGCCCTCGCAGAGACCAACGCTCAGTCAGACCTTAGAAATCACATCCTCAACCGCCAGATGAGCGAGCAAGCGCAATCGCTAGCCCTGCTGGAACAGAGACAGGCTCAGATCGCGGCGGCCTATAGCGCCATTGCCACCAGCACGACCTGGCGGATGACGGCGCCCGTGCGCCAATGGATGGCGCGCCATCCAGGTCTGTCGACCCGGACGCGGCAGGTTCTGAAACTGATCTATTGGACCGTGAGCCTAAAACTGCCCGAGCGGCTGAAACAGCGGCGTCAGTTTATGAATGCGCAGGCCGCTGAGCGGGTGCGCCTATCGAGCGTAAGTGTCGGTCAGGACACACTAACGCCTACGACGAGCCACACACCGCCGCCCGCGCCCAAGCGGCCCATCCCCTGGCCCGTCGCTGATGCGCCCAACACGCCTCGCGAACTCTTAAGCGCCTATGATCTGCGCACCGATGATGCGGTGCCGCCAGAGGCTGAGCGGGGTCGGCAATTTATCGAGCGGTTCGACCTGCTCGGTGCGAGCCCGAGATTTTCGGACGCCGTTGCCTTTTTAAATGCCCGTGGCCGTTCAGCGCTGGTCGGGCCCGATGGTACGGGGCCGGATGTGTCGATCATCATCCCGGTCTATGGGCAACTGGCCTATACGCTCAACTGTCTGGACTCGCTGATCGGGCACGAGACGCGCTATCGGTTCGAGATCCTAATCGGCGATGATGGTTCGCCCGACGACAGCGGCCTGCACCTGCCCAACCTGCTCGATGTGACCCATCTGCGGCACAGCCAGAACAAGGGCTTTATCCGCAACTGCAACAAAGTCGCCGAGCGCGCGCGCGGCCATTATGTGGTGATGCTCAATAATGATGTTCGGGTCGTCGCTGGTTGGCTGGACGAGCTAATCGGCAGCTTTAGCCTGTTTCCCAAGGCGGGCCTTGTCGGGTCCAAGCTGTTCTATCCAGATGGGTCGCTGCAGGAGGCGGGCGGCATCATCTGGCAAGATGGCTCGGCTTGGAACTATGGCCGCGATGATGATCCCAACCGGCCGCAATATGCTTACGCCCGTCAGGCGGACTATATTTCGGGGGCCTCCATCGCTGTTCCGGCGGATCTGTGGCATTCGCTGGGCGGGTTCGACGAGGCCTATGTGCCGGCCTATTGCGAGGATTCCGATCTGGCCTTCCGCATCCGCGATGCCGGGCACGAGGTCTGGATGCAGCCCCTCTCACGCGTCATCCACTATGAGGGCAAGACCTCGGGTACGGACTTAGGATCTGGTGCCAAGGCCTATCAGGTGATCAATCAGGAGCGGCTCAAGGATCGCTGGGCCTTGGTGCTCGCCGATCACCGGCAAAATGGCGTGGCCCCTGAATTTGAGCGCGAGCGCAAGGTGTCCAAACGCGTTCTGGTCATAGACGCCACGGCCCCAACGCCCGATCAGGACGCGGGCTCGGTCACGACGGTCAAGGTCATGGAGGTGTTCCAAGCCCTTGATTACAAGGTCACCTATGTCCCGCTCGACAACTGGCTCTATCAGCCGCGCTACATTGATCCGCTGCTGCGGCGCGGGATCGAGTGTGTCTATGCGCCGTTCCATCACAAGCTTGACGCCTATCTGAAGGAAAACGGCCATCTGTTCGATGTGGTCCATGTCTTCCGTTTCAACGTCATGCAGGACGCCGTTTTAGCGATCAAAAAGCACTGCCCGCAGGCGCAGATCGTCTTCAACAATATGGACCTGCACTATCTTCGGGTCGAACGGCAGGCGAGCGTCGAGAATTCGGACCTGCTGCGCGCCACCGCAAAATCGCTCAAAACCACCGAGTTGGCAGTGATGGAAAAGGCCCATGTGGTCTGCGTGCCCTCGACCGTCGAAAAGGCTCTGCTGGAGGCTGAAACCAAGCTGACCAAGCCCGTCGCCGTCATGCCCTTCATGATCGACCTGCCCGAGCGCGCCAGTGGCTTTGGCCCGCCAAGGCGCGACATCCTGTTTCTGGGCGGCTATGGCCATAGTCCCAATATCGATGCCGCCGCCTGGATGGCGCAGGAGATCTGGCCGCTGATCCGCCACCGCATGGTCGGTAGCCGCCTGGTCTTGGCCGGTGCCAATCCGACCCCGGAGGTCTTGGGCCTTGCCGCGAGCGACATCCTGGTTCCCGGCCGGATCGATGACCTGGGTCCCCTGTTTGCCAGCGCCAGCATCTTTGTCGCGCCCCTTCGCTATGGGGCAGGCGTTAAGGGCAAGATCTATTCGGCCTTTGGGGCCGGGGTGCCGGTCGTCTCGACCACCATCGGGGTTGAGGGCATGAACCTAACCGAAGGCGTCCACGCCCTGATCGCCGATGAGCCTGCGGCCTTTGCCGATGCGGTCTTGGCCCTGGCCTCAGATCAACAGCGCTGGAGCGACATCACTGAGGCCGGATGGACCTTCGTGCGCGATCACCACGGCATTGCTGCGGGTTGCGACGCAATGAGGCCTTTGCTCAATTTAGAATAGTTTGATCTAATCTGCAGGCTCTTGCGAGCGCCATCACGTCTGAAAGTCGCCTTCATGTCAGAGCATTGCCCGGTCTGCCTGTCCTCAAGGATCAATCAAGAGACCGTGGTCGATGGCTATAATTTCTTTGGCTGTAAGACCTGCGACACCATCTTTCTGGATCCGCACTATCTGATCGAATTTGATGAGGGCCGCCCCCTTCGCGACTATGATGCCAGCTACTGGGTCAATGAGGATGAGGCTGCACGCTCGCGGGCCTATGGCGCGGCCCTGTGCCGGGTCGCTGAGACCCTGCTCTATGCCCGCAGACCGGTAAAACGCTTCCTCGATCTGGGCGCGGGCGCGGGCTATCTGCTCGATTCGCTGGCGACCTATTTGCCCCAGAGCAAGTCGACCTTCTGGGGGATTGAGCGCTTCCCTCCGGCCAATCACTCGGTCCATCCCAACTATATTATCGGCACCACCGCCGATCTTGAGGGCAAGTTCGATGCCGGGGTCTGTATCGAGGTCGTCGAGCACCTGACCCCCACCCAGCTCAAGGGTTTTGCCCG
>JBBARR010000093.1:0-3279 GCA_040399645.1 Caulobacteraceae bacterium | reverse complement strand
AAGCCGACGAAGTGGTCGGCATTTTGTGCCCGCTTGTTCATCAGCTGCTGAAGGACAAGGCGTGAACCCATCCACTGCGGTGCCACTCCAACATTACCTGCAGTTCAGCGACCTGAACGCCAGCGACTACGCTTACTTGTTTGAGCGTGCCGCCCTGATCAAGAAAAAGTTCAAGGCTTACGAGAAACACCAGCCCCTGATTGACCGCACGCTGGTCATGATTTTTGAAAAAGCCTCGACCCGGACTCGCGTGAGCTTTGAAGCCGGCATGTACCAGCTCGGCGGCACGGTCGTCAACCTGACCACCGAAGGCAGCCAACTGGGGCGCGCTGAGCCAATTGAAGACAGCGCCAAAGTCATCAGCCGCATGGTGGACTTGGTGATGATCCGGACCTTCGAGCAAACCAAGATTGAACGCTTTGCCGAGCACTCGCGCGTGCCCGTCATCAACGGCTTGACGAATGAGTTTCATCCCTGCCAAATTTTGGCTGACATCTTCACCTACATCGAACACCGCGGTTCGATCCAAGGCAAAACGGTGGCTTGGGTCGGCGACGGCAACAACATGGCCAACACCTGGTTGCAGGCCAGCGAAATCCTCGGTTTCAAAGTGCACCTGAGCACACCGGGCGGTTACGAAGTCGACCAGTCGATAGCCGGCATCCGTTCAGCCGACAGCTACACCGTCTTCAAAGACCCGATGCAAGCCTGCGCTGGTGCCGATCTGGTGACCACCGATGTTTGGACCAGCATGGGCTACGAAGCCGAAAACGAAGCCCGTAAAACAGCCTTCGCCGACTGGTGCGTCGACCGCGACATGATGGCCGCCGCCAAACCCGACGCGCTGTTCATGCACTGCCTGCCCGCGCACCGCGGCGAAGAGGTCGACGCCGACGTCATCGACGGGCCGCAGTCCGTGGTCTGGGACGAAGCCGAAAACCGCATGCACGTGCAAAAAGCCTTGATGGAATTTTTGCTGCTGGGCCGGCTGAATTAATTTTTAGCCGCGCCCGACAAACGGCATCTTGGTGGCCATCACGGTCATGAACTGCACGTTCGCTTCAGACGGCAAACTGGCCATGTAGACCACCGAATTGGCCACATTTGCAACATCCATCATGGCTTCAATGGCGATCTCGCCGTTGGCCTGCATCACGCCCGTGGACATGCGTTGTGACAACTCCGTTATGGCATTGCCAATGTCGATCTGACCGCAAGCGATGTTGTACTTGCGACCGTCCAAAGAGATCGATTTGGTCAGTCCGGTGATGGCGTGCTTAGTGGCCGTGTAGGGCGCCGAGTTTGGCCTAGGCGCATGCGCTGAGATCGAGCCGTTGTTGATGATCCGGCCGCCTTGCGGACTTTGCGCTTTCATCACCCGAAACGCTGCTTGCGCGCACAAGAAAGAACCGGTCAGATTGATGTTGACGGTGTTTTGCCACTGCTCATAAGTCAGCTCTTCAAAACCGACCGATGGCAAACCCACACCGGCGTTGTTGAACAGCACGTCGACGCGACCAAAGGCCTGGCGCGTCTGCTCAAACAATGCCGTCACGGAATCGGGTTGGGAGACGTCGGTCGGCACGGCCAGTACACGATCAAAACCCAGTGCCTTAGCTTCAACTGCAACTGCAGCCAGCGGTTCAGCGCGGCGACCGGCCAAGGCCACGCTGTAACCGGCTTTGAGCAGGGCCAACGCCACCGCCCGGCCGATGCCGGTGCCAGCGCCTGTGACGACCGCGACTTGGTTGTTTGAACTCATTTCGTCTCCTGATGTTGAGGGGTTGATTTTTTCTGCTCACCTAACGAGATCTTAGCGGCCCTACATGCTGTCAGCGAGTCGCTCTGGGCGCATGGATGGGGCTGCTTGAAGCAGATTCGCCGTACAACCACGGCACGTCTAGCAAGCGCTGACCGAGCAGCCGCAGCGACACGTCGCGGGCCAACCGCAATGGGCCCGTGGCATGGAACAGCTTGCCGTTGCGCAAGGCTCGGGCCTGTACGCGGGCGTTGCGCTGCCAGCGTTGCAAAGCATAGTGGCGCAGCGCCAGCGGCACGTCGGCCAGCGGCCTGACCACGCCTGCCAAACAACGACCAAGTTCGGCTGCGTCTTCAATCGCCATCCCCGCGCCTTGCGCCAGGTACGGCCGCATCGGATGCGCGGCATCGCCCAGCAACGCCACCCGGCCGCTGGCCATTTGATCTGCACTGTGCAGTGGCGGCCGTTCGCACAGCGCCCACAAACGCCAGTCCGCTATGGCTTCAACCAAGGCCAACAGTTCGGCGCACTGCCCCGCCAGACCGGCCTGTACGTCCGCCGCCAAACCAGCGTGGTCCCAGTCTTGGACGTCGACCGGTAGTTTGCCGTGCAAGATGACCACCACGTTCAGCATCTCGCCAGCCCGTACCGGATAGCTCACCACGTGCAATCGCGGCCCCAGCCAGACGGTGACTTGCTGGCTGCGCAGCGCCAACGGTAAATCAGTTTGGCGGACCAGCGCGCGATAAGCCAGGTGACCGGTCGGCTGCGGCGCCCCATCGGCCAAGACCTGCTTGCGCACAGTGCTCCACAAACCATCGGCACCGATCAACACATCGCCCTCGACAAGGTGGCCATCAGCCCAGCCGACTTGCACGCCTTCAGGGGTGTTGGTGAAACCTGCCACGGGTGCGTTCAGGTTCAGATGCACCTCGCCGCGACCGGCCACGCCGGCCAACAGGAAGGCGTGCAGGTCAGCTCGGTGCAGCGTCGCGTAGGGCGCGCCGTAGCGTTCGACACAGCGACTGCCCAGCGCCAAGCTGCCGAGTTCATGGCCGCTGGACGCACTGCGCACACTGAGCTGCTCTGGAAAGGCTGCGACTTGGCTGAGCGCCCGGCCCAAGCCCCAGCTGTGCAGCAGGCGCGTTGCATTCGGCCCCAGCTGAATGCCGGCGCCGACTTCAGAAAAAGCGTTGGCCTGCTCATACAGCCGGACTTCCCAGCCGGCCCGAGCAGCCGCCAACGCCGCTGCCAAAGCGCCAACACCACCGCCAGCGATCAGGGCTTGGCGGGTCATGTTTTCAAGCACCGATTCAAGCAGTTTGCAGCTGCCGAAGAACGAAAGCAAAGACGCCGCCTTTTGCGTGGACAGTTCAAGTCAATAGGGTTGTCAATGCACAAAATCAGTTCCAATGTTTGTTGCGAACCATCGGCTCGTGGATCCACGAGTTTGGCACGACTTTAGGGATTTAAATCTGCTTCATTTTGCAACGGGCATGGCAGCGGCATGGCCGATCAAT
>JBBARR010000092.1:2278-3471 GCA_040399645.1 Caulobacteraceae bacterium | reverse complement strand
ACTCCCCCGAGTCAGGTGAGCAGCAACTGCGACGCAACCTCGTACACCTCATATCAGGATCTCATATCAGGACTGGTTCAGGTAGTGCCCGAGCGGCCGCGAGCGGAACCCCTCGATCTCATACACCTTGTCGTTCGCCGGTGCCAGCGACTTTTTCCGGGAGATGCGGTGCTCGAGGGAGTGCTCCTTCGACTGGATGCTCCGCACCTCAACGGTCTTGGTCTTACCGTCCACGAGGCCGTCGGAGCTGTCGAGCACGATCCCCTTGAAGTCTGCGTGCATGATGTGCCTCTTCACCACCTTGGAGGGCACGCCCTTGAACTTGCGGACGGTGGCCTCGTCGGCGGTGAGCTCGGAGTAGCACTTGGCGCGAACGCCGCAGAACTCGACGGCGTGGTACTCGAGCTTGAGCACGCCCAAGGCGTTCTTGTTGGCACCAGGCTTTTCAACGTTGGAGGTGTCGATGCGGAAGTCGTCGTAGGCACCGGTGTTGACCTTCTCGATATCCCCCATCAGATTCTCGGACTCCACCTTCACGTGAAAGGAGTCCGTGTCCATCATGAGGAGCTGCGCGTTTGGCCAGACCTTCTTCACACCATCGTACCAGTTGTAGTACATCTGGCGCTTGGAAAGCTCGAGGACGGCCCAGCCCACAAGCCTTGGCGTGTCCATGGTGATGGCAGCACCCTTGGCCTTACGCACGAGGCCGAGGAAGCCTTCGTCCTGCGGGTCGAAGATGTGGAAGTCATGCAGGAGGGGCTGTTCAGCGGCCTTGACGAAGCTGTCGTGCTTCGCATGGATGGTCGTGTTGCAGTAGTCGGCCTTGTTCTGCAGGTGCATGCCGTACAGGCCATTGGACTCCCGCTTAGCAAGCTCGTTCCGCGGATCGCTTTTCGGGATCCTGCTCCGGATCTCAACGTTCTCGAGGATGTGGGTCTTCATGTAAGCCTCCTGCTTCCACTTCCAGACGCGCGTCACGTTGCCGAAGCTCACGCCCATCCGCTCGGTGTAGTACTTCAGGAGAGCGATGTGGAGCCCGACCTGCTCCTGTCTGCCGAGGTAGGGCATCAGCTTCTCGCCGCCGACCTTGCAGCCGTAGGCAGCGATCTTCTGCCGCTGCCCCTCGCTGAGCTCCTCCTCCTTGGTAGCACGCTTGGCGACGGGCGCGAAGTCCAGGAGGTCGTGGAGGCTCG
>JBBARR010000092.1:0-2178 GCA_040399645.1 Caulobacteraceae bacterium | reverse complement strand
TGAAGAAGTTGTGGTACTCCTCGGGCTCCAGCACGGGGGGGCGCGCGAAGACCGTGCGGTCGATCATGGCGCCGAAGGGCATCTTGAACTTGCGTACCAAGTGCTCCAAGTGCTCCCGGTGGGGGTGGCGGGAGGCTAGCAGGGGGAAGGCCGAGGCCAGCTCGACCCCAGAGTCGCCCTTCCGAGCTTCCACCAACTCGTCGAGACCCTTCTCCATGAAGCGGTAGGAGTCCTTGAACTCGAGCGGCCCGAAGGTGATGGTCTGATACCGCTCGTCGCTCTTAGCGAGGACCTGGAACTTAAGCTTCCCGACTTTGAAGCTCTCGTAGACGCTCTCGTCCTCCTCCTCGTCCTCGTCAAAGTCCTTCGTATTCTCCTCGAAGTGCTTGAGGAGCTCGGGGTTTGCGACGATCCTGCGAATGGCCCTCACGATGGGGTGGCCGTCGTAGCCCATGAGGTTGTGGAAAAAGATCGGGATCTTGAGGTTCACGCGGTACCTCTTGTTGCAGGTCGTGTGCATGACCCCTCGGAACTCACCTGTGAAGTGATTGTGGTCGGCCACACGGTCGTTGTCGAGAGGCTTGCGGCAGAGGGCGCAGTGCGTTGCGTCGCTTACCTGCCGCATGATCTCTTCGGTCAACCTCAGGGCAGGGTGAGCGTTCTTCGCTTTCTTGAAGTGGAGGGTGAGCTTCAGGAGCTGCGTGATGAGGAAAACGGCCGGGTCCTCGCGGTCCCAGTAACAGAGCTCGTGCTCCTTGGGCGGCTCGTAGCCATCGTTGCCGATCGCTGCGTAGCAGACGCTGGCGACGCTGTCGTTGGTCGCGACGACTGTGGAGGCACCGCGCTTGAGGTCAGCCTTGGTCGTGAAGCACTCGAAGTCGGCCACAACAATGAGTGGTGCGTGCACGAGCTTGCCCCAGGCGGTGAACTCCATGATCGCCTTCTCCGGCGAGGGAAGCTGGAGGGTCGCGGTCCGCTTGTTCACCAACCGCCGCTTGCAGGCCATCCTTGCGATGTGCGCCTCGTAGCTCTTCTTGTACCTACCGTCGAAGCGTGTCATACAGCGGTAGCAAACGTGGGCCGCATGCTGTCGCCTGTTCGCCGCGCTGTGCTGTTGGTTGACGAGCCACTCGAACTCGGTGATCAGGAGGTAGTGCCCCTGGTAGAGGAGCAGCTTGATCTCCTTCTCGTGCGCCCGCATGGTCGCAGGGGTCCTACGCAGCTCAACGAAGGTCGGGCGGCGGTCATCAGGGTCAACATCGAGTGCGCGCTTCACGCCCGCCTTCTTGGAGGTGTCCTCGCCGTGGTCGCGGTAGATATACACGTAAATGCCGAGGTCGTTCGCCGCCTCGAAGGCCGGGATGTCCTCAAAGTTGGTGGCGCGGTCGTTTGGGATCGCGCACCAATCGAGGTCCAAGACCTTGTACTGCGGCTTCCAGCCCTCGGGAGTGGGACCTCCGCGGCGGGGGTTGTCGATGTAGCGCCCAGGCCAGCGCGCGTCGTTGCACGACTTGGCGCTGCGGCCCATGATGAAGGCGAGGACGCATAACCTGAAGCACTGATCGTCCTCGTTCTGAATGTTCAGCAGGGCCTTCTTGTTCGAGAGCGTGGATGGGAGGGTCACCCACTTGCCCCCGAAGATGAGGGGTTTCGCTCGCGTCACAGCGTTCAGCTCCAGGCCGCCTGTGAGGTAGACATCCACGGCCTGGAGTCTGTCGTGGCTGATGCCCGACTTATTCAACTTCTCGTTGCCCTCGACGAGGTGGTCGAACTCCGCCTTGACGCTCTGAACGAAGACGTGGAAGTTGTAGAGCGCCATGTCACCGTTCACCAGCCTTTGCGGCGACACCGAAAATGTAAGCATGTTGTGGTGGTCATGGGTTTCACCACTCGCATTGTGGATGGTCCGCCAGGTGAAGACGAGCTTGACATCGAAGGGCCTGTGCGTGGCGAGCAGCTCCTCGATGTTCTCCCTCGCCGCGGGGCAGAGCTCGAGGGGCGCAGCGCCGTACTCCGCGTAGGTGGGCCCCTCATCGAGGAGCCACTCGGACTTGATGATGCGGGTGTAGTAGCCGCCGGCTTGGTACACCCGCTCTGTCGGCACCGCCATTGCTATGAGTGGGGGTATCCTTTTCCTATAGTGACCCGATAGCACGCTGAGAATATCTCGGGCCGAAA
>JBBARR010000091.1:0-3537 GCA_040399645.1 Caulobacteraceae bacterium | reverse complement strand
TGACACACAATGACTTCTTAAAGGTGGAACTTCTTAATAGTGGGACCCCCCTGTACTTTTATGGCAATATTTATGTTTTGAACCTGGCTACACCAAAATGCCCCGACTCGTTTTAGGGGTTTTCTTTCTCGTGGTTTCTTGTCGTGGCTGCCCGGGTCCCTTCTTTCCGCGCTTGCCTTCAGAATGGCCTTCTTCCCTGTCAGGCTTTCAAGGAGCCCCGTCGACGGCGACTGATAATGTTACCTCGTTGGCACTTCTGATGGAATCTAGAGATACAAGATGGTGGAACCGGGGCAGGCTTGCTCGAGACGCAATATCTACATCGAGCCCGTATTCCTGGGCACCCATCCTCTCCAAGCTTCGAGCGGGCAAACCAATCACGGTGATGGCCTTCGGCTCCTCCATCGTTGCCGACTTTAGCGGCTGCTACGTCCCAAGTCAACACCTTCTCACGGAGACCGGAATGACCGCCTTTCCAACCATTGTGCAGGGAACTTTCGAAAAGGGTCACGCTTCCTGCTACACAGAAGGCTACATGTCCCTCTTTATGGCGGCTGTCAACGCCACGTGGCCGCATCCTGAGCACCTGTATGTAAATGCAGGCATTGCTGCGACGACTCTGATTCAGGCGCTGAATGACAGGTGTGTGGAACACCGGCTTCCAAAAGACCGCCCAGTCGACCTGCTTCTGTTCGAGGGCGCCGAGGAAGGCGCTGACGCGGAAATCATCGAGAGCTTGTATGAGAAAGTTTCCCAGTGGATGTCGACGCCGCCTGCTCTGGTGATTTTAAGGTCGTTTCACATCGTGGGTCCGCAAGATTTTTCGAAGAGACAAAGCGAGTCTTGGCAAGACTACGTGAACAGAGTCTGCGTTGCTAACGGGGGCGAACCTTGCGGCCAGTGCTCCGCCCAGTCTCAGGCTGCCCTCGAGAGACGGATTGTCACTGCTGGTCAGGATGACAAGGACGGGGTGCCCGCGCGAGACGCACAGACCCACGCCCTTGCGCGGCGCAACGGGTGGGCTGTCGTCAGCATCCGCGAAATGCTTGCCGCGGGCTTGCGTGACAAACTGTCGTCTCGCTTCGGGTGGTCCACGTGCACCTGGCTGAATGCATTCATGGGCGACGTCATACACCCCAACCCCATCTTTGGATCGCGGGTCATCGCTGACGCGCTACTGCTGCTGTTGTCGGATGCTGCGAGCGTGCCGTGCTCCCATGGCCACCCGGAGCCTGTCGAACGTTCCTCTCGCTCCACCACCCCGCTGTCCGCGGAGGCGCATTCTTGTTTCACACCTGCACAGATAAACGCAACGAGCACGGGGTGGCGGCTTGTCGCAGGGGAGGTTGTTCGTGACCGCATGCGCAACAAACCCGGGTGGATCGGCGAAACGCCAGGTGCGAGTATTTCCATCACTTTTTTGCTTCCTCGCGCTTCCCCTCCTGTTCTTCTTCGGTATCTTACATCATACGAGCACATGGGTCAGGTCGCAGTGACCTGCAACGGAGGCTGCCGATGCGAAGAGCAGAAGGTCGATGCGCACTCCACTTCGCGCACCTCCTTAGACCGATATTCTACTGTCCCTACGAGTGGCGCCGAGGGTGACCTATGCACGCTTACTCTCACCATTTTGGAAACCACGCAAAGCGGCGAGCACAAATTTAAGCTCACGAGTGTTGAAGTGTAGATGCGCAGCGAAGACCGCATCGCCGCTTCCCTGGGACAGGGAAGACGTTGCGCGGGAAACGACGGTGGAATCAAATATGGAGATGATAGAGTGATGCCTGGATCATGCCTCGAATCTCGGTTTCGACGGCCTCTGTGATGTCGTTCTCTTGAATGTCCAGTACAGGGGGCGGCGGCGGCTGCCGACCAGCGGGGCAGAGAGCGCTGCAGCGGTCTAGGGCTCATCGTGTCAGTGCGCTGGGACGCACTCATGGAGCTGGGACGCAGGTCGCGAGCGTGTACGGCGAGACGAATGGATGTGGATGCTTGCTAGGGTGGCGAGACGAGCGGAGGGGACGGACTCTTTTCTTTTCTGCGTTCAATTATTTAAGTTTAAGAGGTTGAAAAGTAAAGCATGTCATGGTTTTTCGGTCCCCCGGACTCCCCTCTGCCACCGCCCCGTGCGGCGCCTCAGGTGCCGCTGCTGAGAGCCGAAATGCTGCGGCAGGCTCGTCAGAGCGGCCTTCACGTTCGCAAGTCCATGGCAGAGCGGTCCATGGATTTTCCGTGGCCAGGCCATCCCAAGCAGGAGTGGTGGCCAGCCGGCTCGTGGCCCGACAGTAAAGTCGTGAGGGAACTCCTCTTCCCCGTGATGCTGGGCGACGAGCAACCCCTGTCGCTGCTGGACTCGGAATTGCAGGAGAACATGCTCATGTTTCTGAACTACGTCATTCTAAACACAGTCATGAGCATGCTCTCAGACATTCCGAACTCCCCGATCGAAATTGTGAAGGATAACGAGCCGAAGGTGCGAGAAGGCGCAACGTTCCCTTTTGTTCCGCCCAACGTGGTTATTCAGCCCAAGTTTGTTTCCAAGATTGGTGACAAAAAAAAACAAAGCCAGCTCGCAACTGGCGGCGATAAAGTTGAGCTGCTCGACGTAGAACCGGTCGACAAAGGCTTTCCCGCCCACGTACTGGAGCTGGTGTCGCAGCTCTTTGACACGCCCACCGAGGATGCTGTGGATGACGAGCGGGACAAGTTCAACTCAGAGGAGGAATTTGACGAGGAGTTCGTCCCGTGGTTCCTCAACGCGATATACTTGCGTCAGTACCGCGAACGAGAGTTTTTATTTTTGCACATCATGTTTGCCACGCTGGCATTTTACTACAAGCCGTCGATGCCGAGGTGGATGCTGGACTTGGTGCATAAGCTCACAAGCGAGGACATGAAAGACCTCAAAGAGAGCGCCCTGAGCACCTTCAACCGGTATACGATGGGCAGAGATGCCACGGCGCTGAAGATGTACGAGAAATGTAAATCGGACTGGAACGCGTATATTTTACAGCGTGACGAAGAGGTGCTCAAAAGGGAGGTTGCCTACTCAAAACGCTCGAGCGACTGCGCCGCGGATGATACTTTCGTACCTCGCACGCTCGAGTGCTTCGTTGACGACGCCCTGTCTCACCTGCTGACGGAGCGAACGGTCAGAAGTGACAGATCGGACAGCGACGTGGACGAGGGCGAGAGCGAGAGCGAGAGCGAGAGCGAGAGCGAGAGCGCCAGCGGTGACCGTGACTTTGACACCCTTACCGGCAAGCGGACAGCCCCCAAGAGGAAAGAGATGCTTGACCGCGGCGACGGGGAGGTGCTCGCTGACGATTACGGCAATCCGGTTCAAGACGAACGTGGCGATCCGGTTATTAACAAGAAGGGCAAGTTTGAGACCCGCCGCCTCCAAAGCGAGAGACACCGCCTCCAAGCCGCACGCCGCCGAGGTGAAGAGGAGGAGGATGAGGAATTCCCATACGAGTCGGCCGAGGCCGCCGCCGGGCCGTCCGAGCCCGAGGCCGCCGCCGGGCCGTCCGAGCC
>JBBARR010000090.1:0-3598 GCA_040399645.1 Caulobacteraceae bacterium | reverse complement strand
GGGGGGCTGGGGGGGGGGGGGTTTGGGGGGGGCGGGGGGGGGGGGGGCGGGCTTGGCGGCGGCGGGCTGGGCGGTGGCGGGCTCGGCGGCGGCGGGCTTGGCGGCGGCGGGGGAGGGCTCGGTGGCGGCGGGCTCGGCGGCGGCGACGGGCGGGGTGGCGGCGGCGGCGGGCGGGGTGGCGGGTTCGGAGAACCATTCGGAGGTGGAGAGGGTGGAGAGGGTGGCGGGGAAAGGTTCGCCACATTAGAAACCTGAGGCAGGCTGTAGTCTCTGTAATACTGCAACAGACCAGACGTTTGTTCGTCAATAAACGCAACCTTGCTGTTAACGACCGTTTGGGTCGAACCGTAAAATGTAAACTTTACGTACGATCCGGTGAGGGTTCGTCCCATGTCGGCTGCAAGAACCTGTGTGGTGTCGAAATTGCAGAATCGAGCAGTAAGGAATCGCAGCGTTGCAAGCGTTGCGCCGTTCACATCCCCCGCGAAACCGGCCACGCTAACGAAGACGGTTGCATTATATGCTCCAAGCGAACTCGAAATTATGTTGTTTCCGTCTTGAGGCGGGTCCGAGGCTTTCGTGACTTGTGTCAATCCGAGTTTTTTAAGCTCTGTAACGAAAATTGATCCATCATTGCTAACGTTAAACGCAGTCAAAAGCCTGGTCTTTACGCGGGCTTGCTCGTCTTTTGTCGGTTCCGTGATCATCACCCCCACCATCACGGTAGTTGAATTTACTCTCGCGCCTTGGATAATAATGCTAGACGGTGGTACGTCCAGAACATTTGAAAGGGCGGTCCGTACGATAGCTTCATAGATAGATTCCCAGGAGGTTAGATTATAAATCTTGATGGTGTCCAGCGTGTAATATGTCCACGCGGCGATTGGAGGCGGACTCGGCGGCGGGCTTGGTGGGGGCGGACTTGGCGGCGGCGGGCCTGGTGGGGGCGGACTTGGCGGCGGCGGGCGTGGTGGGGGCGGACTTGGCGGCGGCGGCGGCGGCGAAGGCTGAGGCGGCGGCGAAGGCGGCGGCGGCGGAGGGACCAAGTCGAAAAAAGAACAAGATACGGGGTTGTTGAAGTACCCTTTCGTGACGGGCATTGGTTGAAGATTCGTAATGAAAATGTTGTTGAGCGGCTGAGAAGAATCGGTATTTCCAAAAAGTAGATCGACCCCCGAACGCACGTAAAACGAAGTAAATATGTTCGATGTATTCAAGTGATCGGTTATTGAATAATTAGGCTCATTCACATCGGAGGTGACGTTCGTCGTGATTTTTGTAACTTTGCCACCGCAATCGGAATCAAATCTTACAATCTTGGCATTAAATGGATATGTAGAAAAACTTGTTCCGTCTATGTAATTTAAGGGTTTCGCGTCCACAAAAAGTTGCTTCAGGAAAATTGAATTATACGTGGTTGCAACGCCAGCGTAGACAGAGAAGGGAATGTCAACAAAGAACACCCACGCCTCTTCTTTCCAATTTTGCTGCACCACATACGAAGGCGGCGGCCTTGGCGGCGGCGGCGAGCACAGCGTAGCGCGGGTCACAAGGATAGGCATGAGTAACGCGTCTGTGGCGCTGCCGTACACGGTGACAAACACGGAAACCGTGCGAGTGCTCGTGGACGGCGGCACGGGGACCGTCGCGGTGTGCCATTGTAGGCTGTTAAGCGCGAATGACGTGTTGCAGTCCATGTAGACGTCGTTGAAAGTGGGCGACGGCGAGAAGAGGCAGTTGTCGGAGCAGTTGAACACGGTGATGTTCAAGTAGTCAGGGCCTCCAGCCTGTGTGCAGAGAAACGCGTAACGAAACGTAATCTCCGTCACGTCAGACTGCAGAGTATAGTTTTTGGCGACGAAAACATATCCGTCTCCGGGCACGGCCATCATAGAGCTCCCCGCGTCGGCGGAGTAGGAGATCCCGTTTCGGTCTATGTACTTCTCGCTGATGGAGACCCAATCGCCAGGGTTTCCAACACCAAGACCGTCGTCATACTTCCAACCAGTCGTGTCTAAAAAGTTTTCCAACACGCTAGACGTGGGGCAGGACACAGGGGCCGAACTAGCAAAGCTAGGCGGCGGGCGTGGCGGGTGCGGCGCGTAGCCTCCGGGAGGAGAAGGAAACCGGTTGAGTTGGTTGCCAAACATATTTTTGGCAAGCGACTTGGGAGGAGGCGAGGGCTTCGGCGGTGGGGGGGAGGGGCAGATCGCAGAAACGAACACCGAGTCCAGGAAGAAAAACCCGGGATGGACGCTAAAGACGAATGAAACGCGCGCCTGCGTCCCGTTGCTTTTGAAAATGAACGAATCGGTGATCCATTCGTATGGCAAAATGTCCACCCCTACCGTGTACTGCTCGCCATCCACGAGGACCTCGTACGCGCTCGTCGGCACGTCCGCGGCGATTTGAAAGCTGAGCTTGTACCGCTGCGCGTCGTCGAGCAGCAGCACAACGAGCGTCAGCTCCATGTCGTTGCTGCCGCCAGCCCTGATGAGACCACCGGCGTATCCCAACCGCCGCAGTTGTTCCGGCGCAGCGAGAGTGCTCTGCTGGGACACGTATTCCCGCGAGTCCGCTCGGATGGTCCAGTGCGTCGTCCAGACGTCAGAGTCAAAGTTGCCGGCGTCCGCCAGCAGGTTGACGGACGTGCACGTTTTCGCGACGGGCGGCGGCGGGGGAGGCAGCCTTATCTTCAGGGTGAACACCCGCGCCTGCACGTAGTTTGTAATGTCCCGAAAGAACGGGTTCACGCTCTTGCACGGCGACGAAAGGCACTGCGTGTACCTCTGAGACAGCAAGGAAGCCTGCTCCACCTTGGGATCGCCTTGCGAAAACACGACGCATGTCGCCCGAGAGCCGCGGAGCAGGGACCTGCATACCACATTCGCGCAGCTGATGGCGAGGCTTCCGCTGTACCTGGCGGTGATGTACTGCAGCACGGCCGGTTTAATATCCTCGCGTGAGTTGGAGGTGTAGTCGTACTGAACGCTCCAGGACGCGTAGGGCTTGGGGGGCAGCTCGTACGGCTTGGCCGGGTCGGGCGAGACCCGAAAGCACACGTCCGGGATGCGCCTCACGACCGGCGGCGCGACGTTCTCGTCAGAAGATGCGACGGGTGGTGGCGGCGAGCCCGGGCAGTTGCGCGTCAGCTTCATGGACGAGACGACGCTCACGCCGTCGCCGACATCGAGGCGAATGATGGTTGCGGGGCCAACCGCGTCAAAGACGAAGAGCGCCGGCGACTTGAACTGCACCATGTCGTCGTACACGGGCAGCTGTTGGTCGACGACAGGGTCGTCAACCCCCCCATGGCTCAGCACAAGGCTCAGGAAGGCGGTGGTTTGAAACTCAACCGCCAGGGTGTAGGACGTGCCCACCGTGAGGTCGACTTGGTACTCAATGTACCCGGCCCTGCGAAACTCAGCCACGACGCCGTTTCGCGCCTTGCCGCGCACCAGCACTGGCGGCGCCAGCAGACTTTGCTGGTTCGGGCCACAGCCCGCAGGAGGGTGCAGCGGCGGTTGCGGGTGCGGCGGGACCGGCGGCGGCGGCGGCGGCGGCGGCGGCGGCGGCGGCGGCGGCGGCGGCGGCGGCG
>JBBARR010000089.1:0-3894 GCA_040399645.1 Caulobacteraceae bacterium | reverse complement strand
CCAGGATTGTGATTCCTGTTGTCGTGGGTTCGAGCCCCATCAGCCACCCCAAGTATTATCGTTACAAGTCAAGCACCTACGGGTGCTTTGTTTGTTTCTGGGCATAGTCTGGGCATAAAGCTGCTTCCAGGCGCCCCATCTCCGCATCGTCCTGTTGCCCATCAATCCACTTTGAATACGTGCGCTGGAACATCTCCACGCTGTGCCCGAGCTGCTTGGCGCAAAAGCTGTGGTTCATTCCGGCCATGAGCATGATGGTCGCGTAGGTATGTCTCATGTTGTACGGCCGGCGGTATCGGATGCCCAGGCGCTTGAGCGTTGGAGTCCAGTAGCTGCGCCGGAATGCGCGCTTATCCACCCATGGTGTGTTGTACCGCGGGTCGTTGAAAACGAAGTCGCCGGCCAGGTAGGTGTGCTGCTTCTGCCTGGTGATTGCGGTTAGGGCAACGCTGTTGAGCTTGACCGTGCGCGCCGTGTTAGTCTTGGTGTTGTCCTTTTGGACACCACGCACCACAGCCTCGGCCACCAGCACTGAGCTGGTAGCCAGATCCACGTTGGCCCAGCGCAGTCCGAAGATCTCGGAGGTGCGCATGCCTGTCCACATCCAGAATTCCACAAAGTTTGCGGCTTGGCCAGGGTGCTTTGATACCATGTCTGCCACGATCTTGTCGGCCTCATCTCTGGTGAACGGGTCGGGCGGCGCCTTCTGGTGCTTGGCTGGTTGTATTTTGGCCACAGGGTTTTCCTTGAGATCACCATCGCTGACAGCCAGCTCCATGGCTTCGCGCAGCACCTGGACGTAGTTGTTGATGGTCTTTCCGGTTAGGTCGGGGCGTGCGGCAATGGCCGTCAGGATGTCGCTGTGCTTGAGCGCACGCAGCGCGGTGTCCTTCATGGTCTTCTTCCAGAACTTCACCCCGCTGGAATATCCGGCCTTGGTGCTCTCCTCGATGCGCTGGGCCTTGAGCCAGTTGTCTAGCTGCGCGCCAACTGTGGCCTGGGCCTGGGTGTCGCCGGCAGCAGGGAAGTATTCAAACAGGCTGAAGGATCCCAGCCTGATCTTCTCGCGGATCTCCGCAGCCAGGCGCTCTGCGTACTTGATGTTGGCCGTGCTGGGCGCCATGGGCTGGCCATTGAGCACCAGCGTCTGGTGGTGCTGCTTGCCGTCCAGGGTGAAAGTTACCTGGGCCACGCCAAGATATCCGATACCTACTGGTACCTCACAGGCGTCCCCGAACTGATGGCCGTAGTGGGAGAGAAGTTTGAACGCTTCGCGCAAGGAGATGTATGTCATGAATAATGCAACAACATCTCCCACGTTTGCGTCACTCGTGCAGGAGTTCTTCACCGACTACATGGTGCAGCAGCGTGCACTCAGCCCGCGCACTGTGGCGTGTTACCGTGATTCTTTCTCGCTCCTGCTGGGCTTTGCTCAGCAGCGCCTGGGCAAGGCGCCGACGACCCTGCAACTGGCCGACCTTACCCAGACGTTCCTGGCCAGTTTCCTTGACCATCTGGAGCGGGATCGCCACAACTCAGTTCGTAGTCGTAACATCCGGCTCGCAGCAATTCGTTCGTTTCTCAAGTTCGCTGCCCATCGTGATATCGCCAACTTGCATCTGATCGAACAGGCATTGACGGTGCCGATGAAGCGCTTCGACAGACCAATGGTCTGCTTCCTGACGCGCGAGCAGATGCTGACGGTACTGGACATCCCGACCACGAGTTGGATGGGTCAACGCGATCGACTGCTGCTAACCTTGATGTACAACACTGGGGCGCGAGTGTCCGAGATTGTTGGTGTTCGGGTCGCAGACGTGGTGCTCAGCGATACAACTTCCATTCATCTTCGCGGCAAGGGCCGCAAGCAAAGGTAAGTGCCGCTGTGGAAAGATACCGCCAGGGACGTGCGCGCGTGGCTGCGGCTCAATGAGCAACTCACCGCAGACTCACCGTTGCTGCCAACCCGAGAGGGCCACGTCATGACGCGCGCGAACGTTGCACAACGCCTGCGGTTGGCAACACGTGCTGCGACCGCCCGACATCCTGAACTTGCCAAGCAATCTGTGTTTCCCCACTGTATTCGACACACCATGGCCATGCATATGCTTCAAGCGGGCGTCGACATCAGCGTAATAGCTCTGTGGCTCGGTCACGAAAGCCCATCGACCACGCACATGTACGTGGAGGCAGATCTCGGAATGAAGGAGCGCGCGCTCGCGCGACTAGATCCACCCGACCTGAAGTCCGTCCGATTTCGGCCGTCGGACGCACTGCTTCGATTCTTGCAGGGGCTGTGATTATGTGAATCGGCTGTGCCCACAGGAATAGGATTCACCGAGTGAGTCCTTGCTGAGTAGCGCGGCCGAATTCGCATAAAAGGGCAGTTCACATGATTGCGTCCCACAGCGAGCGGGCGAATCGCGTTCTCGGCCGCGTTGTTGTCGATCGGCACGCCGCCGTCTTTAAGAAAGGTGGTCAGCGCCGGCCAATTGCTGAGCGAATAGTCGATGGCCTTGGCCGTCGCATCGGCCTTGGCTAGCTGCTGGCGCTGCGCGGTGAGCCAAGCATGCAGGGCGCCGGCCACGGGCTTGGATCGCTGCTGGCGCATCAGCAGCCGCGCCTCGGGCGCGAGATCCTTCGCTTCGCGCTCAATCTCGTAAAGCTTGGCGATCAGCGCGACGGCTTGGCCGGCCATCGGGCTGACGTTGAGCTGGTGCGCCTCGAACAGCTTCCTGCGTGCGTGGGCCATGCACAGCGCCGCCGTCACGCCATTTCGGTGCAGCGCGTGATAGCCCGAGAAATCATCGCTCACCAGCGTGCCGCTGAAGTTTTGCAGCACGCGCCGCGGGTGCTCGCCCGAGCGGCTGAGCGCGAAGTCGTACAGCACCGCGCGTTGGGCGGTGAAGTTTGTTGTGCGGTAGACCCAGACATAGGCCTTCTTGGTCTTGCCGCGGCCCGGCGCCAGCAGCGCCACCGGCGTCTCGTCGGCGTGAATTACATCGTGCGTGAGGATGAACTCCTTCAGCGCTGCGGCCAAGGGCTCTAAGCGTACGCCGCAAATACCCACCCACTGGGCCATGCTCGAGCGGGCGACATGAACGCCCGAGCGGGCGTAGATCTCGCTCTGGCGGTACAGCGGCAAGTGGTCATCGTGTTTGGCGATCACCACCTGCGCCAGCAGGCCGGGCGCTGGGATTCCTTTGTCGATGATCTGCGCGGGCATGGGCGCCGCTTGAATCGTCTGGCAGCCGGCGCAAGCGTACTTGCCGCGGATGTGGCGCAGCACGAAGAACTGGGCCGGCACGCAGTCGAGTTGCTCGCTGACCTCTTCGCCGATGCGCTTGAAGGCTTGGCCGCAGCTGCAGTGCGTAGCGCCCAGGTCGTGGTGGCGATCGACGCGCGGCAGGTTGGCGGGCAGCGCTTGGCGAATCGCTTGGCCCTTGGCGCGGGGCGCTGCAGCGGGTGGCTGCAAGGCCTCTTTGGCGGCCAGGTCTTCGAGCGCGGTGTCGGCCAGAATAGCTGTCGAACAGCACCGCCTGGGTGCTGGTGTCCAGGCTCTCGGACGACGATCCGAAGCGCCAGCGCTTGAGGCGTGCGATCTCGAAGTTCAGGGCATCGATCTTGGTTTGCTTGAACTTCAGCTCGCCTTGCAGGCGGGCGAGCAAATCTTGCAGCTCGCGAACATCTTGCACATCCTGAACATCGCGCTGCGGCCCGGGCGCGTGTGGGCTGCTGGGTGTGTTGAGGATGTTCGTGTCCGGGCTTTCGAGCATGTGCCAAATATATCCTTCGCGCGTGCGCGCGAGAATCGAGACATTCACCTATGGACAGGGGCCGAAAAAGCAGGGAAATCTGAGTACTAATTTGAGCGTTAATCTGAGTGCAAATCAA
>JBBARR010000088.1:0-4011 GCA_040399645.1 Caulobacteraceae bacterium | reverse complement strand
TGGACACTCAACGTCGGGAGGCGGGTTATACTCACCACGGAAGGCCGCGTCAACGTAGGGGGGAGAACTTATCATCGGCTGGGAAAAAGACGGAGACCGGCGGGAACCTTGGAGTTTTTAGAATTTTAGCGGCTGAAAGTGCCAGAATCTTTTTGAAAAACGCTCTGAGCTAGGTGCCATGCGATTCAAGCATACTCCTTAGAAAGCTACCCCGACCGCTAAAGCTTTAAACGGCCGGGGCTTGATGGTTAGCTGATATCTGCGGATTTCCCGTTTATTGTCAGCATCTTACCAGAGGATGACACGTGAATTGCCTCACCGTCCTTTACCGCTCCCTCAAGAATCAAGCCGGCAAGCGGGTTCTGCAGACTGCGCTGGATCACCCGTTTCAGAGGCCTGGCGCCGTAGACGGGGTCGTAGCCTTCCGCCGCCAGCCAATCGAGCGCGTGTGTATCCAGATCGAGATCGATCTTGCGGCTTTCAAGCATCGCCCGCAGTCGCGCGAGCTGGATGGTGACGATCGAGGCCATGTCCGACCGCTGCAGGCGGCGGAACAACACGATTTCGTCGAGGCGGTTGAGGAATTCCGGCCGGAAATGCATCCGCACCATCTCCATCACCCCCTTATATGCGTGTGAGAGGTCTTCGCCGTCCGGCTGCGCGGCCAGGATATCGGCGCCTAGGTTGCTCGTGAGCACGATGATCGTGTTGCGAAAATCGACCGTGCGCCCCTGCCCGTCTGTCAGACGGCCATCGTCCAGCACCTGAAGAAGCACGTTGAACACGTCTTCGTGGGCCTTTTCGACTTCGTCGAACAGAATGACCTGGTAGGGCCTGCGACGAACCGCCTCGGTCAGCACGCCGCCTTCGTCGTAGCCGACATAGCCCGGCGGTGCGCCAATCAGCCGCGAGACAGAATGCTTTTCCATGAACTCGCTCATGTCGATACGCAGCAGGGCCTTGTCGTCATCGAACAGAAATTCAGCCAACGCCTTGGTCAATTCGGTCTTGCCGACGCCGGTCGGGCCAAGAAACAGGAAGCTGCCAATGGGTCGGTTCGGGTCCTGCAACCCAGCCCGCGCACGCCGCACCGCGTTTGAGACGTGACGCAGCGCATCTTCCTGGCCGACAACACGAGCGCGCAGGGCATCTTCCATGCGCAACAGCTTGGCGCGTTCGCCTTCGAGCATGCGTTCCATCGGAACGCCGGTCCAACGGGAGACAATGCCGGCGATATCCTGTTCAGTGACGGCCTCGTTGACGAGTTGGCCACTGGCCTGGGCGGCCTGAAGCTTTCGTTCCAGATCAGGGATCACGCCATAGAGAAGCTCCGAGGCCTTTTGCAGATTGCCACTGCGCTGAGCGACCTCCACCTCGCTGCGGGCGGCGTCGAGTTGCTCCTTCAGCTTTTGGCCCTCTGCGAGCTTGTCCTTCTCCGCACGCCAGGCGGCGGTCATGGCGTTGGATTTCTCCTCGATGCCGGCGAGTTCGTGCTCAAGCTTGGCCAGGCGGTCGCGCGAGGCTCCATCTTCCTCGCGTTTCAGGGCCTCTCGCTCGATTTTGAGCTGCAGGGCGCGGCGGTCGAGTTCGTCCAGAGCCTCTGGTTTGCTGTCCACCTGCATGCGCAGGCGCGACGCGGCCTCATCCATGAGGTCGATCGCCTTGTCGGGCAGGAAACGGTCAGAGATATAGCGGTTCGACAGCGTGGCCGCGGCGACAAGGGCAGCGTCGGTGATGCGCACACCGTGGTGGAGTTCGTATTTTTCCTTGATGCCCCGCAGGATGGAAATAGTGTCCTCAACGCTTGGTTCACCGACGAACACCGGCTGGAACCGGCGTGCGAGGGCTGCGTCCTTCTCCACATGCTTGCGATATTCGTCGAGCGTGGTGGCGCCGACGCAATGCAGCGCGCCGCGCGCAAGCTCGGGCTTGATGAGGTTGGAGGCGTCCATCGCGCCATCAGCCTTGCCGGCGCCGACCAGGGTGTGCATCTCGTCGATGAACAGGATGACTTGCCCTTCGGCGGACTCGATCTCGGCCAGAACAGCCTTGAGACGCTCCTCGAACTCACCGCGATATTTCGCGCCAGCAACCATCGCACCGAGGTCGAGCGACAGGAGACGCTTGCCCTTCAGGGCTTCGGGCACGTCGCCACGGATGATCCGAAGGGCCAGGCCTTCGACGATGGCGGTTTTGCCCACGCCCGGTTCGCCGATCAGCACAGGGTTGTTCTTGGTGCGGCGGGCGAGAACCTGGATTGTGCGACGGATTTCCTCATCGCGACCGATCACCGGGTCCAGCTTGCCGTCCTGCGCGAGTTTGGTCACATCCCGGGCGTATTTTTTCAGCGCGTCGAAATTCGCTTCGGCGTTCTGGCTGTTGACCTTCCGGCCCTTCCGGATGTCGGCCACAGCCTTTTCCAATGCCTGCGCCGTGGCACCTGCACCGCGCAGGACGCGGGCAGCGGGGCTGTCGCTGGCCGCGAGTGCGATGAGCACGCGGTCCTGCGCCACATACTCGTCTCCCTCTTTCAGGGCCGATTGCTGGGCCTGGTCGAGGATGCGCACCAAAGCAGGGGTGATCTGGGGCTGACCGGCCCCGGCACCCTGGACCTTTGGCAACTTGCCGATTTCGAGCGCCAGGGCCACGCGGGCCGCCTTGTCATCACCGCCTGCTGCGCGGATGAGGCCGGCAGCGGCGCCCTCCTCATCGTCCAGTAAGGCTTTGAGCAGGTGCTCGGGGGTCAGTTGCTGGTGAAACTCCCGCAAGGCGATGGTCTGAGCGGCTTGAAGAAAGCCTTTCGCACGGTCGGTGAACTTTTCGATGTCCATGATGTCTGTCCCATTCTGTGGCGACTGGCACGGCCCGTCCCTCAAAAAGGCGGCGGACTGCTTCTGGTTCCTCAAACTTGGGGATTCATTCCTGCCGGCTCAAGAGCGCAGAGGCGAAATGAAATACCCCGTTGCCTGTTGGCTCGGGTTCACCACAATTTTGTCACTTCGTGACCGCACCCATCCTGGCAGGACGATCCCATGCGAATCGAGCATCTCTACCGCTACCCCGTGAAGGGTCTAAGCGCCGAAGCGCTGGAAGCGATCGAAATAGAGGAGGGGCAAGCGTTGCCATGGGACCGTGCCTTCGCCTTGGCGCAGGGCGACGCTCCGTTCGATGCGCAAGCACCGGTTTGGATCAAAAAGACAAATTTTCTGTGCTTGATGGCCAACGAATCAGCTGCGGCCTTGAAATCTCATTTTGATCCGAAAAGCAGCCTTTTAACCGTTCGCGCACCAGACGGCACGGCGATTGTCGAAAATCCCATGACCTCGGAAGGGCGCCTGCGGCTCGCCTCCTGGCTTACCTCTTATATGGGAGCGCAGGCGCGCGGGGTGCCGGTGTTCCACCACGTGCCCGGGTTCGTATTCGGCGACCAGAGAACCCCCGTTGTCAGCCTGATCAACCTCGCCAGCCTTGCGGATCTGGAGCAGAAGGTTGGCGCTCCGCGGCATCGCCTGCGGTTTCGCGCCAATATCTACTTCAGCGGCGCTGCAGCCTGGCGTGAGCATGAGTGGGTGGGGCGTGAGATTCTTGTGGGAGGCACGCGGATGCGGGTCGTCAAGCGGACGGTCCGTTGCCCCGCCACCGAGGTCAACCCCGAGACGGCGGAACGGGACGCAAAAACAGTGAAGGAATTACTGACCCATTTTGGCCATTCCGATCTTGGAGTGCACGCGGAAGTATTGGAGGGCGGACGCATCGCCACCGGCGATTCGATCGAGTGCGTTTGACCCGCCTGCTTACAGAAACAAGCTCACAGCCAGAAGGATCACGATCCAAAGCGGGATGCTGATGATGATCGCGGACAGGATACCCTTGGCGAACGCCAGATCGTCGGCCGCACCAATCTGTTGCAGATATTCAGAATCAGCCGGGGCTGACGGTGGGATTTCGGCCTGCAGGGTGTCAAACAGCGTCGAAAAGTTTCCAGGTAACAGCGTCCAAAAGTTTCCAGTT
>JBBARR010000087.1:0-4063 GCA_040399645.1 Caulobacteraceae bacterium | reverse complement strand
AGTCAAAGTTGGCCCAAATCGGGATGATGGGTTGGTCTACTTAACGTTAGGCCTCGCAATGAACATCAACCCCGCTCTGGCTTCTGTCCTCGCGCCCGCCTACGCGCCGTGCGTCGAATTCAGCCGCAGTTGCACAGAAATGCGTTGGAACCCGGACGCTGGCCACGTGCCCCGAGGATTTCTTGGTGCAACAGGTCGGCTGGACGAGATCGAATTGGTCCTGGTCTTTGCAGAGCCAGGTGACCCTCATGACGGGGAGCGCCACACAGGAATTGACAGTGCCTACAAGTACGCCACGTTTGGCTTTGGCTCGGGCAAGGATCTCTTCCACAGGAACGTAAGGAAGATTTTGAGTATGTGCTGGCCGGCGCTATCCTTCGACCAGCAATTGCGAAGAGTTTGGCTTACTGAATCGGTCCTCTGCTCTGCAAAGAAGGAAGGTGGGTCTGTTTCAGTTCCAGCCGCACG
The DNA here is from genome assembly GCA_040399645.1 of Caulobacteraceae bacterium. Taxonomy (GTDB): domain Bacteria; phylum Pseudomonadota; class Alphaproteobacteria; order Caulobacterales; family Caulobacteraceae; genus CAISGS01. The sequence goes on along the minus strand of JBBARR010000087.1, from coordinate 3,595 downwards.
CGCCTGCGGACAGAAATACCTTCTCGCGCAACTCGCACTCGTTCCCAAAGCACTCGTCGTCGCCCTCGGCAGTAAAGCCGATAAGCGTCTGCGGTTGCTAGGCGTAAATGATTTCATTTCTGCCTATGCTGCAGCGCCCCCCGGCTGCAATCGGCGCGAAGCAGCTGAATCGTGGCAAGCAATTTCAAATGCAATTCACAAGCGGCAACTCGGCGAGGCCTAACCCTTCGCTCAAGCGGAGCACCAACGGCGGGCCACCAGGCCCGGCCTGGCGGTACGCGGTACATTTTCGCCAGTCCGGGCCTGGCATCCCACCGTTGGCGCCCGCTTAGCTCAAACGTTAGGCCGCGCAATTCGCCACCATCGTGAACTACATCTTCCGTATTCCGAGATTCCCCGTAGTCCTCGACTCTGGAGAAAAACTGTTCCCGGCCAACTCCAAGGCTCAACTGGAGAACAGGATAGAAAAGCTGGCGATCAAGGATGATCGAAAACGAGACATTATCGATGCGAATGGCGAAGGCTTTGCTTACTATCCGAAGATTCAGGCAGTCACGCCAAACATCGGAATCAGAAAATGGAAGAAGCTGCAGATAATTGACTTGTACGATTCCAGGCGCCCACCGGAAAGTCCAGTCATGAAACGCACATCACTCGGAAGTAGAACACTCGAGGACATCGTCTACGAAGCTGTCGAACTACTGAAGGAAAGCCGGAGAAGCAAATGAATTCATTACGTCCGCCACCAGCGCGGCCTAACCCCTCGCTCAAGCTGAGCACCAACGGCGTGTCACGCTGGTCGCCTGGCGCAGGGCCTGCGGCCCATTTTGCGCCAGCCGTCCAGCGCGCCACACCGTTGGCGCCAGCTTAGCTCGAACGTTAGGCCGCGAATACATGAGTACTGTGGTGTCGGAGCTTCAGGCGCAGTTCCGTCGTCAAGCCCGGCGCGGCTACCCCGACCATGCTGCGGAACACGAATACAAGGTCACGGTTGGCAGCGCTCACGCCCGAAGGCGTGCGCGGGATCGGCCGCCAGCATGCCGACAGAGGATGAATTGACTGAAGAGCGGCTGCGATGGGTCGGCGTCTGTTCGGGGGGCGCCAGCCACCGGAAAAGCAAGAACAGATTGAGTGCTTGCTATGCAGCGGTCGAAGCTCCAGGCGCGGCGAGTACGCCCCGCCACGGTCATCTCGGGTGCAGCGCCAGCCGGGTACGGCTCGCGCTCCTTGCTTCTTCATGTTCTCCCGGCAAGAATGAAGGCAATCTTCCTGCCCAGTCCATGTTCCGTCGTTTCAATGCAGGCTGCTCGCCCGGTGTCTCCACCGCAACATCGCGGCCTAACCCCTCGCTCAAGCGGAGCGCCAACGGCAGGCCACCAGGGCCCGGTCGGCGGTACGTTGTACATTTTCGCCAACCGGGCCCTGGCGTCCTGCCGTTGTCGCCCGCTTAGCTCGAACGTCAGGCCGCGCAAGGCAACCTCTTTGGCTCTCCATCGCTCAAGGAACTCCAATGCAAGACTTCACCGCTGTCTTCGCTGAGTTGCGCAAGGTCCTCGCGTCGTATGCTATGAAGCTCGATACAAAGAAAGACGACGAGACCGAGCTGTATGTCGACACGAGACACATCCAGAAGAACAAGAAGCCGCTGTTCCTCGGAGCCGTCCAGATGAAGAAATCGTATGTCAGCTTTCATCTCATGCCGGTGTACGTCAAGCCTGAACTGCTGGCAACGACAACAACTGAGCTCAAGACACGAATGCAAGGCAAGTCCTGCTTCAACTTCGCAGCCGTCGAGCCAGCGCTCATCAAGCAACTCGCAGCACTCACCAAGGCAGGCTATGCCAGCTACAAGGAACAGGGTTTTGTTCAGTAGCTTTGGCACTGCTCAGCGAGCGCGGCCTAACCCCTCGCTCAAGCGGAGCGCCAACGGCAGGCCACCAGGCCCGGGCCGGTGGTATGTTGTACATTTTCACCGGCCCGGGCCTGGCGTCCTGCCGTCGTCGCCCGCTTAGCTCGAACGTTAGGCCTCACAAAAGGAGCCCCAATGCTCTCTTTCGCCACCGAGTTCCCTGTCGACACGGCCCGCGCTTCCAGCGACTTCCTGGAATCTGTCAACGACTGGCTTCTCGGGTCGCCTCACACCGTCTTTGTGGCCGACGATCTGAAGAAGGTGGTGACGGACAATCAGTGGGCGGTCAGAAAATCAAACGAGTATGTCGAAGTCTTGGCGCTAGACGCCGGGGGAGTGGACTCTGCCGCAGTTCGATATACCAAAATAGATGGCGGCCTTGAGTGGGTCTCCACAATCGTCTTTTCTCGCAACCAGTCGAATAGCTGGATTGGAATTCGCATCTCTTGTGAATCCCAACATCCGTCCGTCCGTCTGCCAGTTGCAAGGAAGCCAGTATTCGTTCGAACGTTCCTCAACAGACTCGGCGGTGGGATAGATGGCGAGATAAAGATTCAAGACGCGCCACTTCGGCTAACGAGCGCAGATGTTGGTCTCGCAGCCCGATGCATTACTGGCCAAGCCGGCTGCCGAATGCCGCTGGTTTATGTCAGCGCGCGTTTCCAAGGCGGCCATATTTTGAACGCTGACGCACTTGGCGATACGGTCGCAGGAATGGCTCATGTCCTTGTTGAACCAAACCGCGACTTTTCCGTGCGTTTGATGCAGCAGGTTAGTTCCCAGAATGTTTATGGCGGCACCATTGGAGTTTACTGGCCGGATGGTGGTGGGCGTCGTTCGTTCTTCCTAGGTCGCGAATTCGAATCAGCCGCAGAGTTGGAGCGAGCGGTCGCCGAAGAAATCAGGAGCGCTCTCTTGAATCGGCGCCCCCTGGCAAGAGTCACGTGGGCGGCAGTTCAAGAAGCGCTCTCGCGCCGTACCTACAGCACCTTGAAAGAGCAAGGCTCCACACAGATTGAAAAGTACGTGGAGGAATTTGATAAAGAAATTCAATCAAAACAAGAGGAACTTGCGGACGCAGAACGAGAAATTGCAAGACTCAACTCGGAAATAAAGAAGTACCAAGCTCAAAGTCCCATGCAGTCGGGCCTAGTTCTACAAACAGCTACGGAACAGGACCTATACCCGGGCGAGTTGCTCGGGGTTGTCCGAGACGCTCTTACGGACGCTGTTTCCAGAGTTCCAAGTGACAGTCGGCGCGAGCATATTCTTAACAGCATAGTCAAAGCAAATCCACCTATTGGCGAATCCGAGGCAATGCGAAGTCGGCTAAAGGCGCTGCTGCGGGACTTCCGCAACATGGATGCCAAAGTACGCGGCGGACTTCAGGAAATGGGGTTTGAAGTATCGGAAGAAGGCAAGCATTTCAAACTGGTCTTCCAAGGGGATGATCGCTACACCTTTACGCTCCCAAAGAGCGGAAGCGACCATCGAGGCGGTTTGAACGCAGCCGGGGATATTGGTCGCCTCCTACTGTGAGGCCTAACCCCTCGCTCAAGCGGAGCGCCAACGGCAGGCCACCAGGCCCGGGCTGGCGGTACGCGGTACATTTTCGCCAACCCGGGCCTGGCGTCGGCGCGCGTCAAGGTAGTTGCCGCCTGTGTCATGCAGCTTTTTGCTGAGTAT
>JBBARR010000086.1:0-4118 GCA_040399645.1 Caulobacteraceae bacterium | reverse complement strand
CCCGCATTGTTTTGTCAGCCCGCGAAATGGGCCGCATCTTTCACGCCAAAGGTGTTGAGCGCTTGGTGCGCAACGAGCTTTGGAAAAACCGCAGCCCTGAGCGTTTTTATGACGCCATGGAATGGCTTTACGGCTGGAATCTCGACAACTGCCTTACGGCTTGATCAGCGCTCAAGCCACATTCATCAAAATTCACCAACGACATGGAGACACCACATGACAACTTTTAAACAGCCTCTGCTTTCCAAAGCCACTTTTTGGGCCGCTACCCTGGCTTCACTCTTGGCTTCTGTGTTCGTGCCGGCCTTGGCACAAACCGCCAGCAATTTCCCCACCAAGCCGGTCACCATCGTCACCGCTTTTGCGGCGGGCAGCGGCCCAGATGCGGTGTTGCGCCAAGTTTCTGAAAAGCTCTCCAAGCTGTGGATGCAGCCCGTCCTGATCAACAACAAACCCGGCGGTGGCGGCTTCATCGCCATTGAGGCGACCCAACGCGCTGCGCCAGACGGCTACACCTTGATCCAACTCGACAGCGAGCACTTGGCCGCTTTGCCGCATCTCTACAAAGCCAAAGGCTATGTGACGCTGAACAACTTTGACCCGGTCGCACCGCTGTTCAGAACGCCGTTTCTCGTCGCCGTGGCCACCGACTCCAAGTGGCAAACCATGAAAGACTTGGTCAACGCAGCCAAGGTCGCACCGAACGCCGCGAGCTATGGCTCGTGGGGCGTTGGCAGCCCCGGCCATCTGGGCGGCGAGTACCTGTCGCTGTTGACCAACACCGAGATGACCCATGTGGCGTTTCGCGAAGTCTCGCAACTCTTCACCTCGGTCGGTGCCGGTGACGTTCAGTGGAGTTTTGCCAGCTTGCCTTCCAGCCAAGGCATTTACAAAGCCGGCAAGCTGCGCTACATCGCCATCGCAGCAGCCAAACGCATCCCGCAAATGCCCGACGTTCCGACCATGGCCGAAGCGGGTGGCCCGGCTGGTTTGGAAGTCAATTCATTCGTCTCGCTGCTGGCCCCCAAAGGCATTGCCAACGATGTCAAGGCCAAGATTCATGCCGACGTGCTGAAAGTCTTGGCCGACCCCGAGGTGAAAGCCCGCTTCAACACCTTTGCTTTTGAGACCCTCAACTGGACGCCTGAAGAGATGCATAAAAATGCGGATGTCAAAAGCAAGATTTACGCAGAGTTGGTCAAACGCAAAAACATCAGTTTGGATTGAAAACACCATGAACGACCTCGGACGCCTTGAAGACCTGCCAGCCGACTATGTTGCTGCGCTGACCGCGCAAAACCTGGTGCCGCTCTGGCCCAACTTGCGCAGCGTCTTGCCGCCCAACAAACCCAGAATCAACACCCGCGCTACACACTGGCCGTATGCCGCGATCAGGCCCTTGCTCATCCAGGCGGGAGAACTGACGCCCATAGAGAAGGCCGAGCGCCGCGTGCTGGTGCTGGCCAACCCGGGCCATGGCCTCGACAAAATGCAGGCCAGCGCCGCCATGTACTTGGGCATGCAGCTGCTGTTGCCGGGCGAATGGGCGCCCGCGCATCGCCACACGCCCAATGCCGTGCGCATGGTGGTCGAGGGCGAAGGCGCGTGGTCGACGGTCGATGGTGAAAAATGCCCGATGCTGCGCGGTGATCTGATCTTGACACCCACCGGGCTGTGGCACGAGCATGGCCACGACGGCACCGAGCCGGTGATCTGGCTCGACGTGCTTGATTTGCCGCTGGTCTATTACATGGAGGCGAGCTACCACGTCAACGGTGGTCGTCAGGAAACCAAAGCCAGCCATGGCGAACTCTCTTATGCCCGTGGCGGCCTGCTGCCGACGCCGGTGTTTGAGCGCGCCAACCAGGCTTACCCGATGCTGCGTTACCCCTGGGCGGATGCACGCGCGGCACTCGAGTCGCTGGCGGCCAATCAGTCGCCAGAGCAAGCTGCGCAAGTCACCTACGCCAACCCGCAGACCGGCGCGCACGCCGAAAACATCTTGGGTTTTTATGCCTTGATGCTGCGTCCGGGCCAAACTCTGACGCTCCCGACGCGCAGCCCGGCGATGGTCTTCCACGTCATCGAAGGCGGCGCTAACGTGCAGGTCTCAGACCAGAAATTTCAGCTGGCCGAGGCCGACACTTGCTGCGCGCCCGGCTACACACCGGTGACTTTGAGCAACATTTCCACCACGCAAGCCGCTTTCATCTTTATCGCTGACGAGACACCGCTGCACCAGAAGCTCGGCGTCTACGAAACGCGCCCCTGAATTTTTATTTTTTTACCAGGACTTTCTACGATGACCACTCGCTACATCTGGACACCCCCGGCCGTTCTCTCGCTACCTATCCGCGGCACCAGCGATCGCCTGCCGATCAACCGCATCTTCTGCGTCGGCCGCAACTACCACGCACACGCGATCGAGATGGGCAAGCCGGTCGACAAATCGATGGAGCGTCCGTTTTACTTCAACAAGTCGCCGCAGACCTTGGTGCAAAGCGGCGCCACCGTAGCGTATCCGCCAGAAACCAGCAATTACCACTACGAGATGGAACTGGTCTTGGTCGTTGGTGAGCCGGGCTTTCGGGTCAAAGCCGAAGACGCCCACACCCTCATTTACGGCTACGCCTGCGGTCTGGACATGACCCGGCGCGACTTGCAGCTGGTCGCCCGTGACAAAGGCCGCCCATGGGATTTGGGCAAAGACTTTGAGCAATCGGCGGTGGTCTCTGAAGTCGTGCCGATGCCCGGCGTGGTGATTGAAAACGCCGCGCTGGTGCTGACGGTGAACGGCCTGCCGCGTCAAAAATCCGATCTGAACAAGCTGATCTGGAACATCCGCGAACAAATAGCTGACTTGTCGCTGTTCTACCACCTCGAACCCGGCGACCTGATCTTCACCGGCACACCCGAAGGCGTCGGCCCGGTCGTGGCAGGTGACCACATTGAGGGCTCTGTTGAAGGTGTTGGCAGCATTTCGCTGACCATAGCCGCGGCGGCGTAAGGGATGGCGATGCAACCGGATGCCAGCTGAGCTAAACCCCCAAGAACCCCGCCAACGCGTCGCTCGCAGCCACCGCAGGGGCAGAACCCTGCAAAACCACCAGCCCTTTTTGCAGCACAATGGCCCGGTCTGAATGGGCCAACACCTTGCGGTAGTCACGGTCAACGATCAAGGTAGCGATGCCGCTGCTGCGGATCTGTCCGATCACACGCCAGATGTCGGCCACGATCAACGGCGCCAGTCCTTCGGTGGCCTCGTCCAAAATGATGAGTTCAGGGTGCTGCATCAACGCGCGGCCGATCGACAGCATTTGCTGCTCACCACCGGACAACTGTGCACCGAGGTTGTTGAGTCGCTCTTGCAGCCGCGGAAAGGTTTCCAGCACCCGCTCTAGCGACCAGTCCTTGCGCCCGTCACGGCCAAGCCTGGCGGCCATCAGCAAATTTTCTCGCACCGTCAGGTTGGGGAAAACGCCGCGTCCCTCGGGCACATAGGCCACACCCAGCCGCGCCACTTCGTGTGGTTTGGCGCGCGAACAATCTTTGCCGAACAGGGTCAAATGTCCGTCGCGCTGCGTCACATGACCGAGTAGGCTGCGTATCAGCGTGCTTTTGCCCATGCCGTTGCGGCCAAGCAGGCCAATCGTTTCACCGCGGCCGATTTGCAGGTCGATGCCGTGCAGCACATGGCTGGAACCGTACCAGGCATGGATCGCGTGCGCGTCCAGCAGCAGTTCGGCAGAAGCCACAGAAACGTCGTCCGAGATGGAAACTGCCGTGTTGCTATTGCTCATCTCAATGCTCTCCGAGATAAGCGGCTTGCACCAGCGGATTGCTGCGCACGGCGGCCGGCGTGTCGGTCGCGATCACGCAGCCATTGACCATCACCGTGATGCAGTCGGCGACGCGAAAAATAGCGTCCATGTCATGCTCGACCAGCAAGATGGCATGCCCTTGTTTGAGTTCGGCCAACAAAGCCAGCATGCGTTCGGTTTCTTCGGCGCCCATACCCGCCAAGGGTTCATCGAGCAGCAACACGTTGGGGGCCGTAGCCAAACACATGGCTATTTCGAGCTGGCGCTTTTGCCCGTGCGACAGCAGGCCGGCATCGC
>JBBARR010000085.1:0-4314 GCA_040399645.1 Caulobacteraceae bacterium | reverse complement strand
TCAGTAACACTTTTTTGTCGTCCTCAACGCCAGCCTCGGCCACGCTCACGGCCTATATGACGGCTTACCGGTTTGACGATGGCAGTCATACAACGGGTTCCGTCACCATCAGCCGACCTTTCCGACTGTCCGTGGTGCACGCCAAGCTGGAAGCCCTCGAAGGCGACTGGCGCGTTGCTGAACTCGAGCTGGTTCCAGAGTTTGAATTTGCGTCAGACCGTTCGCCACTTGCAGCGGTACAAAAATGAACTCGACCAGCGCCACCAGCTTCATTCACCAAGCGCTGCGCACCCGGGTGATTGCCAAGCCGGGCGCCGTCGCTGAACTCGGCCGCGAACTGGCCCGCCTCGGCTGCCAACGGCCGCTGCTGCTGTCAGGTCGGCGCACAGCGGCCGGTCCGGTCTGGGCAGAAGCCCTTCGCGCCTTGGGTGACCTGCCTTTTATGGCGGTGCAAGACATTGAGCCGCATTCATCGCTGGCAACCGTTGACCGTGTGGCCCAGCTGGCACGCGAGCACAGTGCAGACGCGCTGGTGGCCGTCGGCGGCGGCAGTGTGTCCGACACGGCCAAGGCGGTCGCCTTGGTGCTGGCGGAAGGCGCGCCACTGGCGCAGCATGCCTCACGCTTTGTGCCGCCGACGACGGTGCTGACGCCTGACTTGGTCAAGCCGAAGCTGCCGATTTTGTCGATCGCCATGACGGCCTCGGGCGCTGAGGCCACGCCCTCTTTAGGCATCCGCACACCCGAAGGCATCAAGCTGCTTTTTTGGGATGCACAACTGGCCAGTCGCGTGATTTTTCTGGACCCTGTTGCGAACCTCGCAACGCCGGCTTCCGTCATGCTGTCGACCGGCATGAACGGGCTGGCGCACTGCCTAGAAGGTCTTTACTCCAAGGCCGGCTCACCCATCACCTCCATCCTGGCGCTGGACGGTATCGGCAAATTTAACCAAGCCTTGCGCCAAGTCGCCGCCATGCCGCAAGACGTGAGCGCACGCGCCAATTTGCTGCTCGCGGCACATATTTCGGGCACGGTGCTGGCCAGTGCGCGCAGCTGTCTGCATCACGCGCTGTGCCATGTGATGGGCGCCACCTTTGGTGTGGCGCACGGCGACGTCAACTCGGTGTTGTTACCGCATGCGCTGCGCTTTAACGCAGCCGCCGCCGCACGTGAACTCGCACCGGCCGCCGCCAAACTCGGCCTGTCGGGGCCAGCAGCCGAAGCCGGCGAACAACTGGCAAATTGGTTGCACGAACTGCAGCAAGCCATCGGCGTGCCCAGCCGCTTGCGCGACCTCGGCATCCCGCGCGAGCAACTTGCTGGCGTGGCCGAAAAAACATTGCACGAACGCGGTCTGGCCTACAACCCGCGCAGCGTCAACAACGCCGGCGAGCTTGAAGCCGTCTTGCTGGCCGCTTGGTAATTTACTCCCCCTCCACCACCTGATTGGAAACATCACATGAACATCATTGAAAGCGGAAAAACATTGGGCGCTCGGGTCGAAGGACTGGATTTGTCTATCCCACTGACCGACACGCAGTTTGGGCAACTGGAGCAAGCCCTTGGCAAATACGGCGTCTTGAGCTACCCAAAACAAACACTCACCAGCCTTCAGCTGAAGCAATTTTCAGAACGCTTTGGCCAACTGGAAGTGAACGTCGCCAACATGTACCAAGAGCCCGGCCTGCCGCAAGTGATGATTCTTTCCAACAAAGTCGAAAACGGCAAACCACTGGGCCTGAGCGACGCCGGACAAGACTGGCACACCGACATGTCCTACAGCAAGATGATCGCCTTCACCAACGTGTTGTACGGCATTGAGATTCCCCACCGCGATGGCGAGCCGCTGGGCAACACTGAGTTCTGCAACATGCATGCCGCTTATGACGACTTGCCAGAGGCGCTCAAGACTCAATTGGATGGCATGAGCATCACGCACAATTTTGAGAAATTTTGGGAAAAAATGCGTTTAGAAAAAGGGCAACGCCCGCCGCTGACGGACGCCCAACGCGCAGCCAAGCCACCGGTGTCGCATCCGATCTTCATGACCCACCCGATCACCGGCAAAAAAGTGCTTTACGCGAATCCGGGTTATTCCATGCGCATCAACGAACTGCCACAAGCTGAAAGCGACGAGATTCTGGCGTTTTTGTTCGAACACCAATTGCAGACAAAATACCAGTACCAGCACCGCTGGAGCGTTGGCGACGTTCTGATGTGGGACAACATGGGCACGCTGCACAACGCCATACCCGACTACCGGCCCGACGAACACCGCTACATCAAGCGCTGCCAAGTCATGGCCAATCGCTATTTTGAAAGTGCAACAGCATGAAGCTCATCAGCTACCGCCATGGCCACAGCCCGGTGCTGACAGGGGTGGTGCTTGAGCAAGGCGTGCTGGACATCAGCGCGTGGACAGCGCGACTGGCCTTGTCTAGCGAGGCCGTGGGCCGCAATGCCGCAGCAGGCATAGACGCCCCGGCGGGCGGCGTGATGCGCTGGTTGCAGTCGGGCAGCGAAGCCATCGCCGCACTGACCGACCATGTCCACGCCGCATTGCGCAAGCCTGACACTCAGTTTGAAAAACTCGACAGCCTGCAGTTGTATGCGCCGGTGCCGCGGCCCGGAAAAATCATCGGTGTTGGCCGCAATTACGCCGACCACGCCAAGGAAACCGGCGTGGCGCCATTCGAGAATCCACGCATTATTTTCAAGGTGCCATCGTCTATCGCGGCGCCGGGGGCAGCTGTGACGCGCCCAGCCTCGGTCGCCAAAATGGACTTTGAGGTTGAGCTGGCGGTTGTGATCGGTGGCTATGGCAAAGACGTACCCGAATCAGAAGCCTTGTCACTGGTGGCCGGCTACACGGTTTTGAATGACCTGAGCGCCCGCGAATTTCAGTTTGACATCGCCCAAGCGCAGACCACCTTCGCCAAAAGCATGGACGGCTTTGCGCCCATGGGCCCGTGGCTGGTCACGCGCGACGAGATCGCCGACCCGCAAAAACTGGAGATTTTTTGCTGGCTCAATGGCACGCAGATGCAGCACGGCCACACCGCCGACATGCTGTTTCCGGTGGCCACGCTGATTGCCTATGTGTCGCGCTTCATGACGCTCGAACCCGGCGACATCATCGGCACCGGCACACCCGCCGGCATCGGTGCCTTCCGGCAGCCGCCGGTGTATTTGCAGCCGGGTGATGAACTGCGCTTGGAAGTCAGCCAAGTCGGTTCGATGACGCACCGGATTGCTTGAGGCTGCGGCCCACTTCTAAACTCAACACCTGGCCTTTCGACACATCCATCTCAGAAACACCATGAAAAAATCCTTGCTCACACTGGTCGCTACCGCCGCGCTGGCCACCGCTTCAAGCCTCACCTTTGCCGCCGATATGTACCCCTCCAAGCCCGTGCGTTTGGTGGTTGGTTTTGCTGCAGGCGGCCCCACCGACGTGATCGCCCGCGTGCTGGCTCGGGACATGTCGGTGACTTTGGGGCAGACCGTCATCGTCGACAACAAGGCCGGCGCCAGCTCAATGATCGGCACCCGCGAAGTGCGCAACGCACCGGCCGACGGCTACACCTTGCTGTTTTCTTCGCTCGGCATGAACGTCAACCCCATCTTGCTGGGAGAGATGGCTGGCTACAACCCGAAGACAGATTTCGCCCCGATCTCCAACGCCGCCAACTTGCCGCTGGTAGCGGTCAATGCGTATGACTCGCCGGTCAAAAGCATGACAGAGCTTCTCAAGCAAGCCCGCAGCAAGCCTGAAGCCGTGACCTTCGCGTCGTCAGGAACTGGCGGTTCCGGCCATTTGGCGTCAGAGCTGCTGGCGACCCAAGCCAAGGCCAAAATGCTGCACGTGCCTTACAAAGGCAACGGCCCAGCGCTGCTGGAAGTCATGGCTGGCCGGGTCGACTACATGTTTTACCCGGTCGTTGGGATTGCTGAAAACGTGGCCTCCAAGCGACTGCAAGTTCTGGCCGTCGGCACCGCCAAACGCCTGCCACAGTTCCCCAACGTGCCGACCATGTCTGAAGTCGGCTTCCCCGGCTTTGAAGAAACCGCGCCATGGGTCGGCATGCTGGCACCCGCTAAAACGCCACCGGCCATCATCGCGAAGTTGCACGACGCCATGAGCAAGGCCTTGGCCAAGCCAGACGTCCGCGCGCAGCTTGAAAAACTGGGTGCCGTCATCGTCGGCGACACGCCGACTGAATTCGCCGCCTTTTTAAAACGCGACCATGAACGTTGGACCGCGGTGATCAAGGCTGCCGACATCAAGCCAGAAGCCAACTAAGCCGTCTCTGC
>JBBARR010000084.1:0-4406 GCA_040399645.1 Caulobacteraceae bacterium | reverse complement strand
CCAGGGGCTCGAAGACCTCCTCCGGCGCGTCCTTGTCGACCTCGTCCGGCACCTCTGGCATGGCCGCAATCCAATGCCGCTCCTCGTCCGGCGTGGGGATCTTGACCTGCACCCCGCCCTTTGCGCGGGAGATCCCGACGATCAGGTCCCGGTTCGTGTAGTAGGGGTTCGCGGTGTCCAGGAGCAGGATTGTCCTTTCCGGGATCGTCCGGCCTTCGACGCTGGTGTACGTGATCGCATAGGCCAGCCTGAGCCACCGGGCGGCCTCTTCGTGGGTGCACTCCACGTTGTCCTCAAGGAGCTGCGTGGCCTGCAGGCTCTTCGCGTCGAGGGTGGCCCGGTTCGCGTCGGAGGTCCGCCATGGAGCCCGCATGCTCACCACGACAGTGGCGTCGTCGACGCTCTGCACCTGGTACTCGAGGCCTGATACGATCTTCTTGTTGTGGGAGGCGCAGCCGAGCAGGATGGTGCCGGGCTTGACCCACATGTCCTGCGGCTGCGTGGCGGAGCCCTTGATCTTGCCCGGGGATGCGATGAAGACTCCATCGCGGTCCCGCTGGTTGAGGAAGGCGTTGACCAAGCGCCGCTTCTTATGGGACTTGACCAGGCAGAGGTCCGGGGTCGCGCCCTGCCATGGGTAGAGCCGCTGCAGCGACTTCACACACTTCGGATTGTCGATGTGGTCGTAGAGCCTGCAGATCCGGTTCCAGAGTTGGTCGTCGTTGTACCGCCTGTTGCGGCTGAGCGTGATCTCGAAGCCGCGGGCGAGCTGCCGGATCAGGTCGGTGTCGCCGATCCTTGGGCAGTCCCAGCCGTCGAAAATGGGGAGCTGCTGGCCTTCGAAGTCGCCCATCAGTACAAACGAGGCCCCGAGGCGCTGGAACCTGCCGAGGACGGCGAGGAAGCTAATCCCCACCATGTTGATCTCGTCGATGGCCATCACGAGGTTCTTGGGGACTCTCCTGGCGTAGGTCCGGCGCCAGTGCTCCAGGCTCTTGCCCCTGGGCATGAGGCGGGAGGCCGCGATGGTGTAGGCCCCGCAGGCGAAGTTCACCTCCTCGAAGGACTTCCATGTGGGGATAAGCTCCGCGAGCAGCTTGGTCTTGCCGGTCCCGGGCTTTCCAATGATAGCGGCCCCGCGGTTGGTGACGACGAGCACCGCCAGCTTCCGCATGATGTCATCCTGGCTCCCGACGACGCGGCCGTTCCCCAGAAACTCGCCGATGTTGTCCATCACTGTTTGGGGGAGGGTGGTCTCGATCTTCTTCTCGATGCCGAGGTTGTAGGAGTTTGCCGCCCGCCGCAGCTTTTCGACGCGGGGCCCGTCCTGCTCGTCGACTCTGATCCAGGAGTCAGTCAGACACTTTGGCAGTGGCCGCTGCGGTGCCGGCTTCGCCTTCCCCTGCTCGCAGTTCGGCAGGGTGAACTTCTCCTTGAAGTCGTACTGGAAGTCGTACTTGTTCAAGAGCTCCTTCAGCTCCCGCTCCTTGGCCTTTCTTTCCTTTTGCCGGACGGAGTAGATGACGCAGTCCACGACCCCCCCGTGTATTGTCAGTCCGAGCTCCCGCACGCAACGGGCTGCCCAGTCGACTGCGCAGGCCTCCTTCTGCAGGGCTATGAGGCCGATGGGCAGCGCGGTCCGATTGTCGTAGACCCGGCGCTGTGCCTTGTATTTGGGGAGCTTCTTCTTGTCCAGGTCGAGGGTGACGATGGTCGCGCCGGGGACATCGTAGGCACACGCACTAGACCTGACCGTCCACTCCGTTGCCGGCGGCCTGTTCATTGTCCCGATGAGAGCCAGCACGAAGGTCTTCTGCAGGCCCCTGAGCGTGTCATGGCGGTCGTCAACCCGCTCGTCGTTCATGTGCTTGTCCCACGCCGCCTCCACGAAGTCCTTCATTTTGCCGAAGGTGTCCTTCAGCTTCTCCGGGGGGAGGTAACGACTTGCCGCCAGGGCGTACTTGATGTCGGCAAAGGTAATGACCTTCTTGTCCAACATGTACTTCACAGCGTCGAGGTGGTATCGACCGGGGCCATGGTATGGCGCGACATCAATCATCTCCTCGTCGTCGCCGTATTTGCGGAGGGGATACTTCTCCACAAAGAAGTAGTCGTAGCCATGGAATAGGTCCGGAACGAAGGCCGTTGGGGCGTCCATGGGGCCAAAAATGGGCAGGCGTGCCGCGGTAAAGAGCATGTCCGGCCTGCAGTTCTTGACATCCACACACCGTAGGCTGTCGCTGACTTTGCCGTCGCCCCAGCAGATCTGCCTTGGCTTCGCCGTCTCCTCCCAGAGCACGGTCTCTTCCGGGGAGAGCTCGGAGTAGAAGGAGAGCTTCCCGGCGCTGTTGAGACCCATCCGCTGCAGATCCGTGAGCCAGGCATGGCAGTCGATGCAGACCGCCTCCACGGCGTGGGGGTCGCCGCCACGCATGGGCTGCACCGGGTGGTGCATCTCGTAGTCCAAGGCATCGCAGCCGCAGTGCCAGCAGAGGCCCGGCTCACGCTGCACATTTGCGGGCCGCTTGTTCGTGCACAGCTCCTCGGCGACCCGGACCGCGATGCCGCCCCAGTTCTCGCCATAGTAGGGGATGCCCGCCTCGTCGCAGATGGTCTCGAGGAGGTAGGCGTGCTGCGGCACGCCCATGATGCGGATGGTTGTACGCTCGTGCTTGAACTTGATTGTGAGGTGCTTCATGAAGTTCGGGTCCCGCCAGGACGGGTTGAAGTCCACCTTCGCCGACCGGAGGCAGTCCGCCACCTCATCGATGTCGCTGGTGCGGAACGTTGCGGACTCCTTCTTATGGTAGAGCTCCTTGAAGCGGTCGGGGCACCAGGCCTGCATGTCCTTGTACTCGATCCTCTGGTAGCCAGTCTCCCCATCGAGGTCGTTGCGCGTCTGCAGGACGGGGGCCGTTGCGTCCATGGGCTGCATGACCTTCAGGAATTGCGCGCCGGCGACATCCTTGTAGAAGAAGACATGATCGCCCCATATCGCCCAGACGATCATGGAGTCCTTGGAGGGGTTTTCCGGGATGAACTCGTAGATGCAGACATTGTTGTGGATCACGCGGCAGCGACGGCCGAGCCGGCGGCACAGCTCGATGATCATCCTGCTGTCAGGTCCGAGCTCCCGCCAGCCGGCCTCCTTGTATGGCCAGGCCTTGGGCTCGTCGTGGCACTCCTCCTCGCCCTCGTAGTGGTCAAAGACGGCGGCGACGAAGCCGCCCGCGACAGCATAGAGGTTGGGGTAGCCGGCAAAGAACTGGCGGTACATGGCCAGGAGGTCCCGCCCACCGAAGAAGCTCTTCAGCGTGTCGTGGAAGGCCTTGGCCCCAATGCCAAAGCGCTGGGCGTTGCCCTTGCGGACGACCTCGTAGAGCTCCTCGAGCTTGAACCGCTTCAGGCGGCGGCAGCCGCTCCAGTAGTGCTTCCAGAGCTCGGCGAACGCCTCGAGGGCCTGGGCCTCAGACTGGGCATCGGAGAATGCTTGGCCCCAGCTCCGCTTCTTTGTGGCGAGCACGGCGCGGAAGTCGCGGACCTTCTCCGGGATGGTCTTGTTCCCAGCCTTGAGGTAGTAGCCCGGATAGAGCTCCTCGAAGATCAGGTCCAGGTTCCACTCGACCTCCTCCACCGTGAACTGCTCGACCAGCTCCTTCTTCTGTTTGTCCCCATCCCGCGGCCGGTAGTCCACCCTGAGGGCCAGGGCTAGCTGCTGCACGACGCAGTTTTTCCCCTCCCTCTGGTAGTCCTTGATCGCCTCCGGGAAGAGCTTCATCTTCCCCCACATCTCGTCGGGCATGTCGACGATGCCGCGGCGGGGAAGACCAAGGAGAACGTGCGTCTTGGGCTGGCCGTGGTCCCGGAAGGTTGTCTTCATGTCGAAGCTCCAGCCCGGCTTCTCAGTGATGTCCTCGTTGGACTTCACAAAGTAGTAGGCGTCGCTCTCGATATAGACGGGGACCTCGAGGCCCACCTCGTCTATGAGCTTCTCCCGTAGCAGCTGCAGCTGTTCGGGTTGTAGATCGCCCCGAATGTGGTTGAACCATCCGTCCTTGGTCTGCTGGGGGAACATCTTCTCCAGTGTCGGAACGTCCGCCTGGAGAGCATTTGCTTTGCGCACCTCAACCTCCCGGCGGAACCACTCCATGGTGGCGCGCTTGACCTCCCGCTCTATGGTCTCCTGGCCGTCGGCCGCGTAGCCGGAGTTGAGGGAGGCGAGGTCGCCTATGAGCTCAGCGTCGGGGGAGACGATCTGGGTAATCGGACTGCCTTGGAAGTTGGTGCTGTAGGCTACACTCCAACCGTCCGGCCTCTTGTAGCGGACGGAGACGGGGACATGCACCTCGAAGTCCATCTGCTCGTGGCCCTGGAAGAGCCGGCCGGCGTGCGTCAGGGTGTGCTGG
>JBBARR010000083.1:0-4733 GCA_040399645.1 Caulobacteraceae bacterium | reverse complement strand
AGAATAGGGTCTATTGACTGTGTCTGAAGTGAAACAAGACGCCGTTGTCGCAAACACCGGCCCTCTCAAGGGCCTGCGCGTTGTGGAAATGGGCCAGCTCATTGCTGGTCCCTTTTGCGGCCAATTGCTTGGCGACATGGGGGCAGAGATCATCAAGATCGAACCCCCAAAGATCGGCGATCCTATGCGCGCTTGGGGCCGCGGCGACTATCCGCTCTGGTGGGAAGTCGTCGCCCGCAACAAGAAGTCGGTGTCAGCCGACCTTCGGGTCCCTGAAGGCCAAGACCTCGCCCGCCGTCTGATCGCCACAGCCGACATTTTGATTGAGAACTTTCGCCCCGGCACCTTGGAAAAATGGGGCCTGTCTCCGCAGGACCTGATGAAGGACCATCCGGGCCTGATTGTCGTACGGGTGTCTGGCTATGGTCAGACCGGACCCTATTCTGATCGGGCGGGCTTTGGCGGTATCGGGGAAGCCATGGGGGGATGGCGCCATATTGTCGGCGATCCTGATCGTGCGCCCTCACGCATGGGCATCTCAATTGGTGACAGCCTTGCTGCCACATACGGCTGCTTGGGCGCGCTGGCGGCCTTGCGTCACCGTGACCAGACCGGCCAGGGCCAAGTAGTCGATTCCTCGCTCTATGAATCTGTCCTGCAGGTCATGGAAAGCATGATCCCGGACTATGCCACCTCGGGCCATATCCGCGAACGGTCAGGCTCGTTCCTGCCCGGCATCGCCCCGTCCAACGTCTATAGGTGTAAGGACGGCGACTATCTGATCGGCGCTAATCAGGACACCGTCTTTGGCCGACTTTGTGCGGCCATGGAACGTCCCGAACTGGCCAAGGATCCGCGCTATATCGACCATATCAACCGAGGCAAAAACCAGCTTGAACTGGACGCCCTGATTGAAGACTGGACCAAGACCCTGACGGTCGATGAGTTGGAAGCCCTGATGATCAAGGCCGGTGTGCCCGCCGGTAAGATCTACCGCGCACCCGAAATGCTTGCCGATCCGCACTTTGCTGCCCGCGAGGCCATTATTGATATGCCACACCCGCGCTGGGGCACGCTCAAGATGCAGAACGTCTTTCCAAAACTATCTGCAACACCTGGCAATGTGCGCTCCATCGCACCGCAAACGGTTGGTCAAGACAATGTAGAGGTCTATGGCTCCATCTTGGGCCTGACAGCCACTGAACTTGCCGATCTTGAGAGCCGGGGCTTCATCTAAAGATGGCAAAAACCGCCGAAACTGATTTGACCTCTGACTATGCCAAGGCGGGCTTCGGCGGTCGCCTGACCTTTGGCAAACGCCCTGCCCTCTTGGTGGTCGATGTGGTGCAGGCCTATCTCGAGCCAACGGCCTCACTCTATCTGGGCCAGACAGGGCCAATGGCGGTCGCCAGCTTTGGGCGGTTGATTGGTGCCTGCCGCGCCAAGGACATTCCGGTGATCTATACGCAAGTGGTCTATAGCGCCGGGGGGCGTGACGGCGGCCTGTTCTATCAAAAGGTTCCCGCCCTTAAGGCCTTTGATGCGGGCTCGCCCCTAGGGGCCATCCCCCCATCGATTGCCCCTGAACCGAACGATGTGATCATCACAAAACAATATGCATCCGCCTTCTTCGGCACATCCTTGGCCTCCACCTTGACGGCCATGGGCATTGACACCCTGCTGATCGGCGGGTTTTCGACATCGGGCTGCGTACGGGCCAGCGCACTGGATGCCTTGCAAAATGGTTTTGCCCCCTTCGTCGTGGCTGACGCCTGCGCCGACCGCGACCCCCGACCCCACGAGGCCAACCTTTTTGATCTTCAGGCCAAATGTGCCGAAGTGATCAGCGAAGCGGCGGCCTTACAAAAAATCATCGGTTAGGGCTGAAGAGATTTGGTCAATATCAGACTGTGACGGTCTGGCCCTTGGAGACATTTGTGTCTTGGGCCACCGTAACAGCCCGATAATGGGGACACGATGTCCTGCGTCGCCTATTCACCGATCCCAAACGTCGAGGTCAAGCGCTTCGGTCTCAAAAATGCTGACACGGACCAGACGCAGATATCGCCCCAGATTGTCTTAGGCTGGCATGGGGTCGGAGGACACTGAGATCCTGGTTTGCTGATGCAGGTGTTGGCGCTTTACCGGTGTTCGTCATCTTAACATCACGGCCGTCGGTTAAGGACTTCAAGGCCTAGTCGAGGACTTGAACATGAGCACCATGGGACGGATAAAGAGTTACGGCGTAGTGCGCATGGTCTGCCCTGTTTTTATCTTGCTGAGCGTTTGTGTCCTATCCGCGCCCCAGGCGGCGATCGCCCAAGAGGCGGCGCAGACCCAAAGCAGTGGCGACCAATTCAACTTACAAAGTGTAATCGTTCGCGCGCCGCGCAAGCTCGATTTGCCTCTACTCACAGAGCTGGTGGCCGAGACACCACAGACAATCACATTGATCACAAATCAGATGATCGACCTCGCAGGACTGAGCGATCTAAGGGACGTGTTACGTTTCGATCCCAGTGTAAGCGCCCACGCCGACGAAGACAGCGGCCAAGGAACCAATGTCCAGATCCGCGGCTTCAGCGCCCGCAATGACCTCTATCGTGACGGCCAGCTCGACATTGGTCGCTATTACCGAGACCCCTTCGACACCGAAACCGTAGCGGTGCTGACCGGCCCATCATCGGTTCTTTTTGGCAGAGGATCTACCGGCGGCGCCATTAACTCGGTCAGCAAAAAGCCTAGTCTCTCCACCTTTCAGTCAGCCGATGTCAGTCTTGGAAACGATGGGCTGGCCAGGATCGTTGGGGACGTGAATGCGCCCCTGTCGCCCAGTTCAGCCGTTCGCATCAACGCCATGGTGCACACAGCTGGAACCGCTGGCCGCGACCAGGTCTATAGCCAGCGCGGCGGAGTGTCGGCCGTCGTCGGCCTTGGGCTTGGAACGTCGAGCCAGGCGAGCATCGGCTTTCTTCATCAGTCAGACTGGGGGCGTCCGGACTATGGCGTACCTTGGATCGATATTGTGGCTGCGGATCGAACCAGCCATCCCGCCAGAGGAACTTGGCCCTATTTCTATGGGTTCAAGAATGACTATTACCGCGGTAACGCCGACATGGCCACGGCTGAGGTACGCCATCAGCTCGCTACCGGCTGGCAGTTCCGCGACCAGCTTCGCTATGCTTGGTTCAACCGAAGTTTTCGCGCCACCGCTCCAAGCGTGGTACCCCTCGTCGCCGCAGGCACGCAGGATGCGTCCATTTCTGTTGCCCGCACGGTACGCGGCGTCTCCTCGTCAGAAAGCCTCTTATCGAACCAGGCGAGCCTGTCTGGCCGGTTTGAAGTCGGCGGCGTCGCCCATAAGGTCGTTATCGGCGGCGAAATCAGTCGGCAGACCTCCGATCCAACCACCAGAAGATATACACGTGTCCCCAGCGCGAGTTTGATCGCGCCGGATGGGGCCAGCCTATTTAGCGGGACGGTCGCGATCAAATCAGCGGTGCACTTCTCAGCCGACACACTCGGAGCCTATGTCGGAGATACGTTAGAATTTGGGAAAGTCTTCGAGGCCGTAGGGGTCGTTCGCTGGGACCGCTTCGCTGCCCACTATACCAATTCCGTGCCCAAGTTCTTTAAGCTCGACCACACAGATCAAGAGCCGTCCTACCGCGCTGCATTTATCTATAAGCCTGCGCCAGGTGGCCGGCTCTATGCCATGTGGGGAACCTCGTTTGATCCCTCTGCGGAGGGGCTCTCATTGAGTGCTGCCAACGTCAATCTTGTCCCGGAGCGCAACCAGGCGACGGAGGCCGGCATAAAATGGGAACTGCACCGCTCTGCACTGCTCTCAGCGGCCATTTTCCGAACCATAAAGACGAACTATCGCGAACCCTCACCGCTAGATCCGACGGTGACGACCATCGCCGGTACCGCGCGAAGTCAGGGGTTGGAGCTGCTGGCCCAGGGGCGTGTCACGCCGGGCTGGATGGTGCTGGCGGGCTACACCTATCTGGATGCTCAAATCATCGCATCGCCGAACGGCGACCTGCACCAGCCGCTTCAGAATTCTCCACGCAACAGTGTCCGTCTATTTTCGACCTATGATCTAATGCCTGCCCTAACGGTTGGCGGCAGCCTGAACGCCTCAACTGGACGTGCGCCGAGCTCCTTCGCCGACGCAAACGGCTATCGCCAGAGGGTTCCCGGGTTTACGACCCTTTCGGCACTCGCTCGCTTTCAGGTCAGACCGGGGGTCAGCCTGCAGGTGAATGTCCAGAACCTGCTGGACAATCGCTATTATGACGGGCTGGACGATAATCACGTCAATGTCGGTGCCGGTCGATCGGTTCATCTAACCTTGTCGTTAAGGCCCTAACTCTCCAAACGACGCCGAGGCTAGGTGCAAGTCCAAAATAGTGCAGGCATCCTCGCTGAAAGGCGACGAGCCTATGCTGGGCGAACAGACTGCAGCGACTGCCCATGGGCATACTGACACCGGACCGCCGTCCAATGCTTAGGGTCGGGCACGGTTTGTCGAACCAATCGCGGCTGATTGAGTGCACATGTGAACAGGCCGGTGGCGGTCACGACCGCAAGGACGGTCGGACCCCATCTGCAAGCTGCGTAAAATGGCTCGCGCTAATCGTCGGCTTGGCGGATTTACTCGCCGCCCTCTTCCTCATCGTCCTCAAGACCGACTTGGAAAGGACTAAAGACGGCCTTATTCACTTGAG
>JBBARR010000082.1:0-4738 GCA_040399645.1 Caulobacteraceae bacterium | reverse complement strand
ATCCGCCAAATCAGGTTGCGATGACCGGGTAACTGCCGAATTTAGGATAAATGACAATGTCGCCCGCCTTAAGCACTTTGCCAACGGTTTCACTGGCCTTGATGAGAGGTGTGAGGTCTGGCCGCTTGTGGTCGTCGATGGGTGTGGGCACGGTGACGATGTAGACGTTGCAGCCGCGCAGGTCTTCAATGTCGGTGCTGAACTGCAGGTGGCTGGCGGCTTGCAGTTCTTCAGGCTCGGTCTCTAGCGTGAAGTCGTGACCGGCTTTGAGCTGATCTATGCGTTTTTGGTTGATGTCAAACCCCACCACGCTGCGTTGTTTGCCAAACTCCACCGCTAGCGGCAAGCCTACGTAGCCTAGGCCAATGATGGCGAGTTTGATTTGGAGGAGAGTGTTCAACACGGGGCCTTGGTAGATGGGATGGATTGCCGCGCTTCGCTTGCAACGACGGACGGGGTACTTGCAATGACGGTGGTGGAGAATGTGGCGGAGGTCATTTTTCGGCCGGTTTTTCACCGTTTTTAGTCTCAATCTCCGACTTCAACATCGCAATCTCAACTTTGAGTGCCTCGTACTCTTCCATCTTGCGCGTCAAGAAGCCGCTGGTCAGCGCTGCTTTTTCGGCAATCCCGCTCGGCGTCAGCAGGTAAACGTAGCCAAACTTGTTTTGGTTTTGGCTGAAATTTTCAATCTTGACCAGGCCCTTGGCGACTAGCGCGCTCAAACAATAGTTGATGCCGCCAAAGCTGATGCCCAGTGCTTTGCCAATCTCACGCTGAGACAGGTCTGGATTGGCTTCCAAGATCTTCATCAGGCGAAAGTTGGTGTCTTCATGAAGTTTGGCCCGGCGGCTGGTCATTGAATGGCGGCCCTGTTGGTTTTGAATTGATACAACTGACGGGATGGCTACCGCAATGCCGGTTCGAAAAAACGGCATTCATCTGTTCAGCCACTTTCGCTCTGAACCGATCAAGTCTAGAGCAGATATGTGTCAAATAGCTTACATCGTGTCAAAAATAGTTAAATTTTGAACGGTTGCCAGTGATTAAGGCGCGTTGATTAGCGCCTGCGCCTTTGACTGCTCGGCGTACCAGCGCTGAAACGACAGCACCATGAGCGTGGTCTCAGACGCATCCCGAGCTAATTGACCACAGCTGACGGGCTCCTCAACCCTGGCGGGATCAAGTACAGCGTTGGGGGCTGCGCCGTGAGCGCTGGCGGCAGGTTCGGGAATGACGGGCATATCGCCGGATGAACCGAATGAGCCGTTGGATTGGACGCACAGGCTGCACTCGTAGTTGCACGACAGACCCAGGCTGACCTTGAGCGTCTTGATAACGCCCTTCAATCCGGGCTGATCGACCGACACCACGGTGGCGTTTCCGTACTGACGCGGCTGCACAGAGATGACGGGGCGGCCGTCCTCCCAAGTCAGGCTGCTGGTTTGATTGTCGTAAAGCAGGACAGGTTCACTGCCATCTGGCGCTTGGGTTTGGATTCGAAACTGGGACATGGTGTCTTTCAAAGATTGACGTATGGATCGCCGTAGTTGTGGGAGGCAACGCGCAAAGTCACAGCCAGCAAGCTGCGATGCCCAGTGCCAACAAAAGGGTTGGTCTCGTGCCAAACCCGCGAGGGATGCAGCACCGCTAATCCGGGCGTTGTGTAGATGTACTTTGTCTTTTCCCAAAATGGGAAACCAGCCATTGGTCTTGGGTCTTGCAGCACCAATTCGCCATCGCCCATTTCTCGGGTCAGCGTGTCTCTAGAGGGGCGGTCTTGGCCGCAGTCCAGGTACAGGCACAGCACATGGTCACAGGTGTGGTGGTAGTGCGGCGGGGTGCGCATTCCTGGGGTGGTGTGGCCCACAATGCAGCGCGCCACAATGTCCAGTTCGTCGGCGTTGTTGACGCCGTGGGCATCAAGCAGAAACGCCCGGTAGGTGGTGTCAACCCAGCGCCTGAACACATGCCAGACCTCGGGTGCGCCCGCCTCTTGCTCAGGATCAAACAGGTTGTAATGACCACGCAACTTGATGCTGGTGATGTCGGGCAACTTGTTAACAGGCGGATGGGCTCGCTTGTAGGCGGCTTTCCCCGTTGAGTACGCCAGTAATTCACTTAACTGGTCCGCGTCGAATGGCGCATCCAGCGTCAGTATGGGCGTTGGCCAGAGGTACTCCATCATGGGACGATCTCGCAGCCAAAGGACACGGCAATGCGAAGCTCAGTGCAAAAGCGCGAGATGGGCCGAGCCGCATGGGCTCGCGTGCCGTCAAACACCACCATCCGATTGGGTTTGACCATGGCGCAATGCTCGATTTCGCCATCGCCACCCTCCCCCTCACCCATCACGATAAAGTCGCCGCCCCAGTCTTTGTCCCACTTCAACACCGGATACCAAACCACCGACCTAGCCCTGCCTGCAAACTCGGCGGGGAAGTCCCTGTGCAATGACGCCTCGTCACCAAAGGTCTGTGCGTTGGCCCAGACGCGGGTGAGTTGGGTGTCGCCAAAGAAGCGCTGCTGAACTCGCTTGGTCACTTCAGCCAAGGGCCCGCCTTGCGACAAAAAAGCCGCAAGGCTCAAGCTCGGGTGCCACACATGGCTGTCGTAGTGGTGCTTGTTGGTGCCGGGCAGTACGTAGTTCCTGTGCCAGAACGCTGCCGGTGATTTCTCATGGGCACGCCAACCAAAGGCCAGATTCTCATTCTGAAACCAATGCCGGGTGACCTCCATCAACTCCAGCGGGATCAAGTCATCAACGATTTGCATGGTGGTGGTTTCTTTTTTTCATGTCCTGCGGGTTCAAGCTGATCTCAAAGTGCAGCTCGACAGACGGTTCCGTGCCGTTGTACGGGTGACTGTGATGCGCCAAGTAACTGGGGAAGATCACCAGCGTCCCGGGCTGCGGGTGAATCAACTCCGAGCGCCAGCCCTCCCAAGGCAACAGATGTGATCCATAAGCGCCACTGGGATTGACCAGCGCAAGCGCCCCGGCATAGTTCTGGTGTTGCCCGTCTGGGCGGGCTTGACCGGCGATCCAGTACACCGCCGACAACTCCGTGGTTTCAGCGTGCAGCGGGATGAACTGACCGGCTTGAACCACCACCTCGCGCGCAGTCAAAGACAAAGGGGTGCAGCCGTAGTTGTCGACCACAACACGCCGGACCTCCGATCCAATCGCATCAAAAATGTCGCCTGACTCGGGCTGGGTCAGGATGTTCGTGCGGTTTTCTCGTGACCACGGCATCCCGTTGGAGTTGTTGTTGGCGTGGCTGGCCAAGGCGCAGTCCCGCATCGCTTCGCGGGTAGCGTCATCCAACGGAAATTCGCCCTGATACACCCGCGCCGAGAACAATTCGCGGATCATGTGATGGCCACCTCAGCATCAGCTGCTCCAGGGTAGAACTTGAATCCCGCCTTCAGCCGAACCGCATCACCTGCTTGCATCCCTGTGGTCAACACCGTCGCCACCGCCTTGCCGCCTTGGCTGGTGCGGCGCGTCACCGGCAAGAAGCCGTTGACCGTTTCCAGATACAGATCGGCATCGCGGGTGATCGGATTGCCCAGGCCGTCGACCATTTGCAAGTTGAAACTGGCGGGCTCTCCGGCTTTGACCGTTGGGGCGACTGCCTCAACTCGGACACTTGGAAATTCCATTTCGCGGACATAGCCGGAAAATTGGTATGCGGACTTTTCAATATCCTCAATCGCCAGGCCGCCCACCAAACACTCGCACGCCCCCTGTCCTAAGTTGACGGTGATGAAACATTCATCAAACGTGCTGTTGGCAAAGGGAACATTGAAGCCAACTAAAAAGTTGCCATTCCAGACGTGCCGCGAAGCATCTGCCGCCGAGAAACGGGTTGGCATCGTGAACGTGCTGAGTGGAACCGGCGCGCGAAACCGGCCAGACAACCAGTCAAACCCCGCAAGATAGGCTTGACGCTCGGACCAGTCCCGTCCAGCCCGCAACTCGCGCGCAGAAAACAGCACGCTGTCTTTGTCAACATAGGGGCGACTAGACTCGCCCCCGATCTCTGGATCTGAACTCTGCTGCACGCGCAGAGCCAGAGTGGCTCTGACAGTCTCAGCGGCACGATCAACCACGAGGCTGATGTTGTAATCACGCGCGCCAGCGAGACCGGCGTTTTTGACGATATAAAGTTTCACAGCTCCGCCCCCTTAACAGCAGCCGCAGCAGTTGCCGCAGCAGGCGCAGTTGCAGTTGGTGCGGCAGTTGAAGGCGCCGCAGTTGCAATTGCGGTAATTGCGGCGGTACTCAGAACCACCAATCTCGTCGGCGGCAAGAGCGTAGCCGTCGTAGTTAAAACCCACCGAGACCGGGTTGTAGCTGTAAGTCGTCCCACCAGCACCGTCGAAGGAGCCGCTGTTGGCCCATACCGCTTGCGATGAGCGACCTGAGTACCACTCCCACCAGTTGCCGTTGGGCGGTGCGTACTGGGGGTTGCCAGAGCAGTTGCCGTTGCTGAGGTAGCCGTTGCAGTTATTGACCCGGTCGTCGTAATACTGGGTTGAGCGGTTCATTTCACCGAGGTCTTGGCCGTCAGCCATCTTGAACCCGGTATTGCGAGCGTCATCACCGGGACGCGACGACACCACGTTGGCCCCGCCCGTCATGGTGAGGTTGCCGCTCATCGAGTCGCCTGATTTGTTGAGTTTGCTGGACAGATCCAGCGCAGCCGTGCCTTTGGCTGTGACTTGGCCCTGCGCG
>JBBARR010000081.1:0-4795 GCA_040399645.1 Caulobacteraceae bacterium | reverse complement strand
ATCTGAACGCTCTCGTACTTGGCCATTCAATCCAACCCTTCAGATGCCAGCAGCGTGATCAGGACATTGCTCTCGTCCTCATTCAAGGCAGCATGGATGTTAAAAATGCGGGCTTTGTAAAGCGCCCGGTAGCCCGATATCACCCGGGTATCGGTCAGACTGGCCTGATATCGCACCGTGATTTGGTGGGAGATTTCGCTTGCCATGCGCTGCGCACTTTCCAGCTCGCGTCCCGTCAATGGCTGTATGTCGGCCCAAATGGTGACCACATTCAGCCAAGTGCGGACCGGACCGCCGTAGCTGTCCTGCACATTGCTCTGACGCTGCAAGGTAATGCGCCGGTTTAACTGACCCGCCCGTAGTGCACTCATGGGAACGCGCTCATATGAAAGCCACCTTGTAGGGATCTAGCAAACCATCAATAAATGGGAGTGCTTCCACCCGGCCGCGACTTAGAACTGCAATCTCTTCGCGGTGGGCATACAGGCTGCCGAGACGCAACTTGATCCAGCTCTTGATGCCTTCGGGTACTTGGGCGGCACTGCCGTACCCGGCATCGAAGGTGACCGACACCGCGCCAATTTGCGGCAGGCAAATCGGCCAGATCTGACCGAATACGGGCGTGATGCGTGCGGGCTCACAGGCCACGTCCACCGTGTAGGTAGAAGCTGGCATGACTTGCACGCTTGAGTTCATGTCCAGGTAGTTGATCGAGACGACAGACTGCACCGGCGTCTTGAACAACAAAATCGCATGCCCCGGCAAGCTGAAAGACTGACCCGCAGGCACACCCACCAGGGACGGTCCGGGGAAGCAGTCAAGCACCATCCTCCAGCGCGCCGTGGAGAACTGCCTGCCAGTCAAAGTTTCGGCTGCTTGCCGGGCGGCCGAAATGAGCGATGCAATCAGCGTGTCATCCTCGTCAAAGTCCACCCGCAAATGGAGCTTGGCGTCAATGAGCGACACCGGCTCCTCTGCGGGTGGGGTGACGAGTTGTAAGGGCATTTAGACGACCTGCACCACAGCAGCCTGGTTTTGAGAATCCGCCGGAGCGTAGCGCGGGTTAACCCCGAGCAGTTGGGCTGCGGTGATGCTGGCGGCTACACCAATGGTCACCGTGACGCGCACAAAGCCAAACCCGTTCACCGTGTCCAGTTCCTCGGGCTTGACGTTGACGAGCGCCTGCTTGTTGTCGCCCGTGGCTTTGACGATCTGGGTGATCGCTTTGCCAGGGATGTCTTTGGCACCGGTGCCCGAACTGTCCAGCGCCTGCTGCAACTTGGCGTCAACCGTGGCGGAGGTGCCCAGTACCCCGGTTTGCACCAGCGCCAGAAATCCGAGGTGATTGGCCACCGCCGCCCAGCCGGTGCTGACGATGCCTACGGCCTGCGAGGCCGGATCGATAGTGGCGAGGATGGCGAGCATCTCGCTGGCTTTTGAGTTGGGAAACATCGTTTTTCTCCTTGTGTAGGGGACGCTTTAGCGCGCGGCCAGTTGAATGAACGGCGACATCGTGGCGCTGCCCTTGGCAGGCGTGATCGCTGTAGAAATCTTCGATTGCCCATCCATGCGAAAGGTGGTGCGAAACGCCGTGAGATCGGCATCAAAGTACAGATGCATCGAGGTAGCGGTCTGCATACCGCCGGACTTGGTGATGGTCTGGTAATACTTCAGGTCCACCAACAAAATGTCACCCTGCGTGGAGAAGGTATTGGCGTGTTGCGACACAAACACCGGCCGACCCAGCAGCGTGCCGTAGGGTGAGACCTGAATGCTGCCGACGTTCAAGCCAGTGGGCAAGTAGATCGGGTAGTTGCCCAAGGTCAATGTGAACAATGCGGGCAGCACGTCGTTGTTGACGATCCACACCGCATTGGCAAATGAGCCCGTCGGCAGACGCGCAATCATCTTGGCCAAGTTTTGCGCCAGCAGGGTTTGCGTGGTCTGGCCTGACTCTTTAGCGACGGTCACCGTCGCGCCCGCATTGAGCGCCCCTACCGGTACGCCAGAGCCCGAGCCGAACAGGATGGATTCATTGGTTTTCCAGCGAATGGACAGTGCGATTTTCTCGGGCAGATAGGTTGACAAAGCGTTGGCGTCTTCCAGCAACTCATCCGTCGTGGGCACCAAAGCCATCAACTTCTTGAGCCGCAAAGTAGACAGTCCCAACACCGGCTTGCTGGTGACCGAGGGCGCCGCTTCGCCTTGCCAGTACGCACGCACGCCATTGGTGCCCCAAGGCGTCGTCTCGTCCTTGGGAAAGGCCATGGTGTTGCCGCTGATCTCCACGTTGTCGGTGAGCGGCAGCAACGAGTCTTCGCCCAAGGACAGCTGAAAAATTTCCTTGGAGAACTGAGGCGGCACAAAAAATCCACCATCTTGACCGGAGCCTTCACCGCCGAAGGTGCTTGGGGCAGCGGCGCCGCGCCCGCTGCCAATCAGCAGGCGATCGTCAATCGGATTGCCTGGCTTTTGCGCATGGCAAACGTTTTGCAAAAAGTCACCCAAACTTTGAAAGCCATGTTTGGGATCGAGTTCGCGGTTGTCGCTTACCAGCACACTGGCAAAAACAGGGGCATGACCAGCGCCCGCATGGATGCCCCTATGCGTACCCATCTGCGCTTCCTCAGAAATCAAGGCCGATTCGCGGGTAATCGCTGCTGAAGTAGCTTCGATTCGAGCTTTAAGTGCATTGAATTTGATGACATCTTCATCGGTTAAATCGCGGTTTTCTTGGGCGGCGACGTCGGTTAAGGCACGCGCCTCTTTGACAAGATCAGACTTGCGAGCTTGAAGCTCGCGCAATTGCTTACTCATGTGGGTTTCTCCAGACGTAAAAAAGCCACCTCTTGGTGGCGGGATTGGAAAGATTGAAAAAAAAGCGCAAGCTGGTCGCGCGTCAAGGTTGCGACCTACGGGTCGCGTTCAGAACTGGAGCTACTCAACGGAGCAACTCCTGAAAAATACAAACTAAAAAATCACAAACTACAAAATCCCAAGCTCAGAGCGGGCTTGGGCCAAGCGGGGGGTTTTGGGCTTGTCAGGTGGACTGGCCTGGGCACTCAACTTGGCACTTAACCTTGCATTTGACGACGCATCTTTTTGCATCTTGCTCAAGACCTGATCGAAGCTGGCAATGCCATCGACCATACTTTGCGCCAATGCCGCATCTGCCCCCAACACCCGGCCCTGGCCCATGCCATCTCGGACCTGAGCAATTGGCAAATTTCGGCCTTTGGCTATGGCCTTGGTGAAGGCCAGAAAATAGTCGTCCACACGGGATTGCATAAAGCCCTGCGCCTCCTCGCTCAGAGGGGCATATGGATTGCCTTCCACTTTGAATTTCCCGGCCGAGATCAACGTGGGCGTGACACCCTCGGCTGCAAGCGCCTGAGAGTAGTCAAAGTGCGCTTGCCACACGCCAATGGAGCCGACTTCGCCGCCAGCGGTGACATAGAACTCACTGGCCTGGGAGCCGACCCAGTAAGCCGCTGAGGCTGCCAGACTGTTGGCGATGGCCACCACGGGTTTTTGCGAGCGAGCACTCAAGATGGCATCGCCCAGTTCAGAGACGCCGTAAACACTGCCGCCAGGGCTGTCGATGTCCAGCAAGATCTGACTGACCGCATCATCGGCAACGGCTTGTCTGAGCATTTGGGTCACCAACTGCGTGCTGACCATGCCGGGGCCGGAAACGTCATCGACCATGTTGCCCCGTTGGGTGATGACGCCGTAAATCGGGATGACGGCAATGCCGCCGCCGGAGATGGCCGCTGAGGTCTGCCTGCGTGTGTCGCGCAGCACGCGGTCGGTTTGAATTTGGAACTTGGCTGCGTCACTGGCAGGCGTGCCTTGTGACCAGCGGGAAATAACAGCGGCCAGCGCGCTCAAGCGCTCGGGCATCAGGGCCCAGGGCGTTGCCAAAAATTCAGCGACTAAAAGTTGGTTTTTCATAAGTTGGTTTTTTATAAATTCAGTCCGAGTGAGATAAGTGATTGGGTGAGGCGCTGTTGATCTGCCGGCTTTGATCGATCTGAAATTTCTGACAGCTCTGTTGCTTGAGTTTTTGCCCAAACCTGAACCCGGTCTAGCGGTACGGCCAAGGCTTCAGAAATCAGCAAAATGTCTTTGTCTGCGAGATGGCCTGATCGACCAATTCGGCGCGCAAGTCGCTCGGAGGTCGTTTGAACAAGGGCGTTAAATCGAACGTTGAACCGCGCCGTACTGGCGTCCGTCGGGAGCTCGGTTTTTTCTTGCGCCGGTGGCTCTGCCCCTTCCGCTTGTGTTTCTGCTTGTGCGTTGAGTTCCAAATCCTCGGCAGCATTCTCTTCAACCATATTGAGCGGGCGTAGTGGCTGGTCCAGCCCGTCAAGTGGGTTCAGGTTTTCTGCAATGCGCGCTTCGTTGCGGGTCAGCCAGCCGTTCTGAATGCCGCTTTGGTAGTAGCTCGAGCGGCTGGCCGCATCGCCGCGCATCAGGTTGGCGAAATCAAATTCAATCTCGATGTCGTCGCTCTCAAGCAGCAACTCCGACTCGATGCTGGCCTCCCATCGCTCGGCCCAGGGTGTCATGGTGTGCATGACAAACTCCAGGCTCTGCTGCTCAATGTTGGAGAAGGTGGCGCGCTCAAGGTCGGCAATCATGTGCGGCGGCACGCGAAACAATCTAGCGATGTCAGTGATCTGAAACTTACGCAGCTCCAGAAACTGGGCGTCTTTGTTGGTGACACCCACTTCGTGGAACTTCATGCCGTTTTCCAGCACCAGGACCTTGCCCCGGTTGGCACCGGACTGCG
>JBBARR010000080.1:0-4823 GCA_040399645.1 Caulobacteraceae bacterium | reverse complement strand
ACAGCACAACATAGTCAGGTCGCGACTGACGCACTTGCAGCCAAGTGGCTTTTTGATCCACACCCGGTGCTGTGACTGGCAGCATTTGCAGATTGAATCCGTGCATGGCTGCGCGCTCTTGCATCAGCGGAATCGGCTCTTTGCCGAACGGACTGTCGTGATAAACCAGTGCAATTTTTTTGCCCTTGAGTTTGTCAACGCCACCTTCTTTGTTGGCGATGGCCTGCAAAATCGCATCGGCCGCGACCCAATAAGTACCAGCGATCGGGAAGTTCCATTTGAAGACCGAACCGTCAGCGCTTTCACTGCGGCCGTAGCCCACGGTCACCACCGGAATTTTGTCGACTGGGGCTTTTTCAGTGATGGCAAAGGTCGCGCCGGTGGACAGTGGCTGAACGAAAGACATGCCCTTGCTTTTGAGTCGCTCGTAGCATTCCACGCTGCGTGCCGTGTCGTAACCGGTTTCACATTCTTCGAACGACAGCTTGACGCCATTGATACCGCCGCGTGCGTTGACCAGTTTGAGGTAGTCCACAAAACCGTTGGCCCACGGCGTACCGTTCGGGGCGTAAGGCCCGGTGCGGTAAGACAGCACTGGAATGAACTGTTCTTTGGCCTGCGCCACAGCGCTGGTGACCACGGAGGCGCTCACCGCGAGGGTCGCAAGCGCCAAAATTAATTTGCCTGATTTCATTCTTGTCTCCGGTTAATTTTTAAAACTGACTTGATAAACAACACCCACGAAACTCAATGTGGAAATGGCCACAAACGCAGCTTTTGTTTGCCCATCGACCACAACTTGGCCAGCCCATGCGGCTCGACAATCAAAAACCAAACGATCAGGCCGCCAAAGATCATCAGCTCGGCATGTGACACACCGGCGGTTGAGATGTCGATGCCAAACAGACCGGCAAAGAACGGCAAAAATTGATTCAACGCAATCGGCAGCACGACGATGAAAGCCGCGCCAAAAAAGCTGCCCATGATGGAGCCAAGGCCGCCGATGATCACCATGAACAGCAAGCGAAAGGATTGGTCGACTGAGAAAGCCGCAGGCTCCCACGCACCGAGATAAACGAAGGCCCAGAGTCCGCCCGCCACGCCGATGATGAAGGAGCTGACCGCGAAGGCGCTGAGCTTGGCGTACATCGGGCGAATGCCGATCACGGCAGCGGCCACGTCCATGTCGCGGATGGCCATCCACTCACGGCCGATGGCGCTGCGCACCAGGTTCTTGGCCATCACGCCGATGACCAGCAGCAGCGACAGGCACAGCAGATAGCGGCTGACAGCGCTTTCAATTGGCATGCCAAAGACCTGCAGGTTTGACACCGAGACCGAGCCGGAAGGCGTGTCCAGCGTGAACCACTTGATGCGCAGGAACATCCAGTCGCTGAAGAACTGTGCAGCCAGGGTGGCGACGGCCAAATACAAGCCCTTGACGCGCAGGCTGGGCAAGCCAAACAAGATGCCGAACGCGGTGGCGCACAAGCCGCCCAGAATCAAGGCCGGGATCAGCGGCATGCCGGGCAGGCGCACAAAGATGTTGTAAGCACCATAAGCACCGACCGCCATGAAAGCGCCCGAGCCGAGCGAGATCTGGCCGCAATAACCGACCAAAATATTCACCCCCAGCGCGGCCAGCGACATGATCACGAAAGGAATCAAAATCGCCCGAAACAGGTAGTCGCTGGCCAGCATCGGCACAGCCACAAAAGCGACGGCCAACAACAGGCCGATGGCGATGCGGTCCTGCAAGATCGGGAAGATCTGCTGGTCATCCCGGTAGTTGGTTTTGAATTGACCGTTTTCTCTGTAGAACATAAGGATGAGCCGTTAAATCGAGATGAAAAAAGTGTGAAATGGCGCTGTATCCCACCCAGCAGGGGCCGCGGAACCGGCTTCGCCGGGCCGCAGGCGCAGCAACCCCCTCGGGGGGCAGCGCAGTACACGAAGTGACAAGCGTGGGGGCTTCATCTCTAGACCCTATCGATGATTTTTTCGCCAAACAGGCCTTGCGGGCGAAACAGCAGAAAGCCCAGCGCCAGTACATAGGCGAACCAGATTTCAATACCGCCACCGACAAAAGGACCGAGGAAAACTTCAGAGAGCTTCTCGCCGACGCCGATGATCAGGCCGCCGATGATGGCGCCGGGCACCGAGGTCAATCCTCCCAAAATCACCACCGGCAAGGCGCGCAACGCCACCGTCGCGAGCGAGAACTGCACGCCGAGTTTGCTGCCCCAGATCATCCCGGCCACCAAAGCCACCACGCCGGCCACGCACCAGACGATGACCCAGATTCGATTCAGCGGAATGCCAATCGACTGCGCAGCTTGGTGGTCGTCAGCCACCGCACGCAAGGCGCGACCGGTGGAGGTTTTTTGAAAGAACAGACTCAGCGCGCTGACCAAGAGTGCGGCGATCAGCGCGGCATACAGGTCTTCTTTGTTGATGAGCAGGCCGCCCGGAAAAATCGAGTCAAGTACGAAGACCGGATCTTTCGGCATGCCGATGTCGATCTTGTAAATATTGCCGCCGAAGATGGTTTGACCCAGACCTTCTAAGAAGTAAGCGATGCCCAGTGTCGCCATCAACAGCGTCGCGCCATCTTGGTTGACCAGATGCCGCAGCACCAGCCGCTCGATCAGCCAAGCCACGGCAAACATGATGACGGCTGCAACCAAGAAGGCCAAGACGTTGGCCAGCAACAGACTCTCAAAACCCAGCCATACCGGCAGCCAGACCGAAAATCGGGCCATCGCCAGCGCGGCAAACAGCACCATCGCGCCTTGCGCAAAGTTAAAGACGCCAGAGGCTTTAAAGATAAGCACAAAACCCAGCGCCACCAGTGAATACAACATACCGGCCATCAGGCCGCCGAGCAATGTTTCAAGAAAAAAAGCCATCACTCGTTCCCCCCTGTTGCGGACGCGCTTCGCGTCGCCGCCTCTCCCCTGTCAGGGAACGCCGCTTGCGGCCCAGCAGAGCCGGTTCCGCGGCGGCCGCTTGAAAGTGCAGACGCATTGCGTTCGAAAATTGTCAGAACTGATGTGGTGTCGTTGTGCATAGTCATCTCAGTGGCTGGTGCCGAGGTAGGCGCTGATCACGTCGGGGTTGTTGCGCACTTCGTCGGGTGTGCCGTCGCCAATTTTTTTGCCGTAGTCCAGCACCACGACGCGGTCGGAGATGTCCATCACCACGCCCATGTCGTGCTCGATGAGGACCACGGTAGTGCCGAACTCGTCGTTGACGTCGAGGACGAAGCGGCACATGTCCTGCTTCTCTTCGACGTTCATGCCGGCCATCGGTTCGTCCAGCAGCAGCACTTGCGGTTCCATCGCCAGCGCGCGGCCGAGGTCGACCCGTTTTTGCAAACCGTAGGGGAGCAGTCCCACCGGTGTTTTTCGGAAGGCCTGAATTTCCAGAAAATCGATGATCTTCTCGACCGCTTCGCGGTGTTGAAACTCTTCTTTTTCTGCGGGGCCGAGGCGCAGCGCCTGCAGGAAGAGATTGCTTTTGATCTTCAGATTGCGGCCCGACATGATGTTGTCGAGCACGCTCATGCCCTTGAACAAAGCCAGATTTTGAAAGGTGCGGGCCACGCCCATCACGGCCACTTGGTGGCTGTTCATGTGCTTGAAGGTTTGGCCGCGAAAGGTGATGGAGCCTTGCTGCGGTGCGTAGACACCGTTGATGCAATTGAGCATCGAGCTTTTGCCCGCGCCGTTGGGCCCGATGATGGCGCGGATCTCGTGCTCTTTCACGTTGAACGAGATGTCGGAGAGCGCCTTGACGCCACCAAAGCTCAGGGAGATATTTTTGACGTCAAGGATGACGTCGCCGATTTTTTTGCTCATGCTGCAGCCTTCACAGGGGCAAAGGTTTTGGCGTCGCTGAGTTTGAGCGTGGCGCTGACGCTGCCGCTGCGGCCATCTTCAAACTTCACGACGGTTTCAATGAATTGCTCGGTCTTGCCGCTGTACAGCGCGTCGACCAGCGGCTGGTATTTTTCAGCGATGAAACCGCGCCTGACTTTGTTGGTCCGCGTGAGCTCGCCGTCATCGGCATCGAGCTCTTTGTGCAGCACCAAAAAGCGGCTGACCTGCGAGCCCGCCAGTAGCGCGTCAACGCTCAGGTCGGCGTTGACTTTTTCAACGCATTCTTTGATCAGTTGGTAGACCTCGGACTTTTGTGCCAAGTCGGTGTAGCCGGCATAGGGCAGGTTGCGGCGCTCGGCCCAATTGCCGGCTGCATCGAAGTCGATGTTCAGCATGACGCAGACTTTTTCACGACCGTCACCGTAGGCCACGGCTTCTTTGATGAAGGGGAAAAATTTCAGCTTGTTTTCAACATACTTGGGGGCGAACATGGCACCGTCGTTGGCGCCGCCTTGAATGCGGCCGACGTCTTTGACGCGGTCAATGATCTTCAGGTGTCCGCTGGCGTCGATGAAGCCGGCATCGCTGGTGTGGTACCAGCCGTCAGCGCTCAGCACCTCAGCCGTGGCGGCCGGATTTTTGTAGTATTCCTTGAGCAGGCCGGCCGACTTGACCAAAATTTCGCCGTTGTCGGCCACCTTGATTTGCACACCGCGAATCGGCACGCCCACGGTGTCGGAACGCGCTTGGTCATCGGGTTGCAGGCAGACGAAGACGGCGGTTTCGGTCGAGCCATACAACTGCTTGAGGTTGATGCCGATGGAGCGGTAAAAGGTGAAGAGGTCGGGGCCAATCGCCTCGCCTGCGGTGTAGGCCACACGCACCCGTGAGAAGCCGAGGTTGTTGCGCAGCGGGCCGTAAACCATCAGGTTGCCCAGCCCG
>JBBARR010000079.1:0-4961 GCA_040399645.1 Caulobacteraceae bacterium | reverse complement strand
GAGATGGTCCGACGGACCGCCAAAATGTTGAGTTCCCGGGTTTTTTCCCTGGGAACACGTCCCGTACACATACTCATCCTGTACATGACTTGCGCTCCCTTATTTCAAAACGGGCTCAGTTCTGTAAGAAATGTCCCATGTTTGCACGAGACCGCGCGGAAGAACTCATCGCAAACGGCGACCTTGCGAACCTGGCAGCGTTGCTTCAGGGCTACACACCCACGGCTCGTGCAAACAACCTCCTCCGACTTGCCGTGTTGTACGACCAGCCTGAGATTGTGTTTTATCTCCTTGAACGTGGAGCCGAACGAGGCAACATACGCGGTTCAACGCGTGTCATGCGGGTTTTGGACGAGAGACGAAGCTGACTTTCATCTCAGCGCTTTTTCAACGTCAGGGAGCACGGACATAGCGTCCAAGGACTCCTGCTCGACCTCATCCTCTTTGATCTTCAGTTTCTTTCTGCTGTTCTTTGAGATTTGAAGAGACTTGTGCGACACGTCGTCGTCCGTCAGGAAGGGGTCGCACAGCACGCGTGTTGTCGCCCACGCAAGGGCGACTTCCTGACGGTTGCGCGCGCCGGTGATGACCACGCGCCCTCGGGAGAAGACCAGGACTTTCACGGCAGGCGTCTTCAGCTGAAGCCGGAGACCTGGGAACAAGCTCGCGTCGAAAATGGCGTCCAAAGAAAACTTCTTCGCAAGCTGGTCAAGGTGCACGCACTTTCCAAATGCGGCGGAAGAGACAATGTTCTGGATGGCGATCTGCTTCACAACCAGGCCA
The DNA here is from genome assembly GCA_040399645.1 of Caulobacteraceae bacterium. Lineage (GTDB taxonomy): Bacteria > Pseudomonadota > Alphaproteobacteria > Caulobacterales > Caulobacteraceae > CAISGS01. The sequence goes on along the minus strand of JBBARR010000079.1, from coordinate 4,178 downwards.
GGGTGCAACTTCTTGATCATTCGAAAGAAGAGGTACACGGACATGAGCGCTGAAGACTCGGAGGTCGCCCCTGTCGTCACCATCCGCCCGGAGTGAAACACGAGGGCCGTCGAAGCAGGCTGACCGATTCGAATCTGGACCGCCGCGAAGGACGCGGGGGCGTAGTCGCCGTGCGTCGCCCACGCGAGCTCGTCCAAGTCGATGTTCAAGTTAAACAGACACGTGGCCACAACGTTTGAGATCTTCACACGGTTTGGATCCAGCGGCGACGCCATATATAAACCGTGAGAGAAGAGCAATCGATGGAACGTGCGACGTTCACGCTGGACGCCTACGGAAACATATACTGCTCGCACGGCTGCGACTGGAAAACGAAAAAATGCGACTACGCGTCCTTCGTCCCCTGGCCGTCCGCTCGAGACGAAGTGCTGAGGTATTTCACACACGACGCGGAGCTGGTCGTGGGCGACGACCTGCACCGACGGTGCCGCGAGACGTTGGGCTGCGCTTTCAACAACTACGAAGATTTACACAGAAGCTCCAAGGTGGCGCTTCACACAGAAAAAATAACCGAGCTTGCCAGCCTCGTAGCCACCAACGAACGACGGCGGAAAACCCTTCATTGCGACCTGCGCATGTACGACTCCATCCTCCGAGCCGTCCGCAGCTGCAAACTGCTGGAGATGCACGTCAACGAACACGACGTTCAGGCGGCTCGCGCTGAGCACGTGGTTTTGCGCGCGGAACGCAAACAGCTACGTCGCATGCTCCACCTGGAGCGCTCGTTTCAACATGTATAAGTTCTTCGCAAACCCCTCAGCATGGACGCCGAACCGGTACTTTTTGGGTTTCAACATCTCACGCAAGTCAACCTGCTGGCCGTATCGCTCCTGTTGGCGCTCCTAGGCGTGTGGGTGGAGCGACTGTACGCGCGCGCCATCAAGCGGATCTGATGGCGCGGCGAGCCGCCCAAGACTTGCTGGACGCGGGCTTCCTGCCTATACCTTCCAAAGACAAGCGCCCGGCTGTGTCGCACAAGCCGCGGCCAGGAGGCGGTGGCCCACTGTGGACGCGCGAACACGCCAGAAAGAATATGCACCTGTTCGACACGTTCCGAGAGCTGGGCGTGCTGTGCGACAACGGCGTCGTCGTGATCGACTTTGACGACGTGACCACGTACGACGCGTGGAGGGCCGACGGCTTGGGAAGCGTTTTTGACGCGACGGTGCTCGCGAAGACGCGCAAGGGCTTCCACGTCTGGTTCCGGCGGTCGGCGCTGTGCGACCAGCTGGAACTGTTCGACGGACCCACGGGGTTCCGCGTCGACGCAGACGGCCGCAAGATCAAGAACCCCATCGACGTGAAAACCATCACAAGAGCAACCACGACAGTGACGGCCGACAACGCCGAGCACGTGTACCACACGCCCGGCTTCTGCTCAGTGTGGCCGTCGGCGAACAAGTCCTGGATAAACTCGCCGTTCGACTTTGTGCTGCAGCCACTGCCTGAACAGCTGCTGACACGCCTGCTCAAGCTGCGAAACCAGAATGCGTCACAACGCTCTGCGTTCACAAAGCCGCTTCCCGCACTTCGCTACCGGCCGCCGAGAGTCGAATCAACCTTCTGGAGACCACGAATGCTCGACCGCCCGTGCCTCGCGGCCATGGGATTCCCCGAAGACGACATGCAGGACGTGCTCGAGTACGAAACAATGAACGAAGACATGAAGAACGCTGGATATGTGGGTGGCACGATGCAGTTCAAGCTGAAGGAAGGCGTGTCGTGCCCGCTGTGTTTCAAGCCCAAGGGCCACCACAACTCGTATTGGGTGGGACACCTGGCTGACGGCACACGCCGCATTCGCAGCAACTCTGGAAGCTGCACGCCACGCTCTGCTCAAATGATACCTTGGACGCCCGCGGGGCAGGCTGCTTGGATGCAGGAGATGCGCTCAAAAGGCACGCCCGCAAGCTCGCGGACCATGGAGACCTTCGAGAATCAGTACAGCTGGTTCACCCATGCACGCGACGGGTTTTTTTTTGAAAGGACGACGTTCGTCTTTGTGTGCAACCAAGGATACGGCGTGATACACTTCGGGTTGAACGCGCTCGTCGGCGGGTACCCGCGAGCAAGACTCACTGAAATGCCGTGGGTGGACGCTCCACTGGACAGCTGGGTGGTTCCCATACCACCGCTTTTCTTTCAAACGCTGGAACGAGCGAACGCGGAAGTGTGAGACGAGACGCGAGGACCAAAATGAACAAAAAATATATAAGCGCGTTTTATATGCGGTCAGGATGCCGCGACTTCGTGGCGTCTTGTTCGCCATCCTGGGGATCAAAATTGTCGCATCCAGCGCAGTGAGCATCAAACTTATAGCTGGCGTTGTAAACGTTACTGGATACGCCGAGAACGGCCAAAACCTCTTAAATACACCGCTTGGGATTGCCAAAATAGAGGGAGGCCTTGTTTTCAGCGATTCCTCAAACAACAGAATCCGAGTCGTGAGGTCGCGAGACGGCGATGTGCTAACCTTCGCCGGCGGCGGTTCCTACGCTTTCCGCAACGACGCAAACGCGTTGGGGGCGTCGTTTGCGAGACCCGCAGGCTTGGCGTTAGGTGAAAACGGCGTCATCTATGTGGCTGACTCCGCAAACAACCGAATCAGAGTGATCTCGCCAATAACTGGAGTAGGAACCTTCGCAGGTTCAGGAAACTACTCATTCAAAAATGCGAATACTTCGTTAGGCGCGTCATTCGCCTCGCCCACGGGAATTTGTTACGATGCTTCGACTCGGACCATGTATGTCGCAGACAAAGACAATCACGTCATTCGAAAAATCAATTCAAGTGGGTACGTGACAACAGTCGCCGGAATTCCCGGGATACAAGGTTTCACGAACGGTAACAGCCTGCAAGAGGCTCGGTTCTATCTGCCGTACGACGTAAAAATCGACGCAGCGAAAAACCTGTATGTGAGCGATTCTGGTAACCACGCCATCCGCAAAATAAGCCGAGAGGGCAACATCACGACCGTCACGACTGTCGCGGGCACAGGCTATCCAGGCAACAACGATGGCAACGGTGCTAACGCAACTTTCAGAACTCCAAGGGGAATGGACCTTGAACCCGGCGGCAATATCTACGTTGCCGATTCGGCAAATGGAGTCGTTCGGTACATTGACACGACGAGCAACGTGGTGTCGACATTATCACCTCCAGCAAACATGTCATTCCATGGAGCTGTATCGGCTTTGGCCTATATTGGCAATGGAGATGGGTTTGGGTTTCAAACCATTTGGGTAGGTGACCAAAGCACAATTCGCGAACTGAAAACCTTCTTCCCAAGCCCGCCGCCGCCGAGCCCACCAACGCCGCTCTCACCGCCGCCATCCAGCCCGCCTCCACCTCGTCCGCCGCCACCTCGTCCGCCGCCACCAAGCCCGCCTCCACCTCGTCCGCCGCCACCAAGCCCGCCGCCGCGCCCCAGCCCGCCGCCGCCGCCGCGCCCCAGCCCGCCGCCGCCGCCGCGCACCAGCCCGCCGCCGCCCAACCAGCCGCCGCCGCGCAGATTTTATCTTGCAGGAAAACAACCCACGGCGTCGTCCCAACAGAACGTTGGCAACAACCCATGGTTCATCACGGTCATGGTTATCATCGCGGCCGTCGTCTTTTCGCTTTCAGTGGCCATCGCGGTGTATGCCGTCCGTAGGAAACGGCGACTGGCATCAGAATGAAGAGCTTTCGGAAACGAACCAACACAGATAAGAAATCACCATGCGGTTCCAGACGTCCTGTGCGCACGTGCTTTAAGACTTCGGACCAGGCCCTTCGGTGAAGCTGGCGTCGCAGCCGCGGCAAGGAAAATAAATAGAAAACGTATTTGTAATTCTTATCTATATTTGTTATGATGATGCGCGGTGTCCTCTTTCTTCTTTCGGTTACGCTTGCAGCAGTAGCAGGTCAGAATGCCACCAGCCCGCCGCCGCCGCCGAGCCCACCACCGCCGAGCCCGCCAGCGCCTCCACCGAGTCCGCCGCCTCCACCGCCAAGTCCGCCGCCTCCACCGAGTCCGCCGCCCCCACCACCGAGGCCGCCACCGCCTCCACCGAGTCCGCCTCCGCCGAGTCCGCCGCCCCCACCACCGAGGCCGCCACCGCCTCCACCGAGTCCGCCTC
>JBBARR010000078.1:0-5399 GCA_040399645.1 Caulobacteraceae bacterium | reverse complement strand
GAAGGGGTTTGAAGAACTCATGACGCTGGTGGCCGACGAGCCCTTCACTGTCGAGAACCCGTTCATTTGGAAAACCAAGGCCGATGTGGTCGAAGTGATCACAAAAGCGGGTTGCCAGGATTTGATCGCGCATTCGATGACCTGCACCCACACCTGGGAGATGACCAACCAGCATACCCACTGCGGCGGATGCTCCCAGTGCATCGACCGACGCTTTGCCATGGTGGCGGCCAAGGCGGATCAGTTCGATCCGATAGCGGCCTACAAAACGGATGTTTTTACCCAAAGCCGCGACAAGGGGGCGGACAAGATCATGGCGGCGGCCTACCTGGAGCGGGCCAATCAGGTGAAGTCGTTGACCGATCTCGCCCAGTTCATCGCGAGCCACAGTGAGGTCAGCCGGGTGTTCCGGTATCTTGATGGCAGCGCAGGCCAGGTGGCTCAGCGCACGTTTGATCTCTACAAGCGTCACGCCAACGAGGTCTGTGGTGCGCTCGATGTGATGATCAAAAGAAACATCACCGCCATTCGGGAACGCACGCTACCCGGCGACAGCCTGCTGCGGATTGTCTATGAGTCGGGTTCGGTTATTTCTGTGCCGGCGGTGGCCGTGACAGAAAAGCGGCCAGACAACTATTTCCGCCGGAGGGGCGGCGTTTGGGCGGCCCGGTTCCAGGGCAAGAATGATATTTTTCTGCAAGGCGTCGACAAGGGCGCTGCGTACATCAATATCTTATTGGCGCACCCAGGTCGCGAAACATCGGTATTTGAAATCGTGTGTGGCCAAGCCTTCAACGCCCCTGCGTCAGCCACTGACGCTGGACTGGATCACGAGGACATCGAAGAAGGATTCCAGGTCACCTCTGGGGTATCGTTGAGCGACGCCGGGGTCGTTGCCGACCGAAAAGCCGTCGCACAGTATCGGGGGCGGTACAAGGAGCTGGTTGTAGAAAAAGCTGATGCCGAGGAGAACAGCGACCACGAAAGGATCGACGAAATCGAGGATGAGTTATCTGAGATCGCCGCGTACATTACTGGCGCAGTGGGACGCGGCGGCAAGCTCAGGAAAACCGGCGACAAGCAAAAAAACGTACGCGATGCATTTCGCAACGCCATAAACCGAGCCATCACCCAGATCGTCAAGTACGACAAGCCGCTGGCGGAGCACCTGAAGAAATCCATCAAGCACGGCAACGAAGCCGTCTACCGACCGGAAATTGCGATCACCTGGGAGGTTCGGCCGATCTTGAATAACTGAGTCTGACTTTCCAATTCTGGTGCAGTTGCCGATGCGTCGATCAACCTTGCGGCTGCGCCGAGCGATGCCACTGGATTGGGGGGCGAAGGGGCGGTGTTTGCGGGGCGGTAGTTATCGCATCGCGTGCGCAAAGCTATTATTTTCTGAATGTGGACGTGAAAGACTTTGCCGGGCGGCTGTTCACACTATCGTTCAGATAGCCCATAATGCCTTTTGTCGAGTGCTTGCAGAATCGACCTTAATCAGTGCATTTCGGGGGCAGTGCAAACAGGACGGATTCGGGTGAAAATTTATTTTCGAATGATTGTTTCTTTGACCATTATCTGCCTGGCCTCAGAGGGGCTCGCGCAGGTTTCATCTGGCACCGCATTTGCGGTGGCTTCCGGATTATTGATCACCAACCATCACGTCATCGAGGGTTGCGGCTCCGTCGACATCATTTCACCCGACGGACGGCGTAGTGGCGCTATCGTCGATGCCGATGCCCAGATCGATCTGGCCTTGCTGCGTGTATCCGGTATCAAGGGCGCTACTGCGCGTTTACGCAGTCCCCGCCAGGTCCGGCTAGGTGAGTCGGTGATGGTGTTTGGATTTCCCTTGGCAGGTTCGCTTACCAGCGGCGGCAACTTTACCTCTGGCCTCGTCAGCGGTTTGCGCGGCCTGCGGGACGCCGCCGGAGAGATTCAGATTACTGCGCCGGTTCAGCCCGGCAACAGTGGTGGCCCCGTGATGGACGCATCAGGGTTGGTGATTGGTGTGGTGCAGGCGAAACTGGATGCGCTGCGTTCGGCCATCGCCACCGGTGATATTCCACAGAACGTCAACTTCGCGATCTCACTTGAGGTTTTGGCGGATTTTCTGGCGAAAAACAGGGTCGGGTTTCGCGATGCCACTGTTGCTGCGGCCTTGGACACGGCCCGATTGGCCGAGTTAGCGCAGAGCTTTACCTACCGAGTCGAGTGCCGGGGTAAGTCGCAACAAGCGGCGGCATCCCCTGGGGCCAAGCCCAAGCCCCCAGCGGTGGAGGCACCCTCCCGCGCCTTCAAAGACTGCGCAGAGTGCCCGGAGATGGTGCCGATCCCGGCGGGCCGATTTGTGATGGGCGCGGCCCCGGGTGAGGAAGAGCGAGAAAACGTGCCAGTGCAATTTCGCAATCGCAGCCAGCCGCAGTATTGGGTCAACGTCGTGAGCTTCGCTGCGGGCCGGTATGAGGTGACGCGAGGCCAGTATCGGGTGTTTGCAGAGGCAACTGGACGCAGCAGCGAGGGCTGTTTTGTCTGGACCGGGAGTAAATTTGAGCGTGACCTGTCAAAAGACTGGCGCAACCCGGGCTACGCGCAAGACGATACGCATCCGGTGGCGTGTGTGAGTTGGGAGGACGCCATTGCTTATGTGGCTTGGCTCAGCCAAAAGACCGGCAAGGACTATCGTTTGCTGACCGAAGCCGAGTGGGAATATGCGGCACGCGCCGGCACCACGACGACGCGCTTCTGGGGCGACGACGGGAATATGTCCTGCGGCTATGCCAACGGCGCTGATCTGACGGCCAAGGCGCAGGTGCCCGGGTTTAGTAATTCATTGGTTGCCAATTGCAACGACCGTTACGCGTATACCGCCCCGGTGGGCAGCTATCGCGCCAATGCCTTCGGCCTGCATGACATGTTGGGCAATGTGTTCGAGTGGACGCTGGATTGCTGGAATGAAAATTACCATGGCGCATCGACCGATGGCAGCGCGTGGATGAAAGGTACCTGTTCCCAGCGCGTGGTGCGGGGGGGCTCCTGGAGCAACGTTCCTCAGTACCTGCGCGCCGCGTACCGCGGCAGGCTCACCTCCGCAGACCGCAGCGGCAACGTCGGTTTGCGTGTTGACAGGACTGATTAGATCATGGGTCTTGGCCTCTTTACCTCTTATGCCTTGCGCGGTAGCGTGCTGTTTTGGGTTCCGCGCGTGAGCGCGGTGCAATTTTTTTGGGCCTTCAAGGTGCATGAATAACGATGAGCACAGGAGGCGACCCGGCACGCGCCACCGGCCCGGCGCTCGAAGCGATGTACCGCTTCCTGCTGTGGTTGGTGCCGACGATTGAAGGCTTTCCGCGCAGCCAGAAATTCATGCTCGGCGACCGCATCCAATCGATTGCGCTGGCGGTGCTTGAAGCCTTGATCGAAGCGACTTACAGCCGCTCCCGTGATCGCCAGCTGAGCGAAGCCAATCTCGGCTTGGAAAAGCTGCGCGTTTTGTTTCGCCTCGCCAAGGACCTGCGACATCTCGATGCGAGGCGCTACGAACACGCCGCTCGCTCGCTTGACGAGGTCGGTCGCATGGTGGGCGGCTGGATCAAGGCGAATCGTGCCACGCAAAGCTGACGACCTATTCGGGCATATTGCCAATTTCCAGGCACTGATTGAGGCCGCGATGCGGGCCGCCCGGGGCAAGCGCAAGAAACCAGGCGCATCAGCGTTTCTGGCCAATCTGGAACGCGAAGTGCTGCGCCTGGAACGAGCGCTGCTGGCGGGCAGCTGGCGCCCCGGTCGCTACGTCGTGATCGATCTGCTTGACCCCAAGCCCCGTCGGGTGTCGGCAGCACCCTTTCGAGACCGGGTGCTGCACCACGCCCTATGCGCGGTGGTCGAGCCGCTGTTTGAGCGCGGTTTTATTGACGACAGTTTTGCCAATCGACGCAACAAAGGCACGCACCGTGCCATTGCGCGTTACGAGCAATACCGCGACCGCTATGCCCATGTCTTACGCTGCGATATCTTCCGTTATTTTCCAGCCATCGATCACGCTGTGCTCAAGGGCGACTTGCGTCGGCGCATTGCCTGTGAACCGACTCTGGCTTTACTCGATACCATCATCGACGGCTCTAACCCACAGGAACCGGTAGAGCGCTACTTCCCCGGTGATGATTTGTTCGAATCCTACAATCGTCGTCGTGGGTTGCCCATAGGCAATCTAACCAGTCAATTTTTTGCCAATCTGTATCTCGATGGTTTCGATCATTTCGTCAAGGAAGTGCTGCGCGCCCCTTATGTACGCTACGTCGATGATTTCGCCCTGTTCGCCGACGATCCAACACAACTCCAGGAATGGCGCGCACGGATCGAAAAATACCTCGAGGGGCGGCGCTTACTGCTGCACCCGGACAAAACCGGTATTTTTGCAAGCAACCAGCAGAGCGAGTTTCTTGGCCTGGTGCTGCTGCCTGGTGGTTGGCGGCGTGTGCCCGAGGCCGGCGTGCGGCGTTTCCGTAACCGGCTGCGAGGCTTGCGCGACCGCTGGAGTGCAGGCACCGTCAACCAGGACAAGGTCAGTCAACATATTCAGGCATGGGTGGCGCACGCGCGCCATGCCGACAGTTTTCGCTTAAGGCGAGCGATCTTTCGTGACGGCTGGTTCGACCCAACGGGCGAGCCGCCACGCAGGCCTGGCGGACTCCCTGTTCCCAGCGCGTGGTGCGGGGGGGCTCCTGGAACAACAATCCACAGAACCTGCGCGCCGCGAACCGCAACAGGAACACCACCGCAAACCGCAACGACAACAACGGTTTGCGTGTTGCCAGTACATACCGATACCAGAGCCGGGGCGGTTATTGCCGCAACGGGCGAGTTCGGGTGTGTCCAGAGTCCGCCATGATGAAGTGGGCACGCGATGTTTGTGTGCCCCGGAACGGCACCGGTTTTGGCCCCCCGGGGCGACCGGTGCCACGTCCGTTTTCCGTTCTCATTCCCCACTGGACAGCGTCAACCAGCATGGCCGACCGGCCAAGATGATTGTCGCGCCCCACCCCACCGCCCGACCAAATTACTTCTCGCACCAGCTGGCCGAAATCCGCGTAAATGCTGGACGTAGAATCGGGCACTTGCCGCAATGTCCACATTAATTTCGGCCAAGTCGCCCGCGTGAAAGCACTTTCCGTTACGAACATTTGGCCGAAAACCCGCGTGGATGCTAGGGGCGGTGCGACCGCCGTCCGTCGCACAAACAGAGAACGGAGAGCACAAAGGGCGAGAAACCCGCCCAGTTTTGGGTGTGCGGACTCATGCCGTCCTTCGCAGGTATCGCGAAAGGCGCGCCTGTGCTGGCGCGGCGCGCATAAAAAAATAGGCCAGAGAAAGGTCTGACCTATTTAAAGTGGTGG
>JBBARR010000077.1:0-5617 GCA_040399645.1 Caulobacteraceae bacterium | reverse complement strand
TTGCTGCTTGGCAGCCGCATCAACGGGCAGCCCATCGACTTTGGAGCCTTGGCTTTCGGCTACACCCCGGTGGATCTCGATACCTTTGCGATGGACAACAGCGGCACCAACAAAGAGCTGGTCGGCCGCACTTACGCTGGCGTTGATGGTTACTGCCCGTTTGCGGTGTCCACGGTGTAGTTGGGCAGCTTGGGCTACTGCCTGGAGTTGGCCTTGCGCCCGGGTGTGCAGCACTCGGCCGCTGAGAGCGAGTACAACTTTGAGCGCGCCTTGCCGATGGCCGCCAGTCTGGTGGCCACGCCTTTGCTGGTGCGTGCGGACTCGGGCTTTTGTTCTTTGAAGCTGATGCAAGAGATCACCGCACAAGCGGGCGCTCTGGATCGCGAGATCGCCTTCATCATCAAGTGGAACCCGCGCAGAGCGCCGGTGGAGGCCATTGCCGCTGCACGAGTGGCTGACACGGACACTGGCACTGTATGGGCGAGCGAGCGCGCCGGCAAACGCGAATGCCTGTGGCAAGAAGCGCTGGCGCTGGACGGCGTCGGCAGTCAGGCCAATCCGGCGCGCCGGGTTTACCGCTTGACTGAGCGGAGCATTGACAAGCATGGCAACCCATTGTTGTTGCCTGAGTACACCTTGGAAGGCTGGACGACGACGCTGCCTGAGGCGTTCAGTGCGGCTGAGGTGATTGAGTTGTACTGTGATCACGCCACGCATGAGCAGTTTCACTCGGAGTTCAAGACCGACATGGATCTGGAGCGCCTGCCGAGCGGAAAGTTTGACACCAACTATCTGGTCTGCCAGCTCGCCGCAGTGGCGATGAATTTGTTGCGCCTGATTGGGCAAAACACTTTGACAGAGCCCGACGCGCCGGTGCGCCACAAAGCCAAGCGCAGGCGCATCAAGACGGTGATGCAGGAGTTGATGTTCAAGGCGGCCCGCATGATCCGCCATGCCGGGCGCTGGGTCTTGGGTCTGGGTGAGAGTGACCGGGGCTTTGCGGTGTTTGAGCGGCACTATAGACAACTGAGCGGGCAGCTGAGCACTGGGCAGCTGAGAGGCGCGTAGCTGCGCCACACCAAGACCACTGAAAAATTCAGTATTTATCTTGCCCGCAGTTGCCGGGCAGGGATCGCCGTCGGCAAAATTGGACGCATTCACAGAAAACTCCATGGCAAGGCCACGCGACAACGCTGCCTGAGCGGGGAGTTTGATGTTGGGGTGCGACATCACGGGATATTGCGCGATTAGTTGAAGAATTCGGCTGGAATTACTTGGCAGTGGATTGGGGTCACGGATTCAGGAACTCTAGCATCCAGCGCTGCGTTGTTTGTGCTGGAGTCCTGCAACTCTCCCCTTTGACTTTGGCATCAATACCATCGGGTTTCCAACTCGCCCTTGGCCCAACAAGAAACTGAGATTTCCAAGCGACGGTCGCGGACAACACAAAGTGGGATGTGACGAAATACAATATAGACAGACCGTAAACAGCTCTCCCGAGCCAATTTTCAGGCGTCTCTATCGTTGTTTACCCATTTATAAGACGACCTCTTTGTGATTAAAGATCGCCTTTGGGGGAACTTTCGAGGTTTTAACTCGCAAGTATGTACTTATTTTTTCACCGTTGACATCGCGCCAAGTTGGCTTGGCTCGGATAAGTACAGCGACGTTCCGCAGTTTTTTTACTGCAATATCAAAGAAGACTTGGGAGGTGAAATTCCTTCACCATCTTCCTCAGCAGCGGTGGCTTTTGAGCGGTCCTGGCCTTCGGCAATGAAACGTGCAGCCAGCACCAATGCGCCCATTGCGAAGTCCTTGTCGTAAGCTGCAATCATCTCATCAGAAAGCCGAGCGAGTTGGGCAAAAAAATTATCTTTGCTGGTTGCCTCGTCATTGCTTATTTCTTGACTCATTGGGGTATCTCCTAGATTTAAAAATTCAGGTTCTTAGATTAATTTAGAACGGTATAAATATTATTTAGTTAATTTCTCAACTGAAGGATTAACTTTCCTTGAACGAAACAGTGCCTCCGGCAGACTGACCCAGCCAAACACACCGTCTTGTGTTCCAAACGCTATGCGATCACCGTCGCGGGACCAAGCAAGTGCATTGACCGCTCCCCCTCCAGACCCCTTGATAAACAAGCCGTCGTTACTTCCCGGCTGACAAAGCAGCACCGCCCCGTTGTGATAGCCCGCCGCAATCAAGGACTGTCGCGGGTGACAAGTGACGAAACTCACAGGCGTTTTACTTTCAATTCCGCACTCAACTGGCTGCTCTTTTGCACCAGGAGGATCGAAGCTCCAGCAAATCGGCCGAGTACCACCGCTGGTGGCGAGGTAGCGTCCATCGTATGCAAACGACAGAGACAGCGGTTGCCCCGGATAGCCGCCCATTTCAATGTCGCCGCCATCCGAAACGCGCCAACCATGCAGCGCGTTTTCCTGCATGCCGGAAACCAGGTAACGGCCATCCGGACTCCAGGCAAGCGCTCGGTGGTAGCCCGGCCACTTAAGAAGACGCACGGCGCCATCATCGGACCACAAGGTCACGCCACCACTGTGTGCAATGGCGAGGACGCGGCCATCGGGACTGAACGAAATGACAGTGGCTGGTGCGGGAAGTTCGATTGCGCTGTCGCCAACAGAACCCATGCGATGTACCCGCCGGCCACACGCATAGGCGCGCACCCCCGTACTGCTGCACGCCAAAGCATCAATCCAAGCGCCCGTAACGTGGGCCAATATCACCGGATCGCCAAAGTGCGGTACGTGCACCACTCGACCATCGTCGCCGCCAGTCAAAAAGCCACCACTCAGGTCTGCCGCAATAGAGATGCAACTACCGGGGTGACAGGCAGCGCGCACTGGGCGCGGGGCAACCTCTTTAGCGGCCACCATCCCCACGCCACCGCCAGGCCTGAGCTCGACCCGCGGGCCATTTGGCCATACCGAGTCGGCCACGGCGAGATGCCCATCGCCCAGCGCAAAGCCAACCTCAGTGCCTTTGATGTTCCAGGTTGCCGCGACGATGGGTGCGCCAAAATCCCAGAATGCCCCAAGTGCATTGAGCAGCGGCGGCGTATTCATGCAACCTCCGCACATGCATCGACCAAGCAGTGCTTGAGCTCTTCTCGCATCTCGTCGGCAGCAAGGTTGCGGCCAATGAAGACGAGCCGCGTTTCGCGTGATTCACCTTCCAACCAGGCCCGATCCAGACCGCTGTCGACTGTCATGTGTACCGCTTGAAATACGAAACGCCGTGCTTCGCCCTCGAAGGCAACGAGACCCTTGGCGCGCAAGAGTTCGGCGCCGCGCTCGACAACGAGACGTTGCAACCAAGCCATGAAGCGGCTGCGTTCGAATGGCCTGTCAAAACTCAGGGACACGCTGTCCAGACCCGTGCTGTGACGGCCAGCTTCGGGGGGTAAATAAACGTGAGACCGCGATCCTGAGGCAGCTGTACCGAGCCGTGAAGTCGGCACCCGCAGCCGGGACAGATCAAAAGCCCCGCGGTTGAGCAATTGCTCCAAAGGAATGTTGCCATGCACTGACCGTTGGAGTTCCGCTGTCGGATTGAATTTTTGCACCGCGGACTCAGCCTCGGCCAGCATCGCAGCGTCAGTCAGATCAGCCTTGTTGAGCAACACCAGGTCGGCTTGAGCGAGCTGCTCGCCGGCTTCGGGTGCATCGCGCAACTGCCCAGCAAGGTGCCGCGCATCTGCCACGCATATCACGCTGTCCAGGCGGGTGTGCTGACGCAGCAAGTCATCGAAATAAAAAGTCTGGACCACGGGCGCTGGGTCGGCCAACCCGCTGGTTTCAATGATGATGCCGTCAAAACGGCCTGGGCGTTTCACCAAGTTGCTGGCAACTCGAATCAGGTCGCCGCGTAATTTGCAGCAAACACAACCGTTATTCAACTCGTAGACCTCTTCCTCAGCGCCGACAACGAGCGAGCCGTCAATCCCAAGTTCGCCATACTCGTTAACTATCACCGCATAACGCTTCCCCTCAGCGCCTTTCAGCAAGCGATTCAGCAAAGTGGTTTTGCCGGCGCCAAGAAAGCCGGTCAGTACGGTCACGGGTGTGGGAGTCATCTAAAACCTCAACAAAGGGAATCGGCCTGCTTGCAGGATGAATGCAGGAATTAATCAGGGAATCAACACTGCGCGGCCTTTGATCTTGCCGTGGTGCAGATCCAGCAGTGCCTGATTCGCATCTTTGAGCTTGTATTCGCGCGTGGTCAAATGCACCAAGCCCCGATCCGCCAACGCCATCAATTCGACCAGTTCTGGGTAAGTACCGACCAAGTTTCCAACAATGCTTTTTTCGCTGGTAACCATGTCCAGGGTTGGCAGCACAATTTTGCCGCCGTAGCCTACGATGTAATAGCTGCCAGCATTGCGCGTCATTGCCAGTCCGGTTGCTACTGCATCGCCCTCGCCGACAAAATCAATCACCGCTTCGGCACCTTTGCCGCGGGTTAGCTCTAAAACGCGTTCTAACTCACTGCCATCGGCTTTCACCAAATGATGGGCACCACATTCCTTGGCGAGCGCCAAAGCAGCCTCAGAACGATCGACGACGATGATTTCAGCAGCACACAGCGCAGCGAGCACCTGAATGCCGATATGGCCTAGGCCACCGGCACCTATTACCACCGCATACTCGCCAGGCAGCAAATGACGCGAAGCCTTTTTGGCGGCGCGGTAGGCGGTCAGTCCAGCGTCGGTGTAGGGCGCTACGTCCTTCGGGGCCAAAGTCGTGGGCAACTTGATCAGCGAACGCTGGTCAGTGCGGAGATATTCGGCATAACCGCCATCGGCATTGATGCCGGGAAAGCGGCTATCTTCGGCATGCATATCGTCGCCGCGACGACAGGCCAAACAGTGGCCACTGGTGACCAGCGGATGACAGATCACCGCATCACCGATCTTGACACCGGTCACTGCCGAACCCATAGCCTCAACCCATCCGGCGTTCTCATGGCCCATGATGTAAGGTAGCTTGACTTCGACCTTGCTGCGCCAGATACCTTCAACCACATGCAAGTCCGTGCGGCACACGCCCGCGCCGCCAATGCGAACGATGACGTCGGTAGGGCTCTCAATCTTCGGATCGGGCACGTCTTCATAGGTCACGAAAGCACCACTGCTTAGCGTCTCGTCGTACTGGTGCAGTACCGCAGCTTTCATAATTCAACTCCTGAAGTTCAAATGGTGGCCTGTATGCCCTTGACGGACATCCGCTGATTGTTTTTTTAATTGCAACCGGCGTGCCAACCTCGGCGGCTGTGCAGCAGTTCCTCCCAAGCCCTTGATTTTGCTCAAAAAGTTACCATCAACTGCGGTTTTCCCGGGGCTCGGGATGTGCACGGGGTGTCGCGAAATCGGACGAACGTCCTGAGACCATGCAGCAATCTGCGTCTCGAATTGCTACAGCGTTTTCCCTTAATCAAGCGTTCAACGGATTCAAGCTCGGCGGCTCAGCTTGACTTTGGCGGGTTCGCAGTCCATGCCGGTTTGTGACACGACGACCACAGCCAAATCGGTGTCTTGTTGACGCCAACGTGCGCAATGTGAAAGCGTTCTTCAGCCTGCACCGGGCGAAGTTCA
>JBBARR010000076.1:4665-5935 GCA_040399645.1 Caulobacteraceae bacterium | reverse complement strand
CGGTGGTCTTAGCCGCTGCTGCACAGCCTGCTCGTGACGGCTGGACACGCGTCCCCGGGTCGGGCGGCACTTGGTGTTCTGCTATACTAATGTCACGAGTTTAATGAGACATATGAGCTTCGGTCCCATTGTCACGCTGTACGACGATGCGAACTGTGCCGTCTGTGGAAACAAGCTCAGGTCCAGCAACATTGTTGGCGATGACATCACAATGAACCTCGGCGAAACAGCGCTTGACTATCGACGCTCGTACGTGTCACCTGTGTGTGGCCACGAGTTTCATCTGGCGTGCGCGCGGCGGTGGGCTCGCTTCCGTGCCAACGAACCCACCGTCCCGTGCCCCTCGTGCAGGACCCCGTGGCCACAGCCGGAAGTGACCGAGCTTCGAGGTCCGCCGTTCAACGCGCAAGTCTTTTTCAACGCTGCCAGAGAAGGGCGGCTCGAAGAGGTGAACCAGCAGCTTGCCAACAACGGGGCTGTGGTCGATGCAAGAGACCCGAATTTTCTTGGTTTCACGGCGCTCATGATGGCTGCTATTCCAGGAGAAGGTCCAGTGGTAGACCGCCTGCTCGCGGCTGGCGCGGACGTGAACGCGGTCGATCGTCGCGGCTATTCCGCGCTTATGTGGGCTGCCGACAATGGACACGAGGCAGTGGTGAACCGCCTGCTCGCGGCTGGCGCGGACGTGAACGCGGTCAATGTTCACGGCAGATCCGCGCTCATGCTGGCTGCCGAAGGAGGTGACGAAGCAATTGTAGAACGCCTGCTTGCGGCTGGCGCGAACGTGAACGCGGTCGCTGAAGACGGCTCATCCGCTCTCTTGCGGGCTGTTGCACAACCCAACGAAGCAGTGGTAAACCGCCTGCTCGCGGCTGGCGCGGACGCGAACGCGGTCAATGAAGACGGCTCATCCGCGCTTATGTATGCTGCTGCTTTCGGGTACGGAGAATTGGTAGACCGCCTGCTTGCGGCTGGCGCGAACGTGAACGCGGTCGCTGAAGACGGCTCATCCGCTCTCTTGCGGGCTGCCGCACAACCCGACGAAGCAGTGGTAGACCGCCTGCTCGCGGCTGGCGCGGACGTGAACGCGGTCGATCAAGACGGCTCATCCGCGCTTATGATTGCTGCCGGCAATGAACACGAGGCAGTGGTAAACCGCCTGCTCGCGGCTGGCGCGAACGTGAACGCGGTCAATGAAGACGGCTCATCCGCTCTCTTGCAGGCTGCCGTACTGTTTCGACCCAACGAAGCAGTGGTAGACCGCCTGCTC
>JBBARR010000076.1:0-4565 GCA_040399645.1 Caulobacteraceae bacterium | reverse complement strand
GCGGCTGGCGCGGACGTGAACGCGGTCAATGTTGACGGCAGATCCGCGCTTATGTCGGCTGCCGGCTATGGACACGAGGCAGTGGTAAACCGCCTGCTCGCGGCTGGCGCGGACGTGAACGCGGTCAATGTTGACGGCAGATCCGCGCTTATGTGGGCTGCCGAAGGAGGTGACGAAGCAATTGTAGACCGCCTGCTCGCGGCCGGCGCAAACGTGGAAGCTTTGGATACCCAGGGCCGAACAGCCTTGCAGCTGGCTGTTCAGCGTGGAGACCAAGCCGTGGCTGACCGCATCCAGGAGTGGGTCGATGCTCATCCCCTTAGGACGCGCGCGCGGACTTGGCGCTGAGCTTACAGGGATAGTGGGACCCCCCTGTACATAAGACCCGCGCTCTGACCAGCTGAGCTAAGAGACCGCGGTCGGGCGGTTCAAACGGTCGGACGTTTTCCTATGGTCACGCTCGCCTGTTCAGACGGCTCTTTGGTGTGCCGTCTTGAGGACCTGCGGCACTCCGTCACGCTCACCGACATGTTCGACATGGTTGCCCCGGGCGACGCCGTCGTGTGTCTCCAGCACATCTCCTGCGGCACCATGGCCAGAGTGCTCGGCTTTTGCCAAAGCCGGGAGCCCGGCGCGGAGGCGCCCGAAGCAGACGACAGGCTTATGCTGGACGTGCACGACTCGGAGGCGCCGGGGGACCACCAAGAGCTCTTCAAACTGATCCGGGCTGCCAGTTTTCTGAACATCGAGGCGCTCCTGGAGCTGGGGTGCCGGGAGGTGGCCCTCATGCTGCAAGGCAAAACCACGGCTGAGATGCGGGAGACGTTCTGCATCGAAAACGACTTCACGCCCGAGGAAGAGGAGGCGCTGAAGCAGGCGCACGCGTGGGCGTTTTTGTCAGACGTGATATAAGCATGACTTGCTCGTCGTTGCATATGGAGCCCCTCCTCTCGCCCAGCGCTGATAGACACACGCTCTTCCCACTCAAGTTTCACGACGTCTACGAGATGTACCTGCAACAAAAGGCGTCGTTCTGGGACGTGGCCGAGATTGACCTGCAGACAGACCGCAAGGACTGGGCACGCCTGTCGGACAACGAGCGCTTCTTTATCAAGCACGTCCTCGCCTTCTTCGCCGCCAGCGACGGCATCGTGCAGGAGAACCTGGCGCTGCGCTTTTCCAACGACGTGCAGAACGCGGAGGTGCGGCTGTTCTATGCGTTCCAAAACGCTATGGAGGGCATTCACAGTGAGACGTACTCCCTCCTCATCGACGCCTACGTGAGCAACCCGGAGGAGCGCGCGGAGCTCTTCCACGCCGTGCAGACAATGCCCGCCGTGGGGCGCAAGGCGGCGTGGGCGCAGGAGTGGATAGCGTCCAAGCGTCCGTTCGCGCACCGTCTCGTCGCCTTCGCCGTGGTGGAGGGCGTCTTCTTCAGCGGCAGCTTCTGCGCCATCTACTGGATCAAGAGCAAGGGCCTCATGCAGGGGCTCACCTTCTCGAACGAGCTCATCTCCCGAGACGAGGCGCTGCACTGCCAGTTCGCGGTGCTGCTGCACTCCAAGCTCACCGACGGGTGCGACGAGGCCACCGCGCACGACATCTTCCGCGAGGCGGTGGACATTGAGCACGAGTTTGTGACAGAGGCGCTGCCCGTGTCGCTGCTGGGCATGAACGCGGAGAGCATGCGCCAGTACATCTGCTACGTGGCTGACTTCTGGCTGGAGCGCCTGGGCTTCGCCAAGCTGTACGGCGCGGCCAATCCGTTCGACTTTATGGAGCTCATCTCGCTGCAGGGCAAGACCAACTTTTTTGAACGTCGCGTCGGCGAGTACAAGCGGGCGACGCTGGCGCACGAGTTTGTGACGGATGACGACTTTTGATATTTATGACGCCACGGTATGAAGGAAGAGCATGGACCACGCGTACGTGAGCGTGGCAGAGCTCAAAAGACTGCACGTCGCGGCGGTGGCGCTGCACCTCACCAGCGCCATCCTGGGGCTGCTCATCACCAAGTCTGGCGACCCCGCGGTGCCGGTCAACGCGTCGCTCGTGCGCTTTGAAAAAGGCAGCCTGCTCGTGGCCGACCCCAAGCTCATCTTCTCGCCCAAAGCGCTGTTGCCGTCGATTGTTGTCGAATTCATCACAGCCTTTTTTCACGTCGTCTACTTTTTTGCGCTCACGCGTCCGGCGGTCGACGCGCTGGTGCGGCGGATCGCCGACACGCCCAGCGCCAACCCGTTGCGCTGGGTGGAGTACGCTATCACCGCGACGCTCATGTCGGCGTTTGGGAACACAGCCGTTGGGATTTCCGACTTTTACTACTTTTTGAAAACCGTCTTCACGGGCGTGTGCTTGCAGGCGGTTGGGTACGTCATCGAGCTCCTTGACGTGGCCAGCCCCCGCGACGGCAGGCTGTTTAACATAATGTGGTGGGTGTTGGGGTTTGGCTTGAACCTGCCCAGCATCGGCATCCTGCTGTACCAAATCTTCGCCTCGCACACGGGCTCGTCGCAGCGGCTCTTCATCGAGAACTGCGTGCCCTTCGCGGTGTGGTACAACACCTTTGGCCTGGTTGCCATGTACGCGTACAAGAAGGAGGGCAAGTTCAGGGACAAATTTTATTCCGAGCGCTGGTACACCGTGTTGAGCCTGTCCACCAAGCTGGCTGTCTTCTGGCTGGGCTTTGGCACGTTCAAAAAGATCTCGGAGGACAACCACGTCTCTGGGCGCGCGGGCGTGGACTGGGACGCCGTGCGCTACAGCGCTATGAGCCTCCCGGCAGCGGTGGTGCTCGTGTACATATGGTACGACTGGCGGACCAGCGGGCGCTCGCGCAGGCTGGCGACGCGGACCTATATTAGTTACACGGTGTGGAGTCCTGTAAACCTGTGAAGAAGAAGCATGTCCGAAGAGTCTGTCACCCAAAAGCGTCCGCAACTGAAAGAAGACCGCTTCCTGAAGAGCAGGTTCACCGTCTCGTCATCCCAGTGCGCCGTCTGCGAAAAGGTGTTCCAGTCCAAGAAGGACCTGCGCCGCCACCTGCTCACGCACACGGGCGCCAAGCTCTTCTCCTGTGCTCAGTGCAGCGCAAAGTTCCGCCGGGAACAGCAGCTCCGCGAGCACGAAGCCCGCGGCCACGGCCGGCTGTACCATCGGGTGCGCGAGCACGGGGTGTGGAGCTTCGAGTGCGGTGTGCGGGGGTGCGCCAAAAAATTCGGCAGCGAGGCCGAGGCGCGAGACCACGGAGCGTCGCAGCACTCGGCGCACGTCTGCACCGCGTGCAACCGGACGTTCGACTCGCGCGCAGGCCTAAAGTTTCACGTGGATTCCCAGCACGAACGCAAAACCTTCGGGTGCACGCTCTGCACGCGGGAGTACACCCAACGGTCGTCACTCAACTTCCACATGAAGAAGAAGCACGCCGTGCCGGCGGCGCGAAACGCTGCTGCGGATATTTAAGCACCGGGTGTTCTGTTTCACAGGGCTATTTCGGACCGGACGACGGTGGTCGTTTATACGACCCGTGGCTTGCTCCAGATCCTTTCGAGTCTGTACGGGGTGAGTACGTGTCGGGTTCCGCCACCCTGCCTGAAATCGAACAGCCGCCATTCGTGCCGCGTGGTCCACGGCCCTACCGACCTCCCAATCTCGCGGCGGTGACGAAGGAGCTGACTTGGTTCCCAAAAATGGTCAACGAGCTGTGCGACACGTTTACCCAGCGGCTGCAGGAGAGCGCCAACGAACGAGTGTAAGAAACCACCGTACACTACACCTTGAGATGCGTCACCACCTCCTCTGGGAAAACCCTGCGCCTTCTGCGCACCCCGGAGAGCTCGTAAAACACGGCGCCCGACCACAGTACGTTGGCGCACGAGGCGGCCACCGTGAAAGCCGCGAAGGGCACGAAGACGCTGTCTTCCGCGTAAAAGAGCCGCCCCCGGCAGAGCAGGAAGGCATCGTAGACCACGGATATGCAGGGGGGCAAAATCCACGACACGGACGGCTCGCCAGCGTCGCATTCCGGCGACGTACACACTTTGTGTAAATGGTTCCAAGCGTCTACGAGCGTGAAAAGACACACAAAATGGGGCGCAGTAGAGAGGACGTCCAGCGTGAGCAGGTCTTCCTTCTTGTCTGCTCCCCGTGCAAAGACATACACCCACATGACGAGCACGACGACTTCAACGACGATCAAGAGGGACGGCAGGAACGTGAGCAGCAGGGGGTACTGCATCGTGCTCTCTGCAAGCCGACATTAATAAAGAAGAGCGCATCGTACAGGGGGGTCCCACTATTAAGAAGTTGCACCTTTAAGAAGTCATTGTGTGTCAGTTGGCTGCTGCGGTTTAAGAAGTCAAACGGGCCACGCACCCCTGGCTCGTAGTTTGTTGTAAGCCTTCCCGAAGGTTGGCATCAATCGGTACTACCGAACCGAAGGCTGGCGGCGTCAGCCGCCAAGCCTCATGCATTTCAGCGCGTAGGTGAAGGCAGCCTTTTCGTCGCGGTCCGCACACGCGCTCGCACGGCCCGGATCACCGGCTCCGAGGACGCGGGGATCTCAG
>JBBARR010000075.1:0-6317 GCA_040399645.1 Caulobacteraceae bacterium | reverse complement strand
TCCTCATCGACGATCCAGACCGCATCCGCTCAATCGGATACCGACCGTGGGCGTGGGTCAGTCTTTAGGTGGGTTGGTATTACAGCGCAAGCTTGCCGGCCTGCCCAATGTCACGGTCATCACCTCCGCCCTCACGACCGAGGTCCATGGTGACGGCGATCGGGTCGTCGCTCTGAGCTATCGGGACCGCCAATCCGAAGAGATCCGTCGGGTCGAGCTTGAGGGCATCTTTGTGCAGATCGGCTTGGTGCCCAATACCGAGTGGCTCAAGGGGGTCGTGGCGCTGTCGCCTCGCGGAGAGATCGAGGTCGATGGACGGGGCCAGACCTCCCTGCCCGGTGTCTTTGCCGCCGGAGACGCCACGACCGTGCCCTTCAAGCAGATCATTATCGCTGCGGGTGATGGGTCAAAGGCCGCGCTATCGGCCTTTGACTATCTGATCCGATTGGCGCCGGTAGAGGTCCAGCAGGCCGCCGAATAGCGACCCGCCGAACGACTGAGGGGTCGCCGAGGCTTAGGCCTTAGCGGCCTTCGCCGATTCAATGCCCTCAAGTACGAGGCGGCGCGCATGGTCGGCATCGCCCCAGCCACGCAGCTTGACCCACTTGCCGGGCTCCAGATCCTTGTAGCTCTCGAAAAAGTGCTCGATCTGCTTGAGCGTAATGTCGGGCAGGTCGCTAAAGTTTTGCACATGATCATAGCGCTGGGTCAGCCAAGAGGAGGGCACGGCTAGCAGCTTCTCATCAGCTCCGGCCTCGTCTTCCATCAAAAGCACGCCGACGATCCGACAACTCATCACCGCGCCCGGAACAATGGCTCGCGTATTGGCGATGATCACGTCGCAGGGGTCACCATCCCCTGACAGCGTGTGGGGGATGAAGCCGTAATTTCCAGGATAGCGCATGGCCGTGTAGAGAAAGCGGTCGACGACCAGAGCGCCGGACTCCTTGTCCATCTCATATTTGATCGGCTCACCCCCGATGGGGACCTCGATGACGACGTTGACGTCAAAGGGCGGGTTCTTACCAATAGATATAGCACTCAATAGCATTGGGGGCTCCAGGCCGGGGAGGGACGCAGTTGCGGTGCCCTCCATCGGGGACAACCATGACAAAGGCAAGGCAGCAAAAGGAAATTTAAGCCCCCGGCTAAGATTTTGCCTGATCCGCCCCCGGCCTTGGGGGCTAGACACGAAAAAACGGCCGCCCACATCTGCGAGCGACCGTTCAGCCGATAGGCAGACCCAAGGGCCCTACTTCTTGAGGAAGCCGCCGAACTTGGCCGAGAAGCGCGAAACGCGGCCGCCACGGTCCATTAGGTGGGCATTGCCACCAGTCCATGCGGGGTGAGTGCGCGGATCAATATCCAAGCTCAGTGTCGCTCCTTCCTTGCCGTAGGTGGAGCGGGTCTGATAGGTCGATCCGTCGGTCATCACGACATTGATGAAGTGATAGTCAGGATGGGTGTCTTGTTTCATGGCTCTGTCCAACCGACTTGAGGGTGCGGAACGAAAAGCCCGCCGCCACCGGTAAGGACGGGGCGGGCGAATGGATGCGCGGCTATACACGATGGCAGGCTTGCTAGGCAAGGGCCCAGTTGAAAACGAAGATCGGGCGAGCCGGTCTTTTGAGAGGTTTTGGAATGAGCGACCCTTCGACTATGGCTTCAACCCCTTCGCCAGTGGCCTCAACGGACGGCCGACCCAGTGAGGGCGCGGCCTTAGCCAGCCAGATTGCCGAAGCCGTAAACAAAAGGCCTCGGCGCAAGGACCTTAGACCGCTTGGCCATATCTTTCCCTTCATTGTCGCCCATAAGGCCAATGGATTTGCCGCCCTGTTCTTCTTGCTCCTGTCGACCGCTTCGACCCTTGGTCTGACCGTGGCCCTGCGAAGCGTGGTGGACCATGGCTTTGTCACCGGATCGTCTCAGGCCTTGAACCGCTATTTCTTGATCATGGTCGCGGTGGCCTTGGCGCTGGCGGCGGCTTCCGCCCTGCGCTACTTCTTCGTCACCAAGTTGGGCGAGATGGTCGTGGCCGACCTGCGTAAGGCTGTCTATGCCCATACCCTGACCTTGGACCAGTCCTATTTCCTCAATACCCGTATTGGCGAGGTCCTGTCGCGCCTGACCACCGACATTACCATTGTCGAGACCATGGTCGGCTCAGCCGCCTCGATTGCCCTGCGCAATCTCTTGAGTCTGATCGGCGGGCTTGGCCTGCTGTTCATCGTCAGCCCGAAATTGACGGGCCTGATCGTGCTCTTGGTTCCGGTGATCCTTGTGCCCCTCTTTTTGTTTGGTCGCCGGGTGCGGGTCCTGTCAGTCTCTGCCCAAGACCGGTTTGCCGACGCGGTGGGCTTTGCCGGTGAAAGTCTCGACGCCCTTGATACGGTTCAGGCCTTTGGTCGAGAAAAGAGCGCGGCTAAGCGGTTCGCCGACGCGGTCGATATGGCTTTCCGCGCCTCCCTGACCCGCATCGAGGCTCGGGCCATTATGACTGCCATGGTTATTGGTCTGATCTTCAGTGGTGTGGCGGTGGTTCTGTGGCTGGGCGCTCACGCGGTCATCAACGGAACCATGACCGGCGGTGCGCTAGTTCAGTTCCTATTCCTGTCGGTGATGGCCGCCGCGGCCGTCGGGGCCCTCGGAGAGGTCTGGGGCGACGTCCAGAAGGCTTCTGGGGCCATGGAGCGCATTAGCGAGTTGCTGAACGCCCGGCCCACCATCGCCGGCCCAGCGCGCCCCAGGCCGCTGCCAAACCCCTCCAAGGGTGAGATCGCTTTTGACGATGTGGTCTTTGCCTATCCGGGCCGCCCCGACATGCCCGCCCTGCGGGGTCTGGACCTGCGGGTGCGCTCGGGCGAGACTGTCGCGCTGGTGGGGCCATCGGGCGCCGGTAAGAGCACGGTCTTGCGCCTGCTCTTGCGGTTCTATGACCCTCAGTCCGGCTCGATCCGGCTCGACGGTGTTGATCTGCGCGAGGCCGACCCCCAGCAGGTCCGCGCGCGCATGGCCTTGGTGGCACAAGATGCGCCTCTGTTCTCCGGTTCCGCGCTCGACAATATCCGCTATGGCCGCGAAGAAGCCTCGATCGACGCCATCATGGCTGCCTCGCGTGCCGCAGAGGCTGACGGCTTTATCAGCGCCCTGCCGCAGGGCTATGACACGCCCGTCGGAGAACGGGCCAAGACCCTTTCGGGTGGTCAAAAGCAAAGGCTGGCCATTGCCCGGGCCTTGGTGCGCAATGCGCCGGTGCTCTTGCTCGATGAGGCCACCAGCGCGCTGGATGCGGAAAATGAACGTCTGGTCCAGCAGGCCCTGCACGACGCTATGACCGGTCGCACGACCCTTGTCATTGCCCACCGTCTGGCTACAGTTCAACGCGCCGACCGGATTGTCGTGATGGATGCTGGTCGCGTTGTCGAACAGGGCACCCACATCGATCTGGTCGCCCAAGGCGGTCTCTATGCCAAGCTGGCCAAACTCCAGTTCGGGGCTGAGGCGGGGTGACGTAAACAAGGCGCCCTTCGGCCCACTTCCCCCAGCGGGGGAAATACCGGCGAAACCGGGGGGGGGCTACCGGGTGGCGGCGACCGCCAGGCCGGGGAAGTCGCTGAACAGCCCGTCAATGCCGAGCGCAACAAAATGCTGGATCTCAGCGGCCAGATTTCCGTGCTGGGCCATATAGTCCGCCGCCTTGGGATCACCGAGGCGCAGGGCGGGTGGCAGGAAAGAATTTTCCGCTCGGAACGTATAGGGATGGAGCACAAGGCCAGCTGCATGGGCGTCCGCCACCAGGCTGGTCGGCTGGGTCCAGTTGCCATCCTTGTCGGTGGGTTGGATCATGGCCTTATAGGGCCCAATCCCGTCGGCGAACTTGGCGATGAACTTAAGGCCCTCGGGCGTCGCGAGATCAGCGAAGGTACGTTTGTCGCCCGCCGCAATGAAGTCCACCGGCGCGCCTTCAGCGTCCATCAAGAAGATCTGGCGACAGTTGATCATGCCGCGCAGCGTGATCAGGCTCGCGGTCTCGAAACATTGCACAAAAATCGGGGCAGACTTTGAATTGAGCCCTGCCGCCTTCACCTTCTCGACAAAGCGAGCCTCCATGGGCAGGCCGATCTTGGCGAAGTAGGTCGGATGTTTCAGTTCAGGATAGATGCCGACCTTGGCCGCCTTGGCCAACGCCAAGATCTCATCAAAGGTCGCGACCTCGAACTGGCCGTCATAGGCGGCATTGGCTGGGCGAAGTTGCGCCAAGCGCTCCCGGGCCCGCAGGGTCTTGATCTCGGCAAGGGTAAAGTCCTCGGTGAACCAGCCGGCGATGGCCTGACCATCAATGGTCTTGGTCGCCTTGCGATCCGCAAATTCGGGATGCGAGGCGACATTGGTCGTGCCGCTGATCTCGTTCTCATGGCGACAGACAAGGACCCCGTCCTTGGTCAGGACCAGATCAGGCTCGATGAAGTCGGCACCCTGTTCGATCGCTCGGCTATAGGAGGCTAGGGTATGCTCCGGCCGCTCGCCGCTACAGCCGCGATGGCCGATGATCAGGGGGTGTTTGGCCGAAGGCTTGGCCGCAGAAGCGCCAAGGGGCAAGGTCATGGCAACCATGACTCCACTGCTGGCCAAGAGATCACGACGGGACAGGGACATGGGAAAGGCCTTGGGTGAGAACAGAAAACTGATCCTAGCCTAAAAATCATGACCGTTTAATGTTTATCGCGCGCCCTTGAGGGTCTCGAGGATCAGGGGGTGAAGCTCAAGGCTGGAGGCCAGAACCGTTCCGCTTTGCAGCGGCGCGATATCGCCGTCAGCGTCGGTAACCTTGCCGCCCGCTTCGGTGACCAGCAAGGTGCCGGCGGCCATGTCCCAGTTCTGTAGGCCGCGCTCCCAATAGCCATCAAACCGGCCAGCGGCGACATAGGCCAGATCGAGGGCTGCCGAGCCAAAGCGACGAACGCCACTGACCTTTTGCGAGACCTGATGCAGTTCCTTTAGGAACACAGCATGGCCGGGCTTGCCGATGAAGGGGATGCCGGTGGCCAGGACCGTCTCATCAAGATTGCGGCGAGCCGCGACGCGTAGGCGCTTGTCATTGAGATAGGCCCCCTTGCCCTTTTCGGCCCAAAACATCTCGTTGCTGATCGGATTATAGGTCACACCGGCCACGATTACGCCATCGCGCTCGAGCGCTGCAGTCACTGCAAAATGGGGGATGGCGTGCAGGAAGTTGGTCGTGCCGTCGAGCGGATCGACGATCCAGGTGTGGGTCTTGTCGCTGCCTTCGATCAGGCCGCGCTCTTCTCCGATAAAGCCATAGCCCGGACGCACCCGCATCAGCTCTTCAAACAGGACCTGTTCGGCCTTGATGTCTGCGGCAGAGACGTAGTCGCCCGCCCCCTTTTTGGACACCTGCAACTCGGCCACTTCGCCAAAATCGCGGGTCAGGCCGCGCGCCGCCTTACGAACCGCGTCGATCATAACCTTCAGGAGGGTGGTGGGCGTGGTCACGGTCGGTCTGTTTCTAACAAGAGGAGCGGGGGCAAGGGGCGCAGAAAGGTCATCCGCTGGATCAGTCGGCCCGGCGCAGATATTCGCCGGTCTCTGTTGACACAATGATGCGCTCGCCCGTGCCCATATAGGGCGGGATCATGATGCGCATGCCGTTATCGGCCTTGGCGGGCTTATAGGACGATGAGGCGGTCTGGCCCTTAACCGTCGCATCCGCTTCAACCACGGTCAGGACGACCGTGTCTGGTAGGGCGATACCAATGGGGCGCTCTTCGTGGAATTCGAGCACAACGGCCATGCCGTCTTGGAGGAACTGAGTCCGCTCTTCGCCGACGAAATCCTTGTGCAGTTCGATCTGCTCGTAGTTCACCGTATCCATGAACACCAACATGTCGTCTTGGGCGTAGAGGAAGGTGTGATCCTTCTGCTCAAGGCGCACGCGCTCGACCGTATCGGAAGAGCGGAACCGTTCATTGAGCTTACGCCCATCAATCAAGTTCTTCAGCTCGACCTGGGCAAAGGCACCGCCCTTGCCGGGCTTGACGTGCGCTGTCTTGACCGCGACCCACAGGCCGCCGTCATGGGTGATGACGTTACCGGGTTTGATGGCGTTGCCGTTGATCTTCATGACGGGTCTCGGGTTTCGACTGGATGGGACGACCCTCCCGCGCACAGGCGCACACAGGACAGGGCAATGGGCGCGGAACCTAGCCCTCAGGCCCACTAAAGGCAAGGTCGGGGCTAAATTGTGTGGCTAGCTCGTGATCTGTCCGGAGTTTGTAGCTCTTGAAGTGTCCTGTTTT
>JBBARR010000074.1:0-6897 GCA_040399645.1 Caulobacteraceae bacterium | reverse complement strand
GCGGTTGACGGCGTCGACGTGGCCGGCTTCGTTGACGACCTAGTAGTCGAGTACGCACGCGCATCGGTGGTGGTTGCGCCGGTGTTCAGCGGCGGCGGCACGCAGATCAAGGTACTGGAAGCACTGGCCTATGAATGCGGCACCGTGGTGTCAGCATTTTCCGCCGCAGGGTTTGCCCCGAACCTGCTGGCCGGCGAGCATCTTCTGGTCGCCCGCAACGCCGCTGAGTGGGTCGCGCATTGCCTGGCGCTCATTGAGTCTCCAGCACTAGCCGAGCGGCTGGGTCGTGCTGGCCGGGCCGTGGTGTTGCATAAGTATTCATTCGACGGCATGGCGCGTGAAGTCAAGGCATCTCTCAACCGAATTCTAGAATTGCGTCCGTGAGCATCGACAATTCGACGATTGGCGGGGCCGCCCTCGCGCCCAGCCGGGGGAATTTGTCATCTGCTGACACCGCCCGCCTCACCGTGCTGGATGGCTGGCGGGGCGTGAGTATTCTTCTGGTGCTGGCGACGCATCTGCTGCCGCTCGGTCCAAGCACATGGCACTTGAATGACACGGCTGGCCCGATGGGCATGGCGCTGTTTTTCACGCTGTCGGGTTTTTTAATCACGCGCTTCTTGCTTGAACATTCGAGCATCACTGACTTTCTGATCCGGCGCTTCTTTCGGATCGTTCCTCTGTCGTGGCTGGCGCTAGCGATTGCCCTGCCACTGGTCGGCGCAGCGTCTGCCGATTACCTTCCGAACTTTTTGTTCTATGCCAACCTGCCGCCGCAGCACTTAACCGACATCGCAAGCCATTTCTGGAGCCTGTGCGTCGAGATGCAGTTTTACATCGGCATCGCGGTGGTGGTCAGCTTGCTGGGCAAGCGCGGGCTGTACCTGCTACCACTGGTCTGCATTGCCGTCACAGTGCACCGAGTGACTGCAGGCGCGCATGTCGACATCGTGACTTGGCGCCGGGTGGATGAAATTCTTGCAGGCGGCACCTTGGCGCTGGTGTACTCGAACCAGCTGGGGGTCACCGCCACTCGCGTGGTTTCAGGGACGAATGCCTATGTGCTGATGGTGCTGCTGGCGGTTACCAGCCATCCCGCCAGTGGCTTCATGAATTACCTGCGGCCTTATGTTGCCGCGATGCTGGTGGGCACGACGCTGTTCACGCCGCCGCCAAGGTTGGGCCAAGTTCTGCGCAGCCGCGCGCTGCGGTACATCGCAGCAGTGTCGTTCGCTGTGTACGTGATTCATCACCTGCTGATGTATTCGTGGCTTGTCAGCGGTGACAAGTGGGTGAAGTACCTCAAGCGCCCGCTGTTGTTCGCTGCGACGTTTGGGCTTGCGCATGTGTCCACTTTCTACTTCGAGCAGCGCTGGATCGACTTTGGCAAGCGGCTATCGGCAAGGCTCGGGCATCGAAAGGTTGGCCGTGCAGCCGAGTGATTTACCAGTGTCCATGACTGACGGGCCCGATCAGCTCACATCATTCGGCGTGGTCGTGATCGGCCGGAATGAAGGTGACCGACTGCGGGCGTGTTTCGACTCGCTGGCACTCCTGACATCTCGAATCGTCTATGTCGATTCCGGTTCAACAGACAGGTCTATGCAGATGGCCCTCGCCCGAGGGATCGTCACCATCGCTTTGGACATGAGCGTGCCATTCACTGCGGCGCGGGCTCGCAACCGAGGGTTCGAACATTTGCGCCAGAAGTGGCCGGAAATTACCTTCGTCCAGTTTGTAGATGGCGACTGCGCGGTGCTCGATGGTTGGCTGCCGACAGCCTGTGCATTCCTTGAAGCAAATCAAAATGTCGCGTGTGTATGCGGCCGCCTTCGCGAGCGATTTCCCGAACGCTCGGTCTACAACCGCCTATGCGATGCCGAGTGGAATCGGCCCCCTGGCGTGACGTCTTCGTGCGGTGGAATCGCCATGATGCGTGCCGCATCGTTTGAGGCGGTGGGTGGTTTCCGCGATGACGTCGCTGCAGGCGAAGAGGCTGAATTGTGCTCGCGGCTGCGTTCACAAGGTGGTGCAGTCTGGCGTCTGGCCACGCCAATGGCACTTCACGATGCCTCGATGTACCGATTTGGCCAGTGGTGGATTCGTTGCAGGCGCACCGGATTTGGAACTGCGAACAGCTTGTCATCGCGGCTGAGTGGTGACCGCGGCACCGACTTCCGTAAGTTGCTTCGGCCGTGGGTTTGGTGCGTTCTGCTGCCGCTGATTACAACGCTTACATTTGTTTTTGAAGGTCCTGCAGCTCTGCTGTTGCTGCTGCTTTACCCGACTCAGATCATGCGTAACGCCGTGTCCGCACAGGGCAGCTGGAGCGAGCGTCTCGAGCGAGGATTTTTTTTGACGTTGGGCAAGTTCCCTGAGCTGGCCGGGCAGTTGCAATTCTGGCGTGGCCGTCAGTCAAGCGCTGCGGCCACATCCTTCGACTACAAGTCCTGACATGCAAGCCTCGGCGGCGCTTCACCTTGCCTATTTGGTGAACCAGTATCCGGCTGTCAGCCACACCTTCATCAAGCGCGAGATACAGGCACTTGAACGGCGTGGTGTCAAGGTTTCGCGGTTTGCCTTGCGCGGCTGGCAAGACGAATTGGTCGACGAAGACGACCTCGCCGAAAAGGAGCGCACACGCTATGTGTTGCAACAGAGTGCGGCGATGCTGTTGCTTGCGCTCTTGCGATCCGCGTTCGCCAGACCGCGGCACTTTTGCAATGCGGTCGCCCTGACGCTGCGCATGAGCCGTGGATCGGACAGAAGTTTCGCCGTGCACATCGCTTATTTGGCTGAGGCGTGCGTGCTGAAGCAGTGGCTGGCAGAAACTTCTGTGACCCACCTTCACGCTCATTTCGCCACCAACCCAGCCGAGGTGGTCTCGCTGGTGCGTGCGCTGGGCGGGCCACCCTACAGCTTCACTGCACACGGCTCCGACATCATGGACCGGCCGGCGCAGATGGCGCTGGCACACAAGGTGGGCAATGCCGCATTCGTTGTTGCAGTGTGCTCGTTCGGGCGCAACCAGCTGTTCCGATGGACGCCCTACAACGTCTGGCCAAAGGTTGCGGTCGTACGTTGCGGCCTGCAATCGGGTTACGGGAGCGGATCGACTTCTCCTGGCGCAGAGCATCAACGCTTGGTATGCATCGGCCGACTCTCCAAGGAGAAAGGGCAGCCGCTGTTGATCGAAGCCGCAGCCCGACTCCATACGCAAGGGGTGCAGGTAGCGATCACGCTGGTCGGCGACGGGCCGATGAGGGGCGAGATTGAACGCCTCATCGAGCATCACGGTCTGAGCGCGCATGTGCGCCTGACGGGGTGGCTCGACGCACAGGGAATTGAGTGCGAACTGCGCCAGGCGCGCGCGCTGGTGGTTTCGAGCCTCTCAGAGGGTTTGCCTGTTGTGATCATGGAAGCCATGTCGAATCGCAGGCCCGTGATTGCTCCGTTCCTGTCGGGTATTCCAGAACTGGTGGTACATGGTGAAACGGGCTGGCTGTACCCGGCCAGCGATGTTTTGGCACTGATGGGCGCGATCAAGGCGTGCATGAACACTGCACCTGATGCGTTGGCAATCATGGGGCGAACGGCGCACCACGCTGTCTGGGCCGCGCACAATGCAGAGGTGGAAGCAGCGAAGCTTCTGGCGCTGATTTCACAGCAGACACCGGACACATTCTGATTCGGATGATATGGCTGCGACTTTGTTCATGCCACAGCCGGATCAGGAATTAGCTTGCTACCAGACGCAGCTACTAGCGTTGTATTCTTGGTTGCTTATTTGAAGTGCGCCAAACGGGCCAAGCGGCCCAAACGTCAGACTCCACCCCCCGGCTCGCACGCAAACGACCCGCGCCTTTTCTGTCCTCCATGAACCGCAGCTACCTCCTCATCTCCCCCGGCCGAAACGAAGCTCAGTACATGCGCCAGACGCTGGACAGCGTGATTGCGCAAACGGTGCGGCCGGCGCTGTGGGTGATTGTTGACGACGGTTCTACCGATGCCTCGCCGGCAATCCTGGCCGAGTACGCTGCAAAGCACGACTGGATTCGTGTGATCACACGCAAAAACCGCGGTGCACGCGCCGTCGGGCCTGGCGTGATCGATGCGTTCTACGCGGGCTACAACACCGTGCAGCCTGATGACTATTCCTACCTGTGCAAGCTCGACCTCGACCTGAATCTTCCGCCACGCTATTTCGAGGGCCTGATGGAGCGCATGGAAGCCAATCCGGCCATTGCCACTTGCAGCGGCAAGGCCTACATCTGGGAAAAAGGCCAGTTGGTGAATGAGCGCCACGGCGACGAGACGTCGATCGGTGCGACCAAGTTTTATCGGGTGACTTGCTTCAAGGACTTGGGCGGGTTTGTTCGCGAAGTGATGTGGGACGGTATCGACGGACACCGTTGCCGCATGCGCGGCTGGGTGGCATGCAGTTGGGACGAGCCTGAACTACGTTTTGTGCACTTGCGACCGATGGGCTCCAGCCAAACTGGCATCTTGACCGGGCGGATGCGACACGGCTACGGTCAGTATTTCATGGGCACGGGGTTTGTATACATGTTGGCGAATGCTGTGAATCGCATCAATGAGAAACCGTATTTGCTGGGCAGTCTAGCAATGGTCTGGGGCTGGATCGAGAGCGCCGGGAAGGGAAAACCACGCTATGACGAGCCCGGTTTCCGAAGATTTTTACGAAGATACCAATGGCGAGCGCTTTTTGTCGGTAAACAACGGGCTATCGAAGAATTGCGAACAAGCGCGGATGGCAAAGGAGGGCACGGCTCCGCTATGACATAACCTTTAATGTCACACCTCTACGGTAACTGTCGCCTCACTCTATTTATTGCCAGGCTCATCTAGCCACTCGTGCCAGACGACTCGCAGATGTTCAATCACCAGGCGAATCCTTAAAAATGGTCGATTGGCCGAGCTCTCACAGCGCTCATATTACCTAGATGAGCAAACAAATCGATGGCCTGACGCCGCCCGACTTTTCACGAGACGTTCGCTGCGTTTTGGGCCTTCCTTTCGATGCTTTGACCGAAGCGGAAGCAGAGGCAGCAATGAGGAAAGCGGTGAGCAGTCGAACCCTCTGTTTCATGTCAACGCCCAACCTGAACTTTGCGATTGCGTGCCTGAAAGACAGCGCGTTTCGCCTGTCGGTTTTACAAAGCGATTTGAGCTTGGCAGACGGATGGCCCATCGTTGCATACGCGCGCTTGTCAGGCTGCCGACTTCCGCAGCGCGTGGCCGGTTCAACTCTTTTTGACCGAATTCGTGCCTCTGACGTGCGACCGGCGCTTTCGGTCTATTTTTTTGGCGGACCCGATGGCGCGGCTGAAGCAGCCTGCTTACAACTTCAGGCGGAGAACGGCGGGGTCAGTTGCGCGGGCTTTCACACACCGGGCTTCGGCAGTATCGAAGAGATGAGCACCCCGGAGCAAATTGATCGGATCAATCGAGCACGTCCCGACGTTTTGGTGCTGGCACTGGGTGCAAAGAAAGGGCAAGCGTGGATACAACGAAACTTGCAGCAACTCGAGGTGCCAGTGGTAAGTCACCTGGGGGCAGTCGTCAACTTCGTTGCCGGTTCCATAAAGCGCGCGCCAGGCTGGGTTCAGTCTGCAGGCCTGGAATGGCTATGGCGCGTCAAGGAAGAACCAGGGCTTTGGCGTCGTTACGCCGGTGACGGTGCAGCACTTCTAGGCCTGCTGGCGCGGCGTACGTTTGTTTGGACACGCCACCGGGGATTGGAAGACAGCGATTTGGCAGCGCAGCCAAGTGGGCAGATCATTACCCACAGGTCGGACGCTGGCACCACCATCGTTCTGTCAGGCCGTTGGGTGAGGCAAAACACAGCAAGATTGCGCGATGAGTTAGCTCAACTGTGCGGTCGACGAGACCACGCGAGCATCGATATGCTGGGAGTGACTCGTTTAGATTCGTCGTCGATCGGCTTGATGAGCTTACTGTACGGATGGCAATTGAAGATCAATCGCGACTTCAAGATAGCAGCGTTTTCCGACTCTGCGTATCGTGCAATTCGATTGGCGCACGCCGAGTATCTGTTTGACACGGCCGCAGGAGCTAGCCAGCAAACATTCAGCCGAGTTACTCGATAATCAAAACCCCCAATAAAAAGCCGGCCCAGAGGCCGGTTTTTTTCAACTAGGATCGGTGGAGACAAATATCAGACTGAAGCTTGTACACGACGGCGACGCGCCATGAAGCCGACTGCGCCCAGACCAGCCAACATCAATGCGTAGGTCTCTGGCTCTGGAATTGGTGCCAGGTTCGACGCGATCTCGAATGCTATGCCTTCGGACCGGAAAGTGATCGAATTGATCATCGTGCCTTCATTGCCGGTGATCGTGAAGACCCGCGTGTTTGCGTTGTTGCCGTTGGACGTGAAGCCACCCAGAACACCCAGCTGTGTGCCGTTAAAGAGATATGGGAGAGCCGAATCCGACCCCATGATCTCGAGGAAGTTGTAGTTGTCGGGAGACCCCCACAAGAAAGAGAACGAAGAGACGGCGTTTGCGAATGTCAGCTTGGCCTTGCCGTTGCCTGCACCGTTGGCCGAAATGACTGTGTACGGGTCTGTTTGGGTGAGAGGGGAAGGGGTGAGACGGACACCAGCTACGCTCCCGGTCGTGTTGATCGTTACCGGTGAAGTAATGGCGACCAGTCCAATCAACGGACCGCCCGAATATCCAACTGCGGACATTTGGCTGAAGCTTAGGCCGGCGTTTGCGTTCACGGCACAAGCCGTGACGGCAACTGCGATCAGGGTTTTTACGAATTTCATGAGGGAGCTCCAAAAGGGGTTGGGTAAAGCTGCTCAGGACTTGGACACTTCAACTCCCGCGGCTTGGCTGAATGGTAGGA
>JBBARR010000073.1:0-6998 GCA_040399645.1 Caulobacteraceae bacterium | reverse complement strand
CACATGGGCCCAGGCGCTGACAAAAGACACCAAGAAGAAGAAAGACCACGCCGTTTGCTACGGGTGCAACTTTCGTTAAATATGCGCAGTCCGCCCGCCGGCGTATGAAAACCTAAATCCTAAAGCCTGGCCAAAAATCGATATCTTCACACGCGCGGACGACGCACTTGAATATCATACGCGTCCACAAGATCACGCCGTGTCGTCCAGATGGGATGGTTGGCGTTTGCCTCCACCCTGAACAAAGCGCCGCTGCGCAGGTCCACCGGATAGGGGCTCAGAGCCGTTGTATGGTAGGGCACGTCTTCGTCCAGCGAGACACGGAAGCTGTTGTCAGCTTGTTTCAACAAGTACGCAAACCTGTTGTCAAACTCGCGAGCGGGAGCGCGGTCCGGGTACTTCTGCTCTTCAAAAGTGTCTGTCACCTGAAAGTATGAACCCCAAAAGTGGGTTGCCCTTGTTCTCTCGTGCTTGTCAAACTGAAAGAAAAGCGCGCCTTCATAGAAAGCCGCGTTGCCACTCTCCCCGCGCTCGTCGCACTTGTAAAACCATATGAAACGGCCGTCGTTGTACCCAGAAGGTATAGACCTCTGAAGGGCCAACTCGTAAAAATTCCGGCGCTGATCTTCTAGCGGGGTCTGGTGTCCGTGCCTGTCGTAACCCGGTACAAGCAAGCCGGAGTCGAGCAACGCAATCAAGTTGCTCGTGCAGTGGCTGTAGTACCCCTTGTGGCCGCCTTGTGTGCCCGTGTGTAAGAGACCGCCAAACGCAGGCTGGCCTCCCGCCCTCTCTGATTCGACAAGGTCCCTATCAAACCGATCTAACGCAGCGAAGCACCGCTCGCGGCCGATCCCAGCATCAAACCTGTTGTTGCACAGCGTCGCGGTTTGTTCCTTGAGACCTTCCATCAAACACCCGAGCACGTCGTCCGGATTCGGTCCGGACCGTACTGACATCGAATGTCCTCGGTTTTAAAAAACTACAAGTACGAACGCGGCGAAAACGCCCACACTTCGTTGTGCTGACCCATCGCGGTGTGGAGCAGGGCTGGCGCAGGTGGAGCATAGCCTGCCGGAGGCGCTTTGGATGCCGTTCACGCATCCAACGGATGCCGCCCTAAACGGATGTTCAGCTCATCAAGCAGAGGTACCTCGCCGTCGCGATGTGTCCCTCCAGCTCTTGCAACAGAGCTTCCAGCGTGGTCCCGGCAACGGGCGCGTCAGCTTGCCAGCTTGCCACTTGTGTGCGCATGGAATCGAGAAACGTGTTGAGGTCTTTCACGTTTGGGGAGATTTCGGATCGCTTCACCACCGAGGGATGTTCGCCATACATTCCAGCGTACACCTCCACGAATTCGTCCGTAATACGCAACAGATGGGCGTACAAGTCATCGAGTGCTTTGTGCTGCCCGTACACTCGTGTGTTCCAGTGAAACATTTTCACCTGGTCTTGGAACAACAGCAACTTGCTGACATAGACGTCAATAAACCGTGTTTTTTCCTCAACCTTGAATCGCCCAGCCTGCGTGATCAAGGTGGACATGCTGAATCACAAAGAATAGCGCAGCAATATGAATATCCGCGCTACGCCGGCGTGCTCACCAGCACGTCCGGGCGCACGACAGTTCTTCTCAGACAACCCGCGCTGTATTTATTGTTTGCATGTGGGTGTGTGAGCATGGCGAGCCGGGCGACTCTGTTCAGGTGTCTTGCCCTGATACTATCAGCTTTTTATTTGTTTTTTTGTTTTCTTGGTTTCTTGTTGCAAGCCCCACGCCGCGTTGGGGACTTGGACATCCCGGATTCGAAACGGGCTGAACTTGTGACCATCTGTAACAATGTCAAGTACCGGACCTTGGAGCGATATCTCACGGTCTTTTCGGATGGAAGGGTGTTTGTCGCTACGGGCGACATTGACGACATGTGGATACGAGACTCGACGATTCAGATGCGTCCGTTCATGCACGTGAAGAAGATGAAGCCGCTGATGGAAGGATTCATCAAAACGCTCGCCTTTTATCTTTTGCAAGACCCGTACGCCAACAGCTTTCGCAAGACGTGGAGCCCGCGGACCGAAGGCGAGGCAGGCCTGCGCCGCGGAGGCTGGGTTGCGACCGGCAACTGGGAACCGGACTCGATCTCGTATTTCTATCACTTTTTGTGTGATTTCGGCGAACCAAAGCTCTTTGAAGATTCCGTGGTTGCTGCCGCGGTCGACTTGACACTAGACACGCTCATCATCGAACAGAATCACGCAAACAGCAACTACACCTATTCTGAGCTTCGGAACCATGGCCGAGGGGATGCCTTCAGACCGGTTGGTCTTGTGTGGGGCGCGTTCCGGCCGAGCGACGACATGCAGGTGCATCCATTCAACATCCCCGTCAACATGCACCTTCACTCGGCGCTCACCAAACTTAAACTGCACTATAAACCTGGCTACGACCGGATCATGCACATTCGTCTCGGTATCGAAGTTGGTGTCCACCACCATGGAATCGTAGACGGTATGTATGCATACGAAGTGGACGGACTTGGAAATGCCCTGCTTGGCTTCGACGACGCGAATCTGCCGTCGCTTCTCTCCGCACCTCTTTCGGACTACCTGTTTTTTAACAATGCCGTCTACCAAAAAACCAGGAAGTATCTGCTCTCACCCCAAAATCCATACTTCTTCACTGGTCCGTCGTTTGAAGGCATAGGATCGCCGCACACGCGCGCTGGCCACGTGTGGCCCCTTGCGGTGATGGCCCGTGCGCTCACGTCTGACAGCCCAATCGAGATTCGCAACCAACTCTACTATCTCCTTTCAATGCAGTGCAACACCGCCACGATGCACGAGAGCGTGAGCGTGTCCGATACGAACAGCTGCACTCGGACGGACTTTGAGTGGGCGAACACGCTCTTCGTAGAAACAATTCAGAAGCTGTTCCCAGGCTCTTGCACCCTGGCTGACTTTGATTTAAACAAGATCAAACACGCGTGAGTTGCATTTTGCGATGCTTGTTTCAACGTGCGAGCGGATGTCCGTGAACGTCGACACCCTTTTCATCCAAAAGGTCGAGCCGCACGACCGGCGCAGCCCGTTTCTTGCGCGCCCGGACGCTCTGCAGAGCGTCGAGGAGCCGCCCAAGGCTCACGTTCTGTTTCGATTCGGGAAAGACCCCAAAATCCAGGTCGATGAGGCCGCTCTTCCACGCGTCGGATGCATACGCCCGCAGGAGAAGGTCGTCCATGGAGTCCACGACCCCCCAGCGCGACATGAAGCCAACCTCCGTGAGGTACCCCAGGCGAGACATGGTTATGGCACAGAACGCCACCGCCTGGCACGTCGACACGCTCTCAAGCGCCGCGCCGTCACGGGAAGCCTGCGCGCCCACGGCCCAGACGTCCTGAAACTCGTGGATCGCCGCGCTCAGGTTCGCGTTCCAGCCCCTTGTCCGCGCAAAGAACGTGTCGCGCACGACGTAGGTTATGTCCGCGAAGATGCTGACGGCGCGGAGGCCCATGTTCAACGCCTGAACGTCGCTGACGCGCAGCCGCGGGGCGATGAATCGGCACCGCACGAGGTTGAGGTCCGGCTGGTGGAGGCTGATCTCGCTCACCAGCACGTTGCGCGCGTACGCCTGCGCCGGGGTGTCCAGCTCGTTGAACACGAGGATGAGCTCCCAGCGCCCGACGGTGCGCGCCAGCAGGGAGGCGACGACGCTGGAGATGAACAACGCGTCCCGACGCACGTGGATGACGACGGCGTGCTCGGGGTCACGCGCGGAGAGCAGCACGTCCACGACCGTGCAGACGTCCTCCCCCAGCGCGCAGGTGGCGGGGGAGTAGGACAGCCAGGGTGCTATCCACAGGTCGGTGGTGGTCAGGCGGGGCGGGCCGCAGCCCAGCGCCACGCACCCCGCGCCGAGCAGGACCAAAGCGAGCAAGAGGCGCGGCATGGATTGGAAACACACAAAAGACACAGTAAGACCAGAATCTTCCCGCTCGAATATTTATTGACTCACGCACAGCTCTCTATGCTCCTCGCAGGCGCCGTCCCCCCGGGCCTTCGCGGGTCCCTTTTCCGGGTGGGGCCGGCGATGGTGCACCGGCGAGGCGCGCCGCCGGCCCACGTCTTTGACGGCGACGGCCGGGTGGACAGGGTGTCTTTCCTCAACGGGTCGGTGACAACGTTGTCTCGGGTGCTTGAGACGCCCGCCTACCTCGCGGAGCAGGCGTGCGACGAGTTTATGCACCGCGGCGCCTTCGGCACGTCGCCGCACAAGTCTCTGCGGACCCTGAAGAACCCTGCCAACACGAGCCTGATTTGGCACGCGAACGAGCTCCTGGCGTGCTGGGAAGGTGGGGTGGCGTCGCGTGTGAACCCCGACACCCTGGCGTACATGGGCCCCCATACGATGGGGGGCGTGGCCACCAACCGCTCGCCTTTCTCCGTTCAGCCCGCGCTGGACAGCGCACTCGGCCTCGGCGGCGACGCGGTGTGTGCGCACCCGGTGAGGGACCCCGCAAGCGGGCGGCTCGCGGTCCTGTTGAGCCGCTATTCCTCGTTTGAAACCACGCTACGCTTCGTCGAGTTCCACGCGAGCTCGTGGACTGTGTGTCGCGACCGCACCATGGTTGTAGACGGCTTCACGCACGTGCATTCGTTCGGACTCACGCCCTCCGACTACGTCTTCTTCCAGCCGCCGCTGCGCATGGACTTTGCCAGTTTTCGAAGCGGCGCGAGCGTGCTTGACGCCATCCGACAAGCCCCCGGGCCCACGCGGCTCGTGCAACTCCCGCGCGCCCCCGGCGCGCCCGCGCGGTCGCACGCCGTCGAGCGCTGCTACGCCACGCACGTGGTGAGCGCGTCCGCAAACCACGTGGACTATTTCCGGACCAACGAGCTCGGGCGGACCATGTCGCTGCAATTTAGCGCCGCCCGCTCCACCTTCGCCTCCGGCGTAGGCGGCTGGGCAAAGACTGCAGCCCTGGACGACTCCATGTGCGAGTTTCCCGCCACGCACCCGGGCACGCCGACCAAGAAACACATCTTCTATTCGGGCAGCAGCCAGCCGGGGGCGTTCATGGACTGCTGGGTGAAGCTGGACACGGCTGCGGGCGTCAAGCGGTTCACAGCCCCCACCGGCGGGGTGCGGCTGACCCACCTGGAGCCAGTGTTTGTGCCGCGCTCGAACAGCGCGGACGACGACGGGTGGCTGGTGGGTTTCGTGCTCGACGGCCGGCACAACCTAGTGAAGGTTGTGGACGCGCAGACGATGGTGACAGCGTGCTTGCTGAGGACGACGGGGCTGAACGTGTCAGGGCTGCACGGGGTGTGGGTGGGGTGAACAAGGCGCTCACACGTCTTTGAAAAAATCCGGGCACGCCACGTGCGCTTCGGACAGCACGTCCGAACTGTTGAAGTGAGGCGGGTGGGTGCCAATCGTTTCCACGCGCGCGCCAGCAGGCACAAGAAACGGATAGGTGTAATGAACACCAGGAAAGCACGAATCAAAGCCCGCGACGCTGGGATAGCACCACGTGCCGTCGTCCACAACCCGGCGGTCACCGTGCCCTGTCATCGAATCGTCGCCACGCTGAATCCACGGCGAGTCGCAGCTGAAGCGTGGCATGATGAGCAGCCGTCCGGTGCCGAAGGCGTAGCTCATAAACTTCCTCACGAGGTGCTTGATGTGCACAGCGTTGGGGTGCGCGCACGCGGCGTCCACCAGAGGCTGAGCGGCCGCCACGTAGTCCGTGTGCGCTTCCCTGTAGGTTTTCATCCCGGGGCGGGCGAGCCACTGGACGTAGCGGCCCACATGGCTGCCAGCATCTCCCGACCAGCGGAGCTCAACGCCCAGCAGGTGGTACACGGCTATTTGGTCTACGAAGCCGTTCACGAGCGGTCCTCCGTGGCTGAAAAGCCAGTTTGGGGCGCAGAGCACGCGTTCAGGTGCCGCGGTTTCGTCGAACTGCTCGCTGTCGAACGGCACGCGGATGTCCGCGTAGCGTATCGGCGCGTTGCGCAGCTCTTTTTTGGCTGCAAAGGTGTCGAACCTGGCACACGTTGCGGCGTCCCACGTGCAGGTCTTTGGAAGAAACGGCGAAGGCTTCGTCTGGCTCTCAGCAATCTGCCAGCTAAAGCCGTGGTTGGGTGCTTTTTGGGGGAATCGCTGCCAGATCTCGTGGTCTTGGAACTCCGTGGTCCGAAAGTCCCCCCAGAAATCAAAGGCGCTGCCGTTTGGGTCCGTCGCGACACGCAGCGCGTCTCCCAGCTCGTCTTGGTCCATGTGCATACCAGCCTCGTGGTTGTGGTCGTGCACTTTAAACTTTTCAAGCAGCGTGCTGCGCCGCTCGATCTGGCGAATGACCCACAGCGCCGCGCTGCTGGTGTTGCTGGCCCGAAGGTGCCAGAGCCCGCCGTTCGCGGGGCCTTCCCCGAGGACGATGAGCGCGTACTCGCGCTCGAGCTGTCGGAGCACAGGCAGAAAGTCTTGCGTGATGACGGTGTCGGCGTCCAGCAGCGTGACGCTGACGCCGGCTTCTGCAAGCAAGGCGGCGGTGTGATAGCGCCGCACCCACAGCGTCAGAATGTCGACGGCGTATCCGTGCGTCTTGTGAAGCACGCTGTTTAGTATGCAGGAAGGGGGCTTGGAGACGCGCCCGATGGCGGCGGCCAGGAGGTCGTCGCACGAGGCGGCGTCGTGCACGAGGACGACATACGGGTAGCCCAGCGTGTTGAGCTCTTCGCAAAGCTCTATGGACATGTCTTGCCACATGCGCTGCAGGCCGGCGACGTACGTGAAAAGAACGATTTGGCCGTCCCGCGCGCTCGAGGCCACCACCCTCGCAAGATCACTCGGTTGGTTGACGTCCGGAAAAGCGGCCGCCACGAGGGTCGCACAGACGAAGAGAGCACGCCAGGCGCGCATTCGTGGTGCAAGGGTACAGGGGGGCAATATAAACGTCATCCAAAATTTCTACGTGAACGAGGAACTCCATGGGCCACGT
>JBBARR010000072.1:0-7164 GCA_040399645.1 Caulobacteraceae bacterium | reverse complement strand
TGTCCCGTAAGTCCGTACAGTCCTACATCCCCGCGGAATATCGAAAAAGCACCGCCTCGACAAACAAGCGGTTGTCAACCGCCGTCACGCCGCTGTGGCCCTTCTGCCCCGGCAACAGCTCCCAAATCCGCTCCCATTGATCGTCGCGCAGCGCGTATCGTCTCGGGGGTGCCATCAGCGTCAACTCCAAAATCGCTGACGCCATTTGAAACGAGATTTGCTATCCGAGGGAATACATTAAATGACGACACGCAGTAGTTAGGATGATTTTTCGTGGGTTCACTGCCCAGAGCATTTTTGCGAGCCAAGCATATCACGCCCCGTCAGCTGAGGTTCCTCGTAATGCAGGGAAATTGGCCAACAAGGCGCTCACCCTAGGCGAGAATATTGACCGCGCGCGCAGCAACCAAAGCTAT
Organism: Caulobacteraceae bacterium; assembly: GCA_040399645.1. GTDB lineage: Bacteria > Pseudomonadota > Alphaproteobacteria > Caulobacterales > Caulobacteraceae > CAISGS01. Next base: position 6,748 of record JBBARR010000072.1, on the reverse strand, counting down.
CGTTAGCAGCGAAATCACCGATTCAACCATCATCAAGATCTTGGCACGCGGCGTTAGCGGCATCGTGTCGGTGGGCGAGAAGGCCGTTGCGTTGGTGAAGGACAAATACAGATAGTCGGTGAAGCCAGGCGACCACGCTGTTTTTAGGCTAACCATCATCATCTGCGGAAAAACAAAATCGTCAATTTCGTGGGCGACGAGGCCCCGCGCGGCTGGTCCGCCCCGATCTATACTCCAAAACCAAAGCGCGAAGGCGATGATATTTGTCGCCCAGATATTCAGCGCGTCGAGGAGCAGCGTTTGGCCGGAGGGGCCTGTCTTGCCTGCCAGCAACGCCTGGACCAGCAATAGCAGTGAACCAATGTTCATGAGCGTAACCAGAGCCGTAAGCACGATCGCCGAACTTCGGATCACGCGCCGCTGCAGTGCGATCGCGCGCCAGTGGCGTTCGGTCGTGGCTTCGCGCGCCTGACCTTGGGTCCATGCCGTCGCGATCGAGAGCGGCACCACTAGCGCGAGTTCGAGTGCCGGAGCCAACCAGCGCGGACCGATTGTCAGGTTGTTTATAATCATAAATTGTAATCCTACGATTACTACTACCGAGGATCGGGCGAGCCAGAAATCGTGGGCGTGCGTGTAAATTGCCTTCAGTTTAACACTCACTTCACGTTCCCCACGGGGGTGTTAGACCGGCGGCGGTAGCGGTTGCTATGGCGATCCCTACGACTGCGAGAGTCGCAGCGCCACCGACGATCCAGCGCGAGCGCGCAATCAAAGCGATCGACAGAAGGACAATCGACAGCTGCAGAGCGGTTTCGCCCAGTTCGTACCCTTCACCCGCGATCGCTGCGCGTCGACTATCTCGGCGCTGCTCCTCGCCGGCTTTCTGCAGTTGACCGATCCCGTGACCGGCATTGTCCGGGTCGCGTAGCCGCTTTGCTTCGGCAGTCCAGGTATGCCGGTCGGCCTGGCTCGCGGCCGTCGACCGAGCTGCAGTCTTGGCGATCGCCTCACGGACGATTTTTGCCTGCATGTAATTAAAAGTATCCGATGCTTCGATCCCGTGGAGCAGGCTTTCGCGCGCGGCACCGGCCGCTGCCATATGCACGATGGCCAGCGACACGGCGAGTAGCCCGACAAGCAAGGACACTCGATCTCTAAACCGTCGTTCGTCGGACCGCTCGGCATTTGCAACTACGGAACGCTCCGTCTCAGCGCGCTCGATCGCCTCGTCGATTAGTTCCTTGGCGTCACCCGGATCGATCATTTTACTCTCCACTTTATCGGGGCAAGTCCAACAAAAGTGGGCCCGGTCCGCGAACCTATTATAATATCAAACCTATTTCGCGAGCTCGCCCAGTCCGTTGAGCTCCTCACGCGTCAAAGTCTTTAGCGGCCCGGTGATCGCCTCAAGATCAGCTCGATATGGTCACTAACGAGAACCGTCATGGCTTTTTCGAGGGCCTTGATCCGGGCCAGAATCTCGTCGCAATCTCTAACAGCAACGATTTTTTTCAACCATCGCGGCCACGCTACCACGATGGCTTTACACCATCTTGAGTTGATTGAGCTGTTGCTTACGAGCTGTATTTACCCTGTGAAGAACTATCCTCCCCATCAGATGGGTCGTCAAGACCCAGGCGCGCCGTCGATATATTCGCGTCCGCTTTGAAAAGGCGCTTTTGGTCGCTTGACAGCAACGATTGGCAAGCCCATCCACAGCCCGGTTATCCTCTGAGGGGGGATAGCTGCATGAAAGACTCGAACGAATGCCAAGCGACAGTAGCAGTCAAGCTAACGTGCCTTAGAGGATGTCCCGATTTGCCTGATCAGTCAGGCTCTCGTGGCGGCTTCGGCGGCCGATCTCGAGGTAAAAGATGGCAACACTTCCTGCGACAGCACCGCCCGGCTGGCCAATAACCCGTTTTCTACGGGTACGATCGACCCCGTCTTGGGCCGACCTGGCAACCTTCCTGCTGCTAGCGGCGACTGCCGTGCTGGTGATCTACGGCGCCGGCGAGATTAGCCAGCCCCTTGCCAAACTCAAGGCCGACCCGGTAACGCTCGATATCGCGCGGTTGCCTGAATATGCACTGCGCACGACGCTGCGGATGTTTGCCGCACTCGGCGCGTCATTGCTGTTCACCTTCGTGTTCGCGACACTGGCAGCGAAGAGCCGTAAAGCCGAGCAGATCATCATTCCGGCACTCGACATCCTCCAGTCGGTGCCGGTACTCGGGTTCCTAACCTTCACTGTCACTTTCTTCATGGGGCTGTTCCCTGGCCGCCAGCTCGGGGTCGAACTCGCCGCCATTTTTGCAATCTTCACCAGCCAAGCCTGGAACATGGCATTTAGCTTCTACCAGTCACTGCGCACGGTGCCAAACGACCTTGACGAGGTAAGTCGCCAGTTTGGCTTCTCGGCGTGGCGGCGTTTCATCCGACTCGACTTGCCGTTCGCCACGCCCAGTCTGGTGTGGAACATCATGATGTCGATGTCCGGCGGATGGTTCTTCGTTGTCGCGTCGGAGGCAATCACTGTCGGCAATACGACAGTTACCCTGCCGGGTATCGGCGCATGGCTGGCGTTGGCGATCACCAAGCAGGACCTGCGCGCGGTCGCGATCGGCGTTTGTGCGATGGCGGTGGTCATCATGCTCTATGACCAGCTGGTCTTCCGCCCGATAGTTGCCTGGGCCGACAAGTTCCGTTTTGAACAGACCAAGTCGCAGGACGCACCACGGTCATGGGTCTACGATCTCGTCAGGCGTACACGCTGGCTGCGCGCCGCCAGTGCCATACTGACATGGCCGTTGGCGGTACTCGCCCGGATCGATTGGACGCCACCGCGGCCGCCGGCGCTGCGTTTCGGACGTAGCGCCAATCGGCTAATCGATGCCCTGTGGCTGGCATTGATCGTCGTCGCCGCGATCTGGTCAATCGTCGTCCTAGCGCGCTTTGTCGGCCGGTCCTTGGCCTGGAACGATGTCTGGATGGTCACCGGCCTCGCGCTCGCGACGCTTGTTCGCGTCACCGTTCTCATCGTCGTTGCCAGCTTGATCTGGGTTCCCATCGGCGTCTGGATCGGCCTGCGCCCGATCTGGGCGGAGCGGTTGCAGCCGATCGCCCAGTTCCTCGCAGCGTTTCCCGCCAATGTGCTGTTCCCGTTCGCAGTTGTACTGATCATCCGCTTCCACCTCGATCCAAATATCTGGCTTTCTCCGCTGATCATTTTTGGCACCCAATGGTACATCTTGTTCAACGTGATTGCCGGCGCCAGCGCGATTTCAACAGACATCAAGGAAGTGGCACGAATTTTCGATATTCGAGGCTGGCAGTGGTGGCGGCAGGTCGCGCTACCGGGGATTTTTCCCTATTACGTCACCGGAGCGCTGACCGCCTCGGGCGGATCGTGGAACGCCAGCATTGTCGCCGAGGCGGTCAGCTGGGGGCATGAGCATCTTGAAGCGGTCGGGCTCGGTTCGTTTATTGCCAAGGCGACGGCGGCCGGCGACACCGCGCGCGTCGCGCTCGGTGTCGCCGTGATGTCGGTGTTTGTTACCGTTCTGAACCGCGCGGTGTGGCGCCCGCTCTATCGCTTTTCCGAGCGCCGCCTGCGGCTCGACTGAGGAGAACGCCGTGACCAAGACACAAGATCACGCACTTGTCGAGGTCCGCAATATGCGGCACTTTTACGGCAAGCCTGGCGACAACAATGTGATGGTGCTCGACAATGTCGACCTGACGCTGTTCAACAACGAGATCGTCGGCCTGCTCGGTCGATCGGGATCTGGAAAATCGACTCTGTTGCGTTCGATCGCCGGACTCATCGTCCCGACGGGCGGCAGGGTCTCCTTCTCTAGCGAGATTGATGAGCCAGTAACGGTCAGCATGGTGTTCCAGAGCTTCGCGCTATTCCCATGGTTGACGGTGCAACAGAATGTTGAGGTTGGGCTAGAGGCAAAGCGCGTGCCTCCCGCAGAGCGCCGCAAGCGAGCGCTCGCCGCGATCGACTTGATCGGTCTCGACGGTTTCGAGAACGCTTATCCGAAAGAGCTATCGGGCGGGATGCGGCAACGCGTCGGGCTAGCACGCGCACTGGTCGTGGATCCGTCCATCCTGCTCATGGACGAGCCATTCTCGGCGCTCGACGTGCTTACCGCCGAGACCCTGCGGACCGATCTGCTCGACCTGTGGTCGGAAGGGCGGATGCCGATCAAGTCGATCCTGATGGTCACCCACAATATCGAGGAGGCGGTGCTGATGTGCGACCGCATCCTCGTCTTCTCGTCGAACCCCGGGCGCGTTGTCGCCGAGATCAAGGTCGACCTGCCACAGCCGCGCAACCGGCAGGAACCGGCGTTCCGGGCGCTCGTCGAGGACATCTACGTCCGTATGACGCAGCGCGCCGCACCCGGCGAACAGCGTGACGGCTTGTTCCCGGGCACGGGGATCGGCATGGTCCTGCCGCGGGTGTCGACGAACACACTTGCCGGATTGATGGAGACGGTTGCGGCGGCACCGCACAATGGCAAGGCCGATCTGCCGCAACTCTCCAGCGAACTGCAATATGAGGCGGACGAACTCTTCCCAATCGCCGAGGTGCTCCAACTGCTTAGGTTCGCCGAACTTGAGGGCGGTGATCTCAAGCTGCTCCCACCAGCCTTCCGCTACGCCGAGGCCGAGGTTGATCAGCGTAAACAACTGTTCTCGCAGCAGTTGCAAAATTTTGTGCCGCTAGTTGCGCATATCCGACGCGTCCTAGACGACCGCGTCAGCCACCAGGCCCCGGCACGGCGGTTTCGTGACGAACTCGAAGACTATATGACCGAAGATGATGCGGTACAGACACTTCGCTCGGTCGTACAATGGGGTCGTTACGCCGAAGTCTATGCCTATGACGAGAACACCGATCTGTTCAGCCTGGACAATCCGGCGTGAGACATTGCCCTACAAGTCGTCCAAGTAATAGCCTTCGCATGCGGCATAAATCCCATTTCGAATCGCACGCATGTGCCGTGCAAAACATTCAACGCCGCCGCGTACATTGTCAGGTCGTGCGCAGCGACGACACCGCGATTACCGGAGATTTTTGCTAGTGTTCATCTCCACAGTGATCGCGCTGGGAATTGCTGCGTTTATTGACCGCTATCGAGTGCTAGTCCATCGCAGCGATCCACAGATTATGAGTTTACTAGCATGAAGCGATTTGCGCGGTGTGTACAACTTGTCCTAGCTATATCGAGCCTGATTTGCGTGCCAGCAGCGATAGCCCAGGTGACGGGCCCAATGACAACCAATGCCGCGGGCGATTCCCACGGGCCGACTGCCAGCGAACAATTTGCCATCCACGCTCAATCGACCTTCGTCGCGCAGGGCAATTTTGCCTTCCGTGCGCCCTATGAGGGCATCAATAGCCTCGATGGCGGCGGGGATCTGCGCCAGACGTGGGACGTCACGATCTATGCCGGCATGAAGCCATGGGCGGGCGGCGAAATCTGGGCCAATCCGGAGGTCGATCAGGGCTTTGGGCTGCGCAACACGCTTGGCGTCGCGGGCTTTCCTTCGGCCGAGGCCTATAAGGTCGGCAAGAAGAACCCATATGTTCGATTGCAGCGATTGTTCGTTCGCCAAACTATCGATCTCGGTGGTGACACCGATAAGGTTGCAGGCGATCTCAACCAGCTTGATGGAGCCCGAAGTTCAAACCGAGTCGTCATTACCTTGGGTAAGATGAGCGTCGTCGACGTGTTCGATCAGAATCGGTACGCCCATGACCCGCGCGTTGATTTCCTCAATTGGGCAGCGGTGGACGCTGGCTCGTTTGACTATGCCGCCGACGCATGGGGATATACCTATGGTAGCACAATTGAGCTCTACACTGGGCAATTCACGCTCCGTGCCGGGCTGTTCAACCTCTCGAAAGTACCGAACGGCGTCAGTCTCGAGACGAACTTCCGCCAGTACCAAATCGACGGCGAGATCGAAGAACGATACTTGATCGCCGGGCGGCACGGTGCGGTGCGTATAACCGGGTTTCTCAGCCACGGTAACTTTGCCAAGATCAATGATGCGGTTGCGTTGGCCACGGCGACCGGCAACCCCGTCGACAACGTTCCGGTTCGTGCCTTTCGCAACCGTACCGGGATCAGCATCAATGTAGAACAGGAGATTTCTGATAGGTTCGGGGTCTTTCTTCGCGCCGGCATTGCCGACGGCAGTATCGAGGCAATCGAGTTTAGCGATATCGACCGGACACTGTCAGGTGGCTTTTCGATTGCCGGTGTCGGCTGGAGCAGACCGAAAGATCGCACTGGCTTGGCCTTGATCACCAACGGTATTTCATCGACACGCCAACGGTTCCTAGCGGCGGGCGGGCTAGGTATCCTTGTTGGCGATGGGCGTCTCCCGCGTCCAGGCACCGAGTTGATAGGTGAGGCCTATTATGATCTAGCAGGTATCGGACCACTTCACCTCACCGTTGACGGACAACTTATCGTCAACCCTGCCTACAACCGCGATCGCGGACCTGTCGGCATCCTCGGCGCACGGATCCACGCGCAATTTTGAAATGAAACTGCCAAAGAGGACGGAAGATACGGCAGGGGTTAGTGAACTGCTCGAAGCGCGCGACGAACCGCGGTTGCTCAAGCTCCAGCGCGAACTGGTGGAGGTCAGCCCTTGGCAATGGCCGTGTGGCTAGCTCGTGATCTGTCCGGAGTTTGTAGCTCTTGAAGTGTCCTGTTTT
>JBBARR010000071.1:0-7166 GCA_040399645.1 Caulobacteraceae bacterium | reverse complement strand
TTTGAGTCGGCACAACCTCTTTTAGTGGGTCAGTTTTCAATCGGCGCCAACATCAACGACCGCCACCACCACTTCACCGGGTTCGGCGTGACTGCGCCGTTCCACCACGGCCAGGTCGCCACTGCGGATACCGGCATCGATCATGGAATCGCCCTTGATCCGGATCAGCACCGTGGTGGCGGGCCGGGGGATCAGAAAGCGGTCCAGGGTCATCTGCTCGCCACCCTCGTCTGCTGTTGGCAGGGGCATGCCAGCGGCAACCGGCAGGTTGGCAATCGAGCGGTCAAAGAAGCGATCGGTCGGGGACCAGTCGCCATCCGAGGTGCGCTCCAGCATGCCTGCCGCTTGCAGCCGCTCCAGCACCTTTTTGATACCGGACTTGGAGGCGAACCCCAGGAGCGACATCAGCCGGGTGTACGAGGGCAGCACCCGGTGTTGGGCGTAATAGTCCTGCAGGGTGGCCAGGTGTTCGAGATCGTTGATTGTTTTCTTCACGGAACCATTGTAGAGAACGATCGTTCACTTCGCAACATTCTTGTGTTTTGAATCGCAAAAAACTTTTTTACGATGATTTCAGGCTTTAACCCGCAGGAACCCGCACCACTCGTATCAGGCCCACAACTCCCTGCTGGCCTTGGAAGCGGCCCTTAAAGACAATTTTGGCTACACAAGTTTGTCAACACGGAACGCTACCCAATTTGCCCAATGAGCCTAAAAACCAGCATCAACCACCTCCCGCCCGAGCGCATGACCCCTGAGCAGCGTCGGCTGGAGATCGCCTCCATCCTCGCAAAGGGTCTGGTCCGGCTGCGCCAATCAAACCAGACCAAGCGTCAGATACCTGCCACTGAGCGCAAAGTTTTACTTGGCTTCTCTGGTGACCAGAGCGTTCATACAGACCTCATCAACAAATGAACGAGGTTCATATGAAAACCAGTAAAACGCTCGTAACCCCCACAACCCCCGTCACCCCGCCCCGCACTGCAGTGGCCCGGGTGCATGAACTGCCCAGCCTGCCTTTTGCAGAAATCAAAGCCTTATGGCGAGAGATTTGTGGCGGCGAGCCTCCAACCCACAACCGGCAGTTTTTGGAACGCCAACTTGCTTACAAACTGCAGGAGGCAGAATTCCGCAAGGTCGACCCGGGTCTGCTGGAGCGCAACAGCAAGAAGATCGCCTCGCTGATTGCCACCGGCAAGCTCAGAAAGCGCGACCGGGATTTCCACCCCACGCCCGGCACACTGTTCACCCGCGAGTACCACGGCAAGGTGCACCAGGTGACCGCCACGGCCGATGGCCAGTACAACTACAACGGTCAGCCCTACCGCAGCTTGTCCATGGTTGCGCGCGTGATCACCAGCAGCCGCTGGTCAGGGCCTGTCTTTTTTGGGCTCAAGGACTATGCCGCTAAATCCCCCACCAAGAAAGGCGGCTCCAAATGAGCGAGGTCTTGAAACGCCGCATGCGCTGCGCGGTCTACACGCGCAAGTCCAGCGAAGAAGGACTGGACCAGGAATACAACTCGATTGATGCCCAGCGCGATGCCGGGCATGCCTACATCGCCAGCCAGCGCGCCGAGGGCTGGATCGCGGTGGCCGATGACTACGACGATGCGGCGTACTCCGGCGGCAACATGGAGCGGCCCGCACTCAAGCGTTTGATGGCCGACATCGAGGCCGGAAAAATTGACGTGATCGTGATCTACAAGATCGACCGACTGACCCGCAGTCTGGCTGATTTTTCCAAGATGGTCGAAGTGTTTGAGCGCCAGGGTGTGTCCTTTGTATCGGTCACCCAGCAATTCAACACCACCACCAGCATGGGACGCTTGATGCTCAACGTGCTGCTGTCCTTTGCCCAGTTTGAGCGGGAAGTCACCGGTGAACGGATCCGCGACAAGATTGCTGCCAGCAAACGAAAGGGGATGTGGATGGGCGGCATTCCACCCATTGGCTATGACGTTGCCAACCGGCGCTTGACGCCCAATGAGGCCGAGGCCAAGACGATCGCGCACATCTTTCAGCGTTTTGTCGAACTGGGCTCGACCACCAAACTGGTCAAGGAGTTGCGGCTGGACGGGGTGACATCCAAAGCCTGGACCACCCAGGACGGTCGAGTCCGGGAGGGCAAGCCCATCGACAAAGGGCTGATTTACAAGGTCCTGAACAACCGCACCTACCTTGGCGAGTTGCGCCACAAGGAACTCTGGTACCAGGCGGAGCACCCGCCCATCATCACGCAGTCCATTTGGGACGATGTACACGCCATCCTCAGCACCAATGGCCGGGTGCGGGCCACGACGACCAGAGCTAAGACGCAGTACCTGCTCAAAGGCATCGTCTTTGGCAGCGACGGGCGCGCGATGTTGCCGTTTCAAACGGCCAAGAAAAACGGTCGGCGCTACCGGTATTACGTGCCGCAGCGCGACATCAAGGAGCACGCGGGCGCATCAGGCTTGCCGCGTATGCCTGCGGCCGAGTTGGAGTCGGCGGTGCTGGAGCAACTGCGCGGGCATTTACGCTCGCCGGATGTGGTCAGAGATGTTTTGCCGCAGGCCCAGAAATACGACCCAACCCTGGACGAGGCCATTGTCACGGTGGCCATGAAGCGGCTCGACGATGTTTGGGACCAGCTGTTCCCTGCCGAGCAGATGCGGATTGTGCGCTTGCTGGTTCGTCAGGTGAATGTCTCGCCCAACAACATGTCGATGGATTTGCATCCCACGGGTATCCAGCGACTGGTGCTTGAGTTGCATCACAAGAAACTGCAGCCCGAGCCAGCAACAGAAATAGAAGCGGAGGCCATGGCATGAGCGACCTTCAAATCCGAGCCACCGGCACCACGGAAGTGATCCAGTCCAGCGACGGCCGGATCACGCTGTCGGTGCCGATTCAGATCAAGCGCCGCAGCGGGCGCAAACAAATGACGCTGCCTAACGGGCAATCAGGGCAGCCGGGCAAACTGCTGAGGCCATGGGACGTGGCAGCCACTCCGCTGCAACTGGCGCTGGCCAGGGGCCACCGGTGGCTGGCCATGCTGGAGTCCGGCAAGGTGAAGAACCTGACGGAAATTGCTGCGCTGGAGGGAGTCGACAACAGCTACGTCAGCAGGATGGTGAACCTGACAACGCTGGCACCTGACATCGTCGAGGCAATCCTGGAGGATGCGCTGCCGGACCACCTGACACTGTTTGATATTGCGGTGGATCCGCCTGCGCTGTGGGAGGAGCAGCGGCTGATCTTGATTTCGACCAGAGACAATGGCGGCAATCAATAGTTATGAGTGAAAACCAAGTCTTCAAGGGCTCTAATCGGCTGGCAGGATCCGACCAATTGCAGTCCTTCGGTCTTTCGGATATCCGTCGAGGTGCTGTCCTCACACTGTCGAGCAGCAACGCTCGACAGATTTACGTCGTGCAAACCAGTGCGTCTTCCGACTTCAGTCGACAAGGGGGTATCCTTGCTCAGATAGGCGTGCCCCGATGTCTGGTCTTGGGCGAACAGCTGGCACCGAGTGCTTGCACCTTCTGAATTTCATGGTGAACGTCTGCGCTCTCCAACTTTCAGCGGGTGAATTCGACCCATAACTGACAGCGTTGGATCTGAACCTAGCGCCTGGAAGCAGACGTTTACTCGTAGGAACCTGTCCGCAGGGTGGTATCGTTCCGTTCCTAACCAGCGGAGCACGCAGATGACACCAGTAAAAGGAGCCAGGATCTTTCAAAAATTCAGCGAAGCGGTCAAAGACCTACCGGCGTGGATCTTCTCCGCCTTTGCAGCGGCCGCCGCGATTCTGCTATTCGTCCCGCTCGCCAACGCGGAACTGCCGACGCAATACCGCCCTTGGTTGGTCTTCAGCCTAGTTCTGTTCGGCGTTCTAGCAATATTCAAGTGGGTCATCGTCGCCTTCAGGGCTTGGCGGACATCCCAAGCTAAAGCACAAGCGCGCAAGACCTTTCATCTCACGCCCATTGCGCAGCACTGCCACTGGAGCGTCTCCAAGCAAGCTGACGGGTCGATGGTCACGCAGATAGTCGCGCACTTCGCAGTGAAGAACCAGAGCACTTCACCTGTCGGGCTCGTGGGGGCACGGGTCATCAAGCCCAAGATCAACGGCGAAGTTATCCATGGGGACGTCATGGTTCGCCAGCAGCACGGGCGCATGCACGGCACAGCGCATGTATCCGACTACCGCATCGCTCCTGGCACAACGCTCCCCGGCCATGCGGTGGTGATGATTCGCGGGGAACCGCGCGTATCAAGCGAACGGGACTTGGATGTCACGTTCGGAATCACAGACGAAGACGGAAATGAGCAGCGCGTGAGCGTGCTATGTCGGGGAGTTAGAAAGGCGAAGCCATCGGACGATCCCATCCCCGTAGAGGCCCTGCACGGCATCACTGACCCAATCGAGAAAGACGTGGCCGCGGTGCTGCAAGCCGAGATCGGCCGGTACGAGAAGAACGGCAGACCAAGGGGCGGCTTTGGAAGCTTTCACATGACCTACGATGGCCGTTCGGATCTTCAGATACCGGGTGATACCTGGGTGATGAACACCGCGCTGAACCAGGAAATTTCGGAATCCGCCGAGCAAAACGTGATCCGGTCGAACAGCCTAGACGCGTTGTTCACCATTCACGCCCGGCTTAAGACCGACGATGAGCGCGAGCGCTATGCCAACGCGCTGTTGAGACGCCTGCAGGAAGATCGCGGTTACGCGCGGGTCGCTTACCTAATTGTGATAGCGCTCTGGAAGGTCGGACTGCTCGGGGAGGCGCTGGACGCAGCGATGTTCGGATTATCCGAAGACGATCAGCGGAATTTCGGCATCAGCAACGTCTTAATGCTGCTGAACGCGATGCTTCGATTTCAGCACTTCCAGTTCACTGATGAAGCGCTGGACTCCATTGAGCGTTTCGTCAAAGGAGGCGGAGAGCATCCGTTTCGCATACCTCAAAAGATCGCGGCCATCCGGACATACCGCATCATGAAGCCTGCCGTATAGGTAACCGCGATAACCTCACTCACTTGTCAAAACGGAATGGCCTCGCACCTGCTGCGCCTGACCCTGTAGTTTAAGCGGCGCGGTAGGAAGAGACGCTCCGACAATCCGAGCTTCGATTGAGATCCAGGACATGAACAAAAAAAAGAAGAATGCAACCCAGACACTTCACGCGGGAGATGTCTTTGATGGATGGTTGCTGGAGGAGCCGCTCGGCGCAGGTGGAAACGGCGACGTGTGGAAAGCAGCAAGGAATGGGCAAGTAGCCCAAGCCATCAAGATACTTCGGTTGGTCTCAACTGAAACATACGAGCGTTTCAAGATCGAGACGAATACGCTTGAAAAACTTGGACGCATGCCAGGAATTATCCCCCTGCTCGAGAAGTTCGTCCCCGACGACAAGTCCGGCTCGACGCCCTGGTTCACAATGCCTGTGGCCGTTCCATTTGAGTATTACATCCAGGGGCGAAAGCCCTTTGATATCGTAGAAGACTTTATCGCACTGGCCGGTACGATCCAGAGACTGCACGACGTCGGCATCGCACACAGGGACATCAAGCCGGCCAACTTCTTGTACTACGAAGGTCAGCTTTGCCTGTCCGACTTCGGACTCGTGAAGTACCCGAACCGTGCCACGATCACTCCGCTCCGCCGAGACATCGGCGCGAAGTTCACCATGGCGCCAGAGATGCGCAGGAACGCCCACTCTGCCAATGGTCTGCCCGCTGACGTTTACTCATTCGCTAAGTCGCTTTGGATCGCACTGACCGGGCAGGAGCAGGGCTTCGACGGGCAATACAACCCGCTTTCCACGCTGGCCCTTTCCCAGCACCTGGCGAACATGTACACCACCACGCTGGATCGCCTTCTTGAGGAGTGCACTGACAGCGAGCCGGAGCGACGGCCTGCAATGGCAAGCGTTATCGCGCGGCTACACGAATGGCTCGCAGTCTGTAGGGATTTCCACATACGCAACCTGACTGAATGGACCGAACTCACACACAAGCTATTTCCCCTAGGTGCCCCGACGCGTAGCACATGGGAGGGTGTCGATGCCATCTGCTTGGTGCTCGCTGAAATTGCTAGGATCCCTTCCTTAAACCACATGTTCTACCCATCGGGCGGCGGGCATACCATCACGGCGGTATCGACGGCAGCAGAGGAAGGGATGATTGCCCTGCATATCGGAGCGAAGATGGTGGACTTTCTAAGACCGGCGAAACTCACATTCGAGTCTTTTGGTAGCGACATGAATTGGAGCTATTTCCGACTGGAGGCTGCACCGGTAGCGCCAAGCGGCGTTGAGGGAGCGATCAGTTCAGATCAGACCTATGAGACGCTCACAGAGATATCACCGGGACGCTACGTGCCCTATACGTGTTGGGAATACGACGAGTACGAAGGAAATCCCTTGCCAGATTCAGCCAGACCCGCCGGGCGCTATATCAGCGGTGCATTTGTCTTCTTTAGCACGCGTTCGACCTACAACGGTGACCCTAGCACCTATGACGCAAGGCACAACACGATGTCCGAAGAAGAGTTCAGGGCTTACATTGCACGCAATGCTCAACTCGACTGATCGCAATGAGCGCGGCGATCTCGAGAGACTGTTCTTAGGCAATGAGATTAGGGGCGCGGATGTCTCTTGAGGGTCGGTTACTGCCGGTCACATGTTCGCAGCGAAGGTCCGCTACCAGCCTTCTGGAGCCGTTCGCGGTCAAAAACCCGACGACTGTAATCGCTTCAAAGCGGCCATCGGCCAAGTTGTTCCGAATGACCAAAATGGGTCACGGCCTGTCATCTCAATGGCTGGGATGACCGCTTGAGGGTTAAGCAAACATTACCATCACCTACCAAAGCCACAAAAAAACCAATTGATTCGTCCGCGCGTAACCCATTGATTTATATAGGGGTGACGGGCGCGCCTTCCGGACTTCGACCGACGCTGGGTGGGGAGGGCCGGAGAGAGAATACGCAAACGGAGAGTAAAATGTGCCTGTTGGTGGCAGAAATGGCTCTCTCCGCAGTCCGCAAGAACCCGCAGGAACCCGCGCAAACACGCGGTAGTAGGCAAAAAAAAGCCAACCGGTTAGGGTTGGCTTTTAAGGTATTGGTGGCAAGCAGGAATATGAATGCCAACGTCAAGCCCAGCGAAAAACCGTGAA
>JBBARR010000070.1:2345-7541 GCA_040399645.1 Caulobacteraceae bacterium | reverse complement strand
AGTTTAGACACTGCCCTCAAAGTCCTGCCTTCTTGAAGTGAGACACCCCTGTACCCGAAGTCGCGAGTTCAAGCCTCGCAGAGACCAACGATATAAACAATCCCTTGTTTTTTAAGCATATGAGGCGAATTTTTTCAGGAACCGCCCTCTTGTCCCTGGCACGCGTGTCCCTCGCGCTGACGCCGTCCATTTGGCTGCGCGTGCCGTCGACCACGTCATGCGCCGTGGCGTGCGCCCGGGAGAGGGGCACGTGCGCCCTTGTCGACGGCGCCGCGGGCCTTCCGAAAACGCAGCAGGAGCTTGAGGCCATCGCCCTGTCCGTGGGCGTCTCATGCGCTGATATAGCTTTGGAATCGACGTCAGATGCCGGCCTACAACCAGAGGTGTTTGAATCTTCGGGTGTTATCAGTTGTCAGTTTACACCAAACCAAGTTTCCGACTATCAATTTTTGGACGACCGTGGGGTGACGAAGTGCGACAGGACGTTCGACTTCCCAGACATGTCCCATTTCTGCCCCTGCGACCTGGCCAGCCTGGGCACAAACGTCACGGTGGCTGGCTCGGGAGTATACGGCTACCAAAACGGGCTGGCAAGCACTGCGATGTTCGCAAGCCTCGCGGGCATGGCGGTTGACGCCAACTGGAACGTGTACGTCGTGGACAGAAATGCCATTCGCAAGATTACACCAGGCGGCTTGGTGACTGATTTTGCTGGAGATTACAAGGAAGTGGGATACAGCGAAGGGCCCGGCCTCAGCGCGCGGTTCAATGGGCCGTTTGCGCTCGCCGTGGACGCAAGTGGCAACGTTTTCGTCGCTGATTCTTCTAACAACGCCATTCGAAAGATTGACCCAAGTGGCTTTGTGACGACCCTCGCCGGCGGCAACGGTCAAGGCTTTCAAGACTCTCCTGCACTTTTTTCCAATCCACGAGGCGTCGCCGTTGGTCCCGGCGGCGTTGTGTACGTTGCTGACACGAGCAACCACGCCATACGCGCTGTCCACCCGGACGGCAGTGTCACAACCGTGGCCGGCAGCGGCACTGCCGGTCGTCTTGACGGGGCGTCGGCCCTCTTTTCATCCCCATTTGGCATCGCCGTCAACGCGAAAGGCACCATTTACGTTGCAGACACGGGGAACAACATCATTCGCACAATCGCGGGCGGCATGGTGACCACGCTCGCCGGGGACGCGAACACGTTGGACGATTACGTGGAGGGTTACGGAAACGTGGCTGGCGGATTCGTCGACGGCCACGGTGCGCATGCTCGATTCAAATATCCAACCGGCGTCGCTGTGGACGCACAGGGGACTGTCTACGTGGTCGACAGAATAAACTCCCGGCTCCGCGCTGTGACACCGGATGGTGACGTGTCCACGCTGCCATTCACTCTTGACAGATTAGGCCCGACGCCTAGAGACCTGTACCTCGCAGTCGATTCGTTGGGGGATGTGTATGCGAGCTCAGGCTTCCAGGTGCACAAGTTCACCCCGTTCTTCTCCTGGACCACCCAGGACTTTGACGCGGCTCGAAGCAAGGTGTACCCCTACGAGACGAGGCTGACCCCGAGCGCCGTGCGTCACGGCCTCGTGCAATCCAGCGTCACCGTGACTGGCGCGAGCATCGGCCAGGTGTTGGTGGACAAGGGCTCCCTGTATTTGGGCACGCTGTCGGGCGCGCTGTACAAGATCGACGCCGAGTCGCTGGGCGTGCAGTCTGTGGTGCAGACGGGGACTGTGACGACAGCCCAGTACGCCATGCCGGACTTTAAGGCGATGGGCATCGGCGGGACGCCCACCATCCTGGGCGACCGCATTTTCGTAGCCACGGTGGACAAGTTTCAGTCCTACTTCCTGGATTCGCTCGTCCTGAACACGACACAGGACCGGCCCCCTTTTCTGTCGCTCCAAAACTCAAACATCGTCTACGGCGGGCTCACGTCCTACGACGGGTACATCTACGTGACGTTTGGCTCCAACGCGGACGGCGGGGTGTACCACGGCCGTGTCGTGCGTTACGACGCCGTCACCGGGCTGCAGGACACCCAGCACACCTTCCAAGCGGTGGTCTCGCCGGACAGTTACGCCGGTGGGATGTGGGGGTCCGAGGGTGTGGTCATTGGTCCCGATTCCAGCGGCCGTGATTTTTTGTGGGTTGCCGTGGGCAACGCAGCTCCTTCCCAAACAACGGACTACGGCGAGTCCATCGTCAAGCTGTACCCCAACCTCACGGTGGCTGCCAAGTTCCAGCCCGAGGGCTGGCCGCAGCTGGTGGATGCGGGGCTTGGAGACGCCGACTTTGGGGCCTCTCCCGCGGTGTTCAAGCCCGCTTCATGCGAACAGACGCTCATGGTGGCGCTGAATAAGTGGGGGTTTATGTACGTGGCGGACGCCACCACCGGGCAGACGTTGGGCATTTACGACCTGTCCTCCTCCGAGGGCCTCATCACCGCGCCCCTCTATTCCGTCGAGACCGGCCTCCTCTACATCGTTGCACGCAGCGGCGGCAACACGTACATCACGTGGTCCGCCTCGCCCACGATTGAGGCGCTCGTGACCATGGTGCACAACACCACATCCGGTGTGCAGGCTTTCTCCATCGACGGCGACTGCCGGCTCAGCCTGGAGTGGTCGTCGCCCGGTTTTTCGCCAGGCGGGTACTATGCCACGTCCAGCCCGGTGCTGGCTGGTGAGGTGATCTACTTCTCAGGCATTGGAATTGACGCCTCGAACAACGTGGTGAGTGCCGTTTCTGCGCTTCACGCACGCACCGGCGAGCTCCTGAACTCCATGTATACCGACCTGCAGGTTGTGGCGGACCCCACCGTGATTGACGGCAGCCTTTACGTCGCCTCCTTTTCAAACGGCGTGGATGGTGATCCAGTGTCCGTGAGCTCAAACAAGCTGTACAAGTTCTCCGTCGTGCAGCCGCCGCCCAGCCCGCCCGCGCCGCCGTCGCCGCCACCGGCGCCGCCCGTGCCCCTCTCGCCCACCTCCTATTCCTCGGTCGCATCCTGGGGCGGCACCCTCACACCATTCGTGCCCTATGATGGAACGTTTAGTTTTGGTATCGGCACATCTATGACGATTGATAGTATCAGCGGCAATTTGTATTTTGTCAACCAGAACAGCATCGTAAAGGTGACACCCGCGGGCGTGAAGACCGTTCTCGCCGGCAATTATGAGGTAGATTCAATCACCGCCTACAACGACACCGTGTACTTTACGACTGGAACTGCCATTCACAAAATTGACGCATTCGGAGATACCTCTTCTCTCGCTTCTGGATTTCAAGATCTTGGCGGAATATCTGTCAATGAGACTGGATTCCTCTACGTTGCCGACCGATATACAGGTCGCATCCACGTCGTCAGCCCTGGCGGGACCGTCACAACGCTCGCGGAGGGTCTCACTTCGCCGTTTAAAGTTGCTCAAGACCACTCTGGGCACCTCTTTGTGACAGAAAAGTGGACGCACCGCATAACAAAGATTGACGTTGCGACGGGCGCGGTGACGCTGTTCGCCGGCTCGGACGTTGCCGATTACGGCGCTCACCTTAGGCTTGATGGCTGGCGGCTTGATGCAACCTTTACTAATAAGATGTTCACCATCGCAATCGATGCAAGCGACAACATCTACGTGCTCGACGGTGAAGAGGAAGGCCCCATTCGGGTGATCACCGCCAACGGCGTTGTGTCGACGTTTGACGTTACTGGCGGCTTCAACGCCCTGGCGGTTGATGCGGCTGGAATTTTATATGTGGGGAATTATGAAGGTATTCTCTGGAAGCTTCAGACGCCCAGCCCGCCGCCCAGCCCGTCGCCGGCGCCACCGCCGTCGCCCAGCCCGCCCCCCTTCTGGTCGCTCTACCACGTCACCACGCTTGCTGGCAACGACCACCTTACGGATGGCGATTACGGCGACTTCACTGAAGGCACCGGCGTCAACGCGTCATTTAACCGCCCTCAGGGTGTTGCCGTTGACAGCGCTGGAAACCTGTACGTGGCTGATTCGGCCAACAAACGCATCCGCAAGGTAAGCCCGGCGGGCAACGTGACCACGCTGGCTGGCAGCGGGTCGTATGACTTTGCTGATGGCACTGGCACGGACGCATCGTTCGCATATCCCACTGGTGTTGCCGTGGACAGCACTGGGAACGTGTACGTGGTTGATCAAAGCAATCGCATCCGCAAGGTGGACCCAGTGGGCGTGGTGACCACGCTGGCTGGCAGCAGCGGGCCTTATGGATTCGCTGATGGCACTGGCACGGACGCAATGTTCAGCTCTCCTTTTGGTGTTGCCGTGGACAGCGCCGGAAACGTGTACGTGGCTGATCGAAATAACAACCGCATCCGCAAGGTTACCTCGGATGGCGTGGTGACCACACTGGCTGGCAGCGGGTCTGATGGTTTTGCTGACGGCACTGGCGCGGACGCATCGTTTAATTTTCCTTACGGAGTCGCCGTGGACAGCGCCGGGAACGTGTACGTGGCTGATACGTACAACCACCGCATCCGCAAGGTGAGCCCGGCAGACGTGGTGACCACGCTGGCTGGCAGCGGGTCTTATGGATTCGCAGACGGCACTGGCGCAAACGCATCCTTCTTCTATCCTAATGGCGTTGCCGTTGACGGCGCAGGGAATGTGTACGTGGTTGATGCGGGCAACAACCGCATCCGCATGGTGAGCCCCGAGGGTGAGGTGACCTCGCTGGCTGGCAGCGGTTCGTGTGCCTCCACTGACGGTTATGGCGCCGGCGCATCGTTTTGTGGCCCTGTTGGTATCGCCGTCGACGGCGCTGGAACCATTTTTGTAGGTGAATCTGGCTTGAACCGCGTCCGCAAAATTCAGCCGCCCAGCCCGAGCCCATCACCTCCACCGCCACCATATCCTCCACCGCTACCCAAACCGCCGTCGCCTAGACAGCATTTTAACAATTCTCCGCAGAATGACTCCCCGCCACCAAGCCCAAGCCCGAATCCGCCGCCACCGGAGCCGCCCAGCCCGCCGCCACCAACCCCGAATCCCCCGCCACCGGAGCCGCCCAGCCCACCGCCACCGGAGCCGCCTAGCCCGCCGCCACCAACCCCGAATCCCCCGCCACCGGAGCCGCCCAGTCCGCCGCCACCAACCCCGAATCCCCCGCCACCGGAGCCGCCTAGCCCGCCGCCACCAACCCCGAATCCCCCGCCACCGG
>JBBARR010000070.1:0-2245 GCA_040399645.1 Caulobacteraceae bacterium | reverse complement strand
AGCCGCCCAGTCCGCCGCCACCAACCCCAAATCCCCCGCCACCGGAGCCGCCCAGCCCGCCGCCACCAACCCCAAATCCCCCGCCACCGGAGCCGCCTAGCCCGCCGCCACCGGAGCCGCACAGCCCCCCGCCGCCGAGGGCTAATTTTAACATCAAAAACCCGGAGCTCGCGCCGGTTATGCACCAATCCAATTACTCTAACGAGTGGTTTATTTTGGGCGTGACGCTGGGCGGTGCGTTCACGCTGGCGAGTCTCGTGGCCTTCGTTCTCACTGCAAGGAATCGCAAGAGCAAGGCGAGGTGAGCGCCATCTGCGCGCTGCGTTGTATTTATACAAGTCGGCGGGTCAAGTGGGGGTACTATGCGGCCTGCGGAGAAGGCTGCTCGCACCCGGATCCTCAGGGACGCCCGGCGAGGGAGGACCGTGGCTCGCTCGCCAGAGGATGTGGATGCGGAGCGGGCCGCCCGCGGCCAGCCAACCAGGTCGGCTGAGCGCGCGGGGCTGCCGCGCTGGCAGAAGGCTCGCGCCGCTGTGACACATACGGACCGCGTGGCTGGGCTTTTGTGCATCGCCACGCCTGACCCGCGCGTCTTCGGGGTCATCGGCCCCGTGCGCGCCGGCGCACGCCTCCTTTTGCAGCGGAGGGGCGAGACGGACAGGGAGGCTGTGGTCTCCGAGGTACAACAAATAAACGTAAACTATTACATTGTTGCCCTCCGATGACCCTTCCGCCGTCCGCGTTTGATATGTACGCGTCATGGTACGCGTCGGCTCACCCCGGCGCCAGCCCGCACCTGGTCGCGACGCAGTGGAGGCGCCTTTCGCGCAGTGAGCGCGCGTTGTTTGAGCTGACGGCGGCTGACGAGCTGGTCGACCACCTGCTGCGGACCGGCTCACCAGAGTTTGAGCGGGCGTACGCGTCGCTGATGAAGCTCGTCGCCAAACACCGGGCGCAGGGCCCCGCGCTGACTTTGTACGACGCCATCTCACCATGGTCGTGGAACTCAACAACGTTTCTCTAATGAGCGCCGTCTCCCTTGTCTGCTGCGAAGCGCTGCGCGGGTTCGCGCGTGTCACGTTTGACAAGACCGTAGCCCTCGAGCGCACTCGCGGCAGGCGCACGTACGGCGAGGGCGTGCAGGCGCGTCGTTTGCCCTCTCCAGAAAGCGCGGTCCGGTGCTCACGAGCAACCCAATCCAGGATGACACGTTGGACGAACACGTGGCCAAGTTGGTGGACGCGTCTCGGGCAATCACGGTTGTGTACATAAGGCATATGGCAGACGTGGATGCGTACGTGTTCGAGCGACGCACGGTATGCCGCGACTCACGCGGGGAATGGACGGGTTGGGCATGGTCGTCATCGTGAACTTTGAATATAAACGTCGAGTCGCTAAGCTTGTTGTATGATCGGTTTCCGACTCATCCTTGTCTTCCTCGCGTTCAGGGGCGTTGTGTCTTACACCGTTCCGCTGTGCACCGTGAGCAATTCTGACAACACTTCTCTTGTACAGTCTCTGACCGATCGTTTGTCCGGCAACGTCACAACTGCGACTGCAACGCTCACTGCTGATTCTCTCACCACAGGGTGTGTATCCGCCACGCAAGACAAATGTTCGCCGGACTCAACTGGCAGGTCTGTGCAGTGTGCTAGGGGTTACCAAACCCTTTTCGGATGGATTGCAAACTATGCGTGCGCGAACATTGCGTGTTATGTTGATAACCCACTGCGCAACAAAATGAATGTGACATGCAAGTTTTTCTCAAACGTCACATCGTCGCCGGCGTCCAAATATGTCGATGACTTTTTGAAAAACGCTACGAATCCCGCCACCATGGCGCCATTAAACGTCATGAATTCCATATCTAATTTCGCCCTCCAGCAAGGCTACCTTCAAAGCATTCACGGATCAAGCAGTTATTGCAGTTATACGAATATTGCCTACTCTAATTCCATTCTTTACTCGCCACCACCCAAACCGCCGCCGCCGAGCCTTCCTCCGCCGGGCCCTCCACCTCCACCACCCAGTCCGCCGCCACCTAGTCCGCCGCCGCCGAGCCTTCCCCCGCCGGGCCCTCCACCTCCACCACCCAGTCCGCCGCCGCCAAGTCCGCCGCCACCGCTGCCGCCGCCACCCACGCCGCCGCCGCCGCCAAGTCCGCCGCCACCGCTGCCGCCGCCACCCCCGCCGCCGCCACCGCTGCCGCCGCCACCCACGCCGCCGCCGCCGCCAAGTCCGCCGC
>JBBARR010000069.1:0-7868 GCA_040399645.1 Caulobacteraceae bacterium | reverse complement strand
TCTGTATCGAGGTCGTCGAGCACCTGACCCCCACCCAGCTCAAGGGTTTTGCCCGGGAACTGTCTCAGGTCTGCAATCCCGACGCCGTCTTCCTGATCAATACGGGCATGCCGCAATTTGTGCGGGCCGAGGGCTACACCTATCTGGATCCCGTACGCCGCGGCCACATCATCAGCTATGGCCTGAACGCCATCGAACGGATTTTCGGGCCCTTCGGCTTTGTCACCCACGCCCTTCCGGGCAAGGACTGGGCCTATCTGATCGAGTATCAGCCGAGTGTGCCGCAAAAGGGCAGTATGGTCGATCGGATCTGGACGGCTTGCCCGGAAAATGTCGGGCTCTTACACGATGGCACCATGGGCAATCTGCTCTATTGTGCCGGTGTAGATGCCGCACGAGCCTATGGCTCTTAGGCCCATTGACGACATGAAAGGCGATCGGCTGTGAACACGGACTGGCAAGATTTTCACTGCCCTGCCTGCTATTCCCAGGCCTATGTGGTCCGGTTCCCGATTGAAAAGAGGTACATGGTCCAATGTACCAAATGCCTGTCAGAAATGATCTGGCCGCTGCCCAGCGAGGCAGAACTGGCCGATTACTACTCGACCCCCACCGAGTATAATATGCGCAGCCGTCAGGAGGCGGCGCGCTATCTAAACAACGAAACCAATTGGCATAATGTTGCTGCGGAACATGGGCAAAGGCTGGCCGAGCGCGGCATTTTCCGCAACTGCCGCTGGGTGGAGATCGGCTGCTCCTATGGCTTTCAAGCCATCGAGATGCGCAAACAGGGTTACGATGCTTGGGGCGTAGAATATTCGCAAGAGGCGGTCGATTTCATCAATGCCAATGGCGGAAAGGCCTATTGTGGGTCGATCTTTGATCCGGAATTTCCAGTTCAGCACATAGACTACTGCTTCACCCAGAGCGCCTTTGAACATATGCGCGACCCCTATCGCGTGGCGCGGCGGATCATGGATCTGTTGGTCCCGGGCGGGCTCTTGTGTGTTCAGATTCCAAACTGGGGCTCTCTATCGGCTAGGATCAACCAGAAGCGCTGGCACTGGCTGGCACCGCCCGACCACCTGCACTATTTTAGGCCCGAGGTCTTTTCGGCCTTCCTGACCTCGATCGGGTTCATCACCGAAGAGATCACGGTGACGGGCTATCCTGAAGAGGTCGATCAGATCTACGACATGCTGGGCATAGCCGAGACATCTCGTACGCCGCAGACCCGCGAGGTGGTCAGCCGCATGCTCACCGAAGGCTGGCTTGGAAATCAATTCCGGATCACTGCCAGAAAGCCTGAGACCGGCGACATGGCGGCCGCACGTCCGAAGGGGCTATAGCCCGTCGGCCGGGACATTAGGCCAGTCGGCGACAGACATCCACGACCCGATCGACATCAATCACGGACACCGAGTCCCAGTTGCCATCGACGCTGATAATGCTGCTGTCCGCATCAAAACTGGTGCCAGACACGAAGCCGTAACGCAAACCGACGAGCGATGCGGCGGTCCAAAAATGGGCTTGGAGCATATATTCTGGAAAGAGCTCGATCAGAACCGCGCCCGACTCGCAGAAAATCGCATTGATCAGGCCGGCCCCATGTTGTCCCACAACGATCTTCGCATTGGCAAAGAGCGCGATCTGCGCCCGAAGCGTCAGGTCTCCAGTTGAGACAATGTCAAAACCGGACTGTACGAGACCGGCCTCAAGCTCGGCATTATTAATCAGAGGCCGTGAAACAGCATCTCGGCGCGAAATATAGACCGATTGATCGGCAGAGGGCGCAGGCTGCCCCTTCAGAGCATTGGCCTTTAGATAATGCACCGCGTCTTTGAATAGCTGCGGGATTTCGCCAAAATAGATCGTGTCCGTAAAATGCAGATCATCAAAGGCCAGAACCTCGTCGCCCGCGACGATGATGTCGGTGGCCTCAATGCCCATGATCTCAACCGTTTCCTTGGCAAAGCCGAGCAGGGAGTCGGGCAGGACAATCTTGATGCCCAGCGGCTTCATCTTGGTGACGTAGATGAAGAGATAGATGAGATTGTCGGTCAGCCAGTGGGCATAGTTGGTATGGCCACTGTTAAAGCCCAAAAAACAGGGCTCCGTGATATCGCGCTCTGCGGCACGAGAAACGACCAGATTGCCGTCGTTCCAATCTAGGATCGGTGCGCGAAGGTCGGTGGAAATCCACTGGGTGCTGGACCGATCAAAGGTGCCATCGTCAAATAGCAGACCTCCACGACGCCCTAGGGTTCGAACATTCGCCCCGCGCCACAGACGCAAAGGATGGGACCGATAGGTTTCAGAGGCGAAGGGATACATACCCTGTCCCCAACCGGCAATATGGTTTGGGAACACGTCAAAGGGATTAGGCGTCACCCGAACAATGGTTTGCGCGGCCTCAATGGTCTCGACAATTTCGATGTCATTTGGCCAAACTGACGCATTTTCGAAAAACAGTTGCCGAGGCTTCATCTCACGCCCACCGAGCTTCAGGATCCTCCTGGCCACCTGTTTGAGCCGGCGATAGGCAGCGCTGCGAAGGCTGGGGGCCATGATCTCGCTCACCAGTTCGAATAGTAGAGTAATTCAAGATCCGCTCCCGGGCCAAAGGGCCGGCGAAGAACAGTTGCCGTCTTGGCTGAGCCAAACCATGGCTCCAGCGTACTCATGACGGCCAAAGGCGCGATGATTAAGGCCGTAGACCGACCCGCTCTAATATCCAAGCTTAGGGCCGCAAGATCGACAGACCCCGACCCTTGCGGGCAATAGAGGCCCAAAAACTGACAATCCCGCGAAGGGGGGGTAACCAGCGTTTGGCCTTGGCGATCCGAACCAAAATCTTTCAGGCGACCTTCATCAATCAGATAGCGCGAAAATTCAGGATGGGGATGGGGCGCAGGATCAACCCAGCGCTCGGCGAGGATCGACAACTGCGGTGGGACGGCGAGGCGCTTATAGGGAAAGCGCGAATGGACCGCCAATCCATAGGCGAGCAAAAGTCCGGCAAGGCCATCGCGATCATCGCTGATCCCATGCCCAAACTGTCGCTCAAACCAAGAGGCGTAATCGAGCCTGACAAAGGCCCGCCGCGCCATCCTGTATACCGATGCTGAGGCCCGCGTTGTCTTGGCAGCCGCCAAGTGGTCAACATGGTCCAAGGTTGCGGCAATGATGTCCCTAGCTCTCATTTTTGAGAGTCTAGACGATCAAACACTTCGAAGGGAGGGCCATCTTCAACAATAACGCCGCGCTCAAGGACGATGACGCGGGTGCAGACGCGCTTAATGATCTCAACCGAGTGAGACGCCAAGAGCAGCGCCCGGGCATTGCCCGCGTGTGAGGACATGCGCTCCGAGGCACGATTGAGGAACGACGCGTCGCCAGGCGTGATCCACTCGTCCAAGATTAAGATGTCTGGGTCCACAGCCGTTGCAAAGGCAAAGCCTAGCCGCGTCAGCATGCCAGAGCTATAGGTTCGCACCGGCATATCAAAGAACATGCCGAGCTCGGAAAATTCCTCAATATCGGGAATCAACGCCGTGATCTGCTTGCGCGATAGACCCCGATGTAGCCCCAAAAGCATAATATTGGAACGGCCGCTGGCATCGGGCGAAAGACCAACATTCAGGTCGAGCATCGCCGAGACATTGCCGCGCGTCAGGACCTGACCACGCGTGGGTTCATAGACACCCGCTGCAACACGCAGGGCTGTGGTCTTGCCCGATCCATTATGGCCATAGAGCGCGACCCGCTCGCCTTCATAGATGGTAATGTTCAGATTATTCAGGGCCTGGACGACGACATGGCCGCTCGCATCCTTGCCCAAACGTCCGCCAACCAAGGCCTTAAGCACAGACCCACGAAGCGATGATTCCGACGTCGTGAAGACCCGGTAGATGAGGTCAACACCGCGCAGTTCAATGACCGGAGCATTGGATGGTCGCGACATGATTCTACCTAAACCCAGAAAGCGACTTTGGACCGATTGGCGGCGAAGGCAGCGAAGGCCACACCCATTCCAATCACGGCCGTGGCGATACAAAACCAGAGCGAAGCCGGCGTCGAGGTTGCCCCTAGGAGTGGGTCTCGAACCACCGCAATCCAATGATAGATGGGATTCCAGTCCACGAACCAGCCCCCTTTTTCCAGCATGGTGGGGTTCCAGAAGATCGGCGACACGAACATGAAGAATTGCAGCACATAGGACACGACATAGGGAACATCCCTGTAGCGGGCCGAAAGCAAGCCTATGATCATCGAAATCCAGATCAAGTTAATGATCATGACGGCATAACCAAACAGGGCTAGGCCGATATTCACCTTACCGATGAAATGGAAATAGATGAGAATAAAAAGCAATACAGGAAGAGTATGTATATTTACAATAACGTTCCGAATAATGACTCGCATTATATTTATAAACAAAGGCTGGGTTGAGTTTTTAATCATAGGCCCGCCAGCCACAAATGCCGCGGTTGCCTCATTAATGACATTGACGAAGAACAGCCAGATGAACAGGGTTGCCGTAATGAAGGGCAGATATTCATTGATCGGTTGGCGCAAGATCTTCGAATAGAGAAAGCCTAGCGAACCGGCGGTCACACCCAAGGTCAAGGCCATCCATAGGGGCCCCAGGGCCGACCGACGATATCGATCTTCCATGTCGATCCAAGCCAAGGTCGCCACATTGGGAGTCATTTTCAGCGCCGCCACAATATCTCGGCTTGCAGCGCTTACTAACTTCAAAAACGCCATTCAGGAGGTCCAATATCAAACAAACAATTCTCGTGGATCGGCCTATCAAGATTAGCCGCTTGCGTCTATCAGATATGGTCACGTGATAGGCACCAATATTTATCTTATCATATGGTATTTATGGCAATAGTTTGGCGGTTCAGACCCCGTCAGGGCCCCGGGGAGACATAGCCCATGGTTAAGATTCGTGCGCGGGCACCGCTCAGATTGGGTCTGGCCGGGGGCGGCAGCGACGTGTCGCCCTTCTGCGACGAACATGGCGGCTCGGTGCTCAATGTCACGATCGATCGTTATGCCTTTGCCTCGATCGAGGCGTCGGTGGACGGCGGCTTAAGCCTGAGCGCAACCGATTTGGGGATGGTGGATCGCCCAAAAACGGGCCGCGATCAGCCTTTGGATGACAGTACCGGCCTTCGTCTCCATCGCGGCGTCATCAACCGCATGGCCAAGCTCTATGGCGAAGAGGTGCTGCCTCAGGTCAAGCTTACCACCTATGTTGAAAGCCCAATGGGGTCGGGTCTGGGGTCCAGCTCGGCTCTGGTGGTTGCCATGGTCAAGGCGATGCTGGCCTATTACGACCGGACCCTGACCGCCTATGAGATCGCACGCCTCGCCTTTGATATTGAGCGCAAGGATCTGGGCCTGCGGGGCGGGTGCCAAGATCAGTATGCGGCGGCCTTTGGCGGCATCAATCTGATGAATTTCGGTGCCAACGATCAAGCTAATGTCACCCCCGTTCCAGCCTCCAATTCCATGATGCATGAGCTTGAAGCCTCGCTGGTCTTGCTGTTCACCGGCGCCTCACGCGAGTCCTCGACGGTGATTGAACGTCAAGCCGAGGCCCTGACCCGAGGTGGCTCCTCCCTAGAGGCCATGCACAATCTCAAGCGCGAAGCCGGGGCCATGCACGACGCCCTGCTCAATGGCGACCTGACCGACATTGCCACCGTCCTCGACCGGGGATGGGAAGCCAAAAAGGCGACATCGCCTGCCGTTTCCACCCCTCAGATCGAATTGGCTTTGGCAGCGGCCAAGCAGGCTGGCGCTTTGGCAGGCAAGGTCTCCGGCGCGGGCGGCGGCGGCTTCATCATGTTCATTACACAGCCTGAAGAGCGCGCCCTGATCATTCGCACGCTGCAAGAAGGCGGCCACGGAGACTGTATGACCGGGCGTTTCGTCACCGATGGTGCCCTATCTTGGACAACGCCTAGCCGCGCGGGCTAGGACCTCGGCCTGATTACGGCGGACCGACGCGCCAAGGTCAGGGGACTGATCGCCAAGGTCTTCAGAATGGTCAGGGCCGAGACCATGCGGGTCGCTTGGATGGACCTTCGACTTGTCAGCATTGGCCCGATGCCCGCAAGACCCGCCACGAGCCCTCGCAAGACGGGCTGCGCCTCGCCGCGCATAGCGTGCATGACCAACAACAGGGCCAATGCCAGCAGATGCAGCAGCGCCACCACCGGCACCAAGGGCCAAGGGGTATTTTTGATAAGGAGCCACAACCGGTTCTTGGCCCCATGATAGAGGGCAAAATCAGACCGCGCGCCCAGCACAGCCGAGCCGACATGGCTGACCACCGCCTGCGGCACAAACAGGGTCGCCTCACCGATCAGGCGCAGGCGATAGCCCAGATCGACATCCTCACAGTAACAGAAGAACCGCTCGTCAAAGCCGCTCATCTGTAAGAACAGGTCCCGCCAGATCAGGTGCGCCGCGCCGCAAGCCGAAAAGACCTCGCCTTCGGGCAAGGCCACAAGGTCGTGGCCATAGGCCCCGCGATAGGGGATGCCGGCCAGGGTTAAGACATCGCCTGCCCCATCGATCTTGCCCGGGCGGTCAGCCGCCTTTTGAAAACAGGCAAGGCTGCGGATCTGCGGCCAGCGCTGGCTTGCCGCAACCAGCTGTTCGAGCCAATCGGGGTCGGCATAGGCGTCTGGATTGAGCAGGGCCAGCCACTGCCCCCGCGCCTGCGCCGCCGCCAAATTGTTACCCGCCGCAAAGCCGATATTGCCGCCGGCCTCGATCAGACAGATTGCAGGGTCCGCCTTGGCCGCGGCCTGGGCTGCGCCATCGCGGGAGCCATTGTCGACCAGCAGCACCTCAAAGTCGCCAAAGGTCTGGGCTCGCAGCGCCGCGAGACAGCGCGAAAGGGTCGCCGCACTTTCGAAGGCGACAATCACAACGCTAATCAAAGGGGTGGGTGCGGCCATGCAAAACCTAAGGAACGATGCCATGGCTTAACACGAAGACCGGTTCAAACAAGGCCCTCGCCAAGCCAATAGCCTCCTTGCGCCTCATGCTCTAAGATAGTCCCCAATAGAGGCTGGCTCTCATTGCACGGGGTTCTTATGGCTGACGCGACAGAGTTTTTCTCGCCCTACCGCCACGACTTTGTGCGCCTAGGCGTCTGCGTGCCTGCGGTGCGGCCCGCCGATGTGATGTTCAATGCCGATCAGACCTTGGCCCTGATGCAGCAAGGCCACGATCAGAGCGCAGCGATCCTGCTGTTCCCCGAACTGGGCCTCAGCGCCTACGCCATTGATGACCTGCTGTTGCAAGAGCCCCTGCTCGATGCGGTGGAGCATCAGATCGGCCGTCTAACCGAGGCCAGCGCAGGTCTAACGCCCGTCTACGTCATCGGCGCGCCGCTGCGGTTTCAGGGCGGGCTCTATAACTGCGCCGTCGTCATCCATGATGGGCGGATCTTGGGCGCGGTGCCCAAGTCGTTCTTGCCCAACTACCGCGAATTTTACGAGCAGCGCTGGTTCACGCCCGGGGCGGATATTGCCTCTGAGGTCATCTCAATTGCGGGCGAAGAGGTGCCCTTCGGCACCGACCTGCTGTTCCAAGCCACAGGCCGTACGCCCTTTTGTTTCCATGTCGAGATCTGCGAGGATGTCTGGACCCCCACGCCGCCCAGCACCCAGGCCGCTTTAGCGGGGGCGCAGATCCTGCTCAACCTGTCGGCCAGCAATATCACCATCGGCAAGGCCGAGACGCGCCGCCTGCTCTGCGCCTCCCAGTCCGAGCGCTGCCTTAGCGCCTATGCCTATTCGGCGGCGGGACCGGGCGAATCCACCACCGATCTGGCCTGG
>JBBARR010000068.1:0-8077 GCA_040399645.1 Caulobacteraceae bacterium | reverse complement strand
CGAAAGAGCCACTCTCGATGACTACAAGGGCAGCGGATTTGATCGTGGTCACATGCAATACCCGGTTATAAGCATACTCAACGCCTAACAGCAATGGCTACAATTGAGTATCTATACTCAATGCGGCATACTCAACTAAAATCTCCGATTTAACCCATGAACCTCCGTAAAACGGTAGCAGCGCTACTCGCTTTTTTTGTGCTTTCGGTCGGCGTTGCCGATGCCCGTGGCCTGCTGGATTTTGTTCTGACCCCCAAGGCAGAAACAAAGAAATATCACTCTGGCAGCCTCACCCCGACCGAAGCACTGTCGCTCTACTCCACCAAACAGCGTCAGGACTCCTTCGAGGCATGTGCCGACCAGTTTCCAGATAACCATCCCCTCGACCCCGCTCTTGTCCCGGCCTCGTTGAAGCCGATGGCACTGTGCTCGAACGGCTTTGCCGTTCTCTATTCCCAGACCAGCAAGACCCCGGTGGTTGTCGTGGAGCGCCTTTCGGCGGCCCGCTTGCGAGATGCCAAGGGCGAAGAGCGCTCCAATGACTTCTTTGCGGACCCGCGTATCCCCGCTAGCGGCCGCGGCGAGCTGAGCGACTATCGTAGCCAGCAACCGGCCGTGGATAGGGGGCACCTAAGCCCAGCTGCTGACGCACCCGACCAGCATGCCATGTCCCAGTCCTTTGCGCTTTCCAATATGGTCCCGCAAGACCCGACGTCGAATCGCAAGGTGTGGAACAAGGTGGAGCAGGACACCCGCAAGTACGCTCTTCGGGCGTCCGGCAATGTTTTCGTGTTCTCCGGTCCGATTTTCGATTCGGGTCATGAGACAGTTGGTAAAAACAAGGTTTGGAAGCCAACCCGCCTCTTCAAGCTGGTGTACGACGAGGCCACGGGTCGGGCTTGGGCCTTTGTGCTGCCCAATGCGGAATCTCGCATCGAGCGCCCCATGGACTATGCGACGTTCGTGAAGACTACCGGCTTGAACCTGTTGGGCGGCCAGCGCATCACGGGTTCGATTTCGTGACGGCTACTCACAATTCAACTTGTTGATGATTTACACGGAAAAGGTCCTCGTTCAAGACAGAATTCGTGCCGATGCGCCCACGGTATTGCTTATCGTGGGCGTTTCTCCGTTTGAGCAGTTGCTGGAGTTCTTTCGGGAAAAGTGCGTGTCACTCACCACGGAGCGCGCCCATGCTCAAGCAGCTGGCCGATTTATCGAATGGTTGTCAGTGCGCGCGGATGAGTTCAAGGAGTCCTCAAAGCGCGGCCTGCTCTACACGGCCTTTACCCATGACCTTAGGTTCGGCACCTACCGGAACGGGACGGATGCCTACGGGCTCAACTGGCGACCAACTAGCCAGCAGAACGTGAAACGGCTCACGCTGGCGTTGCTCGAGTTCAGCGATTGGCTCAATCAGCGCTACGGTGCCACGATGCTGAATCCGATTCACCATCACGCATCCTTCGCCGACCAGCTCATATTTTGGCAGAAGTGGAACAAGCAAAAGACGGGATCCCTGTTGGCCCACATAAAAAGCCACCAGAATGCGGCGACTGACGCGCACAGGAGCCGCAGGACACGGCTCCCTCGTGACCGCAATGGGCTATTGCAAGAGGCAAAGGCGTTTCCCGCCGAACGGCTTGACGACCTACTCTGGAAGGGCTTTGTCAACCCGGGAAAGGAAGACGACCCACGTCCCTGGATAAAGTACAACCTGCGTGACATTCTTATTTCCCTGCTCTGCAGTTATGGCGGTTGTCGGGCCTCTGAACCCCTTCACCTTTGGGTCGAGGACGTCTTTGTAGACCCTGACGACCCAGAATTGGCACTCGTTCTGGTGCATGAGCCCAGTGAAGGCCTTGCTGATTACACCGACCCGATAACGGGCACCCGTCGAAAGACTTCCCGTGCTGATTTTTTGCAACGGTTCTGTGGAGGTCGCAAACCTTTGACACAGGAAACCGGGCGCCGGCGCGCGGGATGGAAGGGCTGCTTGCTGACCAACCGTGAACGTAAGGCTTTTCAGGTCTTCTGGATTGACAAGAACGCTGGCCGCATCTTCTTGACTTTGTGGCGCATGTACATATTACACGTTCGCCCGGTGACGCCACAGTTGCCTTGGGCCTTTCTGACCAAGGACAGACAGCCTTTGGGTGTGGAGGGTTTTGATGACTCGTTCAAGGCAGCGGTGTGCCGGATTGGCCTGACACCCGCCAAGTGGTCTGGCACGTCTAGCCACGGCCTGCGACATCGCTACGGGCAATGGCTCAACGACCTTGGGCTGGGTGACAAGGAAGGACAAGTAGCAATGCACCACCTCAATGCAAAAAGCCAGGAAATCTATCGCCAGATGGGCGTGGCCAAGGTGGCGGCGGCTATTGGAACGCTCTCAGTAGCTTCGCTACCCCACTTCAAGGAAGCAAAATGAACCAGATTTGCCAACTTGACCGCTATACCACCGTCATCAGCGAGCTGACCGGGCGCACTATCTACGTCAATGACTCGCTGGACCAGTTCTTGGTTTCTCCTGGCTTCGCGCAGAGCGAATTAGCTGAGATTGCCACTTGGTGGCTGGCGAGAATTGAAGCCCTACGGGGAGAGCATAAGCCCACACCGGGGTTGCGCACGGCAGTAGCGGCCCTTGTCGGTTGCCAGAACCGCGACGCTGTGGCTGCCGCCTTGCAGGCTGTCCTGGTCACCGAGTATCAAGCCCGGCTCGCCACCAGTTCCGTGGCTACCTACCAGCGGTTCTTGGTAGAGCTAATGCTGCGGCTGTGGGCGGTTGGCGCGGTAGCCTGGCCCGCAAAGCTACAGGTACCTTTCTCCAATCCAGCCTTGATGCTGGACAACCCGGGCTTCCCGGAGCAGCCGTTGGCCTACCTGACTCGGATTCGTTCATACCTTAATCGCGCGGGCAGCGACGACGCGGCCAACTTCCGATTTATCTTGGACCACCTCCTGGCTCGTACTGGCTTAGCAGTCATCGGCGACCTAACGCCGACGACTTTTTATCTCACCGAGGAACGAAGCCGACTGGGCAAGATGCGGTCCACTGGTCTCCAAGGGGTGCTGAGCGTCCTGCGGGAAGCGCATCATGAGCAGGCTATCGCGTGGGCACCCGAAGACTTCGGTTTTTTTAAGGCCAAGATGGGGCACCTGGCGAGGGATGACAAGTTCGAGTGGCTGGTCTCGAAAGACCAAGCGATGACTGAATGGGCGCGATTGGCTATTGAGCACTTGGAAAGAACCCCATCGAACTTTCGTAAGCGAAAGTCGGCCGTCAACAACTTCCTGAAACACTACCTAGAGCATCCCGAGCTGCCTCGAAATCCAGCTGAGTATTTCGACATTCGCCGTCGGCCAACCGCGTTGTTTGCCGCCCCTGGGAATAAGGGACGGCAGACCCTGTCAGTGGTGAGTGAATTCCTGAACGAGGTGCTGTTCAAGGTATGCGCCCAGCCTGATGACAATGAAACGCCAATCCTGATGCCCGGTTTTGCCAACCCGCTGCCACGGACGAGCTATAAAAATGTGAATCAGGGTGAGACTCATCGGGAAGCCATGCCAACCCGGCTAATTAGCCTGGCCATGCTCATCTTGACCGAGAACGATTTTGCCTGGGCCAAGGAAGCCGGCCGAGTTAAGGATATATTTCGCTGGTGTAATCCGGAATCGGGTGAGTTCGAATCGGTCTGGAGCCCGGTGCGGGCCTATGCCATCCTCTTAAAATTGTTGCTGCCGGCGCGAACCTATCAGGTCCGCATGCTGGATAGTGGTGAGGGCGACACCCAGCGCTACCTGCGCGATGGCCAATGGGAAACTAACCTCGGGACGCACCGGCCGACTGCCGGCGGCAAGCCCCTTGAACGGGGGGTGTTTCGCCGGTACAAGCGCAAGGACGGCAGCGAAGGTGCAGTGTTCTACTTCAACACCAATAAGACGGCGGACATTGACAGCGTGGCGAAGGGCTACGTCATGCCCTGGGAAAAAAAGGACGCCCTGCAACTGCTGGTTGACTTGCGGAACTGGCAGGAGAAATACAACTTGGTCAACGGCCCGACCGCCTGGTCAGATATTGTCGAGCTTAAGAAAGTCAAGCATGCCGACGACCTGACAAAGATGGGTGCCAACTTCTTCCTATTCCGGGACCCTGCCAACAGCCGTCGTCCGGACCTGCCGGTAACCGACCCTCGCGTGCGCAACCTGTGGCTGAAGCTAATGGACGAGATGGAGCGCCGACTGGCCAACGCGGGAAATACCCTGAGCAATGGCGACCCTATCAAGCTGGTGCTGACGAGAGACGACTATGGGCTGCCCGCTTCAGCCACCTTCGACCTCCACAGCCTGCGAGTCTCCATCATCACGGCCATGTACGAGGAAGGTGTTCCCCCTGAATACTTGATGAAGATTGTTGGCCACGCCACCGTGCTTATGACGCTCTATTACACAAAGCTCAATGCTGAGACGCTGAGCCTGCGGATGGACGAAGCGCTACTGGAGCGGCAGCGCAAGTCTCAATCGGAAATGGCCGGCTTCATCAAGCGGGCCAGCCGCCAAGAGCTTGAGCACGCCGTCGCGTTTCGGCATCCATCGGCATTGGACGCCGCCACCTTCGGCACAGGTGTAGGGTTGATGGTCATGGACCACGGCATATGCGCCGTTGCTGCCAAGCGCTGTCATGAAGGGCTAGCGGTGCTGGATCCTGCAAACGGGGTTACCCGCTTCCAGTCCGTGCCGGGTGGTGCCACCAACTGCGCTCGTTGCCGGTTCTTTATGACTGGCCCCGCCTTCCTCTTTGGGCTGGAAGCCCACGTCAATGACCTGGCCTATCGACTTAAAAAGGCATCCTTCACCTTTGAGAAGGCGCAGGGTAAGTTTGACGCTTTGGCGGACGCCCATGCCGCATCTCTTGGAAAGGGCGCGCCATTTCACCAACAACGCAAACTGGAGATAGCCGAGACCTCATTTGAATCGGCCACTGCTGAGGTGGATAACATTGCCCTGAGCTTGCAGGCCGCCTATGCCTTAACCGAACAATGTATTCGCATTGCCAGCCAGGAAAAGGGTGAGGGACTGGCTTTGGTCACCGTGGGCGGGACGGGGCAGCTGGAAGCGGTGCTGTCCGAGGGACACGAATTTGAGCAGCTCAACCGCATCTGCACGAATGCCACTATGTTCGACGGGCTCAACATCAACTGGCAGCAGCCCAACCTGGAACGGGCGAGGCTGTTCGACCGCATGCTGCGCAATTCGGGGCATGAACCCCGGTTTTCCCTGCTGGACGACGATGATGCTTTACAGGTAGCCAACGCCATGGGTCAGTTCCTCTATGCACGATTGGATGCACGCACGGTCCACGCCCTTATTGATGGTCGTACGACACTGCGCGCTATAGGTCTGGAGAAGGCGTTTGTCGCTCAGCTTGACCACCTAGAACCTAAGACCTTGGCGAATACCCAAGCCAGGCCTATTTTGGAGCAAGCATGACCGAAAAATTAAGCACCACAGCCCCTGACATCCTCAAGGACGCCCGCCAGCTGTATCAGGCGCAACGCAGCACCGCGACGAAGCCCACCAAAATCGCGAATCTCGATAAGTTGTGGGAAGTGCTTAACGAGATTCGAGACGACGGTGGCCGGGATTACTCGTTGGCCGAGGTCGGACGCCGCCTAGAAAAGGTAGGCGGACCGAAGACCCAGAGCCTGCGCAACGCTCAAGGTGCCCCGTACCGGGACATCATCACAGCGTATGCCAACGCGGTTTCCGGCGCTACCCGGTACGTCGCCAAAACCAAGTCAAACGTCGAACAGGCGTTGGACCTCATCACGGACCCGAGTATTCGGGCGACCCTTCGGGTGGCCCTTGACGACGCCAAGCGGCTGAAGGTGGTCAATGACAACCTGCATGCCGCTTTCAAGTCCCTGCAGGTTGGCGCCAGCCTGCCGTTAGCCGCCATCGTCGAGCCCGCGCCCCATCTGTCGGGGCCTGGCGTTGGAAGTGAACTCCTGTCGCCGCGGTTGCTTAGTGCTCTGCGCAAGGGCATTGACGCGTCACGCCTAGCCCAGCAGGGCCTGCAGGTGGCTGATGATGGCAGTATCGAGAATGAGCACGGGGACAAGCTGTTCCCGCCGGCATTCGTGACCGCAATTCAGACGGTGCTCCCTCCTGATTAATGGGTAATGGTGGGTATTCCAGGGATGTTGGCCATTCAGAACGATAGGCTTGACCACGAACGCGGAACGTGAACTAGCGGTTAAGGTCAAGTTGGACCGCATCAGCAATGGTTGCTTTGGGTCTGGGCCCGACCGTAGGAACAAAAAACTTAAATTTCGACTCAGATGACTCTTTAAGACCCATTGCTGCCGCTCGCGGAAAAATCCCGTAAGTAAAGTACGCCGCACAAGCAGTCATTCATTACAACAAGCAACTGAGCGCATCCAGCGGGCTGGCTGTGCCACCCGCAGCCACTTTGAGCACATGGGTGTAAATCATGGTGGTGCTGACATCCGAGTGACCAAGTAATTCTTGTACCGTGCGGATGCTCGTGCCGTACAGCAGCTTTGCCAGCAGCGCGGTAATGCCGTCCATTTGGGCGAGAAGACCAGCTACTTCGTCTTTCGTCAATACGGATGGAATGCGTTTGGTTTGTTGCGGCCGCCCAATGTTGTTTAGCCACGGCAAATCGATATTGAGCACTTCTCGCGGTACAGGAACAACAAAGCACTGAGCGCCTGGTTATGGGTGGAAGCAGATGCCTTGCGCTCTGTGGCCATCATGGTGAGGAAGGCCTCCACCTCCGTCACGCCCATGTCGCGCGGGTGTCGCATACCTGACCCTTGGGCAGCATTCCAGCGAATGAAAAAACGCATCCAATAAAGGTAAGCCTTTTCGGTCTTGAGGCTATAGTGCAGGTAACGAACCCGCTCTTGCACCTAATCGAGCAAGCGGGCCGATTTCAACGGAGGAGTGCCGGGTTTCATGAAAAATTTATACCTGTATATAAGTACAGTATATGAGTCGGGTAACCATGCTGCAAGCGGTTTGCAGGGTTTTTGTATAAATGATGTATCGTCAACGGCTGGATGTATCAACCGGCTTTTGCCATCTACATTACGTTGGGCCGCGTTGGCAGTAGCTAAGCGATGAAAACAGTCATAGCGTTGTTTCTGTGCGCGCTGGTGTTTGTCCCTTCGGTTCGCGCTGCGGACAGCGGCGGTGCGATGACCGGTGGAGACCTTCAAGATATTTGCATCGCTTCGAACGCCGACAGCAAGACTTCCTGCCGCTTCTATATTTTGGGCATCACGCAAGGCGTCAGCTTAGGCATGAACATCGCTGATGGTAAGACCAAGGGTGGGCGTCCCTGCATTCCAGATGACACATCAGGTTCAGCTCTGGAGCTAGCGGTGAAGATGAAGCTCGGCCAAGACCTGATGGTGTTCCCAGAGGATAAGAAACTTGACGCCTCTGGTCTGATAGGCGCTATCTTGGTCAACACATTTCCGTGTAGTAAGAAAACTCGGTGAATGTGCATCCGCGGCCCAACAAGGCGCTCCAGCCGACACCCGCTCGCTGCGCTCGCGGGTGTCGGCTGAGCTTTGGCGTTGGGCAGCAAAAAGAGGAGTCTGAGAATGAACGCTCGTAAGTTGATTGTGACGCTCTTGTTCTTTGTATTTGCCAGCATTGGTGCAGAGGTCGCATATGCGCAAGCATTGCCGCGCGATGGATATATTGGAGTCGTATCAAAAGCTGACAATCGCAAACCCGGCCAGCAATTTACGTTTGCAAACCTTCGGGCCCAACGCCCATTTGTTACCTTTCCGAGCGGCAACGGTGAAGAAACTACAAAGGTTTTCGAAGACGACGAAACCATTGTTCTTATTTTCGTGGCACACCTTACGGGAAGCACTGAGGCGTTCTACTTAAACAAAAAGCGAAACCGCTTCACCCTGATCGAGGTCGGTGCCTTAGAAGCAACAGCGACCGGTGCGGATTTCCGTCCCGATACTACACATGGCACGCTGAAATGAACATTTGCTGCCCAACCCGGCAGTCCACACGGACGCTGCGCGAT
>JBBARR010000067.1:0-8392 GCA_040399645.1 Caulobacteraceae bacterium | reverse complement strand
ATTGGACGCTGTTTACCCCTGGAATCTGGAAAGTTTTGCACGCTGTTTTGCAGCCGTGTTCAGCACACATGACAATGGCGATCAGCCAAAACCAACGGTTCCTGAAATGATCACGATGACAGTTTCCGATTTTCTGGCCTCTGGCCTAGAGCCCCCAACTGGTGAGGATATTCTTCGGGCAGTTGGAAAGCGTTGGAACCAGAACGATCCGAACATTGTGCGCCCGTCGCTTTGGCGCATGGTTAAAGCGAACCGTTTGATTCAGAATGGCAAACGTTATTCGTTGCCTGTTGCAAATCAGGCAAAAGAAGTAGAGCCGCCTGGCGAATACTCGCTGGCGGCTCCTTGAGGTCTAGGGGCGGGCTCCAATCCCAATCCTAGGGCGTAGCGTGCGTATCTCAGTAACCACATTTCCGGTTAAGACCCGGAGGAGTATCCCATGTGGCAAGCCGTCAGGTTAGTTTTTTAGGGCTGGGTGCCCTAGCATGGCTATCATCTGGCTCGGATGACCGTGGCGGGAGCAATCTTTGCCACGGCGTCTCGCCGAGGAGCATGCTGAAGATGTCAGAATCCGTCAAGCCGTTCAGGCGTTTATCTCTTGCAGAAGCGCAGAAATCCGGCCGGTTAACCGAATTTATTGAGCAAGAAGAATCACTTGCTATAGGTCCTGCCGATGAGCAAGAGACCTACGCCACGTTGGCGGCACTGATCAAAGCGCCGCAATCAGCAGGTCAAACATCGCATTCTCCATCTGGCGATGGTTCGACCGATACGTGAACTCGCCAAGGTAGCGGTCCATGTATTTTGCCGAGACGTGAATATGCGTCGAACGGACGGAGCTTTTGAACAGCTTCCAAAAGCTCTCGACGTGGTTCGTGTGATGCACCGCGCCGTGGCGATAGTCATAGTAAGCCCATTCCTTCGCGCCGTGCTTGACAGAGCCGTGCTTGTAGCCATCGGGCGACAGTAAGCCATACGCCACGAATTCGTCGGTTGAGACGATGGAGCCGGGTTCAACGTTGCCCTTCACCAGGGCGCGCAGCGTGTCAGTCTTGGCATTGGGGACAGTTTGGGCGCGCATGTCACCGTCGCGCTCCTTGATGCCGACAACGATAGTCTTGCCCGCTGCGCCACGACCACGCTTGCCCGGCCGATGCCCACCAACATACGCCTCATCAATTTCGACGTGGCCTTGAAGTAGGCCAAAGCCTTGCGCCTCGGTCATGAGCTTGCGGATTTGATGGCCCATGCGCCACGCGGTTTTGTAGGTCACGCCGAGGCTGCGCTCCAACTCCTTGCCGCTTACGCCGTGGCGCGTCGCGACAAACAGATAGATGGCGTAGAACCAGGATTGCAGCGACGTGCGGCTGTCCTGAAAGATTGTCCCCGCGCAGGGGTAGAGGTGATCACCGCATGCGGCGCACGAGTAAGCGCGACGTTCGGTGAGCCGATGGAACGTCGCGTTGACACCGCACTTGCGGCAGTCGTTGCGCATGCCGAAACGCACTTCCATGACGTGATCCAAGCAAGCCTCGTCGGTCGGAAACTTCTCGAAAAACTGCTTGACGGTGAGCTTGCTGGCCATGGGAACGCATCCTTTCGATGCGCTCAATCTATGCGAAAGCCAATACCTGCGTCAAGGGGATAATCCCCAAAGATAATTTGGTAAGTGCCAGTGCCAACCAATTTTTCAGACGATGGTTCCGTGGACATTGTATTTCACTTTGTCTGACAGTGCAAAAAATGGCGGCTTGCCGAGGGCACGCCATAACATGGGCAGGATAGCATGGCTCACCATACAAGCTACTGACGTATTGAAGGTATTTCTGTCTTTGTTTCGTAAACAACATAAAGTGTTGTTTTTTTAAGGTTATCCATCCGGTGAGGATGGGGGTCCGGTAGCAACGGACCCGAAAGTGCATTTCAACTTTCGGACGGCTACGGTTTGCTGCTGGAAGATAGATGCATGAGTTGATACGCGGGAAATACGGGCCGCATCCTATTTTCCGGTAAGGGGGCGGCTGTCTCTACCAAGTATGATATTTCTGTATTCATTCAATGATTTCAGTCCACTGTATTTACAGGCCTCGCTGAAACTCACTTTCGGGTCCGTTGCTACCGGACCCCCATGCTCTACGCTAAGGATCGTCACCGGATGGCCGAGACGCACGCTCGGGCGGCTCGGGAAGGGCGCTTCGGCGCCCGCGTAGAGCCTGATCCCGCCCCTCGCGGGAGGCGCCAGGACCGATTGGCCTTTATGTTTTGCCGTATTGCTGGCAATCTGGATCGATAAAGAACAAACCATGATGTGCATTGGCCCCGCGGTGTGGGCAGGCGTTGATCATTAGGCTTCAAATATGAAACTAGGGGATCTCTGTTCCGAGCAGACACTGCTCTTCGTGAAGAGCGAGTTCGCTCCTGCTTCCAATGATTGGCCGGCGCTCTCCTTTTCCAGCAAAAAGATCGCCAGGGATTTCGCCAACACTTATCGCCGTGACCGGGATTTCATCATCTATGTCGGGACGGGCGATCCAACCAAAACGGCGAACCCACTCCACCGGCAGCGCCTGCTGTCGGCCCTACAGGTCGAACCGCGCACCACGATAAGCACACGTCACCTGGTGCCAGGCGAAGTCTGGGAGAAGGCGGTGCAGCAATACGGAGTGCGATGGGAATGGTCTCTGCCGATCCTGAAGACCTTCGACATCGTCGCTTTCCGCTCGGGAGCACAACGGTCCCGCTGTCCTATGCCTCGCTCGGAAGGCTGACCTCCCTCGGGCGCTGCGTTGCGATCGACGCCTCCGAACGGTCGCAGTTTCTCGATCTGGATATCGAGCCGGTCACGCTCACGCTGAGTGCCAGGGCGCATACGGCGATCGACCTCAACACGTCCGATAAAACCCTGCGCCAAGAGCTGTCGCGACTGGTGGGCATGATCAAAGCCGATGTCGCCCGCGCCGGTAGCGTGACGCATGGGGTAGCCCCGCAACGCAACGTGCCGCAGGACTCGGATATCTTCATCATGCTGAACCGGCTGTGGCGCGAGCAAAATGGGCGATGCGCACTCTGTGATCAGCCGATTCCCTTCAACCAAGCCAACCGGCTTCTCCAGATATCCCGCGACCGGACAGACAGCGGGAACACGACCTACGACTGGCACAATACCCGGTTGACCCATTTGGCCTGCAATCTCGGCAAGAGTGATGGCACCCTGGGGGAATGGCAGGAATACCTTGCGATGGTACGGCAGGGCGCCGGCTAGGCTCTAACCACCGCCGCGCCCTACCAGCGCCAGTCCGCGCCCGGGATCAGAGGCAATTAGCGCTTATCTAGTCCATTGATATAGCTCTTGATACTTTCATCATTATGTCGTATGTTGTCAGGATGAGAAAAGGCACCATCCTTCCGGACAGCCTGCAAGGCAGGCTCGAAAAGCGCATCGCACGCAAGCGCGGCGACGTGTTTTTGCGCACGGATTTCGACGATCTCGGCGGCTATGATCAGGTCGGCCGGGCGTTGCGTCAGCTCATCGAGAAGGGCCGGCTGATGAAGGTCGGGTATGGTATCTATACGCGCGCCAAGCCCTCGATCCTCGACGGGACGCCGGTGCCGACGAAGGGCCTGCGCGAACTGGCGACTGAAGCGCTCGGGCGCCTTGGCATCGAGACCGCGCCGACACGCTGGGATGAAGCCAATGCGAGCGGCAAATCGACGCAGGTGCCAACGGGTCGTGTCATCGGTGTGCGCGGACGCGTGCGCCGCAAGATCAGCTACAACGGATTTCCATTGAAATATGAACGTGTTGGACCGACTCCTCGTTGAAGCTGTCGCCCAGCGTCTTAGCGCCGCTCCCGGACTTATCGAGAAGGATTGGCATGTCACGCGCGCGCTCGCCGTGCTGGCCGGTCATGACCACGACGGCTCCATGCCGGCATTTGGCGGCGGCACCTCGCTGTCCAAGGGGTGGGGACTCATCAAACGCTTTTCGGAAGACATCGATTTCAAAGTTGCGATGCCTACTCGGAGCAGTCGCAGCCAGGTGAAAAAGGCGCGCAGCCTCTATCGTGATCGCGTGCTGGGCGGGCTGACGGCCGCGGGCTTCGTGGTCGGTGACGATGTCCTCAAACGCGACGAAAGCAGCTTCTTCTCGGCGGCGCTTTTCTACCCGGCCGTGTTCGATACCGGCCCCGGCCTGCGCCCGCACATCCGCATCGAGATGTCCCTGAACGCGGCGACACTGCCGCCGATCGCGCGGCCACTCGGCTCACTCATCGCCCTGGCGCAAAATCAGCCACCAGAAATCGCGGTCTTCATGTGCGTCGATCCCGTCGAGACAGCAGCCGACAAGCTCAGCGCGCTTGCCTGGCGCGTGCTGGCCCGCCAGAGGGCCAGCGACAACGATGATCCGACGATCGTCCGGCATGTCCACGATCTCGCCGCGCTCAAACCGCACGTCGCTTCATCTGGCGACTTCCGGGCACTGGTCGGCAAGGCTATGGCTGACGACACGGGCAGGGGAGGGGAAGCAACGGCTTCCGCCGATCCGAATACGCTGTTCGCCGGCATGCTCGATCGGCTGGGGAACGATCCGCTGTGGGCAACCGAATACCAGGATTACGTCGATGCCGTGTCCTTCGCGCGGCCCGACGAACGGCTCGATTTCGGTGCGGCGCTTGGGGCAGTGCGGGACTTGGTTGCCCTGATCAAAGAAAACTCATGACCACGGAAGCGCCGATCACCGTTCGTGAAGCCCTCCGCCTCCTGCTGGCCGCAGATGCGTAAAAGTAGCGGTCAGCAGGTCTTCGGCAGCAGCACGGTTTACAGGTTACGGCCTCTGTTCTATTTTTGTTCTGTGTAAAATTGAAAGTTCCAATGCGTTAGCGGGATAGGCTGGTCCGTTCCCGCATGCCGGCTAACAAATCCGCCTAGACCATCCGCCTCACATCGCCTGGACGCCACCTTCACAACCATTCGTGGAAGGAGTCCTATGACTTCGGCGCTTCCTGGGCGCACCGGCTGATCGTGACGGGCATCCGCCAAGGGGAGCCCGGCGCGTCCTACCCACGCTACGTCGGCGGTGAAAGGGACGCACCACCCGAGGACTGCGGCGGCGTTCCCGGCTACTACAATATGCTCGACGCCCTCGCCGACGCCGAACACCCGGACCATGCCGAAGTCGCCGAGTATCTGGACGGCTGGGACCCGAAGGAGATCGACGAACTTCCGCTCAAGATCGCCCTCGGCCGCATCGCCAATCGCCGCAATGCCGCTCGGACAAGGATCGCCAAGAAGAGCTGATCAAGTGTGACGTCGTGGCTCGATGTCACCCACGGTCCTCGCCGGATGGATACGACGAAATCATGTTCCGGTTATGTTCTCATGTATCGTACAGCTACGCACAGATCTTGTCGTGACCCCGGATAGGGCCATTTCACTGCGTAACTATTTTTAGCTTGGTCAGCCGTTACCCACGCAGTGGAGTTAGCTATACTGGAGGCTCTGCAACTGCAGCGCCGCCTGTGTTCGAGCAGGTCGGCCGGACTTCACCATCGTAATTGTTTATGCCTGGAAAGGGCGGCATGACCTCGCCGTGTTTCCAAAACCAAGCCCGTAGGCCCGACTTCTCTATCAGATCATCGAGGGCTTCGGCGCTGTGATCTGACAAGTCGGGCGGAAGCGCATAAAGTGCGACCGCCGACCTGGCGCCGCTCTGTTTGGTGTCGGTGAGGACTGCCGTTGCCAGTATCCGATCCGGCGCCACGCCATAGCGGCAGCCTACAAAAAAGCGACGTTCGGATTCCGCCAGGCTATCGATCAGCTCATGAGCGGATGCGTCGACGATGGGGAGCCATCTCTTGTCGACAAGCATGAACGCAACTTCGATAAGCTGGGCGCCTCCCATCTTCGCGGATGCGATCGTGGCGATGACGATGATATGGGCTTCTTCGATCACTGACGCACCGTGCTGCAGCGGTTCGAGAAGAGACGCAGCCCGTTTGTGAGTCGCCTGATCCATCAGGATCGGGAAATCGGGAAGGTGCTTGATGACGAGCTGGGCG
Organism: Caulobacteraceae bacterium; assembly: GCA_040399645.1. Classification (GTDB taxonomy): domain Bacteria; phylum Pseudomonadota; class Alphaproteobacteria; order Caulobacterales; family Caulobacteraceae; genus CAISGS01. The sequence goes on along the minus strand of JBBARR010000067.1, from coordinate 2,333 downwards.
CCGAACCGTTCGGCGGTGAGGTCCTTAAACTCTCCAACGAGGATGGCATACCCCATTTGGGCGGCCGACGCGTGTGCGATGCGTTGGAGCGCGGCAGCTCGCCGGGCGGCGATCGCGGTCTTTGCGGCTAAGTTCCACGGTTCTGGTATGAAAAGGCGGTCGAGCAGTGGTGCGCCACGGGCTTCGCTGCTGGTCGCGGCCTGGCTGAGCGCGTGCTTGACGAGGGGCCAGTTTCGCCGCCCTGTCATAGCCGGCGACCAGTGTGTCAGCCGTGCTGAGTGCCAAAGGTGGTCGAGCAGTGCGCGGATGCTCAGTTTCTTCGGCTTTGCCTCGACCGTCTGGGCCGAACCTGCATCGTCGCTGTGGGGCGGCACGGCGCGGCCATGTGACTTTCCGAGCGAAAAACCGAGTGCGAGTTTGTAGCTCTCGCCGGCGTCCTCGGTCATGATCGCGGTACCGTTGACTGCGCCAAGGCCCGTGACGTCGCAGGGCGGCTCGAAGGGCTCTGTTGCAAACTTCTTCTGAGGTGCGCGAAGGCGGCGATCGACGGTTCGGATGGCTTGTCAGGCCGCTTCGAGTTCGAACCGCTCGCCGAAAAACTGGACCGCCTCGGCCAAAGCGGAAGCACCGAGGCCAAAGGCTCGCTCGACCAGGCGGGCCTCTCCGCGGATATCGCGGGTAAGGTTGAACGCCGAGGCCTGCCCCTTGCGGAGCGCGCGCATCACCTCGAAGCCTTTGATGGTCGCGTAGGCCGTCTTCAGCGTCTTGAAGCTTCGGACCGGCCGGATCAGCTGCTTTAGAACACGATGAGTTTAGCTTGAAGCGTATCCAGAATTTTGAAGGTATCGTCCGCACTCCTGCGGTTTGAAGTGGCCGAGGAGTTCACCGCACCGCTTCCATGTGTTGTCGATGGTTCGTTCCGCGGCTTTTCGCATGAGATGCTTGAGCTTTGCGAAGACCTGCTCGATTGGGTTCAAGTCGGGGCTGTAGGGTGGCAGGAACACCAGCCTGGCTCCGACGGCGCGGATAGCCGCTCGAACCCCGCTGCCCTTATGGCTGCCGAGATTGTCGAGGATCACGATGTCCCGGGCCTTCAAGGTCGGCACGAGTTGCTGGGTCACATAGGCCAGAAAGCTGGTCGCGTTGATCGGGCCGTCGAACACACAGGGCGCATCAATCCGATCGTGTCGAAGTGCGGCAAGGAACGTCATCGTTTTCCAATGCCCATAAGGCACTTTTGCATCGAGCCTTTGACCTCGGGGCGCCCAGCCCCGCAGCGGCGCCATGTTGGTCTTGGTCCAAGTCTCGTCGATGAAGACCAGTCGTCGTGGGTCGATGCTGGCCTGATGCTTCTTCCAGAAGGCCCTTTTGCGAGCGATGTCAGGCCGAGATTGCTCGCTTGGCAGAACGCTTTTTTTTGAAGCTGAGGCCCTCTGCATGCACGAACGACCAAACTGTTCGGTAATCGACAACCACGCCCCGCTCAGCCAGCTCGGCTTGGAGACCACGCAAGGTAAAAGGCTGATCGTTGGCTGTGCGCGCAATCAGCCAATCCCGATGCGGCAACAGCAGCCGGGGGCGATGGCCGTGCATCGGACCTGGCGCGGTGTTGCCATCGCGACGAAACCGCTGTGACCACTTCACAACACTCGCCACGCTCACGTTCAAAATGGCTGCAACGGAGCGAACTGTCTCACCCGCCATGACCCGAGCCACAGCGCGATCCCGCAAATCCATAGAGTAGGGTCTTGGCATCACCGCCGACCTCCATCCGGCCGACAGTTTGAATCAGATTCCTACCGATTTGGGAATCCCTTGCGATTCAATCCAAACTCATCCCGCTCTAGCTTTCCGTGGTCGGCCTCGATGACGTTGTTCAGATACTTGACCTGCCGATGCAGCGTGTCCGCCGGACACTTGCCTTCCTGCTTCAGCTCGGCCAGGGCGGCTGCGTAGGTCGGCGCCTTGTCCGTGTTGATGACGCTGGGCTTCTCCCAGTCCTTTAAGCCGTTCAACGCCTTGCCGAGGAAGCGCTTGGCCGCCGCCGTGTTGCGCGTCGGCGAGAGGTAGAACTCAATGGTGTTCCCGAGCTTGTCGACGGCACGGTAGAGGTAGGCCCACTTGCCTCGGACCTTCACGTATGTCTCATCGACCCGCCAGCTCGCCGAACGCGCCCCGCGCCACTGCCAGCGCAGCCGCTTCTCGATCTCGGGCGCGTATTTCTGCACCCAGCGGTAGATCGTCGAATGATCGACCGAGACGCCGCGTTCGCCCAACATTGATCATGTCCCGCCCCGTGGTGTAGCAACGTCGCTGCCGAGCAGGGCTGGTTG
>JBBARR010000066.1:0-8522 GCA_040399645.1 Caulobacteraceae bacterium | reverse complement strand
TGGCGTCTGTCTTGAATAGGGCGGCGTGACGCAGCAGACTGCGGGCGTAGACTCTCTGGTCTGAATTTAGGGAAATTCGATGTTCACCGAAGACGAGTTGCTGGCACGGGTTGATTCGCAGTTTCTAGGCTTTCCATCGCCCACTGCGCCGCGCATTCAAGCTGGAGGACATCCGTGCCAAGGGATCTACTGGACGCCAAAAGGCAAGCGTCCCAAGGTTGCCTTCATCGCAACCCACTATAATGTGGATTTTTCAGAGCATTATATCGCGCCCTTTTTGACTAATCATGGCTTCGGATTTCTGGGCTGGAACACGCGTTATCGCGGCTTTGAGGACCAGTTCTTGCTCGAACATGCTGTGATCGATATCGGCGTCGGCGTAAAATGGCTGAAGGAGCAGGCCGGCGTTGAGACGGTAGTCATTCTTGGCAATTCGGGCGGCGGTTCGTTGATGGGGGCCTATCAGGCTGAGGCAATCGCTCCGAGCTTAGGCGATCTGCTCAACAGTGCAGGCAAGGCCGCCTTGGCTGATCTGCCTCAAGCTGATCTCTATGTGTCGCTCAATGCCCATCAGGGACGGCCAGAGGTGCTCACCGACTGGATGGATGGCTCTGTGATCGATGAGAACGATCCGGTCGCGACGGATCCTGCCCTCGACCCCTTTAGCCCTAAGAACAAGCCGCCCTACAGCGCAGACTTCATGGCGCGCTACAAGACTGCTCAGATTGCCCGCAATCAGAAGATCACCGACTGGGCCAAGGTCGAGCTCAAGCGGCTCAATGAGGCGGGTATTCCGGATCGGATATTCCCGCTCTTTCGTATCTGGGGCGATTTACGGATGATGGACCCGACCATCGACCCGTCCGACCGTCTGCCGCAGTCCTGCTATCGCGGCCATCCGGCCATCGCCAATCGCTCACCGAGCATCGGGCGGGCCAATACGCTCAAGACCTGGCTGTCTATGTGGAGCCTTGAAACCTCGCGGTGCCGTGGAGGCGAGCAGTTGGCCAAGTTCAGGTTGCCTGCGCTGGTTGTGCAAGGTTTGGCCGATACGGGCGTCTTCCCCTCCGATGCGCACAAGATCTATAACAGCATAGGCTCCGCCGATAAGACCTTGGCCATGATCCCCGGAGCACACTATTTCGAGGACAGGTTAGCCAATCGTCACGCGGCCGCCGATCTGATCTGTGAGTGGGTGAGGGCGCGGTCCTGATCTGTTCGGAGCGTCTGTAGGGCCCACCAAGATGGATGATACAGCCGACCTTTGCGAGGATCTGGTTGAGCTTGGCTTGATCGAAGCGGGCGAGCAGCCTCGGTTTAGCTTTATGACCGGCGGCGTGTCTTGCGATGTCGCTAAGGTTGAGACTGCCGATGGCCGAGTCTTCGTCATCAAAAAGGCCCTGTCACAGCTGCGCGTGCCGACCGAGTGGCTCGCGTCGGCCGATCGTTCAGCCTTCGAAGTCCAGTGGCTCAAGCTCGTTCGCGCCCGCGTTAGCGCCGATCTGGTGCCCGAGGTGATCGCAGAGCTTCCCGAGCGCCATATCTTCGTCATGGCCTACCTGCCCTTTGAGACCCATCCGGTCTGGAAAGCAGAATTGCTGGAGGGCAGGGTTGATCCGAGGTTTGCAGGAGCGCTTGGTCAAGCCCTTGCTCAAATTCACGCGGCGACGGCGAACGATCCCGCCCTTGCTCAGCAATTTGCCACCGATGATCTGTTTATGGCGCTTCGGATCGATCCGTTCCTGCTCCATGTGGCCAGACACCATGCCGATGTCGCTCCAGCGCTTCAAGCCTTGGCCCTGGACCTGCAGTCTCGCAAAACCGCGCTGGTCCATGGGGATGTTAGCCCGAAGAACATCTTAATCGGACCAAAGGGACCGGTGATCCTCGATGCCGAGTGTGCGGTCTATGGTGACCCGGCCTTTGATCTGGCCTTTTGCCTCACCCATTTGCTTATAAAATCAGTTTTTATAGAGAATAAGGGCCCGATGCTGATAGACTGCATGAAGTCTTTGACCAGCGCCTATCTCTTAGGTGTCGGGTGGGAAGACCCTCAGGCCCTGTCGGCGCGAACCACAAAGCTGGTCTCGGCCCTGTTGCTGGCCCGTTTAGATGGCAAGTCGACGGCGCCCTATCTCACAGACGAAGCAGACAAGGCGTTGATCCGTCAGCAAGCTAAGGCTTTCTTGCAGGGTCCAGCGCTGGACCTTGCCCAATTGATCAACCGATGGACCTTCGAGGGGCAGGCGTGATGCGCAATCAGATTTCCAAGGTCATCGCGCGTCAGGTGTGGGACTCTCGAGGACGCCCTACTGTCGAGGCCGAGGTCACCCTAGCCAGCGGTGCCACGGGGCGGGCCATTGCTCCGGCTGGAGCCTCTCGAGGCGCGCATGAGGCTGTCGATCTGCGCGATGGCGGCGCTGCCTTCGGCGGATTTGGCGTTGCGCGTGCTCTTGCCGGTGTTGAGGCAGAGATTGCTCCGGCCTTGGTCGGGTGCGATGCCGCTGATCAGGCAGCCATCGACAAGGTACTGATCGACCTTGACGGGACCCACGACAAGGGTCGGTTGGGGGCGAATGCCTTGGTGGCCGTATCGATGGCCAATTTGCACGCAGCAGCGGCCTGCGCTTACGTTCCGCTTTGGCAATGGCTGGCGCAGGGAAGACCGGTGCGCGTTCCCTTACCCGAAATCCAGATCTTCGGCGGCGGTGCCCATGCGGGACGCCGGACGGATGTGCAAGATTTTATGGTCATGGCACCCAAGGCGGGGTCTTTCCGCCGCGCTCTCGAGATCACCGCCGATGTCTATCGCGCCGCTGGACAACTGATGGAGGCGAGGGGGCCGATCACGGGTGTCGCTGATGAGGGCGGATGGTGGCCGAACTTCACCTCGAACGAGGATGCCCTCGACGTCCTAACCCAAGCCATAGAACGGGCCGGTTATCGGGCTGGGGAAGAGGTCTTCATATCGCTCGACATCGCCGCCAATGAGTTTTGCATCGATGGCGGTTACAGCATGGCCTTGGATCGGAGGGTTCTCAGCGCCGATGAGATGGTCCAGCGAATGGTCGCTTGGGCGGGTCGCTATCCGATTGTCTCCATCGAAGATCCCGCCGGACAGGATGAGTTCGCAACCTTGGCCAAGATCAATGCCCAGATCGGCCATCGGGTTCAGATCATTGGCGACGATGTCCTAGTCACCAATGCCGAGCGGGTTGCCCGCGCCTCAGAGGCTGCGGCCTGTAATGCGGTGCTGATAAAGGTCAATCAGGCCGGTACCGTAACAGAGGCCAAGGCCGCGCTTGACGTAGGCAAGGCCCGAGGCTGGGGCACCATTGTGTCCGCACGGTCTGGCGAGACCGAAGATGTCACCATCTCTCACCTGTCTGTGGGCTGGGACGCAGGCCAGCTTAAGGTCGGGTCCTTCACGCGGTCTGAACGGATGGCCAAGTGGAACGAGGTCCTGCGGATCGAAGAAAGCCTTGGCTCAAACGCGGTCTTTGCCGGCTGCGACGCCTTCTTTGCGCCCGTCGCGGCTAGACTGACCAAGGGATGAGCATGAAGACCGTTTTACAATATCGGGCCAGCCCAGGCTTTTGTGATCAGATCAAGACCGCCTTTGCCCAAATGGAGCCTGTGACGGTCGTCGATGAGTTCGACGAACCGCGCTTTTCCGAGGCCATGCTGACGGCAGAGATCCTACTCCATGTCCTCAAGCCCGTGACCGCTGAGGTGATCGCCAATGCGCCCCATCTCAAGCTGATCCAAAAGCTGGGTGTTGGTACCAACACCATCGACCTTATCGCCGCAAAAGCCCGTGGCATCGTTGTCTGCAATATGCCCGGCACCAACAGCCAAGCTGTCGCGGAGATGGCCCTGACCCTGATGCTGTCTTGCCTGCGCCGCACGATCTATCTCGACAGTCTTACGCGCGCTGGCAACGGCTGGAACCTGGACCTTGAGGTGCTGGATAGTGTCGGCGAGGTTTGCGGGCGTACGGTGGGTCTGGTCGGCCTTGGACAGTCGGCTCAGCGCCTTGCGCCAGTCCTCACGGCCCTTGGGGCTAAGGTGATCTATACGGCAAGGTCTGCTCGGCCTGATGCGCCCTATGGGTTCCGCGACCTGGAGGCCTTGCTGGAGGAGGCCAATATTCTCTCACTCCATCTGCCCTTGACCGACGAAACGCGCAACCTGATCGACGCCAAGGCCTTGGGCCGGATGAAGCCGGGCGGCATCGTGATCAACACCTCGCGCGGTGAGATCATTGATGAGGTGGCCTTGGAGGCGGCCCTAAGGGCCGGCCATCTGCGCGGCGCAGGGCTGGATGTTTTCGCCAAGGAACCGGTAGGAGCCGACAATGCGCTCTTTGCCCTGGATTGTGTTGTCGTAGCACCCCATCAGGCTTGGCTGACCCCGGAGACCTTGTCACGGAGCCTTGCCGTGGCGAAGGAAAACTGCCGACGTCTCGAGGCCGGTGAAGCCCTTCTGAATCGGGTAGTTTGACATGTCGATTTTTGCCAAAACGCCCATCGTCTTTGCGTGCGGCCAACTGTTGGATGACCGGTGCTGGGAGCCACAGCGCACCGCCTTTGCTGGCCAGCGCCGCCTTTTTGTCTCCGATCACCGCAGCGATGACACGATCGAGGCCATGGCCAAGCGGCTGCTGGCCAGCGCGCCGGATCAGTTCCTATTGATGGGACATGCGATGGGCGGGTTCATTGCGCTGGAGGTCATGCGGCAGGCACCTGAGCGGGTTAAAGGCCTTGCCCTTTTGGCGACCCTCGCCAATGGCGATGGTCCGGCCCAGACCGAGCGGCGCATGGGCTATATCAGGCTGGTAGAGGAGGGGCGTTTTGAGCAGGTTGCAGAAGAACGTATCCCTATGCTGCTCGCCCCCGCACGACGCAGCGACTCCGTCCTAATAGGTCAGATCCGAGCTATGGCGCAGGACACAGGGGCAAAGATCTTTCTGCGCCAACAGCGGGCCATTATGAGCCGGATCGACAGCCGCCCATCGCTTGGCCGCATCATCGTACCGACCCTGATCCTTTGGGGAGACGAGGACGGCATCACCACCATGGCTCAGCAGCAGGACCTGCTGGGTGCCATTGCGGGTTCACGGCTGGAGGTCCTAGAGGGCTGCGGACACCTTTCGACGCTCGAGGCACCGAACGCAGTCAATACCCTCCTATCGGCATGGATGGACGGGCTCTAGATCAGCCCTTCAGTTCACGCCGAACAATAGTGGCCCCATCGGCCATGGCCTTGAGCTTGCCAAAGGCGACCGCTCGACTGTGATATTTCATGCCGCAGTCGGGCGCGATCCAAAGACGGTCCGACGAGACATATTTCAGAGCCTGTCGGATACGATCAGCAACCCGTTCAGGGGTTTCGATCTCAGGGTCGGACAGGTCCAACACCCCATACATGATAATCTTGTCCGGTAGTTCGGCCAGGATCGATGGGTCAAGATTGGGCTGGGCGGCCTCAACCGAAATGACATCGACGCGCGAGCGGTTTAACTCGGCCAAGAAATCATAGGCCTTAGGCTTGACCCTGTTGCCGTGCACCAGCGCATAGCCAAAACAGATGTGGAGCGCCGTTGTACCGGTTACCCCTTCAAGGGCGCGGTCGATGGCTGCCAGTGCATAGTCATGAGCCTGGTCGGCGCGGGCTTGAAGATAGGGCTCGTCCAATTGCACCACGTCGACACCGGCCGCGAACAGAGCGCGGACCTCCTCGTTGACCGCTGCGGCATAGTCCATCGCGAGGGCTTCTGCGCTGGGGTAATAGTCGTTCTGCGCCTGCTGGGTCATGGTGAAGGGGCCCGGAATGGTCAGTTTGACAGGCTTGGTCGAATGGCGCTTCAGGAAGGCAACATCCTGAACCTCAATGGGGCCAACACGGCGAATGGGACCAACCACGCGAGGCACGGGATTGGCCTTGCCGGTTCGGTCTATCGCGGTGCCGTGATTGTCAGAATCGATGCCGCTCAGTGCTGTCGCGAGCCGGTTGGAATAGCTTTCTCGGCGCATTTCTCCATCGCCGACCAGGTCAATTCCTGCCAGTTCTTGATCGCGGATTGCCACGAGGGTTGCGGCCTCTTGGGCGTCAGCGAGCCAAGCCTCATCGATGCGCCAGAGCTCTTTGGCGCGGACACGCGGCGGCAGGCTTTTCTTCAAACGCTCGCGGTCTATGAGCCAATCCGGCTGTGGATAGCTGCCGACGATCGTGGTTGGCAGAACGGGGAGTTTGACCACGGGGCAGTTCCTCGAACTCAGCACTGGACTTTAGTTAGTGTTCTAACTAATAATTATATGCACCCGCTCTTTTTATGAGTCCAGCCCGCATTAGTTATAAATCTCCACATACCCGCAACCTATTTCCCACCAAAATCTGGTAACCTAGCGTGACAGACCATGCCAATTCGAGTGATCCCATGACAGTATCGGTTGATGGACATTTCGCGCCCGAGGTACAGGCCTTGCCCCTCGAGATCTCGGTCTATGCCCAACCTGAAAACAGTGTTGGCTACCTGTTGCGGATGGGGTTTCGCGGCTTTTCAACCATGTTGGAGCGCAAGACGTCGCCCCATGGTGTGTCGAGCGGTCAATGGCGTTTTCTGAGGCAATTGTGGATTGACGATGGCCCAACCCAGCGAGAGCTAAGTGTTCGGGTTGGCATGCGCGAGCCAACGACGGTCGTGGCGGTCAATAGTCTGGTCAAGAGTGGGTTGGCACTACGTGAACCCAGTGTCGAGGACCGGCGCAAGGTTCATATTCGCCTCACCCCGCTAGGGCGTTCACTACAGGCGACGCTCTTGCCCATGGTCGCGGATGTCAATGATCGCGCGACAAAAGGCCTGACCAAGGCCGAGATTGCCACCCTCCTTAGGCTGCTTCGCCATATTAATGGCAATATGGCTCAGGAGCTTGAGCAGATCGGCGGCGACACCGTTCCCTAAACGCCTAAGAGGCGTTCAGGGCGATCGGCACGGCCTAGTGGTGGGCTGTGACGAGGCCGACCACCTTTACGCCTTCAGCGTTCATCGGGTCGTGCTCAACATCTGCCGGCGTGAAATCTCTTGTCCAGCACGCAAACTCTAAGCAGGCCCCGTCAGGGTCCGAGAAATAGAGCGAGCGGACATAGACCCCCTCGTGCAATTCGTCGCTCGACTGGGTTAGCGAGTTGTCATGGTTCAAGATCTTCGAGACATTTATGCCTTTGTCGATCAGCCGCTGGTGATAGTCGTCGAACTTCTCGGGGGGGACGTCGAAGGCGATATGGTTCATCGAGCCATGGGCTGACACGAAGTTGCCTTGGGTTGGAATGGCGCCGGGGCTGGAAATGCCGGGAACCGCTTCGGGTGCATCCTTGAACCAGAAGAAAGCGATGGAATCGCCATTGCCAATATCAAAGAAGAAATGCTGGCCGACGCCGCCGGGCAGGTCCAGGGTCTTGAGCAGCGGCATGCCAAGCACATCGCGATAGAAGGTGACCGTGCGGGCCATATCCTTGCTGACCAGCGCCAGATGGTTGACGCCGCGAAGTTCAAATTGACTGTTTTTCGGACTGGTCATGGGTGTCTCCCTGATTGTTTTAAGGTTCGTTGTCAGATTGGTTAATCGCGCTTTGGGGGGCGTGCCGTACTGAGGAAGTCGGCCGCGCTGAAACCCTTAGGCGCAGCAACTTCAACGATGGGATCGGCGCGATTGTCAAACTCCAGGCCTAAGGCCCGGGTCATAACCGCATGCATATCGTAGAGGCAGGTGATGTAGGTGAATTCAAAGATCTGTTCATCGGTCCAGAAGGTCTTGAGCTTGTCAAAGACTTGCACAGGAACCCGCCCCCCGGCCTGTGACAAACAGTCCGCATAGGCCAGCACAGCGCGCTGCTGATCGTTAAAGACATCCGACACTGTCCAATAGGGGATGGCGGCGATCATCTCTTCGGACACGCCAAGGCCACGCAGCGACTTACAGTGCTGTGAGAACACGAATTGGCTGCTCTTGACCCAACCAGCTCGGGTTTGGCCCAGTTCGCGCAAGACGGGATCGATCTTGCGCGACGGGTGGCGATAGACTGCAAAGCCATCGACCGCATGCTGCAGGATGTCTGGTGCAAGAGCAAAGACTGTCCACCAATCGCCCGGCGTGCCGGTCGCGGTGCCCGGCTCACTGACTGGATCGCGATCGCCAAACAGACGATCATACATGGTCAAGACGATATCCGCGGTAGCTTCAGCCCGCGGGACTTGGCGAAGAACAGGCATAGGGAACTCCTAAGGACGGCAGATTGACGGGCTGGGCCAAGGACGCACCTTGACGGATCTCCAAATATTGGTGGGCACCCAAGGGGGGCTTTCGGCTCAGAAGGGACCGCCCTATCCGACGGACCGGCCTGGAGACCTATTTGATCAGTGAGGCACGAACGGCTCTGGCCATTTCCTCTTGTGCGATCCAGTCCGGAGCCTTGTCCGCTGATGCCCAAGCCGAATTGACGGCTATGACCAGTTTGTCTTG
>JBBARR010000065.1:0-9382 GCA_040399645.1 Caulobacteraceae bacterium | reverse complement strand
CAGCACCAGCACCAGCACCAGCACCAGCACCAGCACCAGCACCAGCACCAGCGCCCGTTTCGCTGGTTACCACCGCGTGCGGCGTGGCCGATGTGGGCAACTGGACAATCCCCACCCCAAGCACGCGCGATGCGAGCGTTCCGCTACGCAGCTTGCGGCAACCCGGCTCGCGCCTTTTCTACATCAGCGCAGCCACGGGCCTAGACGCCACCGGAGACATCTACTTCTGGGACGGCGCCAGAATCATCGATTCCGCCGGCAAGCCGGCCGATGCCAACGGCCGACCTTACGGCACCGATCCAATGAACCCGAGCGCTGCGGTCAAGCCGTTCAAGCGTTGGGCATATGTAGGGCCGCGGCAAAGTGGCTCAGATATAGGCACACAAAACGTGGTGGGTGCCCCGCTTCCGGCGACGCGCGGCGGTTTTCCTGACTGGTGGTTGTTCAAGCGTGGTGAAACGTTCGACTTGTCCGAGGACTTGCTGTCGTTCGCCCGTGAATCGGACCCAAGTATCCAGAGCGTAAATTCCAGCCTGGCAGTGTCGGGCGGTCGCTCAGCAACTGAAAAACAAATAGTTGGTGCCTATGGTGATGTTTGCGCCGCCCGACCACGCTTCATCCATCCGCAACTAGGGTTCATCACGCGGTGGGAGAGCGCCAACTTCCCCGTGTTCAAGAACGCCGCATACCTGTCCCTCCACTTCGACGCACACGACCGCAGCCAGCCGGGGTCATATTCAGGTCTGACAATGCTTTACCAAAATGCGTCGTCTACCGACCTGCTGTTCGAAGACATGTGGTTTGACGCAGCTACTGTCAATATTGGTAGTGCGAACGGAGCGCAAATTACCCTACGGCGTTCATTGATAACTGACAATTTTGCAAACGGAAAGGAGTTCACACAGGGCTTGTATTACGAAGGGTCACGCGTTGGCCGTCTTCGGATAGAAGAGTCGATCCTTATGCGCAATGGCTTCCCGAATGGTGACCCCAAGTTGGTCTGGCCACCGTCCGGGGTTCAGACGTGGGACATCTTTAGCCGCAATCTCTACCTGAATGGCGAAGCCAACAACATGAACTCGGCGTTTATTGACAATGTCTCGATGCTCGGCGCATCGGGTGATCAATTCAGAGCAGGGTTGCGGGTAGAGCGAAACTTTTTTTATCAAGGTTACGTGTCGATGGGTGCAAACGGGGGCTACCCCGACTCCGACGGCAGTACCGGGACAATCACGGACAACGTCATGCAGAGGTTCGTGGGCACCGGCACGAACAACAATACGGGTCAGCCGGGCTGGGGCATGGGCCTGACCAGTGGCGCCGCGGGCGTTGAGGTGGCGCGCAACATAGTCACCGGGGCTCAGCATGCGGGCACCGGCGCAGCGTTTGGGGTCTCGCCGTTGGCCTGGCTCTGCTACGCACACACGTTCAAGTATGCGACGCGCAACAACCGCATTCACGACAACATCTTTGAGTCACCTGCCGACTCATCACCTTTCGGCGTGTCAGACGGGGTGACCGGCGAAGCCACACCAGGCTGCGCCAACTGGACGTATGCGGGCGTCAAGGGCAACGCAGTGTCCAATAACGTTTTGATCAGCCCGTCCGGCAAGCCGTCATCCTACGATCCTGTTGGTTCTGCGGTTGGAACCACCAATGACACGGCGTATTCGGGCAACAAGCTCTATTCCAGCCGCGCCGCTGCCGCGGCAAGCCTTGGCTGGGTTAATCCGAATCGCACCTTGAAGACTCACTTGCAGGCACGAGGAGTGGCCGTCACTTCAGATGACGGTTTTATCGAGTACTTCAACGCAGCAACGCAAATGCGCCGGGGACAGTGGCAGTACCAATGGACGGGAAAAGCGCTTGTGAATCACGTTCGAACTGGCTTCGGGGTGGCCGAACTTCAGTAAAGCAGATGAGGCGTGCAAGATTTCATCCAACTCTCAAACGCGCTTCACTCGTGCGACTTGCACGGGCGAACGGCGAACCTGTGCCGCCTCCCGTATCCTCGCCAATTTCAGCAACGGCAACCCCAGCGACAGTCAAAAAACCGCGCCGGGCGATGACTATATGAACCTGCGGCTACCCGATGTTTCAGTGCTCGTCGTCAACTACAACACTGAGCGCTTGCTGGTACCGATGTGGGACGCCCTGATGATGGCCCGCCGCGCGCTCACGCTTCAAGTGATCGTGGTAGACAACGCGTCGCGAGACGGATCGGTAGCGCTTCTGCGCGACGACCCTAGGTTCGTGCAAGTCCAGCTCATCGTCAACAACCTCAACGTCGGTTTCGGTCGCGCCAATAACCAATGCATACCAGCTGCACACGGGCGCTACCTGCTGCTCCTGAACACCGACGCGTTTGTGGCACCCGACACACTGGAAACCACCGTCGCCTACATGGACGCTCATCCACAGTTCGGCGTTCTAGGCGTGCAGTTGGTCGGCAGTGACGGGCAAGCGCAGCCCAGTTGTCGCTACTTTCCGACGCCGTGGAACGTATTTCTGGCAAGGTCGGGACTGCGCAGGTTCTTCCCTCGCGTGCAAATGGTTGACGACCCAGATTGGGACCATGCCTCGACGCGTGAGTGCGACTGGGTGACGGGTTGCTACTTTCTCATCCGCCGCGAAGTGGTCGAAAAGGTTGGGCTGTTCGACCCCCGCTACTTTTTATATTACGAAGAGGTGGACCTGTGCCGCCGCGTCAAACAGGCAGGCTGGGGGATTGTGTTTTTCAACGGCACAAAGGTGGTTCATCTGGGCGGCGAAAGTGCAAAGTCCGAGGGGCCAGTAACAGCGGCGGGCCAACAGATATCTTCACTGCAAATTGAAAGCGAGCTGCTCTATTTCCGCAAACACCACGGCCTGGTGGGCCTGGTAACGTTCGTGCTGCTCGCGTGGCTAAGCGACTTCATGGATGCAGCCAAAGGGCTGCTCAAAGGTCGCGGTCTGCTTGCCGTCAAGGCAATCAGCCTACATGCGTGGGTGGTAGGTGCCACGTTGTTGAAGACGCGCCTTGGCACCACCCCCACACGGTAGCTCGATAGATGCAAACCACCAGCCGACGCGTGCGTCGCAACTTCACATCATGATTGTTTCTATCGGAATGCTGGCATTCAACGAGGCTGGAGGCATCGGCAAAACCATAGCCTCACTGTTGGCGCAGTCGGTTTTTCATGGGGCCGCCGAAGCCGCTGCGGTGAGCGTATGGGAAATCGTCGTAGTACCCAACGGCTGCACCGACGACACCGCAAGAGTTGCCGACGAGGCCTTGCGCGGCGCCCTGCCTGCGCTGATCGGCGTGAGCGTGAGCCATTCGGTTCGCGTGCTGACACAGGGCGGAAAGAGCAACGCCTGGAACCACTACATCCATGAGATATCGCACAGAGATGCCGATGTGATTGTCATGATCGACACCGACATCGAATTCGGGTCTCCCGACACCGTTCTCAATTGCCTGGCCGAGCTTCGCAGCAACGCGCAGGCCAAAGTGGTAGTCGATTTGCCACTCAAAGACTTTGTCAAAAAAACCAAGCTATCGCTGATCGAGAAGCTATCAGTACGCACTTCGAGCATCCAACTTGGGGGCGCGGTTGGCATTTCAGGTCAGTTCTATTGCGCGTCGGCCGACACACTGCGTCAAGTTTGGATGCCGCCCGGGCTTTCCGGCGAAGACGGCTTTTTGAAGGGCATGATCGTGACCGATTTCTTCCGGTCGGAGCCCGACATGAGACGTATCGCGCGCGCTGCCAATGCTTCCCACTACTACGAAGGACTCACGAGCCTGCGCAGCATCTTTCATCACGAATTGCGCATGGTGATCGGAACCTGCCTCAACTGTTACTTCATGTGGGACTTTCTGAAGTTCGCCACCGATCCGAACGGCCCCGGCGCCGGCGCGCTGATTCGCAGCCGGCTCGCCGCCGATCCCACTTGGTATCGCCGCACTATCGAGAACCAGATTCGCAACCGCGGTTGCTTTGTAATTCCGCGCGACATGTTGCTACGACGCTTCACCTCGCTTCGCGGAGTCGGGTGGAACCGCGCGCTGCGCAGGCTGCCGGTGGTGTTAGTGGGCACTCTGGTCGACATTCCAACTTACTGGCGCGCAAATCGCAAACTTCGCAGTGGGCGAGCACTGGGTTTTTGGTAGGTGCCTTCGAAGCGGCATGAGATGCGCCCTTATCGAGACCCAGCGTGCAAGGTGGGCGACGAAGCATCTCAGCGACTACAGCTCCGGGAGCTAAAAAAACTTTAGCTTGATTGGTTTTATTACCGCATCCGCGGTGCTGGTAAGCCACAATTTCTCGCTGGTCACCGGCTACCCGTGTAGCGAGCCGCTGCGCCAGCTTCGCCGCCTGAGCTTAGGCAAAATCGCATTGGGCGTGTTCCTCGTCACCAGCGGTTTTTTGGTGACTGGCATCCTGTTGACGAAATAGAACGCCACCGACTTCTATTTGTGGCGTGCGATGCACACCTACCCGGAGCTGTGGGTTGCAGTGCTGACGGACACGTCCATGATCAACAGATAACGCCTGGAGGCTATGCAATCTTCCGGAGTGAAACATTTAGCTAGCGTGCGCATCAGCGGCTCCAGAATGCCAGAGCTCGCCTTGTTGCGTTGTTACGCAATCATGCTGCGGAGAAGCGCGTTAAGCCTCAATCAGTTCGCTTCTTTCGTGCAGCCCTCCAGCTGTCAACAGCGCTTGGATCAATTCGGCCTCGGTCTTAGTCAACATTTCATAGCGCTTTCGGTACATTGACCTCTTTTTGGAAGGAATTTCTTCGATATTTCTTCTGCCCGGATCCACCGGAAGCACAAAAAAGTCGACGTCAAACGGCGTGCCGCCCCGCTCCCGCCAAATCTCATCGTAGTCGATCGGCACCTGTTTGGCGAGTTTGTTCCCGAAGTATGGCGAGCGGTGGTGGCGTTTGGCGTCGGCGACTGCATAAATGCGAGTCACGCCAATAGAACGGCAAAGGGCACGAAACAAATCCAGAAGAAAGTCGCGGGGACGCATGCTGTGGAGCGCCCCCGTCATCGCCTTGTATGTGTCGAGCGCTCCTTCGATGTTCCTACCCTGAATGGCGCCGATGCAAGCCGTGAGGCTGTCTTCCATGCGCAGTGAGAAGGCCAGTGAGAAGACCCGGGTTTCGCCGATGAAAAGGTTAAGCACCGCCTGACCTTCGCGCATGAACCATTTTGGTTGGTCGAGCACGACGCGAAGGCCAGGCATCAGCTCGGCCAGATCAAGCAATTCGCGCCCGTCGTCCGGCGGAAAGTTCATCGCCGGTGCCACAGCTTCGACGGCCGCCCAGTGGTCGCCAATGCGCGCAAGGCGTGTCGGCGTGTCCCAGGACAGGCAGACGTAGGGCCAGACCAAGGCCCCAATGGTTTCAGGCCGGCGCTCGAGCACGCGCTCAAGACCACCGCTGGCGTGCATTAAAGGCAGCAGCATCGCACGATGGCGCACGGCCGCAGCCACAAAGGAAAGACGGCGGTACAGCCCGAGCAGTCCAGAGGCATCGACGACAGTGCGCGAGATGCTCCACAGCCGGGAAAAGTCACGGGAAGTCAGAACGTCCGGCACAGCGCTTCGATCGCAACTAGCGGGAACCTGCATCGGCGATTCAGAGGACATGGTTCATGTGAGCGTCTCCGCGCTGGGCAAATGAAAGGGCATTCCACTCAAGGTCTCGCAAGCCAAATTTCTCGCGTCCATTCAGCGCGAAGTCGATACCACTCGTCAACAGAATGACGCAGACCAGGAGTTCGAGCATTGCGCGACAGACGCCGCAACTGTTCCAAATCTCGATGAAGGTTTTCCATTGCAGCCGCTGCGGCTTGGATATCCCCGATATCGACGAGCAGCCCGTTGCCATCGCTCGAAAGCCGCGTCTTTAAAAAAGGGATTCGTGTTCCGATCACCGGCAAGCCGGCCGCCATCGTGTCAAAAAGAGCACGAGGCGTGTCTTCTTCCGTCGGCATGAACAAGAACACATCAAATTGTGAGAGGGTTTGGATGAACGCAGGGCTGTACTCCACCATGCCGTGGAAAAAAAAAATATCTCGAATTTCAAGAGATTCTGCCTGCGCGCGCAGTGCGGGCTCCTCTGGACCACCGCCAAAAAGGTGCAGTTCGATGGAATCTCCTGATTTATGTGCTCTTGCAATGGCCGCAATTGAATCTTGAAGTCCCTTGCGGCGCACGAAGCGTCCTGCGTAAACGGCTCGCAACGCACGCGGGGAATTCAGCGTGCTCAATCGCTGTTCGAGTTGATCGCTCCCGATCACGTCAGCCCGGGCGTGCATCGAGTGACAGATCGCCTTAACGTTTTGTCCAAAGCGCTGATATCGATCGTGTACCAACCCCTCCTTTAGTAAACCGAGCTGGGTTTGCCGGAGCGCCCGCTGGGTCCAGAGGTCAAAGACGGCGCAGTGCAATCGACCGCGCACTGTCGTCGGGAGCGTGACATGCAAGTCCATGTCAGGTCCGACGAAAACCGTCGGCACTCCGGCGCGAACAGCAGCCGAATGGGCCATAAAGGTAAACGGCCTGAACACATCGCACGCGGAGGTGTGGAAGATGCGCGCGCCGACAAGTGCCCGTTCGACATCCTGATTCCACACGTGGCGGTCGTGCAACCAGAACTGCCGCGCGCGGCTGCGGGCATCGAACGAAGGAATGACATGGATCCCGTCGTCCAAGCCAATCGGAACCAAGCCCAGGCCCTGCTCAGCGGTCGAGTGAACCGGAAGTGATGGCGCGATCAATGTCAGCTCGCCGTGCGGGCGCGCCAGCCAGTCGCGGGCAAGAATCAGATCCCGCTGCCAGTTGATGTCGGTGTAATGGCGCGTGCCGTCGGTGTGAATTGGAATATGAGTTGCAAGTAAATACATTCGTGTGTTTCGGCGACTTCGCCGATCTCCGGGTTGCGACACCCTCCGCTCGGTACTCGGCTCTATCGTTCTCGGAAGATAAAGGCAGAGCTCAACAGCGAGTTCGACATTTCATTCAGCAGGCAACTATTTAGCTGCGCTTCATGCGCAAAAAGACGGACTCAAAGTATCGACAGCTGAGACTCGCGGCATTGATGCTACCGGTGAGTGTTAAGCCAAACACGCCAACCACGGGAAGCTCAAATTGGACTGCATTTGCCAGACTCAGGATCGTATTCTTCACCAGCATGTGCAGCAGGCAGACGCCGTAGCTCACAGCACCCACGTGTGCCACCACCCGCAACCGCAGAAGGGGTGCCAACCCATGGTCTTCGCGATAGACGCAGGCACCGATAAACATCACCGCTGACACATGGACAAGCACTACCGGCGCGGCATTTCAGCTCAGGGTGCGTATCAGCACACCGAACCACACAACGGCGCTAGCGCGACTTGCGAACATCCATCGCAACGCGTCGAAGCTAAGCCGTTGGTGCAGCGCATACACCCGCACCAAACCTAAGCAGATGGCCAACGGAATGCCGATTACGATGCGATGCGTCAGACCTTTCTCCGCTTGCATACCTCCGTCGGAGAGTAGCTGGGTTACCGTGACAACGACAATAACCACGACGAAGAGTAAGAGCGCGACCTTCGGGGTGAAGACCTTCTGAACTGCTTGCCAAACCACATAGAACTGTTCTTCCGCCGCAAGAGACCAAGCAAAGTGAAAGATCACCCTGCCTTCAAGATGCACGAACCGGCCGACCCTCGACGTTGGCATGCAATCAATGGTAGCGGCGCACGCGGGGTTTTCTACGCGAAGGGCGCGAACTACTGCGTAGCTGACGTCGAACCCGAAGAACCTGTCAACTCTCACCGTCAGCCACGTACATTCAACTTATATGATCCACAGGTTTGCGTGATTCCAAAGCGCAACCGTCTTGGATCCTATGACATTTCCTCCAAAGCCTGCGCCTTCCTTGCGATCCCGGATGGTTGGCGCCACCCAGTGGGTGGTGCTGACGTCAAGCCTCGCCCTTGTGCTGCGGCTAGGCAGCAACCTGATCATTACGCGCCTGTTGGCGCCGGACATGTTCGGGCTGATGTCCATCGCCACCACGGTCGGGACGATTTTGGCGATGCTCTCGGACATCGGGCTGCGACAAGCAGTAGTGCGAAGCACGCGCGGGGACGAAAAGGCTTTTCTCGACACCGCCTGGACGATTCAAGTCACCCAAGGCGTTGTCTTATTTGCAGGTTCGCTGGTCGCTGCGCTCGCGCTCTTCGCAGCCACGAATTGGGGGTTCGTCTCCCCGCATAGCGCATACGGTGCTCCAGTACTTCCGTGGCTTATAGCTGCCACCGGACTCTGGTCAATGATCAGCGGTTTTTCATCGACGCTGGTTCTAACTTCCATCCGAAACTTTCAGCTGCGGCAAGTCTTTCTGGTGGAATTCTCGGGCCAAATATTCGGTCTGACGACCATGGTGCTGCTTGCGTGGCTCACGGGGTCGATTTGGTCCCTGGTGTTAGGCTCGGTGGCGTCAACAATGCTAGGGGCTGTGCTATCGCACATGTGGATGCGGGGCGAACGGAATCGACTGTGGTGGGATAAGTCCGCAGCGAAAGAAGTGTTTGCGTACGGCAAGTGGCTAGCGCTATCGTCTGCTGTGACTGTGTTCGCGACCAACGGCGATCGATTGATGCTGGCAGCGTACGCCAACGCAACGTTGCTCGGATTTTACTCGATCGCACTGACGCTGGTGGGCGCGCTAGATACGATATTGGGGCAGCTCTTTGACAGGGTGATGCTGCCAGCGTTTAGCGAGGTTGCACGCAACAATCCGAGCGGCGTGCCGGGTGCCTATTTCCGCCTGCGCTGGCGCATCGACTCGATCATCCTGGTTGCCTCGGGGCTGCTTTTCGGCGGCGCTCGCGGGCTGATCAACATCTTGTACGACCCCCGCTACGCCGAAGCGGGGCATATGTTGCAGATACTAGCGTTGGGCATGATCGTTTCGCGCTACACGTTGGTACAGCAGGTCTATCTGGCGCTCGGCGAGACGAGATACTTCGTGCCGCTCAACGTGGTCAGGCTGTTTGCTACGTACTCGTTCATACCTCTGGGATACCACCTCGGCGGGTTCACGGGGGCGCTAATCGCCATTTCATTTCGCAACGTGCCGATGGTAATGATGACGTTCTTTTTCAACGCCAAGCATGGTTTGAACAACTTCCGCCTTGAACTCGGAATCTTGGGCTTCTGGCCACTGGGGTTTGCAGTTGCCAAAAGCGCCGAGTGGATCGTTGCTACGTGGCGCTGAAATTTGCAGTTACTCATGCTGCGATTGGCATTATGGGAAGTGAAAGCCATTTTGTCATACTCAGACAACACATTCAGTACATCTTTAGCCCGGGCGCAAGAGATCCCCGCGA
>JBBARR010000064.1:0-9451 GCA_040399645.1 Caulobacteraceae bacterium | reverse complement strand
CTGTTTGATTTCAGGCCGTTCATCGATCCAAAATTTGACGTTATCAATGCCATTTTCCAATGGTCTTATTTTCAAAGATACAAAACTTACTTTTGACCTAATTGACCAAATTGGAGCCCAAATCGAATACGGCCTAGGGGCATAAATCAAGACAAGCCGGTGCCTAGCCTTCGCACATGCGAAAGACTAGGCCAGAACACCGGAAAATCGTTAGGCGAACGGACGCTCCGACCACCATGGGAAGAAACCCGGCATGTCTAAAGACACCTTGTTCGGATAGGACGGCTGACGCTTCTCTAGGAAGGAGCTGACGCCCTCTTTGGAGTCGGCGGCCTTGCCCCGCTCTTGGATGGCGCGGCTGTCGATCTTGTGGGCCTCCATCGGATGGTCAGCGCCGAGCATACGCCACATCATCTGACGAGTCAGAGACACCGACACCGGCGCCGTATTGTCGATAATGTCGCGCGCAATAGCGCGGGCTGCGGGTAGCAGGTCTTCGGCAGTGTGAACCGAACGGACGAGGCCGCGATCGCAGGCCTCTTGGCCCGTAAAGATCCGGCCCGAATAGCACCATTCCAGCGCCGTCGAGATGCCGACCAGACGCGGCAGGAACCAAGACGAGCAGGCTTCTGGCACAATGCCCCGGCGCGCAAAGACGAAGCCATATTTGGCATCTGGCGTAGCCAAACGGATATCCATGGGTAGTTGCATGGTTGCGCCAACGCCCACAGCAGCGCCGTTGATCGCACCAATGACGGGCTTCAGGCTTTCGAAAATACGCAAAGTCAAGCGGCCACCGCCATCGCGATAGACGCCGTTGATCAGGCCCTCTTCACGCCCCGACCCACTCGCCTTGTCATACTCGAAGGTCGCAGCGCCTGCGGAGAGATCGGCACCGGCACAGAAGGCGCGGCCCGACCCCGTAATGATCACCGCCTTGACATCATCATTGGCGTCGGTGTGATCCAAGGCCGCGATCATGTCCAACATCATGCCGTTGGTGAAGGCATTCATCTTGTCCGGGCGGTTCAGCGTGATGGTGGCAATACCATCGGCAATATCCAAAAGGATCGTTTCAAAGGTCGGTAGGGTGGCCACAGTCAAATCTCCCATTGCGTGATTTTGACGCCATCGGAAGGGCTTGACGCTAGGAGAGTCAAGGCCAGCGCTCCAATCGGCAAAGGATCCGCACAGTTGCCGCAACGGCAGGGCTTCACGCGGGCGTTAAGGCAGCGCTATATCAGCTGAGACAACAATAAAATCAGGGCAGGGCCGGGAATGTCAGGAACCAACATGTTTGACTATATCATTGTGGGCGCTGGATCAGCGGGCTGCGTTTTGGCCAACCGTCTTTCTGCCGACGGCAAGTCCAAGGTCCTGTTGCTCGAGGCCGGCGGCGACGATCGCCCGACCCGCAACCCCTCTCAATTCATGTCCAACCTGATGATCCACATTCCAGTTGGCTATTCCCAGACCCTTAAGGACCCCAAGGTCAATTGGCTCTACACCACCGAGCCCGACCCCGGCACCGGCGGTCGCCAGCATGTCTGGCCGCGTGGCAAGGTTCTGGGCGGGTCGTCTTCAATCAACGGTCTTCTCTATATTCGCGGTCAGCACGCCGACTATGATGGCTGGCGCCAACTGGGCTGTGAGGGCTGGGGCTGGGATGATGTGGTCCCCTATTTCCGCCGCGCCGAAAACCAAGAGCGCGGCTCCGATGAGTTCCACGCCACGGGCGGCCCGCTGAATGTCTCCGACGTCACCGAACGTCACAATGTCTCGGACGCTGTGGTCGAGGCCTGCGTCGAAAGCGGCATGCCGCGCCTGCGCGACGTTAATGGCGAAAGCCAAGAGGGCGTCAGCTATTACCAACTGACGGTCAAGAACGGCCAGCGCCACTCCGCCGCCGTTGCATATCTGCACCCGGTCATGAACCGGCCCAACCTGACGGTCGCGACCAATGCCCTAGCATCCAAGGTCCTGATCGAAGAGGGCCGAGCGGTCGGCGTCGATTATGTCCAGAACGGCGTCAAGCGCACCGCCAAAGCCAGCGGTGAAGTGATCCTCAGCGGCGGCGCGGTCAACTCCCCGCAACTGCTGCAACTGTCCGGCGTCGGCCCGGCCGGCCTGCTCAAACAGCACGGTATTGAGGTGAAGAAGGACCTGCCCGGCGTCGGTGAGAACCTGCAAGATCACTATGTCATGTCGATCCGCTACCGCCTCAAGGCCGGGGTCGTGTCGGTCAATGAACTGTCCAAGGGCCTGCGTCTTGTCGGTGAAGCCTTCAAGTTCCTGTTCCTGCGCAAGGGCCTCTTGACCCTATCGGCCGCCCACATTGCCGCTTTCTGCAAGTCGCGCCCAGACCTGTCTGGTCCAGACATCCAGTTCCATATCCTTCCGGCCACCATGGATCAGGAAAAGCTGGTCAATGAACAGAAGATGGAACTTGAAGACCTGCCCGGCTTAACCATCGCCCCTTGCCAACTGCGCCCTGAAAGCCGGGGTCATGTGCGGATCACCAGCGCCGATCCGTCGGTCTATCCGGCCATCTTTGCCAATTACCTGTCCGACCCTCTGGACCAAGAGGTGGCTGTGGCCGGTTTGAAATGGGCCCGCACCATCGCCAGCCAGCCCTCGCTCGCCGCCTTTATCGAAGGCGAGATGGAGGGCAGCAAGGCCTGCGTCACCGACGAGCAACTGCTCGAATTTGCCAGGGCGTCGGGCTCGACCATCTATCACCCCGTTGGCACCTGCCAGATGGGTCATGGGCCACAAGCTGTGGTCGATCCTCAGCTTCGCGTCCATGGTATTGAAGGCCTAAGGGTCGTCGATGCCTCGGTCATGCCACGGCTTGTCTCTGGCAACACCAATGCCCCGACCATCATGATCGCTGAAAAGGCTGCGGACATGATCTTGGGCAAGGTCGCCGCCAGCGTCGCTGCTGAATAGGCCTCACCACTCCGTCGCCATAACCTCAAGGGTCCCGCCCATGCATCCCTATATTCACGCGCAAAAGAACCCAAACAAACCCGCCTACATCATGGCGGGCAGCGGTGAGACCGTGACCTACGGCCAGCTCGACGACCGCTCCAATCAAGGCGCGCAACTGTTCCGCTCCATCGGCCTGAATGCCGGCGATGTCGTGGCCATCATGTTGGAAAATCATCCGCGATATTTTGAGATCACTTGGGCGGCGCAGCGTTCGGGCCTCTACTATGCCTGCATCTCATCCAAGCTTTCGGCTGGCGAGGTCGAATATATCCTCAAGGATTGCGGTGCGAAGGTCTTCATCACCTCGGCCAGCGTCGGCTCGCTCGTCGATGAAATCCCCGCCCTCGTTTCGGGCATCGACCTCTATATGGTTGGCGAGCCCAAGGCCCCCTATGCCAGCTTTGAAGCCGCGCGCGACGTGATGCCCGCCACCCGCATTGCCGACGAGCAGCAAGGCTCGGACATGCTCTATTCGTCCGGCACTACCGGTCGGCCCAAGGGCGTAAAGCCCAAGATCGAGCCCGGCGCGCCCATCGACACAGCCCTCGGCCTGGTCGCCATCGCAACGGGCCTGTTCGGCATTGTCGAAGACAGCCTCTATCTATCTCCCGCCCCCCTCTATCACGCCGCCCCCCTTCGCTGGTGCATGGGCGCTCACCGCATCGGCGCCACCGTGGTGGTGATGGAGAGGTTCGACGCTGAAAATGCGCTGTCCCTGATCGAAAAGTACAAGATCACCTGCTCGCAGTGGGTCCCCACCCACTTTGTGCGGATGCTTAAGCTGCCCCCCGAAGCGCGCAGCCGCTATGATGTCTCGTCGCTCAAATGCGCCATTCACGCCGCTGCCCCCTGCCCGATCCCGGTCAAGGAACAGATGATCGCTTGGTGGGGTCCAGTGCTGATGGAATATTATGCAGGAACCGAAGGTAACGGCTTTACCTTCATCACCTCGCAAGAATGGCTCAATAAGAAGGGCTCGGTTGGCCGTGCGGTCACCGGCATTCTCAAGATCTGTGACGAGGAGGGTGACCTTGTCCCTGCGCGGACCGAAGGCACCGTCTTCTTCGAAGGCGGCGGGGAGTTCGAATATCACAACAGCCCTGAAAAGACCGCCGACTCCAAGAATAAGCATGGCTGGACCACGCTTGGCGATGTTGGCTATGTCGACGAGGAGGGCTATCTGTTCCTCACCGACCGCAAGGCCTTCATGATCATCTCCGGCGGCGTCAATATCTATCCGCAAGAGCTGGAAAACCTGCTGGTCACCCACCCCAAGGTCGCCGATGTGGCCGTGGTAGGGGCCCCGCATGAAGAGATGGGCGAACAGGTCGTCGCGGTGATCCAGCCGATGGACTGGGCCGACGCCAACGATGATTTCGCGGCCGAGATCATGGCCTATGCAAAGGCCAATCTGAGCCACGTCAAGGCCCCGCGCCGGGTCGACTTCATGGCCGAACTGCCCCGCCACCAGACCGGCAAGCTCTATAAGCGTCTGATCCGTGACGCCTATTGGGGCAAGACCGATTCCAAGATCGTCTGATACCCACCCCCTAGATCGGGAGGCCTTGATCAGGCCTTCCCGATCTGTGAAACATCTAATTAGACAATTGAACCTCAAGGAGACACGCCATGCGTGAAGTTGCTTATGCTGACCTGCCCGGCCTGATCGGTGAAGAGATGGGCGTTTCGGATTGGGTCGTGGTCGATCAAAACCGCGTCAATCAGTTCGCAGACGCCACAGGTGACCATCAGTGGATCCACATTGATGTCGAACGCGCCAACCGTGAAATGGGCGGCCCCATTGCTCATGGCTATCTGACCCTATCGCTGATCCCCTTCTTGGGCGCTGGCATCATGCGCGTTACGGGCGTAACCCGCGGCATCAACTATGGCTCCGATAAGGTTCGCTTCACCAATATGGTTCGCGTCGGCAAGCGCGTGCGCATGCGTCAAAAGCTGCTGAACGTTCAGCCCAAGGCCGGTGGTCTGCAAATGACCAGCGAATGCACCATCGAGATCGAAGGCGAAGACCGTCCAGCCTGCGTGGCCGAAACCATCTCGGTCCTGTACGGCGCCTAAGACCCCCTACCCCGGCTTGGCCGGTACGTCCCCCAAAGGGGGAAGATCTAAAAGCGGCAAGCCTTCCCCCTCTGAGGGAAGTGGCCCGAAGGGCAGAAGGGGGCCTTGTTTTAAGGTCCCCTTCACCCGTTCACGCAAAGGAACCCGTCATGAACCGGCGTGATCTCATGGTCAAAGCCAGTGCCTTGGCCCTTACACTGACCCCTCTGATCCCCGCGGTTTCGGCCGCCAAGTCCAAGGCTTCACCCATGACGGCTACCCGACCAAACCCGCCCATCGCGCGTAAGATCCCTCATCGGACCGAGCAGCTTGGGCGGGTTCGCATCGATGACTATGCCTGGATGAAGGACGACAACTGGCAAAAGGTTCTGCGCGATCCCGGCCTGATCAAGGCAGACGTCAAGGCGCACCTGACGCAAGAGAACGCCTACACCAAGGCCATGCTCGCCCCGACCGAGGCGCTGCAAGCCCAGATGTTCGAGGAGATGAAGGGCCGCGTCAAAGAAGATGACAGCTCCGTCCCCGCCACCGACGGCCCGTGGGACTATTATTCGCGTTACGAAAAGGGCGCTGAACAGCCGATCTTTGCGCGCCGGCCGCGCGGCTCTGACACGGGCGAACAGGTCATGCTGGATGCTGATGCTGCGGGCAAAGGTAAGGCCTATTACAAGGTCGGCGATTGCGACCACAGCCCCGACCACAGCCTTAGCGCCTATTCGGTCGATGAACAGGGCTCCGAGGTCTATCGCATCTATGTCAAGGACTTAGCGACAGGATCGGTGCTGCCAGAGCCCGTGCAAAGCGCCAATGGCGATTTTACCTTTTCGCCAGACTCCCAGCACCTGTTCTGGACCTTCCGGGACGAGAACGGACGCCCGTCCAAAATCTTCCGTCGCCCGGCTCGCGGTGGCACCAAGGACGATGTGCTGGTCTATGAGGAGCCGGACGAGGGCTTTTTTGCCAGTTGCGGCGTTTCCTCATCGCGCAAATATATTCAGATCAATACCGGCAATCACGAGACCTCCGAGGTCTTGCTGATCCCCGCCGCCGCCCCTCTGACCAAGCCCGTTTGCTTACAGCCGCGCATCGCAGGCGTGCAATACGATGCCGAGCACTGGAACGACCGGTTCTTGATCCGCACCAATGCCGACGGAGCCGTGGACTTCAAAATCGTCGAGGCCCCTGAAAGCGCGCCCGGCAAGGCCAACTGGAAAGACTGGCGCGGCCACAAGCCCGGCGAGTTCGTGGTCGGCATCGGGGCTTACCTAGGCTGGTTCGTGCGGCTGGTGCGTGAAAATGCCAATAACCGCCTCATCATCACCGAGGCCGGCACAAACGCAGAACACACCATCGCCTTTGACGAGGAGGCCTTCGCGCTCAGCCTCTCGGGCGGCTATGAGTACGACACCGATGCGGTGCGTTTTGTCTACGAGTCCCCGACCACCCCCAAACAGTGGTTTGACTATGACATGGCCAAGCGCAGCCGCACCCTGCGCAAGACCCAAGAAATCCCGTCGGGACATAATCGCGCCGACTATGTCACCCGCCGCCTCTATGCCACCGCTCCGGATGGCGTCCAGGTGCCAGTGACGGTTCTAATGCGCAAGTCCACACCGCTCGACGGTTCCGCGCCCCTGCTGCTCTATGGTTATGGCTCCTACGGCATTGCGATGGAGCCGAACTTCTCGATCCGCAACCTGTCGCTGGTTGATCGGGGCTGGATCTGGGCCACAGCCCATATTCGCGGCGGCTCGGAAAAGGGCTGGGGCTGGTTCCTTGATGGGCGCGCCGCCAAGAAGAAAAATACCTTCACCGACTTCATCGCCTGCGCCGAACATCTGACCGGTCAGGGCTATGGCAAAAAGGGCCGTATTGTCGCCTATGGCGGCTCAGCGGGCGGGATGTTGATGGGGACAGTCGCTAATATGCGCCCCGACCTCTGGGCCGGGATCATTGGCGCCGTACCGTTCGTGGATGTGCTCAACACCATGAGCGACACCTCCTTGCCCCTCACCCCGCCTGAATGGCCCGAATGGGGCAATCCGCTGGAAGATCCGGCGGCCTATGACTACATCGCCAGCTACAGCCCCTATGATAATGTCGCCGCTAAGCCCTATCCAGCGATCCTGGCCACCGGCGGCCTGTCCGATCCGCGCGTGACCTATTGGGAGCCGGAAAAGTGGGTCGCCAAGCTGCGCCCCGCCACCACCAGCGGCAATCCTGTGCTTTTGCGGATCAATATGGAGGCCGGTCATGGCGGTGCCTCGGGCCGGTTCGATTTTCTTAAGGAGATCGCGCTGGACTATGCCTTTGCCGTCTGGGCGATCGATAAGGGTTGGACCAAGGCTTGAGCAATCTGATCTTGAGGACGGCGCGGCCGCAAGACATAGACGCTATTGCCAGCATCTATGCCCACCATGTGCTGCACGGTTTTGGAACCTTCGAGGAGATACCGCCCAGTCTAGACCAGATGGCACAGCGGATGGAGACGATCCTTGGCTATGGCCTGCCCTATCTCGTGGCCCTTCGCGATAATGAGATCTTGGCCTATGCCTATGCCAGCCCATTTCGCCTGCGCGCGGCCTATCGCTATACGGTCGAGGACAGTATCTATGTCGCTCCAAACGCGGTTGGCACCGGGGTTGGTAAGGCCCTCTTGGGCCGTGTCCTAGAGGACTGCACCACCCTTGGCTTGCGACAGGTCATTGCCGTCATTGGCGATAGCGGCAATGCGGGCTCGATTGCCCTGCACGCAGCCTTAGGCTTTGAGATGAAAACCACCTTTTCAAGCGTCGGCTTCAAGCATGGGCGCTGGGTGGACAGTGTCTGGATGCAAAAAACGCTCAATGGCGGATCGCTGTCAGCGCCCGATGGGCCGGGCCTCGATCTGGGCGCGGTTTAGCGCCAACGTTCCAACGCAGCGCATGAAACCGGATCAAGGCCGTCGCCGCCATCGGCAAATGCGCCGAAAACCCAAACGCAGCGGCCATCAGCGCCGCGCCAACAGGCCGGACAGAAGACCGCACCCGGCGGGGGCTAAGCTAGAATTTGGAGCCCGTGCTTCTGGACGATGGCCAGCAGCTTCAGGGCGGTGCCGCTCGGCTTTTTGGCCCCGGTCTCCCACTTCTCAATCGTGCTCTCGCTGGTGTTGAGGTAGCGGGCGAACACCGGCTGACTGACCTTGTTGCTTTCGCGGAGCTGCTTGATCGCCGCCGGCGCGATGGTCGGCGTGACGGCCAGGCAGGTTTCATCGAAATCGCGCATAGTTGCCTTGTCGATTGCGCCGACTTTGAACAGTGTCGACGCAGACGAATGGATGGCCTCAAAGGCATCGCTGTTAAACTTACGCTTATCGCGCATGGCAAATCTCCGTAAAATCTCCATCTTTCAGGAGTCGGTTTGGCTGCTGATCGACGAGATCGTGTTTGATTAAGCGACATCGTGGAGTGTGATGGTGCAAGCAATATGTGCAGTCGGTTTGAAGGATACAAAATCCTTAAAGACCTTAAACCGTGGATGATCGGTGCACAGGCCGATCAAATGCCGCTGACACGTGGCGTTTGATCAAGATCTCGCCAATGCAATTTCGACATCGATCGAGAGTTTCGTCCACGCCCGGTCTGTGGTGATCGCGATGGCACCGACGGTTTGTGCCAATGAAAGGCAGGCGCGGTCGCCAAGCGACAACCCTACGCTTTTTGTGGCACTCCGCAGTTTTCCTGCGCAGACAGCCTGTCGCTGGTCGAAAGGCACCACCGTTAGAGTGAGGTCGGCAAGGCTTTGGTCGATGGCGTCATCGGGCACGCCGCGGTCTTGAAGTTTGGCGACGACTTCCGAGAGGTTGACCGCGCCAATCATGGCCCGGTCAAGCACTGCACTGACCGCATCGGCTCCGCTCTCACCCAACATGACGGCGAGCAGCGCTGAAGCATCAAGCGCATAGATCTTATCACTCACGGTCAGCGGCCGCGCGTCGATCTGCAATCAACTCCTCAGATAAGGACAGGTCCGCCGGCACGAACTGGCGCAGTCGCGCCTGGACGCGGGCGACGGCATCGCGTAGCGGGCGAATGTGGAGTTCGCCATCGACGACCTCCATCAGCACCGTGTCTCCGTCGGCAAGGGATAGTTCACGCCGAAGTTCAGCCGGAAGCTGCAGGCGTCCGCCGCTAACCAGCTTTCCGCGTTGGATAGTCATAAAGAGGGGTCCCGCTCATACAGATTTTAAGAACCATACAGATTATTATAGTCTGTAGCAACCGGCAAGGCCATGGATTTGGCTTGTGGCTAGCTCGTGATCTGTCCGGAGTTTGTAGCTCTTGAAGTGTCCTGTTTTGATTTGCGCGCGTTTGGGAGGAAGATGAAACAGGCGCGGATGAAG
>JBBARR010000063.1:0-9652 GCA_040399645.1 Caulobacteraceae bacterium | reverse complement strand
ACAAACTGACGACCCAAATGGGCGGCGAGGGCGCGCCATGGATCGGTGCGGCGGCTTTCAGCAAAGTTCCACACGTGTTTGCCAACCTCGGTGACGGCACTTATTTTCACTCGGGGTCTTTGGCCATTCGCGCGGCTGTGGCAGCACAAAAAACCTGGCCGCTCAACATCACCTACAAGATTCTTTACAACGATGCCGTGGCCATGACGGGCGGCCAGCCGGTCGACGGCCCGATCAGCGTCTTTGCCATCGCCAAGCAGATGGCTGCTGAAGGCGTGGGGCGGATTGCGCTGGTCACCGAAGAGATGGCCAGGTACACCGACCGCAGCCAGTTGCCCAGCGGCGTCAGCGTGCATCCGCGCGAGATGACGGACGAGGTGCAGCGTGAACTGCGCGAGGTCGGCGGCGTCAGCGTGTTGATTTACGACCAAGTCTGCGCCGCTGAAAAACGCCGACGCCGCAAAAGCAAAGAGCTGACTGAGCCTGCAGAAAGGTTGTTCATCAACGCGCAGGTCTGCGAAGGCTGTGGTGACTGCGGTGAGCAGTCGAATTGCACATCGCTCCTGCCCAAAGAAACGCCGCTGGGACGCAAGCGGGAGATTGACCAGTCCTCTTGCAACAAAGACTTTTCTTGTGTGAAGGGTTTTTGTCCGAGCTTTGTCACCGTCAAAGGCGGCCGTTTGCGCAAGCCCAACAGCGCGGGTGTCGGCGATGCAAAAACTCGCAAAGCAGCCTTTGACTTCAGCACCTTGCCATTGCCCGATGCGCTTGAATTGCAGGTGCCGTTCAACATCCTGATCACTGGCATCGGCGGCACCGGGGTCATCACCATTGGCGCGTTGTTGGGCATGGCGGCGCACCTGGAAGGCAAGGGCGTGAGCGTGCTTGACATGACGGGCATGAGCCAGAAAAACGGCTCTGTGACGTCGCATGTGCGATTTGCGCGCACGCCGTCAGAGCTGCGTGCCCAGCGCATCGCCACGGGTGAAGCCGACCTGCTCTTGGGCTGCGATCTGCTGACCGCTGGCGCTGCCGATGCGATCAGCAAGATCAGCCCGGGCCGCACGCTGGCGATCATCAATACCCACGAACAGCCGCCGGGTCAGTTCGCACGCGACCCTGATTGGCAGTTCCCTGCGGCCCAGATCCGTGCGCTGATGGAGGAGACGGCGGGATCGCGCTGTGAGTTTGTGGACGCCACGCGCATCGCCACGGCGCTGATGGGGGACTCGATTGCGGCGAATCTGTTCATGCTCGGCTTGGCCTTTCAGCGTGGGGCGATTCCCTTGTCGCTGGAGGCATTGATGAAAGCGATCGAGCTGAATGGCGTTGCGGTGGCAGCTAACCAACAGGCCTTGCAGTGGGGTCGGCTGTACGCTGTGGATCAACCCCTGGTCGAGCGCATGACGACGACCGAACAACGTGTGGTCGTACAGATGCCCGAGTCGCTGAGCGCTAGCATCAAGCGCCATGTTGCGTTTCTCACGGCTTATCAAAACCCAGCCTATGCAGCGACCTACAAAGACTTCGTCGATGTTGTCAGTGCCACTGAGCGACGTGCCGGCACGGGCGACGCCATCAGCCGGGCAGTCGCCAACAACCTGTTCAAGCTGATGGCTTACAAGGATGAGTACGAGGTGGCCCGGCTCTACACAGATGGCAGTTTTCGTCAGCAGCTGGAAGCACAGTTCGAGGGCGACTTCACGTTGTCGTTCAATTTGGCACCGCCCATGTTCAGCAAAAAGGACAGGGATGGGCATCTGATCAAACGCCGTTATGGCGGCTGGATCGTGCCGGTCTTCAAGCTGTTGGCGCCGCTGAAGCTGCTGCGCGGCACGGTGTTTGATTTGTTTGGCGCGACCGAGGAGCGCCGCATGGAGCGGGCGTTGATCGTGCAATACCGTGAGCTGATGTCGGGCGCATTAGTGCATCTGAAATTTGGCGACGAAGCGGCCAAGCTGGTGCTGGCACTGGCCCGGCTGCCCGAGTCCATTCGCGGCTACGGCCATGTCAAGCGGGCGCAGGTTGACAAGGCGATGCAACAGCAGGCGGTGCTGTTGGCGAGCTTGGAAAATACCCACGCCAGTCACGCTGAAGCGGCGTGACCGCTTGGGTCGGCCGCTCACGGCTGGTAAAGGCGATCTTCAGACAGCATGATTTCGTGGTGTCCGGCACCGCTGGCCATCATGGGAAAGCAGTTTTCGGTGGCCAATACCGCGACGTCCAGCAGATAAGGGCCGCTGGACGCCAGGCAGATTTTCAGCGCGGCCTCAAGTTCTGACGGCTGGCTGACCCGTGCGCCCTGCCAGCCAAACGCCGCCGCCAGCGCGACGAAATCTGGCAGGCTGTCGGTGTAGCTGTGGCTGTAGCGTGCGCCATGATTGAGCTCTTGCCACTGCCGCACCATGCCCATGTAGCCATTGTTGGAGATGATCAATTTGACCGGCAATTGGTGCTGGCGGGCGGTGGCGAGTTCCTGAATGTTCATCAGCACCGAGGCATCGCCACTGATGCAGACGACAGTGCGCTCCGGGTGAGCGATTTGCGCGCCCAGTGCCGCCGGTAGGCCGTAGCCCATCGTGCCCGCTCCGCCAGAGGTCATCCAGCGGCCTGGCTGGTCGAACTGGACGTACTGCGCGGCCCACATTTGGTGTTGCCCGACGTCGGTCGAGACCATCCAGTCCTGGTCGCCGCTGTGCAGTTGGTTGTTGACGGATTTCATCAATCGCTGGGGCAAGATGACATCGGTCCGGGCATCAATCGCCAAGCAGTCTGAAGCGCGCCAATGGTTGATTTTGGCCCACCAAGCGGACAGGTCCGGCGCCGCTGCGCCGTCGGCGGCCAATTGCTTTTCCAGCAGCCGCAGCACCTCGCCGCAGTCGCCAACCATGGCCACGTCAACCGGAATGATCTTGTTGATGGAGCGCGGGTCAATGTCGATGTGGATGATCTTGGCGTGCGGCGCGAAGTCTGCCAAGCGCCCGGTGATGCGGTCGTCAAAACGCGCACCGACGGCCACGATCAGGTCGGCCTCGTGCATCGCCAAGTTGGCTTCCACGGTGCCGTGCATGCCCAGCATGCCGATGAATTGCGGGTCACTGGCGGGAAAGGCGCCCAGGCCCATCAGTGTCAGGGTGCAGGGCGCGCCGGTGGCCCGCACGATGCGGGTCAAGCTGGCGCAAGCGTTCTCGCCCGAGTTGATCAAGCCGCCGCCAGCATAAAAAACCGGTCGCTGGGCGGCGCCAATCAACGCTGCGGCAGACGCCACACGGTCTGACAAGATGGCTGACTCAGCTTGGTTGGCGGTCGGCGTTTCTGGCGGCAAGTCGTTGGAATGGCCGGCCCACAGTTGCTGCTGAAGGTCTTTGGGAAAGTCAATCACCACCGGTCCTGGGCGTCCATTGGCGGCCAGTGAAAAGGCTTTTGTAAGGGTCGGGATGACTTCGTCGAGATGGCGAATTTGGTGATTCCACTTGGTCGCCGGCCGTGTCAGGCCGATGGCGTCGCACTCTTGAAAGGCATCGGTGCCGATCAGCAGTGACGACACCTGGCCGCTGATACAGACCAATGGGATGGAGTCGCAGAGCGCGTCGACCAGTCCAGAAATAGTGTTGCAAACGCCTGGGCCGGACGTCACCAGCACCACCCCGACGCGGCCGGTTGTGCGCGCATAGCCTTCGGCGGCATGCACCGCGGCCTGCTCGTGGCGAACCAGCACATGGCGCAGGCGAACGTCTTGGAATAAGGCGTCGTAAATCGGCAAGACCGCGCCGCCCGGGTAGCCAAACAGCGTGTCGACGCCCAGCTCGACCAAGGTGTCGACCAAGACCTTGGCGCCGCTTCGGAGTGTGGACGGGGTGTGACGCTGCAGCGGCTTGGTCGAGCCAAGGTGCGCCTCGGCGAAAGACAGGGTGGGTGCAAAGTTCTTCATGCGTTCCAGATTAACTGTGCAGCCGCAAAAAGAGTTTCTTTTTTTTCTTTCAATCCAAGTAGGAATAAGAAAAATATTCTGTCGTTGGCTGTTTTTCTTGAGCAGGCGCAGCCCTGAAATTGACCGACAAGAGGTCAAGGTACGTCATTGATGTCCTCGCCAGGCGCGGCGCCCTTGCTGCTGTGCGCGGGGTGTTTGGGCTCGCCTTGGATGGGGACGTTGCGGGCCAAGAAGTTAATCACTGCAGTGCCAAAAATATCATTGCGGTCACCGGCGACCATGTGGCCGGCGTTCGTCACATTGACGTATTCACTGCTGGGGCACAAGGTCAAAAAGTGCTGGGCTCCGGCT
Organism: Caulobacteraceae bacterium; assembly: GCA_040399645.1. Lineage (GTDB taxonomy): Bacteria > Pseudomonadota > Alphaproteobacteria > Caulobacterales > Caulobacteraceae > CAISGS01. Next base: position 5,370 of record JBBARR010000063.1, on the reverse strand, counting down.
TCGCTGAGAACGTCCGACAAGCCGCCACGCACCAACAAGGTGGGCAAGCTGAGATGCCGTGCACAAGCCTCCAGACGTTGCTCGCGGCGTCCAAGGTCGCGGGTTCCGGCGCGGAAAAGAGGGTCCCAATGCCAGTGATATTTGCCATCAGCACCCAGGCGAATATTCTTCACCAAGCCGTCCAGATTTTTGGGTCGAACACGCTGGGGCTGATAGTTTCCGATGGCCTCAGCGACTTCTTCAAGGGAGCTGAAGCCTTCCGGCTTCTGGCTCATAAACGCTTGAATCTTGTCGATGCCCTCGGTTTCAATCCGCGGTGCAATGTCGACCATGATCAGGGCGGTGGCGTCGACATGGTCCTCGCCGACAGCCACCAAGCTGGTGCCGCCGCCCATCGAGGCGCCGACCAACACCGGGCGTCGATTTCCGAGCGCGGCGATCACGCATTTGAGGTCTTGCACCATCACGTCCTGGCCGTACAGACCGTCGGGCGCCCAGGCCGAATCGCCATGGCCGCGGGCGTCAAAGGCGACTGCGTGGTAGCCCACTTTGCCCAGCAACTCTGCCGTGCCTTTCCAAGCATGACGAGTATGGCCGCCACCGTGTTGGAGCAGCACCAGCGGTCCGTTGGGGTCCCCCCAGGAATCGCCAGCGATGTTGATGCCGCCAAAGCCAGGCCAAAAGTGCATGGGTTCGGGGGTGCCTGGAAGTCTGATGCCTGCCGTCACGGTAGGAGTCCTTGGGTGATGAGGGGTCTATTGGACACCGTCTTTCAGCAGCGCATAAATGTCGTCGTCGCCATAGCCCAGCTCACGCAGAATTTCATCGCTGTGTTGGCCGTGCATAGGCGGTGGGCGGCGAATTTCTGTTCTTTGTCCGTCAAAGCGCAGCGGTTGGGCCACGCCTTGCAGCTTGCCTAAAACGGGGTGCTCGTAGTTAAACTTCATGCCGCTGGCAGCCGTGTGAGGGTGCTCTGAGAGTTCTCCCAGCGTGTGCAGTGGTGAGCTTGGAATGCCGGCTTTGTCGAGCGCTGCAAGCCAGACATCGCGTGTGCGGGTGCGCAGGGCTTTCGACACCAGTGCGACCGTTTCTTCGCGGTGTTGCACGCGGTCTGCGTTGGTTTGGTAATGCGGGTGGTCGACCACCTCACCGAGATCCGCCAGCGCGCAAAACCTTCGCCACAGCGTGTCGTTGGCGACCCCCAAAATAAGTGGCGTATCGGCGGTTTCAAAGACTTGGTACGGGCATAAAGACTCATGGCCAGAGCCTGGCTTTTCGGGCTCGGTGCCGCGTTCCCAAAAGCTCTGAAGGAAATAGCCTAAAAGCCCGGTGGCGGTGTCGAACAACGAGGCTTCTACCGTGCATCCTTGGCCGGTACGCTCCCGCCGATAAAGGGCGGAGGTGATACCGATGAGTGCGTGCAAGCCGGTGGCTTGGTCGACTGGGGAAAAGGGGCTGCGCACTGGCGGGCCCTTTGGTTCACCAGTGATTGACAGCATGCCGGTGAAGGATTGCAGAATCACGTCGTAGCCTTTGCCTTCGCGCATTGGGCCGATGCTGCCAAAACCGGAGATGTCGCAGTAAATCAGGCGGGGATTGCAGTCCCGCAGGGTCTTGGCGTCAACCCCTAGTTTCTCTGCAACGTTGGGTCCAAAGCTGGCAATCGCCACGTCGGCCCACTTGGCAAGGCGGTGAATCACTTCGCGACCCTGCGCTGTTTTGAGATCCAGGCTCAGGCTGCGCTTATTGCGGTTGGCACTTAAAAAAACCGCGCCGATGCTGTCTTCCCCGGCCTGGCGAAACGGTGGCCAGTGCCGCGTTTCGTCGCCTTGTCCGGGGGCTTCTATTTTGATCACGTCGGCGCCCATGTCGCCCAAATATTGAGCGCACATCGGCCCCGCCAGTACCTTGGATAAATCGAGCACGCGAATGCCGTTGAGGGGCGCTGGACGTGTCGAAGTCGCGCTCGGTGGGGTGGGGGTGTTGGCGTTGGTCATGTCAAATTTTGTGTATACGGTACAGTAGCATACAAAATAGCCTTTCAAGCTGACCAGGAGACGACAAATGAATTCAAAGCAAATAAGCTGCAGTTTGGTGATGGGCTTGATGCTGCTTGCGGGGGAACCCGCGCAGTCACAAACTTGGCCAGTCAAGCCGGTCAAAATCATCACTGCTTTTGCGGCTGGGAGTGCCAGTGACATCGTGGCCCGGATGCTGGCGCAAGAACTGCAGACCGAGTTCGGCCAACCATTTGTGGTCGACAACAGGCCGGGCGCATCGGGTTTCATCGCCGCTGAGTTGGTGGCCAAAGCCCCGGCGGACGGGTACACACTGATGTTGTCAACCAACACTGTCAATTCGGCCAATCCGCATCTTTTCAAGAAGCTTCCCTACGACCCGTTGAAGGACTTCACGCCGATTGCCCGCGTTTGTAACTTCCTGTTCGTTTTGACGGTGTCGGCTGACCAGTCGTTCAAAAGTGTCGCGGACTTGAGGACCTTTGCCAAAGAAAATCCCGCCAAAATGAGTTTCGGTTACGGCAACAGCACCGGTCAAATTGCCGGTTCTGCTTTCAACAACCTGATGGGTCTGAATGCGCTGCCGGTGCCTTATAAAAGCACGCCACAGGCATTGACTGCGTTGATCGGGGGCGAAATCAACTACCTGTTTGTGGACTTGGCGTCCAGTCAGGCGCTGCTCAAGGCGGGGCGGTTGCGCGCGCTGGCGGTCACGACCGAGTCCAAAAGCAAGCTGGCACCTGAGCTGCCAACCCTTGCCGCCAGTGCCAATTTACCCGGATTCGATCTGGCCGCTTGGGTGGGTATTTTGGGGCCGGCGTCCCTGCCCGTTGACATCACCAGCCGACTCAGTCAATCAATCAACCGGATCGTTGGCCGCAAGGAAATCTCCGACAAATTAACGGCCATGGGCGCTGATGTTTCCCCTGCGCCGGCGGCAGAATTTCAGGCTTACATGAGTCAGCAGTTTGTGGCTTGGCGCGACAAGATAAAAACAGCTGGCATTCAGCCTGAATGACCTTGTGAGCGCTCAAAAAGTCAGGCTGACCGCGCTCGTCAAAGTCGAGCGCATAGGGCTTGTTCGAGGTGGCTGTTCGGCTGGAGGTGTCAGGTCTGGGGTCGAGCTATGACTCTCAATCGTGGTGCAGTCTGATCAAGCGCTTGCCGAGGTTGTCGCCGCGGTAAAGCCCGGCGATGGCGTCCGGTGCCGAGGTAATGCCCTCGAGAATTTCTTCCCGGTAGCGTAAATTGCCAGCGCGCACCCACGGCGCCAGCTTGCTGACAGCTTCTTCGTAGCGATGCTCATAATCCCAAACTAAAAACCCCTGCATGCGCGCCGACTTGTTGAGCAAGTGACGCTCGACGCGAGGCCCGGATGGCCACGGCTCCCAATTCGAGACCGAGGCGGTGCCGCAGATGACGATGCGGGCTTGTTTGTTGATGTGGTGCAGCACCGCGTCAGAAATTTCGCCCGAGGTGTTGTCGTAGTAAACATCCACGCCTTGCGGACAGGCTTGCGCCAGATCTGCCTTGAACGTTGAACTTTTGTAGTCGACAGCGGCGTCGTAGCCAAACTCATCGGTGCACAAGCGCTGCTTGGCCGCGCCGCCGGTGACGGCCACCGTGCGGCAGCCGGCAATTTTGGCGATCTGCCCAACGGCCGATCCGACCGAACCGGCTGCGGTAGAAACCACCACCGTCTCCCCCGGGCGCGGTTGGCCGACTTCGGTGAGTGCAAAGTAAGCGGTGATACCGTTGATGCCCAGCACGCCGAGTGACAGCGACAAAGGCAAATCATGTTCAAGCACTTTGCGGCGCAAATCACTGCCGTCTGTGATGGCGTAGTGTTGCCAGCCCAGCATGCCCATCACTTGGTCGCCTTCGGCGTAGGACGGGTGGCGAGACGCGACCACCACGCCGGCTGCGAAACTGCGCATCACGCTGCCAATGGCCACCGGGTCTGAGTAGTTCGCGACCGCATTGACCCAACCGCGCATGGCTGGTTCGACCGATAAAAAATCATTTCGCACCAAAAGTTGGCCGTCTTGCAGCGCAGGCAAGGCCGTCGTCACGATGTCGAAATGCGCCGCTTGCGGAATTCCGTTGGGCCTGCTGGTGAGCAAAGCTTGGACGTTGGTTCGGGTGGTGTTGGCCATGTTGATTCGCCGTCGCTCAATGCGTTCGTTGACGTATTGTTTAATATAATATGCAATCATATCAAGTAGGAAAATTCACATGACTGGCCTTTATTTTGAACAGTTTGAAGTCGGACAAATTTTTAAGCACGACATACGCCGAACCGTGACTGAAACCGACAACGTGTTGTTTAGCACCATGACGCACAACCCGGCTGCTATTCACCTCGATGCTGAATATGCAAAGACGACCGAGTTTGGCAAGCCGCTGATGAACAGTGTCTTCACCCTCGGCTTGATGGTCGGTGTCTCGGTGGGTGACACCACACTGGGGACCACGGTCGGTAATTTGGGTTGGGATGAAGTCAGGTTTCCCAAGCCGGTGTTTGCCGGGGACACGCTGCATGTGGCGACGGTGGTGCTTGAAAAACGCGACAGCCAATCACGCCCACGCAATGGCATCGTGGTGTTCCAGCACACCGCTTGGAACCAGCGTGACGAGATTGTGGCCACCTGCAAGCGGGTCGCTTTGATGCACCGAAAACCTGTCGTCAACGTCAACTGAACGGACGTCCACATGCCATCGCCAATTGCCCCCGATCCGTTTGCACCGTTGCGCTCCATGTTGTTCATTCCCGCCGACAGCGAGCGCAAGCTGGCCAAGGGCGAGAACTCGGGCGCCGATGCACTGATACTTGATCTGGAAGATGCCGTGGCGCCGGCCAGAACCCACATTGCGCGGGCAATGGCTTTGGCGTATTTGCAGCAACGCAGCCTGGCTGTGAATGGCCGGGCCGGCCAGCAACTGTGGGTGCGCATCAATCCCTTGACGACCCCCGCAGCGTTGCTCGATTTGATGGTTGTGGCGGGTGCCCCGGACGGCATTATGTTGCCCAAGGTGCGTTCGGCAGCGGATGTTGTCGAGTTGTCGCACTACCTAGACGCTCTGGAAGTCCGCGAAGGGCTTGTCCGTGGTTCGGTCCGCATCATGCCTGTAGCGACGGAGACGCCGCAGTCGCTGTTTGCCTTGGGCTCGTATGAAGGCTGTAGTGCGCGCCTGGCTGGCCTGACATGGGGCGCGGAAGACATAGCCGCCGCTTTGGGTGCCAGCACCAACCGGCGGCCTGATGGTGAGTACGACCCGGTCTACCAGCTGGCTGGTGCGCTGTGCTTGACCGGCGCAGCGGCCGCTGGCGTGCAGCCGATTGACACCATTT
>JBBARR010000062.1:0-9680 GCA_040399645.1 Caulobacteraceae bacterium | reverse complement strand
AAATCGACCGCCTTGGGAATCCACAAAGAGTCAGCGTTAGCGTGCGCTGGTATTAATCGGGTTAATCGGGCTGAAGCCAAGGGTCAGCCACCGTCTAAGGAATTAAAGAGATTCAGGGCCGCGTCACGATGGGGAAATCCCCGCCGCCCTTGTCGAACAGTTCGGTCAGCTTACCGAAGGCCCGCATATCCCCCTCGATCTTAGCCTTGCCGGTCATCACCGCAGAGGCCAGTGACGTGCCCATCAAGATGCTCTGCAAGAACAGCGGACGGGCCACAGTCAAGGTCGCATCAACAGGTCCCGGTGCCGCTCGCGGTTCAGCGATCAGGACGCCATTGCGCACGCGGATATAGACGCTCTCATTGCGGTCCGCAAACACCATGGCCAGCTTGAGATTAACGCCTTCTGCCTTGGCCGCATCGAGGCGCACGGACAACAGATCAAACAGCATGGCGGTGGGTAGATTGGCCACCATATCGCTGGACATGGGCAAGCTGGCCGACTTTTGCACGCCCTTACGCAGCTCGGTTGACCCCATCAGATAGATGTTACGGGCCAGCGAGCTTTCCTGCTGATAGCCCAACTGGTCATAGGCGCTGGCCAGCATCTCGCGAGCGGCGACATTGGCGCTATCGCCCATCACCACATTATTCAGCAAGGTTGCGGCCCAGCTATAGTCACCCTTGTCGATCGAGAGCTTGGCCAAAGCCATGACCTTATCGGCCCCGCCCATTGCCCCGACATAGCGCTTGCCCTCTTCGGCGGGCGGCAGATCGGCGAGGTGAACTGGATTGGCATCGTACCAGCCCATATAGCGTTGATAGACGGCGCGGCTATTGAACCTCATGGTTCCGTAATAGCCCCTATTGTACCAGCTATCATTCAGCGCCTTGGGCAGGACGACCTTGGCGGCGATCTCTTCGCCGGTCAGGCCTTGGTTCATCAAACGCACCGACTGGTCGTGCAGGTACTTGTAGGCGTCGCGGTGATTTTCCAAGAAGCCATTGACCTCGGCCTTACCAAAGCGCGGCCAGCCGTGGCTGGTGAACATGATGTCCGTATTGGCCCCATAGAGCCGCACCGACTCAGTCAAATAGTCGGCCCAAGCCTTAGAGTCGCGCACGAGAGCGCCGCGCGGGGTCAGGACATTGTGCATGGTCACGTTGGCGTTCTCAGCCATGCACAGAATATGCAGGTCAGGCAGGAAGAAGTTCATCTCTGACGGCGCTTCGGTTCCCGGTGTGATCTGGAACTGGACCCGCACCCCATCAACGACCATCTCTTCGCCCGTCTTGGTGATCGAGACTGTGGGCGCGATAAGCGTGACCGTACCTTTGGAGACCGCCAATCCAATGCCACTACCCATCTGACCTTCAGGACCCGGGGCTAGAAAATGGCCGAACTGATAGGTGGCGCGGCGGTTCATAGCCGTGCCGGCGATGATATTTTCCGAGACAGCCTGCTCCATAAAGCCTTGCGGGGCAATGACCTGAACCTTGCCGTCATCGACATCCTTCTGGTCGATCATGCCCTTGACGCCGCCAAAATGGTCGCCGTGGCTGTGGGTATAGATCACAGCCATAATGGGTCGGACGCCGAGCTTTTCATTGACCAGCTCGAGGGCCGCCTTGGCCACCTCAGCGCTGGTCAGGGGGTCAACCACGATCCAGCCGGTCTTGCCCTTGATGAAGGTGACGTTGGAAATGTCGAAGCCGCGCACCTGCCAGATCGTATCGGACACTTGGAAAAGGCCCGACTTGGCCAGTACCTGATCGTGACGCCAAAGGCTGGGATTGACCGTATCGGGCGCATCGCCCTTGACGAAATTGTAGGCGTTGAGGTCCCAGACCACCGTGCCATCGGCGCGCTTGATGAGCGGGTCGGTGCGCGTGCCAAGATAACCGCGTGAGGCAAAGTCAAAATCCTGACGATCAGAAAAGGGCAGGGTCTTGGCTAGAGCGCTCTGAGCCGCCTTGGTGGCTGCAGAGGCCGGATCACCCGCATGGGCCGGAACAGAGGCGAGCGTGGCCATCGCCACCATACTCATCAGGGTCTTTCGCAACATCATCTTAAGGTCCATTCGATCGCTCGGCTCATACCGATGGGTGTTGAGAAATAGACAGGCCGTCTGCGGGCCATCTGCGGGCCATCTCGTCGTGATTGCCTAAAGGGCCTTGTCCATGCCCGGCAAGATCAGGGGCGGGCGATCGCCGCCCATCTGTTCTTGGCTTTCAATGTCGACATCAAAGGTGACGAGGAATCGAGAGACCATAAAATAGTAGCCGCAGGTGAGGACCAGCTCTTGTAAGGGTCGAAGCCCGATAAGCTCCATCATCTGATTGAACTGCTCGTCGCTGGGCCGACCCAGCGCCAGCACGGTCTCGACCATGGCACAGACCGCCTGCTCGAGCGGCGCCAAGGCGGCCATGTCGCCGCCGATCACCGCATCAATGCGCTCATCGGCGATCTTGTAGGCCTGAGCGATGCGGCGATGTTGATAGACCTCATAGGCCGATCCGGTGATCACCCCGACGCGGAGGATCACAATCTCACGCAGCCAAGGAACCAGCGCGGTATGGGATAGGATCTGATTGCCAAGCTTGGTCACGCCATCGACCAGATCGCCGCTGTGGGCCAGCATGGCAAAGAGGTTGAGCGGCGGCAGCTTGTCCATCGCCGCCTTAGCCCGGCCCTCAAGCTTTGAGCGATCAAAATAGGGTACGCGCGCCATCAGCATCCTCCATGGGCACCCGTCTTGGATGGCGGGCTTGGGGAGTTACTGTTTCAGGTTTTGACGCCGCTGGCCATGGGCCCTCAGGCCGAAAGACGCTCAGATTGAGGCGTGTTTAGGAGTGCAAAGGGGGTAGCACGCAAACCATCAAAGCGCTCGGCTGCTTGGCGAAACAGATCGACAGGATCCAGACTGAGCGCGCGGGCGATGGTGTAGAACTCCAGCAGCTCCACCCGCCGCTGGCGTTGCTCGATGGCGCAGATATGGGACTGGACCTTGCCAATGCGGCGCGCCAGGGCCCGCTGAGTTAGACCGGCCGCTAGCCTGGCCTCAATCAGCAGATTGACCAGTTCAGCATAGTCATCGGTGAAGATCGCATTCATGGCACTCACCCCGCAAAGGCCGCAACAGCGGCGCCAGCGCGGGCGGTAATCTCAGCCCAGTTGCCCGCATTGATCAGATCCAGCGGCGCAATCCAGGTGCCGCCAACACAAAGCACATTGGGCTCGGCCAAATAGGCGGCGGCATTGTCCAAACTCACCCCGCCCGTGGGACAGAACATCGCCTCGCCCAGCGGCCCGGCCAGCGCCCGAAGCATCGGAACGCCGCCAACGATCGAGGCCGGGAACAGCTTCATCGTCGTCATCCCCGCAGCCAATACCGCCATAACTTCCGAAGCGGTGGCGACGCCAGGCACGAAGGGAATGGACGAGGTTTTGGCGGCGGCCAGCAAATCTGGCGTTGATCCAGGCGACAGGGCAAAGGTTGCGCCCACCTTCGCCACTGCACGCAGGTCCGCAGGCGACAGAACCGTCCCAGCCCCGACGGCCATCTGTGGCACGTGCCGAGCAATCGCTTCGATCCCGGGCAGTCCGGCGGGGGTGCGCAAGGTTACCTCGATAGCGGTGAGGCCCCCTTCAAGCAGGGCATGGGCCAAGGGGATGGCCTGATCGGCCGTCTGGATCGTCACCACCGGCATGATGCGCGCCTTGCGCAATAGGACCTGTATATCCACGCTCATGGTTGCGACTTTCCTTGGGCTAGGGCGGGAAATAGCAGATTGGCTGCGCCCAAAAGGCCGGGCTGCGGATGGCGGATCAGCGCGATGGGCAGTGTCGTCAGCAGGTGCTGTGACCGGCCCTTGGCCTCAAAGCGCGAGCGCACCGCTGCTGTGTTTAAGAACGGGGTCATGCGCGGGGCCATACCGCCTGCAATGGCGACGGCTGAGGCGCCATGGATCAGGGCCACATCGCTCAACACTGAGCCCAAGATCAGACAGAACCGTTCAACCGCCTCGACGGCCAAGGGGTCGCTACCAACCATCGCAGCCTCAAGGATCGCTGGAGCGCCCGGCGACGTGACCGGTGTCCCTCTAATTTCCGACAGGGCCTCATAGAGATGGCCAAGACCCGATCCTGATAGGATGCGCTCATTGGAGATGCGTGGGAACTTGCCGAGCAGGAGCCGCAGGATTTCGATCTCCAAGCCATCGATTGGCGCAAAGCTCACATGCCCGCCCTCGCTGGCCAAGATCACCTCTGCCCCTTCCTCGGTCAGCATCCGGCCGCCGACACCAAGGCCTGTGCCCGGCCCAACGATCGAAACAACACCCGTCAGCCGCTCTGGCCAAGCCGGGCCGGGAAGCGATTCCACAGTCTTTGCCGTTAGGGCACCGATCGAATGGCCAATGGCGGTAAAGTCATTGACCACCTCGAGCCGGTCCAGACCAAAGGTCTGTTTCAAGCCCTCGATGCTGAACGACCAGTCGCGATTGGTCAGCTTGACGTGATCGCCGGTGATCGGGCAGGCGACACCAAAGGCCGCTTGGGTTGGGCGCAAGTCAGGCTCTAGCCCATCCAGATAGGCTTGAAGACAAAGGGCAAGTGTCGAAAAATCTTCAGCCGCCAAGTCCTGCCGATGGTCGAGGCTCAGAGCCCCATTGGGCTGTCTGCAGGCCAGGGCAAAACGGGCATTGGTTCCACCAATATCCGCAACCAGTCCGATCTGTGAGGTCCTAACCGTCATCTCAACATCCTAAACCGGACTAAAGAAGCCGCCGCCGCGATCTGCGGGCAAGGCAGCGGCTCTAAAGCCTGCAAACAGTTCACGCCCCAGTCCTAAACCCAAACGGGCATCGGGCACAAAGGCCGGCCTGGCCGCCAGCACATCGGCGGCCACCTCGACCTGCAAAAGGCCCTGCTCTGCATCCAACAGGACCATGTCACCGTCAATGATCTTGCCAATCACGCCGCCATCGAGCGCCTCTGGCGTCAAGTGGATCGCAGCGGGTACCTTGCCCGAGGCGCCAGACATGCGGCCATCCGTGATCAGGCCCACCCGTTGCCCCCTGTCGAGCAAGGCCCCCAGCACCGGGGTCAGACTGTGCAGTTCGGGCATGCCATTGGCGCGGGGCCCCTGCCCCACCACCACAGCGACGAAATCACCGGTCAGTTCACCCGCTTCAAAGGCTGCCTGAAGCGCCTCTTGGCTGACAAAGACCTTGGCCGGCGCGCAAACCCGATGATCCTGCGGCTTTAGGGCGGATGTTTTGAGGACCGCTCGGCCAAGATTACCCGACAGAAGGGCCATGCCGCCATGGGTCGAGAAGGGATCAGAGGCGGGGCGCAGAACCGAGAGATCTAGGCTGTCGCGCACTGCTGGCCGCCACCGCAGCACCTCACCGTCCAGCCAAGGCTCCTCAGTCTGACGTCGCAGGCCAAAGCCGCTGACGGTCTGGACATCTTCATGCAGCAGGCCCGCCTTGATCAGTTCGCCAAACAGAAATCCGCAGCCGCCTGCGGCTTGGAAATGGTTGATGTCGGCAACGCCGTTTGGATAGATCCGCGCCAAAAGCGGCGTGATGCTGGAAAGATCGGCAATGTCTTGCCAGGTCAAATGGATACCTGCCGCAGCGGCCATGGCCACCAGATGCAGGGTGTGGTTGGTTGAGCCCCCTGTGGCCAGAAGTGCCACCGTGGCATTAACGATCGACTTGACCGTCACCACCGCGCCAAAGGCCGTATAGTCCTCGCCCAAGGCGCTGATCACCACCGCCCGCTGGGTCGCGGCCTTAGTCAGGGCGGTGCGCAACGAGCTGTTCGGAGCCACGAAGGCCGCGCCTGGCAGATGTAGGCCCATGGCCTCCATCAACATTTGGTTGGAATTGGCGGTGCCGTAAAAGGTGCAGGTGCCGGGGGCGTGATAGGAGGCGGCCTCTGCCTCTAACAGTTCTGCGCGGCTGGCCTCACCGAGGGCATAGCGCTGACGCACCTTGGCCTTATCCAGATTAGGTAGGCCAGAGGCCATGGGGCCAGAGGGTACAAACAGGCTGCCCAGATGGCCAAAACGGGCCGCCGCGATAAAGAGGCCCGGCACAATCTTGTCACAGATACCCAGATAGAGGGCGGCATCGAACACATCATGCGACAGGCCAATGGCCGCTGATAGGGCCACAACATCGCGGCTGATCAGGGACAGTTCCATACCGCCGCGGCCTTGGGTTACGCCATCGCACATGGCCGGAACCGCGCCTGCGACCTGAGCCGTTGCCACAACCTCACGGGCTGCTGCCTTGATCTGGTCAGGATAGGTCGCATAGGGCTGATGGGCCGAGAGCATGTCATTATAGGCGGTGACAATGGCGATATTGGGCCGCTCAGCCAGCTTTAGGGTCAGCTTTTCCCAGCCCTCATCGGCGGCGGCAAAACCATGAGCCTGATTGCCACAGCTCAGACGCCCCCGCGCCGTACCCGAAGCCGCAGCCTCCTGCATCTGCGCCTCATAGGCCGCGCGGCTATCGCCGCTGGCCTCGCTAATCCGAGCCGTAACCGCCGCCAAGACGGGGTGAAGAGGGATGATTGCTGAGGTCATGGGATCAATCCACCCATTCGCGGCCAGACCGTTCGGTCAGGCCAAAGGCCCCCGACGGTCCCCACGAGCCGGGAAGATAAGGCTTGGGGTTCATGCGCGCCTCGGCCCAGGCCTTTTCCAAGCCGTCGATAAAGGTCCAGGCCTGCTCAACCTCGTCTCGGCGAACAAATAGCGTCCGATCCCCCCGAAAGACATCGAGCAAGAGACGTTCATAGGCAATCCGCCGCCGACCACCCTTGCCGCCATAGCTGGCCGAAAGGCTCAAAGACAGGGGCATGTTTTGCAGTCTCATACCGCCCTGATCCAGACCGGGGCGCTTATTCATCAAGGTCAGCTTGATGTCCTCATCGGGCTGCAAATCGATCACCAAACGGTTGGGCGACAGGTCTTCTGATCCCGCCGCTTGGAAGATCGAGTGGGGTACAGATTTGAACTGGATTACGATCTTGGTGCGGCGCTCGGCCATGCGCTTGCCGGTGCGCAAGAAAAAGGGCACGCCCGCCCAGCGCCAATTGTCGATCTCGCAGCGCAGGGCCACGAAGGTTTCGGTGTCCGTCTCGCGGCCCACCTCGTCCAGATAGGCCCTGGTCGGGGCCCCTTGAATGGAGCCAGCCTGATATTGGCCGCGCACACTGTGCTGCTGGGCCGAGGCGTGGGTAAAGGGTCGCAGCGAGCGCAACACCTTAACCTTTTCGGTTCGTACCGAGTCCGGATCAAGATCAGACGGCGGCTCCATCGCCACCAGACACAGAAGCTGCAGCATATGGTTTTGCACCATGTCCCGCGCCGCGCCATATTCGTCATAATAGGGCCACCGATCGCCAATGCCTTCGGTCTCAGCAATTGTGATCTGGACGTGATCAATGGTCCGGCCGGTCCAGAGCGGCTCAAAGAATGTATTGGCAAAGCGCAAGGCAATCAGGTTCTGCACCGTCTCCTTGCCCAGATAGTGATCGATGCGGAAGATCTGCTCTTCACCCGCCACCGCCGCCACGGCGCGGTTAATGGCCTTAGAGCTTTCAAGATCGCGGCCAATCGGCTTTTCCAAAACCAGACGGCTATTGTCCTGAATGAGCCCCGCTGCCTTCAGATTGGCGCAGGCAGCCGCATAGAGGCTGGGCGACAGGGCAAAGAAGAAGGTCCGTTGATCGACAGGGCCAATGACCTCGGCCAGATGGGCCGCGCCTTCGGGCACGGTCACATCGCCGCTGACATAGGCAATGCGCGACAAGAAGCGGTCAAGCACCGCCGCGTCGATCCCGTCACGGCCCGAAAGGTCTGCGCGCAATCCGGCCTTAAAGCTCTCATCGGTGCCCTGAAGCCGCGCAACGCCAAACAGGGTCAGCCCCTCAGGCAGCAAGCCGTCCGCATCCAGATGCAGCAAGGACGGCCACAACATGCGCTTGGCGAGGTCTCCCGTGGCCCCCAACAGGACCAGAGCGCGAGACCCGCTGATCGATGGCTGATCTGAGGATTGCATGTGCCTAACGCGTCCTTGCGGTCGTTTCTTATCAATTGACAGCGATGTCATAGACGCAATTTGACCGGTTGGCCAGACCAAAGGTCAAGATTTTGGGAGTGGATGGGTCAAAAGCCCGTTTGGTTTCACCCGCACTAGCGGCGACTAGATCGCTCGCGCCGTCATGAGGCGAGGAAAAGTTGCGGAAATAGCAGGTCCAAGGCCCCCGATGGGAATCTCAAGGAAACTGGACCCTTTGGTGTATCTGAGGCGAGAAGGCCCTCTCTGATCGCATCGGCGAGCACAATTCGGGCAGAGGACTGCGGCATGCCTGTAATGCGACTGGCATCGCCTCGCGCGAACTCCCCTCGGATCGCAGCCTCTTGCAGCAATCGAAAGGTCTCGGGTTTCAGGTGGGTTCTTCTGTCGACATAGTGCTTCAGGCGCGAGGTTAGATTTTCCAGATCAAACAGGCTGGACATATATCGGACCTGATCAAGACAAACCCGCAGAAACCATAGGACATAGGTCTCTAGGGCAGCGGTCGAGAGGTTCCCCCGGCCATCGCGGTCGCCTTGGCGCGGTTGATCGGCATGATCCATCATCATCTTATATTCACTACGGCTCTCAAGCCCCCGCGCCAGCCCCCTCGATACGGACCAGAGCCCATGGGCTCCAACCCCTGCGATCTGGAACATGGCATGGCTCATCAGGCGGCTGACCCGGCCGTTGCCGTCTGAAAAGGGGTGGATATAGTTGAATCGATGGTGAGCGACCGGAATGGCCAACAACTTGCCCGCACTGCCCATCTTCGACAGGTCGTAGCGCTGCTCAAACCGCTCCATGAAGGCCATAACCCTATCGCTCGACGGCGGGATATGTTTTGCGACCTGATTGTCATGGCTGGGCTCGGAGCGAAACTGGCCTGGCACCATGCGAAATTGGTGCTCACCTAACCCTATCGTCACCATCTCGTCTGCCGCGTCGCGATAGAAGGCTTCATGCAGGCCGCGAATAAAGCCGATGGATGATGGACTCGGCAGCCCCCTGTCTGAGGCCAGCCCATCAATATGGGCCTGTACACGGATATGGGCTGCGGCCTCGACCTGAAGGTTTCTACGCCCTTGGTCCGTGTCAAAATCTCCAAGAAGCGCGCGTTCAATATCGTGCGGCAGGGCGTTATGGCCTTCGATGAGATTGCTATAGTAGGCATTCATCATCCGCACGAGAGAGCCCAACTGTTGAGCCGTTCGCGGATGCAGCGACTTTCCCAGCACCACGGCCTGAGCCGTCAAATCATTCATGACATCCAAGATGTCACCCGTCGGGCGATCCAAGAGAGTCGGCTCGATCCGTCCGACCGTTTCCATGCACCCATTCCTAGCGATAAATTAAGCACCAGATTGGCCGAAAAACTCAGGCTTGACAATATTTAACGAAATTTCAGGAAAGCCCATCTAGCGATCTTCTTAGCGATGTTTGCCGCCATCCAAACCTTGAGTCATAACCACCCTCTTGCCGTCGCTAACCAACCAGATGAACCGGTTTGTAAGGTTCACACGATTGCTCAACACCAATTATACTTCTAGACGTATAATTATACTATATACGATTTAAGGT
>JBBARR010000061.1:3701-9737 GCA_040399645.1 Caulobacteraceae bacterium | reverse complement strand
GCCAACCAGATCAAGCATCAAAGGACCCTAGACCGGCTTTCCTTGCGCCAATCCGCCTTAAGTCTGGTCACCGCTTTGAACCCAGAGGCCAAGCCCAATGGCGAGACGAGCCTGTCCAACACCGTGGTGATGAGTTGGACCAGTGTGCCCTTCACGCCCGTCCGGCGCAGCATCGGCATGCCCACCGGTGATGGGCAATTCAATGTTCGGCTCTATCACGTCACGGTCACCCTAAAGGATCGCCGCCGCAATATTGACGACCAGTTTACGGTCGATCGCTTGGGCTGGCAGTCGCTGGTATCGGAAGAGTCGGACTTTTAGGCATAGGCCGCGCGACCCGGCCCTTGCCGGCAACCGGCAACACTGCTTGGGGTAGCCCTAGGCCCAGATTGAGACCGGTCCGAAGGCCGGTCAGGGTGTAGGAGCTGCCGCCACCGACCCTGAAGGCCTTGTTCATCTCGCCCGACATCTGAGCGGACAGCTCATCCATATCGTTGCTGTCGCGAATGATGAACGGCGTCACCAGCATGACCAACTCGGTCTTGTTGCCATCGACAACGTCTTGACGGAAGGCGGCACCAACCACGGGCAGGTCCTTCAAGAACGGGATGCCGCTGTTGGACTTGCTATAGTTATTATCGATCAGGCCGCCCAGCACCGAGGTCGAGCCCTCCATGATCGACAGCTTGGTCTCGAGGCTGCGATTAAGGATCGGCGGGCTAGCAATGGCGGCGCTGCCGCCTGAGCCGACCTTGGACAGTTCCTGTTTGATTTCCAAATCGACGCGGTTGCCGCCATAGACCACGGGCTTGATGGTCAAGATCACACCGGTCTGACGATATTGCACCGACTGCAGAACGCTGGTCGCGCCATTGTTCTGGACGTTTGACGCCGCCTGAGAGGTGATGATCGGCACGTCGGTACCGACCTGAATGTGGCCCACTTCGCCGCTCTTGGTGACAAGCCGCGGGCGAGAGATGATGTTGACCTTATTGTTGGAGGCAAAGGCATTAAAGGCCGCACGAAGGTCGCCGGTCCCGACAAAATTCAGCGCCAGACCCGCACTGCCAATGCCTAGGCCGCCCCTCGTGCCGCCTGAGATGGACCCATTAATATTGCCGCCGGAGCGATTGAAGAACCATTCCAGGCCAATCTTGGTGGCATCGGTCAAGGTCACTTCGGCCACGATCACTTCAATCATAACCTGAGGCGGGGCCTTATCGAGCTTCTCTAGAAGGCTACGAAGCTGCGAAAACTGGGCCGCCGTGCCGGTGAACATGATCCGGTTGCCGATGGGATCGACCATAATCGTGCCACCAGCGGCTGATCCAGATGCGCTGCCCATAGAGCTGCGGTCTCCTGAACTGGCCGGCGCGGTTCCCGCAACACCTGAAGAGCCCGAGGCAGTCTCACGGCCGCCGCCGCCATTGCCCATGATCAGAGCGCCGAGATCCTTGGCGCTGGCATTTTTGACGTCATAGACAAAGCTGGCCTTCTGATCGCCAAAGGCATTGGCCTGGTCCAGTTCGCGGGCCCAGAACTTGACCCGCTTCATGACTTCGGGATCGCTGACGAAGATCAAGACCTGATTGGTCGCAGGCATGGACAAGATCAAGGCCGTGCGCGACACCATCGGCGTGCGCGAAACCTTATAGCCCTCGGATGTCAGGGCATCTTCCAGCGCCTTGGCATAGCTATCCGCGCCCCAGAAGATCGGCTCAAGGCGGATCACCTGCGCGCCCTCAAACATGGGCTTGTCCAGCTGTTGCAGGAAGCTGACCACGCTTTGCACGTCGCGGGCCGCGCCGCTGATGGCCAGCGAGTTGGTCAGGCCTTCCATGCGAATGCTAACCGCGCGGCTGGGCGGGAACAGATCGGTCAATAGGCCTTGAACCGCGTTGGCTTCAAGGGTCTGGAGTTGGAAGAACTGCACGACCGTGCGCGAGCCTTCGGGCGTATCGTTGGCCGAGCGACTGCGCAGGATGGCGGCGGCGCCAGAGGCCGGGGTCTTGTCATCCAAAACTGACAGGGTGCCATTGCGCACATATAGCCGCAGCCCATAGTCACGTAAGGCGGTTTGAAGCAGCAGCAGGAATTGGCGCTGCGACATCTGTGGGCCGCTGCGCAGGGTGATGACGTCTTGGCGATCGGCAACCCCGGGGCCTAAGGCATAGGGCACCTTGAGAATCTGTCCAAAGGCGGCATCGAGGAACTGTGGCAAGGCTTGCGGCGGCAAGGTCGCGTCAACCATCGCGTCAACAGGAAACAGGCTTGCGATCTGCTCGGCCGAGGCCTCGGGCTCACTGGGCTTTATGCCGCTATCGCTGGATTTGGGGATGTCGATCAGGGTCGGTTCGTTGACGGTCGGACGCTCCGAGGCGGCCTGGACCGTGTCGGCGGGTGTAACATCCTGGACGGACAAGGCGGGGGTTGTACCGGTTCTCAGCTTGGGGAACGCGGCGCAGCCGGACAGCACGAGGCAAAGGCCTATTGCGGTTGAACCTGTGGCCCAATAGCGGGTGCGGGTCATCATTTTCTATTTCCCCAGAGGGCTTTGCTGAACGCGCGTAAATAACGAAATGGATCTCGTCTCCTTGCCACGTCGAAGCGTGACCTTTTGACGATCAAACCCATCCACTTTCCAACCTTCTTTAAACTCAGAACCAACGCCGAGCCATCTCATGCGTCCGCCGCCTTCATCTATCAGAAGCTTAAGCCCCTGTCCGGCATCGGCAATAGCGGCCAGATCCTGCCGAAAGAGGATCGCCACATCGGGTGGCGGCGGAGGCGGAGGCGGCGGCGGCGGCGGCGGCACGAAGGGCGGTGGATTGAGACCAACAAAGTAGCTGGAAATCTGAGGCAGATTGACCATTGGCGTTGGGGCAATAGCGCCAGCTTGGGCGCGCGGTGCCCGCTGGGCGCTATTGGGTGTGGACGGCGTGCTGATCAGACCCAGCCCAAACGCGGTCAGACCCGCCGAGGCGATCAGGACGATGAGGCTACGGTTGATCATTGGCCGGGCGTCCCGATGATCACTGGCACATCAAAGCCCAGACGCAGCCTATTGGACTGTTCCTTATTGATGGAGATGCTGGCGATAATGATCTTCTGTTTGGCGCTGGCGATGGTGGTCAAGAGCTTGGTGAAGCTAGGCCAGCTAAAGTTTCCATTGAGCTGAATGTGGATCACCGTCATCAGGCCGACATTATCGGTCACATCACCCACCGACACATCCACGCCTGTCACCCCCGCATTGACCGCCAGTTCTGTCACCTGTTGAACCAGCAAGACCTTGCCAACGGCAATCGATCGAACGGTGCGCAAGCCCTTAGAGACCGCCTCGCGCCGACCCTTGAGCGAGGACCCGACATTGCCAACGCCGGACTGGCTGCGCGCTTGCGCATCGTGCAGCGCGATCTGGGTTTCGAACTGACGGTCCTGAAGGCCTCGCGCAATATCGTAGCTCTTGATCGGGGCCAGCAGGAGCAGCACCAAGCCTAGGCCGACAACCAACAGCCTCTCACGCGCCGTCCATCCCGCGTAGGCGGAGGAGATGGCGCTCCAGAGGGATTGAAAGGGCATGTGGTTACAGACCAAGAAAGGAGTGAACAACCGAACAGCAAAACAACCTGCTCAAGACGGGTTCGCTGTTTGTTATGGTGAATTTCCCTTGCAGTGTCTAGGTGAAAATGAGATAGGTATTTCAATGATTTGAGCGTTTTTATCTACGCTTCGTTACCTTTCTTCGAACAGACATGATGGCTCATTTATGACCCGTTCCAAAAATCCTGCTGACCGCGTGGCTGGCTATAGCCTGCTCGAAATCCTCATTGTTCTGGCAATCATCGGTATGATCGTGGCCTTGGTTGGTCCTCGGCTCTTTGCCCAGTTGGACAAGTCAAAGATCACGGCTGCGCGGGTTCAGATGAAATCCTTAAAGTCAGCGGTCATGACCATGCGTCTCGACATTGACCGTTTCCCGACCGGCGAAGAGGGCTTGAAACTGCTCGAAAAGGCCCCGACCGAGGTTGAGGGCTGGGGCGGCCCCTATTTGGATGGCACACTACCCAAGGACCCTTGGGGACGGGATTATCTCTATACGCCGCCCGTAACCAGCACTGACAGCCCAACCATCAGCACCTTGGGCGCGGATGGTAAGCCCGGCGGTGAAGGCAATAATGCCGATATCGTTGTCTAGGTGGGCTTAAGGGCCTGATTGGTTTCGAGGGACAGCCCATGACCCAAGCCCAGCCTCAACGCGCGAAGTCCGGCTATTCCCTGCTCGAAATGATGATTGTTTTGGCGATCATCAGCCTGTCGGTCGTGATGGTCATGCCGCGTATGGGGGCCGCGCTCGATCAGGTGGTGGTCCATACCCTACAGTTTGAGATGCAACGTCAGGTCTCGACCCTGCGCCGCCGGGCCTATCTGGAACAGACCGATCTATGGCTGACCGAGCAGGCCCTGCCCGCCGCGCAGGACCCTGACCCATCAATCGCGCCAGAGCCTACCGGTCCGCAAAAGCAATGGGTGGCCATCACCCTGCCCAAGACCTGGAAGGCGGCCTATGCCAGCCCGATCCGGTTCAAGTCCAGCGGTCAGTGTACGGTCAGTGATATTGAGGTCTCGAGCCTTGGTAAGACGTCGATCCGACTGTCCCTGAACGAAGACTGTCAGCTGATCCGGACCTACTCAGCCCGCCCTGCTGCCTGAACGGTCATGGTGAAGACGACCCGGCGACGGGCCTTGTCAAAGGCCGGCGTGACCTGAGCGAAATCTTTAGATTTTTCAAGCTCTTCGGTCAGGATATCAACCCCGGCGCTGGCCTCCTCGGGCAAGGAGAAGGACACCTGCTTGCCGTCCGATTCAAAGTCGGTCAGCTTATATTTGAACGGCAAGATGACCTTCTGGGCCTTCTGCATCAACTCGGCCGGAGAGGTCCTGACAAAGAACCGTTCGGACTGAACCACGCCATTGAGCTCGCGCTTTAGGCTCGCCTTAGCGCCCGGATCATCACTGGCCTGCAGGGCCTCGATCTGGGCGTCAGCCTTGCGGATCTGCAGGTCCAGCCGCAGGGCTTGACCGAGGAAAAAGCCGGTAAAGGCGACCAGACAGACAGCGGCGGCGGCGAGGCCAAGACGGCCACTGACCTCCCAGATCTGGCCACTGACCAAGGATTTCAGATAGCGATTATCCGGCGCGCGCACGACGCTGGACAGGGGCGGCAGGGGCTCAAAACCCTCCTGATCAGGAAATTCGCGCAGGAAATCTTGCCACGCCGCATCACTATAGGGCGACAGGGTCCAGTGGGTGCCGACCAAACAGCCATCGCGCCAATATTGCGCTTCAAAGCCCGCCCCCGACCGCAAGAGCCGCGCGCCAAGCCCCGGCTGCTGGACCAGCGGCTCGGGCAGGATCGTCACCGTCTCGTGCAGGCCTGCATGTCCCAGCGCCTCAACCGCCCAAGCGCTATCCCACCACCAGATGCCAAACTGCTCACCCTTGCGGCAGATCTGCTGGCCAGACTGGGCGAAAGGAGCGTTGGCGGTGGCAAACAGCCGCGCAGCCGCGAGCGCCGCACTGCCCGTCACCCCCTTGGGCGGGCTATAGGCAGCGAAGATACAGCGTTGGCGGCTCAGCACCACGACCGCGCCTAGGCCCAGCACCCCCTTGAGGACCGGCTCCAGCTGCACCAGCTGCCCGTCAGTTGCCAGGTTGAACAGTCGACCTTGGAAAGGCAGGAGGCGTTTGATTTGAGAGTTGAGCACGCGGTTTAAACCTCTGAACCATAGTGTCTTCGACCCAGATGGGACGGTCCCGGCTCGCCGGAGTGAGCGACAGGCGCGAACTGTAGCCTATTCCCTGCCGCTGATCGACAACGCTAAAGCGAAACCGGCCAGAGGGGAAGGTGTAGCTCTGCTCGTCATCCCCGACCAGCCCGACCTGCGACAGGCTATAGAGGGGCTCGATGCGGCGGCGGTCGACAATCATCTTGGCGTCGGCCTTCGAGATGCCAAACTGCATCATCAAGACCTC
>JBBARR010000061.1:0-3601 GCA_040399645.1 Caulobacteraceae bacterium | reverse complement strand
CGACAATCATCTTGGCGTCGGCCTTCGAGATGCCAAACTGCATCATCAAGACCTCGACCGGGGCGGTATTGATGTTGAAGCTCATCCCATCAGGCCGCGCGGCCACCAAAGGCACCACCTGTCGCCAGAGCGGCGGGGTGCGGGTCTGCCACGACAGGATACCATTGATTTCAGAGACCTGCTGGAACGGGCGGTTGGTCGGGGGCGGCAATCCCGCGCGGCTATAGTCCGCCGCCTCGGCCCCATCGACCATCAGCAGATCGTCCACATCGCGAAAATCCACTGCCTCGGAGGCCAGCTTGCCCGCCGACGGCCCATCCGATCCGGCCAGCATAAACAGCCGCACCAAGGCCTCGCGCGAGGCATAGGACAGGTTCAGCAATCCGCCCTCATCTTGGACCTTCACCTCGATGTCCGGGCGCGAGCCATCCTTGCGCGGGCTCCAGCCATAGGGCGAGGCATCGAGCTTGATCAGCCGAAGCTGGTTCGGATCAACCACCACGGGTGCATCACCGCGCATCTCTTCATAGCGCGACCCACCGACATTGAGGCCTTGGATGGTCAGGGGCTCGGTCGTGGCCAGATAGGCGAACTGCGCCTCCGCCGACAGGGCCTGCAGATGGAAGGCAGCCTCGGCCTTCTCGGTCGCGATCTCGCCGTAAAGGTCATCCATGGCCACGACGATGGTTAGGAAGATCAGGGTTAGGATCGAGATCGTGACCAGCACCACAGGCAAGGCAAAGCCCGCCCGGCTGTCCCTCCGCACCGCGCTCATAGGTCCGCATCCGAGATCGACGGCACGCGCGGGCGGCCGCTATCGGCCTTGGCGACGATCAGGGTCTTGCCGTCCTCGGTGGCAATGCGCACGAACAGTACCCGGCCCTTTCCGCGCTCAGACAGGGCGTTGGGCGGCGCGCCTGCGGTGATCGAGACCCTATCGGTCCACGTCACGCCATCGCGCGAATAGGCAAGGCTCGCCCGCGAAAAGCCAAAATTCATCAAGGTCTTAGGCGGCTTGCCATCGACGCGGCAGACCAGCAAGGTCTTACCCGCCACCGTCTCCAGACCCAGCTCCAGCCGCCCGACCGGACCCTGATCGCCGCAGGCCGTATCGCGGTTCAAAAGGCCGCTACCGACCAGATGCTGGGCGTCACCCTCCAGCGGCAAGGGGTGATCCCCATCCGGCTTGGTGAAGGCGGCGGCGCGAAAATCGGTCGGTGGGCGATAGAGGAGCAGGCTGCTCGGCACGATCATCGACGAGACGACCGACTGCAGGGTCAAGTCGCGCATCTGGTCATCGGTGGCGCTCAAGATCCGGTTGCCCAGGCCAAAGCCCATCTGACTGCCGCGCGTGCCAATCGACAGGACCACGGTCATGGCAAAGCCGGTGATGGCCAGCGCGATGATGGCCTCTAGGATCGAGAACCCCGCCCGTGCTTGAGCCTTAGACCGTGCCAATCCCATCAGATCGCCCCCAAGGCCCGCGCCAGCAGATCATCGACCGAGCCGGACTGATAGAGGTGCCCCGCAATCCCCGCCGCCGACGCCGCCGCCACATCAGACGGGCGGTCCCCGATCAGCAGGCTGCGGGCCGGATCGATGGTCCAGCGGTCCATTAGGTCGAGGATCATGCCCGGCCCCGGCTTGCGACGGCGGCAATCGACGGGCGCGGTCCCCTCAGGGCCAAAGTCAGGGTGATGGGGGCAATATTCGAACCCGTCCATGTGGGCCCCGATGGCCCAGAGATCATCCTGCATGGCGCGGTGAAACTGGACAATCGCGGCCTCGTCATAGATCCCGCGCGCCACCCCGGCCTGATTGGTCACCACGAAGGTAAAGAGCCCCGCATCATTGGCCCGCTTCACCGCCTCGCGCGCGCCGGGCATCCAGCGCAGCTGATCGGGCCGATGGGCATAGCCAATATCGTCGTTCAGCACCCCGTCTCGGTCAAAGAACACTGCCCCGCGCCGCGCCACACCGGGCACAAAGGTCTGGGCCTCGGCCAAGGCTTCGGGAATGCCAATATCGATGAAGGGCCGATCAAAGACCGCGCCCTGCAACCGTCCCTCCGTGACCAGCCCCGGAAAGACGTCCTGTTCCAGCGAACAGGGCAAGGACCCGATTCGGTCCAGAACCGCCCGGCGCATGGCATAGATGCCGCCATTGATCAGACCCGGCTTTCCTGTGACCTGCTTTTCCAAAAATGCGGTGATGCGCTCGCCCTCCAGCGTCACCGTGCCATAGCGGTCGGCATTGGGCATGACGCGCAGAGCCAGACGCACCATCGCCTCGGGCGCCAAGGGCCGGGCCAGATCGCGCAGGTTCACATCGAACAGACCATCGCCATTGAACAGCAAGAAGGTCTCGTCGAGTTGATCACGCGCATAGGTCAGGGCCCCGGCGGTTCCGGCGGGCGCAGGCTCGACCGAATGGACGACGCGCAGACCAAGGCCGCGAATATAGTCGGCCATGGCCTCGAACTGTTCGGCGCGATAGCCGCTGAGCAGGACAATCTCTTCAAAGCCGTGCCGGGCCACCTCGTCGGCAAGCCAGGCGAGGAAGGGCTTGCCCCCCACATCGACCAAGGGCTTGGGCACCTGCTGGGTAATGGCCCCCAACCGGGTCCCCAATCCCCCCACCAAGAACACGCACTGTTTCAAGACTACACTCCGCCGACCATCACTCTCTATCGCAGATCATCTTGCCGGAAAAAAGAACCGGCGGGAACGCTCATCGACATCGCCCAGCAGGACCGGCGCCCTGTGACCCCCCTGCCCCGTCCCCTGCCCGGCCAGTTCAGCCGTCAGACGGGTGCGTTCGGACAGATAGACTTCGCCGAGGGTCGCAGATTGTGGGGCGCTGTCGGCGGGGCGATTGATGCCGCCGGGCTGGGTCGTGGCGCCGTAATGGAGTTGGTGAAAACTGCCCTCGCCCAGCAACATGACCTCTTGCAGGGCCTCATCAGCGCGGACCTTGTCGAGCAGGGCGTGATTGACCATCCCCCCGCCCAAGGACACGAACCGCTCATCAAAGCCGCCGATCCGGTCCCAGCTCTCACGCGCCATCAGCACAAGATTGGATTCCGGCAAGGGAGCCAGAGCGCCATGGACCCCGCTCTCACCCGCGGCGCAGATCTCGAACAGGCGATAGCCGTCGCAGGGCCAGCCGATGGAGGCGAGGAGCTGATCCTCGACCGCGCGATCATAGCCCTTGGTCGTCGAGACCTGCTGGGTCTCATAGCCGAGATGAAAGCCCAGCGTGGTGACGACGGCGTTTGGATGGGTGGCCAGAGCCGAGAGGGCCAGAGCGCTGACGCCGGGACTGGCCATGCGGGCGCCGTCAATGACCATGCCAATGACCGGCGCACGGGCAAGCGACGCCGTTCGGTTCAGGGCTATGGCGGGCGAGCGGCCCAGACCGTCATAGCGCAGCACCCGCACGTCGGCGGGAACCTGGGCGAACCAGGCTGGATCGACCGGATCGGTGGAGCCATTATCGGCAATCAGGATCTCGATATCGCCGGGGTCCATACCGCGCTGATAGGGTGCGCAGAGGGACAGGGCCGTGCGCGGCAGCTCGCGGCGCATGTCGAAGGCCCCGA
>JBBARR010000060.1:0-10494 GCA_040399645.1 Caulobacteraceae bacterium | reverse complement strand
GCCGTTTCATTCCTCACACTTTTAAAACACCATGACCAACTTGACCGCTCCCGCCTTGGTGGCCTAAGCCGTGACCGCTGCGCTGGTTTTTTCAATCGCTTTGCTGGTCGCTTTGGCCGCAGACCGCTATGTGGGCGAGCCGCCTGTGCGCTACCACCCTGTCGTGTGGATGGGCAATTACCTGGATTGGGCGGGCAAACGGGTGCAGCGCCTGGCCGGGCAGGCGCTTGCCTTCACCCACCGGGGACGCGTCGATTCGCAGGCCGATTTCAAGGCTTTCTGGCTTGCAGCCGGCGTTTGGATGGGGGGTGCTGCTGTTGTATTAATCGCAGCACTGGCGTTGCAATGGTGTGTGCTTGGTGTGCCGGGTCTGCTGATGCCGGCGATTGAGCGCGCGACGGGGCCGATCTTCGGCGGATTTGTGGGCAGCCTGTTGTCGGCGGTGCTGCTGGGTTGCTTGCTCAAACCGATGCTGGCGTGGGCCATGTTGCGCAGTGAGGTGCTGGCGGTGGAGGCGGCCCTCAACCCGGCGCACGGCGGCTCGTTGGCGGCGGGCCGGCAGCGCCTGAGCTGGCTGGTGAGCCGCGACGTGACGCACCTGTCAGAGGCGCAAGTGCGCGAGAGCGCGATCGAGTCACTGGCTGAGAACCTCAACGACTCGGTGATTGCGCCCATTTTCTGGTTTGTGCTGCTGGGCCTGCCCGGCGCCGCGCTGTACCGTTTTGCCAACACCGCCGACGCCATGTGGGGCTACCCCGGTGTGTACAAGGGCGACAACTGGCAGTGGGCTGGCAAATGGGCGGCGCGGGCCGACGATGTGCTGTCGTGGGTGCCAGCGCGCATCACGGGCGTGCTGCTGACGGCAGTGTCAGGCGGTGTCGCCTGGAAAACCCTGCGCACGGAGGCCGCCCGCACCCCATCGCCGAACAGCGGCTGGCCGATGGCCGCGATGGCGCTCATTTTGAACGTGAGCCTGCACAAACCAGGTGTTTATGTACTGAACGCCGGCGGGCGGGAGCCGCAAGCTACCGACACGTATCGTGCCATTGCTTATGCTTCAAAAGTGCTCGTAGCAAACGCATTGATTTCGTTGATAGCGGTTACTTTCATAGCGATAGGCGCTGCCAAATGACGCAGCGCATGCATGGTGGCCCGGACGTTTTGGGCGTTCCACGCTTTGACTTTTCTACCAACAGCAACGCCTGCGGCCCATGCCCTAGCGCGCAGGCGGCGGTGCGAGAAGCCGATGCCAGTCATTACCCTGACCCCAGTTACGCCGATCTGCGCCGCCAGTTGGCCGAGTTTCACGGGGTTGATTTGTCGCGCATCTTGTTGGCAGGCAGTGCCAGTGAATTCATTTTTCGTATCACCGCCGCCGTGGCACAGCAAGGTGGCCAACGCAAGGAGCTGCCCCGAGTTTTCCTACCCCAGCACAGCTATGGCGACTACGCCCAAGCCGCCCAAGCCTGGGGTTTGGGCGTAGCCGTCACGGCCGATGCCGCGCAACTGGTTTGGGCGTGTGAGCCCGCCAGTCCTTTAGGCATCGCCCACGCACCGTGGCCAGGCCAGTTGTCTGCGACGCTGGTGCTCGACCGCGCCTACGAACCCCTGCGGTTAACCGGCGCTTGCAGCTTGACTGCAACGCAATTGGCGCAAGTCTGGCAACTCTGGACGCCCAACAAAGCGCTGGGCCTGACCGGCGTGCGCGCCGCCTACGCCATAGCGCCGCTGGGTGCTGAGGACAAAGTCGCCGCTTTGGAACGCTTGTGTCCCTCATGGCCAGTGGGTGCGCACGGCGTGGCCCTGCTGCAAGCCTGGATGCAGCCTGATGTGCAGGCTTGGCTGGCCGCTAGTTTGCTGACCTTGCAGGTCTGGAAAGACCGCCAGATCACGCTGTTGGAGCGACTGGGCTGGCAATGTTTGCCCAGCGACGCTAATTTTTTCTGCGCTCGTCCGTCGCTCGGCTTTGACCTGTCGCAGCTGCGCGGCGAAGGCATCAAACTGCGTGACACCACCTCGTTCGGCTTGCCGGGCCATGTGCGGCTTGGCGTGTTGCCGCCGGATGCGCAAGAGGCACTTTTAACGGCATTAATTGGTGCTAATATTGATGCTAATAGCTGAAGGATATTGCCATGCGCACCACCATTGCCCTTGACGATGATTTGCTTGCCAAAGCCGAAGCCTTGACCGGGGTGACCGAAAAAGCCGCCTTGGTGCGCGAGGCATTGCGTGCCTTGATCCAGCGCGAAAGCGCCAAGCGGCTCGCTCTGCTGGGCGGTTCCGAACCGGAGTTGCAAGCCGTGCCAAGGCGCCAGACGGAGCCGTCGTGATTTTGGTCGATACCTCCGTTTGGACAGACCATTTGCGCGCCAGCGATGAACAGATGACCCAGCTGCTTTTAGCGGGCCAGGTACTGGCCCATCCTTTCGTCATCGGCGAGCTGGCCTTGGGTAAGCTGCGCAACCGCGACAGGGTGCTGGGTGCCTTGCAGGACATGCCGCAGGCGGCTGTGGCGACCGAGTCGGAAGTGCTGCGTTTCATTGGCCAAAAAGCCCTTTTTGGTCTGGGCATTGGCTACATCGACAGCCATCTTTTGGCTGCAGTCTTGCTCACGCCGGGCTCATGGCTATGGTCCCGCGATAAGCGTTTGATGGCCGCCAGCGCGCAATTAGGCATCGCTGCCAACACCACACACTGATGTCGCCAATATGAACCCCGTCGAACTACTCAAAGACAGCGCCTACAAG
This sequence comes from Caulobacteraceae bacterium, assembly GCA_040399645.1. Classification (GTDB taxonomy): domain Bacteria; phylum Pseudomonadota; class Alphaproteobacteria; order Caulobacterales; family Caulobacteraceae; genus CAISGS01. The sequence goes on along the minus strand of JBBARR010000060.1, from coordinate 7,747 downwards.
CTCAAACGCGCCGTAGAAATCGCCAACAAACAAGACGAAGCGGCAGGCATGGCTTATCTGGCGCGTGAAGGAGCTTTGACGTGAGTTTCGAACCTGTTAAAAAAATCATCATCATTGCCGGCCCCAACGGCGCAGGTAAAACCACATTTGCCCGTGAGTTTCTGCCCACTGATGAAGCGTGTCTGCACTTTGTCAACGCTGACCTGATTGCAGCGGGACTATCTCCCTTCGCCCCTGAAACCGCCGCGCTTCAAGCCGGACGCTTGATGCTGACGCAAATTGCAGCCCACGTGTCACATGGCCGCAGTTTTGCGCTGGAAACGACCTTGTCCGGTTTGGCTTATACGCAAAAAATTCCCCAGTGGAGGGCTGCTGGCTACGCCATAGCGCTGCACTTCTTAGCCTTGCCCAGTGCTGACGTGGCGATCGAGCGCGTGGCACAGCGCGTTCGCCAAGGCGGCCACAATATTGCGCAAGACGTCATACGTCGTCGTTTTGCGTCGGGACAAGCCAACTTGGCTCGTTACTGCGCCCTCGTAGACGTTTGGGATGTGTACGACAACAGCGGTCCCGTGCCTATCTTGATTAACGAAGGGAATTTGTAATGACCTCCAACGCTTCCAGCTCCCCATCGGTTTTTGCAACCCGCAGCCAAGTCACCGCCGCGCTGGAGCGTGCCGCCCATCGTGCGCGAATCATTGCCGAGCAAACAGGCACCAAGCTGATCGTGGTGTCGCCACCCATCAAGCCAGCGGCACCCGTGGCTAAACGCGAATGACCGCCCAATGCGTGATGGTACTGGGCACCACCAGCGGCGCAGGTAAAAGCTGGCTGACCACTGCCTTGTGCCGCTATTACGCCCGCCAGGGCCTCAAAGTCGCGCCGTTCAAAGCGCAAAACATGAGCAACAACGCTCGCGTTGTGGCCGGGGGTGAAATCGGCAGCGCGCAATACTTTCAGGCGCTGGCGGCCAATGCGGTGCCCGAAGTCCGCATGAACCCGCTGCTGCTCAAGCCCGAAAAAGACACCCAAAGCCAGGTCATCCTGCTGGGGCAGGTGAATCAAGAACTGTCGCGCATGGCGTGGCGCGATCGCAGTGCCTCGGTCTGGCCGGTGGTCGCCAAGGCGCTGGACGAACTACGGCAAGACAACGACGTGGTGGTGATCGAAGGTGCTGGCTCACCTGCCGAGATCAACTTGCATGACAGTGACATCGTCAACATGCGCGTGGCGCTGCATGCCAAGGCACAGTGTCTGCTGGTGACCGACATTGATCGCGGCGGTGCTTTTGCGCATTTGTACGGCACTTGGGCGCTGTTGCCCAAAGACGAACGCGCACTTATCAAAGGCTTCGTGCTGAACAAGTTTCGGGGCGATGCCAGCTTGTTGGCACCCGCGCCGCAGATGTTGCAAGACCTCACCGGTATTTCGACCGTGGCAACGCTGCCGATGTGGTGGCAACACGGGCTACCCGAAGAAGACGGCGTGTTTGACGACCGCAGCACGGCCAGCGGTGCGGTGACCACCAGCATCGCCGTCATCGCGTATCCGCGCATCAGCAATCTGGATGAATTTCAGCCGCTCAAAAACATCCCCGGCGTGCGCCTGACATGGGCCCGCAGTCCCGCCGATATTTTGGGCGCTGACTGGGTGATCTTGCCTGGCTCCAAGCACACCAGCGGCGACCTGGCCTGGCTGCGCGCGCAGGGCCTAGACCACGCGGTGGTGCAGCATGCGGCGCAAGGCCGGGCGCTGCTCGGCATTTGTGGGGGTCTGCAAATGCTCGGTGAAGCGCTGGTTGACCTGCATGGCATTGACGGCAATGGCCCCGGGCTCGGCTTGTTGCCGGTGGTCACGCTGTTTGACGAAGTCAAAACCGTGCGGCGCCGGCAGGCCAGCTTCATGCAACTGCGCGGGGCTTGGGCGGCATTGTCTGGCGTGGCCATGCAAGGCTACGAGATTCACCACGGCAAAACCGCACCGCACAGCGCCATGGCCGCCGCCGGCGACCTTGCGCAGCCGGTGATGGTCGACGACCTCGCTTGGCAAAACGCTGCCGGCAATGTGCTCGGCCTGTATTTGCACGGCATGTTTGAAGACGCGGCCGTGCTGCAGGCCTTGTTCGGTCGGGGCGGGGCAGTCAAAGTGCCGACCTTGGATGCGGTGTTTGACGGCCTGGCCGATTACGTTCAGCAGCATTTTGAGCCAGGCGTTCTGCAAGGTTTGTTGACAGAAAAAACCTCGCTTTGACATCACCCGTCGCCGCAAAAATCATCACAACAAACCTTTCACCATGAACACTTCATTGCCGACTCTCGCCGACATTCGCAGCCTCGCTCTGACGCAGGCGCTGCAGCACAAGTTGAACCACAAAACCAAACCGCTGGGCTCCTTGGGCAGGCTGGAAAATTTGGCGCTGCAACTGGGTGAAATTCTGGGCTCAGAGTCGCCCGTTTTGGAGCAGCCTCAAATGGTCGTTTTTGCGGGGGACCACGGCTTGACGGCGCGCGGTATTTCGGCCTTTCCGAGTGACGTGAGCTGGCAGATGGTCGAGAACTTTTTGGCCGGCGGCGCTGCCGTCAGTGTCTTGGCACGCACACATGGCATCGCGCTGACGGTGGTGGATTGCGGTGTCAACCACGACTTTCTGGCGGGTCTGAGCGAAGGCCTGCAGCGCCCCGGTTTGCTGGTGCGCAAAGTGGCGAACGGCACGGCCGACGCGTCAATGCAGCCGGCCATGACGTTGGCGCAATGCCAACAAGCGATGGGCAACGGCCAAGACGTGGTCAAAAACTTGCCCGGCAACGCCTTGCTTTTAGGTGAAATGGGCATCGGCAACACCTCGTCAGCCTCGCTGTTGTTAGCCCGATTGACGGGGCTGGACATCGAGGTGTGTACCGGCGCAGGCACTGGCCTGGATGCGCCGGCCGTGCAACGCAAAACAGCGGTTCTGCGTGAGGTGCTGGCGCGCCACCCAGATGCCACCGCGCCGCTGGACGCATTGGCCGCGTTGGGCGGTTTTGAGATCGCCACCATGGTCGGCGCTGTGTTGCAAGCCGCACATGAACGCCGCGTGGTGGTGGTGGACGGCTTCATCGCCAGTTCGGCCGTTTTGGTGGCGAATGCCCTGCAGCCACTGGTCTTGCAGCGCTGTGTCTTCGCGCACCGTTCGGGCGAGCGCGGCCATGAGTTCATGTTGCAGCACTTGGGTGTGCAAGCCTTGCTCGATTTGGGCTTGCGTTTGGGCGAAGGCTCGGGGGCTGCGCTGGCTTGGCCGCTGCTGCAATCGGCTTGCGCGATTCTGCGCGACATGGCGAGTTTTGAGGCGGCGGGCGTGTCTGAGAAATCCGCGCTTGAGACGCCGGCGACGACTTGATCTTCAAAGCCCGTCATGCCTCATTTTTTAAGCCAATTCCTCCGCCATTTTTTGTTGGCGGTTCAGTTTTTCACCCGCATCCCCGTCACCGGACGGTTGGCCGATTGGGTCGGTTTCAGCCCGGCCATGCTGCGCGCCAGTGCAGCGCATTTTCCGGGCGTCGGCTGGCTGGTCGGCACTTTGGTGGCGGCTTTGACGGCGTTGCTCTTGGTCTATTTGCCAGAGGGTGGGTTTTCGCCTTTGGTGGCGGCGGTTTGGGGTACGGCTTTCGGGGTTTTGCTGACCGGGGCTTTTCATGAAGATGGTCTGGCCGATGTTTTTGACGGACTGGGCGGCAGCCCGGACCGCGAGCGCGCTTTGGTCATCATGAAAGATTCGCGGGTCGGGGCATTTGGTGCCATCGCCATGCTCTTGGTCTTGCTGGGCAAAGTGTCTTTGCTGGCGCTGCTGGGCTCAGTCAGCGCAGAGTTGCTGTGTGTCGCGCTGTTTGTGGCGCACGGGGTGTCGCGCACTTGGCCGCTGTTGCTGGTCCGTTGGATGCCGCATGTCGGCGACTTGGCCGGCTCCAAGTCCAAACCCTTGGCGGATCAAATCAGCGGCACAAGCCTTGGCGTTGCATTCGTCTGGTGCTTGCTGGGCTTGGCCTTGACGCTGTATGTGCAAGACACGGTGCATTTCATTGACTTGGACATCGAGAATGATTCGGCGCAAGAGCGGCTTTTAATGGCTTTGGGGGGTGCGTTGGCAGCGTCGGGTTTGGCTTTTTTAGCCATGTGGCGCTGGTTTTCGCGCCGTTTGCAGGGCTTCACCGGCGATTGTTTGGGCGCTACACAGCAGCTCTGCGAGCTGGCTTTTTACCTGGGTTTGGCGCTCAGCCTGTGAAAAAAATACGCCCACCAGCGCCACCCTTTGAGCGGTTCGCATGACCCTCTGGCTGGCCCGCCATGCCCAACCTTTGATCGCCAGCGGCGTTTGCTATGGGGCGGCCGATGTGCCGGCCGAGGCAGCGGCCACGCGGGTGGCTGCGAAAGCCCTGGCGCTGGTCTTGCCGCAGGGCATTTTGTTGCGCAGCTCGACCCTGCAGCGCTGTGTGCAGCTGACGCAAACGCTGCTGGCGCTGCGGCCAGATTTGACTTGCACCTTCGACGCCCGGCTGACCGAGATGAATTTCGGCGGCTGGGAAGGCCAGCGCTGGGATGCGATTGCCCAAACCGAGATGGCGCGCTGGACAGCTGACTTTGCGCAGCATGCTTGCGGCGGCGCTGAGAGCGTGGCCGGGTTCATGCAACGCGTTGCCGCGGTTTGGGACGAGCAGACTGAAGGCGGGCAAGACGCGGTTTGGATCACCCATGCCGGCGTGATTCGGGCGGCTGGTTTGCTGGCCAAAGGACTGCGCGAGATCCACCGTGCGGATCAATGGCCGCATGACGCCCCGGCTTTTGGCCAGTGGTGTTGCTTGGAAGCACCGGCGCAAGCCTGATTCAGCGCGCCGGTTCTGCAGTTTTCGGCTTGTAGTCGCAAAACTGGCTGACGCCGCATTGCCAGCACTGCGGCGTGCGCGCCTGGCACACATAGCGGCCCAGCAAAATCAGCCAATGGTGGGCGTCCACCAAATACTCGGGCGGGATGCGTTTCATCAAACCCGCTTCGACCAGATCGACATTTTTGCCGGGGGCCAAGCCGGTGCGGTTGCCGACCCGAAAAATATGCGTGTCGACCGCCATCACGGCTTCACCAAAGGCTGAGTTCAGTACCACGTTGGCCGTCTTGCGTCCGACGCCGGGCAGCGCTTGCAGCGCTTCTCGGGTGCGCGGCACTTGGCCGTTGTGGCGCTCGACCAAGATCTGGCAAGTCTGCAACAAATGCTTGGCTTTGCTGCGGTACAGGCCGATGGTTTTGAGGTGGTTTTCAAGCTCCAGCAGCCCGAGATCCAGCATTTTTTGCGGTGTGTTGGCCAGCGGAAACAGCTTGCGCGTGGCTTTGTTGACACTGACGTCGGTGGCTTGGGCCGACAGCAACACCGCCGCCAGTAACTCAAAGACGCTGGTGTATTCGAGCTCGGTCACCGGCAGCGGGTTGGCGGCTTTGAGCGTGGCAAAAAAAGAGGCGATGGCGGCAGATTTCATGCTCGGCAGTTTAGGCTGTGTCGGCGCGCGTTACCATCTTGCTCTGCTGTGAATTTCATCCTTGAGCGCCCATCCCTGAGAGAGAGCCCCATGCCGCTGCCCTTTGCCGACCGCCTGAACAACGTCGAAACCTCTGCCATCCGTGAGCTTTTCAAACTGCTCGGCAAGCCCGGCATCATCAGCTTTGCCGGCGGCTTTCCGGACAGCGCCATGTTCGACGTCGAAGGGATTCGCGAGGCTGTGAATTTGGCTTTGACCGAAGAAGCCGGCGGTGCCTTGCAGTACGGCGCGACCGAGGGCTACAACCCGCTGCGCGAACAACTCGCCGCCTTCATGGCCGCCAAAGGCGTTGCGGTTGAACCCGACGGCCTGATCGTCACCACCGGCAGCCAACAAGGCTTGGATTTGCTGGGCAAAACCATGATCAACCCGGGCGATAAAGTGATCGTCGAAGGGCCGACTTTTCTGGCCACCATTCAGTGCTTTCGCTTGTACGGCGCCGACATCATCGGCGCGCCAATTGACGAACATGGGGTGCAAACCGACGTCCTCGAACAACTCATCGCCGAACACCAACCCAAGTTTGTCTACCTGATCCCAACCTTTGGCAACCCGAGTGGTGCTTTGCTCAATTTGGAGCGCCGGAAAAAAGTCTTGGAACTCGCCGTCAAGTACCAAACGCTGGTGGTTGAAGACGACCCCTACGGCGATTTGTATTTTCATGACGCGCCGCCGCCCAGCTTGTTGGCGCTCAGCCGCGATGTCCCCGGCAGCCGCGAGTGGCTGGCCTATTGCGGCAGCATGAGCAAGGTCTTGAGTCCGGGCTTGCGGGTCGGCTGGATGATTGCGCCGCCTGAGTTGCTGGCCAAAGCCACCATGTGCAAGCAGTTCAGTGACGCGCACACCAGCACCTTCGCCCAAGCCACCGCGGCGCAGTACCTCAAAGCGGGCCGCATGCCGGCCACCTTGGCGCGGGTGCGCGCGGTCTACGCCGAACGCGCCGCGGCCATGGGCGCAGGCTTGAAGCGAGAACTAGGCGATGCGATTGCCTTCACGCAGCCCGAGGGTGGTTTGTTCTTTTGGGCCCGACTCACCGGCGCGAATGGCAAAACGAAAGACGCTGCTGAGTTCGCCAAAAAAGCCATTGCGCAAGGCGTGGCGTTTGTGCCGGGTGCGCCGTTTTATGCGGCCAACCCAGACATGTCAACGCTGCGCTTCAGCTTCGCCACCGCCGATGTGGCGAAGATCGAAGAAGGCATCAGCCGGCTCGGCAAGGCTTGCTGAACAAAGCCTTCAGCAAGCGCGCAACGCTCACCAAGCGTTACGCAGTTCCCGCAGCTTCTTGAAGACCGTCTTGGCATCCGGCTCTGCTGGCAAGTCGGGAAAGCTTTCACGCAGCTGCGCAATGACGCTAGCGTTGCTCAGGCGCATGAAGGTGTTGAACTCTTTTTCTTCTTTCAGTGTGGTCACGATCGAGGTGGCTGGATCGTGACTCGCGACTTTCGGTAAAAGTGCTGCAGCGGCAGCGTTGTCGGGCTCACGGGCCAGCGTGAACTTCAGGTTGCTCTCGATGTAATCGTGACCGGGGAAGATGCGGGTGTTGTCTGGTAAGCGCATCAACTGCTCGGTGAAGCTGCTGTAAAGCGCCTCCACATCGCCGCCGTTGTGGACGTTGCCGGCACCGGCATTGAACAAGGTGTCACCTGAAAAAAGCGCTGGCTGCTCGGCGTGTGCGCACAGGCAAATATGGCAAAAAGTGTGGCCTGGCGTGTCAAGACATTCCAGCTCAATGTGCTTGCCAACTTTGATCACGTCACCGGCTTGTACGCCGCGGTCCATGCCCGGAATCTTGCCGGCGGCCTTGTGGTGCGCAATCACTTTGGCACCGGTGGCCGCCACCACTTCGGCATTGCCGCCGATGTGGTCGTGGTGCTCGTGCGTGTTCAAAATCTGGGTGATGTTCCAGCCCTTGGCCTTGGCGGTGGCCAGGCATTTTTCGTGGTCCAGCGGATCAATCGCCAAGGCTTCACCGGTGTCGGGGCAGGCGATCAGGTAATTGAAATTGCGCAGGCTGTTGCCGGTCCAGATGCGTTCGACGATCATGCGTGGCCTTGTGTGGTGTGGTTCATGGTCTCATTTTAGGAGCGCTGCGCATCGCCCACGCTGTGCAAGGCTGTTCAAGACCAGTCGGGGTTGTTCTCTGCTTGCTGCAAAATGAGCGCTCACCGATTCCCCGGTTTTATTT
>JBBARR010000059.1:0-11490 GCA_040399645.1 Caulobacteraceae bacterium | reverse complement strand
TTAGATTTTGCATTATAAATCCTAATTCCTAGATATGGTGCCTCATATCGATATATTCAAAATAAGTAGTGCTCACTATTTCGCGTTGCGTTTCAGCCTATATTTATATCGGCCCTTCGAGCTTTTTTTTGATTAATCTTTTCTCCGATTTAAAGAAGGATTTCAGATTATATTCAATTTGGCTTGATAGCCCCTGGACAAGCAAAATATTGAAACGTCGGGACTTTGCGATAGTCGTACCGCGTGACTTGCCATTGACCGAAGGTATCTGATTTATGGCTTCCAAACTAAGTATCCTTTCCTTAACTTCAGCGCTCGTTGGCGCCGCCGGTATGACCTCCGCGCAGGAAGCTCCTACAACTGTGCCGCCGGCCCCAAGTACGACGACCGTGGTAGTTACGGGTAAACGCCCCGATGTCGTGAACAAGGTAGATCGCAAGGTCTACCGAGCAGATGCAGATCTCCAGCGTTCGACGGGTTCCGCCGCAGACATCCTGAGCAATATCCCGTCCATCGAAGTCGACCCGGACGGCAATGTCAGTTTGCGCGGTGATTCAAGCGTAACGGTTTTGATCGATGGTAAACCGTCCGCCCAAATGCAGGGAGCCGCTCGTGGGGCCGCCCTGCAAAGCCTTGCCGCGGGCGATATTGAGCAGATCGAGGTGATCCCTTCGCCTTCAGCCGAGTTCAAAGCTGACGGGTCCGGTGGCATCATCAATATCGTCACCAAGAAGACGCGCAAGCCCGGCACGTCGGGATTGGTCCAGGCCAATCTAGGCACTGCCGGCCGCAATAATATCAACGTCACCGGCAGCGCAGTCTCGGGCCCGTTCGAGCTAAATGGCAGCCTTGGCCTGCGCAACGATTCGCGCCCACGCGGCATCAGCAGCCATACTCAATCGACGGGTCCTGGCAACAGCGGTAAGACAGACTCGACCCAGGATCAGCGCCAAACGAGCCGCCGCCGCTCGGCCAGCGCCGACGTGCAATATACGCTGAACGACAAACAAACGCTGGGTCTGTCACTTGATTACAGCGGCCGCGATGAGCGGCGCAGCGCTACTGAACACAGTGTGTCATCGGGCGGCAGCACCGCGGCCTTTGACCGGACCGGCCAGGGCGGCGGACCGCAAAGCAATGCCGACCTCGACCTCAGCTTCGAGCAAAAGATGGCGCGCGAGGGCGAAACTTTGTCGTTCGACATTCAGACCGGCCGTAGCGTCGAGGACAATATCTACGATTTCACGACCGTCTATTCCGCACCCGCACTGGCTGTGACGCGGGAACGCGACATCAGCCGCCAAGTCTATGGCGTTTCGGAATTCACCGCCGCCTATGTTCGTCCGTTTGCCTCAGGATCGACCCTGAAACTCGGCTATGACGCCGAGTACGACCAGAACGCCTTTGACAACACGGTCGCCGCTGCCGCTTCAGCTTCGGCGCCATTGGTCGTCAATCACGCCTCGGACAATCTGTTCCGCTATCGCCAAACTGTCCAGGCAGCCTATATCACCCACGACAAGAAGTGGGGAAAGCTTGAATGGCTGGGCGGACTGCGCTTTGAGCAGACCGATATCCATACACTACAGAACGTCTCGGGTGACGCGAGCACGCAAAACTACGGCCAGTTCTATCCCACGCTCAATCTGCTCTACACCCTGTCCGACAACGATACGCTGAGCGCCGGGTTCAGCAAACGTATCCGCCGCCGCGATCCAGAAGACCTCAACCCTTACATCAATGCCTCGGACCCTAACAATCTGCGCCAGGGCAACCCGAACCTGAAGCCCGAGGTCACCGATTCATACGATCTGGGCTATCGGCACGACGCGAACGGCCGGTCGTGGTCCCTCAACGGCTACTACCGCAAGAGCCGCAACGGCGACACAGAACTGCTGACTGTCATTGGACCGGACGTCGTTCTGATCCGTGAAGCCAACCTGCCGTCGAGCCTGTCCGGCGGTGTCGAGTTCATCGCTTCGGGCAAACTGCTGCCGAAGCTTGGCTACACGCTCAGCGGCAATCTATTTTACAATGAAGTCAATGCCCTGGCGCTCGGCGCCGGCACGCAGTCGTCGATCGCGCTAAATGCCAAGGCCGCGCTCGACTACAAGCCGACGACCGCTGATCGCTGGCAAATCAGTGTCAAGACCAATGGCAAGCGCCTTACGTCACAGGGCTATGTTCTACCGGTGACGACGATGAATGCTGGCTATCGCCATCAATTGAACGAGAAGCTCGCCTTCGTTGCTACGGTGTCGGACCTGTTCAATAGTCAGCGCCAGAAGCGCTTTTTCCAAACGACGAACTTCACTGGCATCTATACGAGACGCCAAGGCGGCCAGATCGCCTATATCGGCCTGACGTACACTTTCGGCGCACCGAAAAAGTCTAAGGAATCAGACTTTACCTACGACCAATAGGAGCGCCGACTAAGGCGAACCGGAAAAGGAAGACGCCTATGAAGTCCTTTGAAATGTCCTGGTCGTTTTGGGCCGTGCTGTCCGCTGTCTTTGCGGCTTTGACCGCCATCTTCGCCAAGATCGGGGTCGAGGCAGTCAATTCCAACATGGCGACCTTAATCCGGACGATCGTTATCGTCGTGGCCGCGAGCGTGATGGTGCTGGCCACAAACAGCTGGCAGGTCCCAGGCAGCATTTCGAGTCGTGCATGGCTGTTCCTCGTCATGTCCGGTCTCGCAACGGGCGCTTCGTGGTTCTGCTATTTCCACGCTTTAAAGCTGGGAGACGCCGCGCGCGTTGCACCGATCGACAAGCTCAGCGTCGTCTTCGTCGCCGTTTTCGCCGTGCTGTTTCTCGGCGAGAAACTATCGGCACCTAACTGGTTGGGGGTCGCGCTCATCGCCGCCGGCGCCGTCCTCGTCGCATGGCGGGCCTGATCCATGCGCATTCTATTGGTAGAAGACGATAATTTGGTCGGTCAGGCGCTTAAAACCGGCCTGAAGCAGGCTGGATACACGCCAGACTGGTTTCAAGACGGAGAGTCCGCTCAAGAGGCTTTACGGACAACGCCATATTCAGCCGTCGTATTGGATATCAACCTGCCTGGATTGTCCGGGTTGGAATTGTTGAAAAGCCTGCGGCAAACATCTGATCTGCCCGTCATCATCATGACGGCGCGCGACGGCCTAGACGCCCGCATCGAAGGCCTCGATCTCGGCGCCGATGATTACCTCGTCAAGCCTTTCGCGCTGGCGGAATTGCTTGCCCGCTTGCGAGCCGTTTATCGTCGCAGCCAAGGTCGTTCACAAACCCTGGTCACACATGGAGATATCGAGCTAGATACAGCCTCCCGAACGGTCAGGAAGGCTGGCACTTGGGTCAAGCTGACCGCGCGTGAATATCAGATCCTTGCACTTCTAATGGAACGCATGGGTCGCATCTTGAGCCGTTCGGATATCGAGGCGCAGGTCTATAGCTGGGAAGGTGATATCGAAAGCAACACGGTCGAAGCCGCCATCTATACCTTGCGCAAGAAGCTTGGCCGCGATCTCGTAACGAATATCCGGGGCGTAGGATATGTGATTAACCCATGACCCAACGCGCAAAAAAACGCCCGTCTTTAACGGTACAGCTCCTTGTCGGTACCCTGGTGCCTCTTTTGCTGGTCATCAGTTTGTCTGGCCTTGTCGCCTATTTTAGCGCGCAAGACGAGATCTCCGAAGTCTACGATTCCCAACTCATAACGTCCGCCCAACAGCTCTGGGCGATTAGCCGCGGCAATGACGATCTTGAAGACGTGATGCTTGGTGTAAAGGACAAGCATCTGTCGGAAAAAGATCAAGATGCTCTTGAAGATTACGCTAGATGGCGCAGCTTCCGGGTCTGGCGCAAAGGGGAATTGGTAATGCGGTCCGATAAGGGCCCCAATTCAACCGTACCAAAAACTTCGGTTGGCTTCAGCGAGATTGTGGACGGATCTGGCGCTTGGCGTGTCTTCACATTCATAGCGCCCGAGGATGGCATTGTCGTCCAGGTCGCGGAAAAGCTAAAAGCACGTCAGATCATTAGTGGTCGTATTGTCTTCGGTGTATCCCTGCCCTTATTGTTGGCTCTGCCGATAGTCTTGCTGGTTTCGTGGCTGGGTATCCGCTGGGGTCTTCGAGATTTGCGCTATTTCGCCAATGTGATTCAGAGGCGATCACCGACTGACCTTTCGCGCGTCGGCAGCGAAAATACACCCGCGGAAATATCGCCAGTCGCCGATTCCGTAGACCAACTGCTGGGTAAGCTTGAGAGATCCATAGCGCAAGAGCGCCTGTTTACGGATAATGCTGCGCACGAGTTGCGGACGCCATTGGCGGCGCTCGGCTTGCAGGCTGAAGTCATCCGCAACGCCAAAACCACGCGCGAACGACAGGCAATGCTGGATGAACTGAGCAAGGGCGTAACGCGAACATCGCGCCTGCTTGACCAGTTGTTGACTTTGGCACGTGTTGGCCACGCTCCGGTCGAGCGAGAGCGTCTGAACATTTATCAAATCGCGAGCGCGAGTATCCGGGACGTTTATCCTAAAGCACACGCCAAAGGAATCGAGCTGTCCTTGGCAGGGGACGAAACCTCGGTCACCGTTTCCAATCGCTCCCTGCTCGCGCTATTGATCGGCAACATACTCGACAATGCCATTAAATACTCGCCGGAAAGCCAACCCGTAGAAACCAGTGTGACACGCGACAGAGACACGGTCGTCATCGCGGTTAGGGATCATGGCCCCGGCATACCGCAGGAAGAGCGTGAAAAAGTCTTCGGTCGCTTTTATCGTCTGAAAGGCCGCGCCGAGAGCGGCAGCGGGCTGGGGCTTTCCATCGTTCAAACCCTTTGCGAATTGCTGGAGACTCGGGTGGCGCTGCTCACGCCTGATGAGGGAACGGGCTTACAAGTTAATATAATTTTGCCTGTGCAGTAAGCATTTCAGCTTTCCTTCAGATTAGGCAGCTAGGAATGCACCACAGTTACCCGAAAGACATGACTATGAAAACTCTTCTCGCCGCCGCCTCTATCTTGACTATGCTTTTCGGCGCACCAGCACTCGCAGGTGATAGCAGTCTGAAGGTAATAGATACATATAATGTCGGTGGGACCGGTTGGTGGGACTACGCCAATTTCGACCCCGTGGCGCGCCGGCTTTACGTCACACATGGTTCGAGCATTGCCGTCGTCGATGTCGACACCGGCAAGGTCACACCGCACCTACTTGACGCCGCGGGAGCCCACATCGCCCTGCCGCTTGGCGACGGCAAGACACTCCTGGTTACCCAGGGCAATACCGGTCAAGCGAGCTTTGTGGACGCCATGACCGGCGCTAATCTCGGCGACATATCGACACGCGGCAAGCCCGACGGCGCGATCATCGACAGCGCCACCGACCGTATTTTCGTGCTGGATAATGACGGCGACGCCATCGACGTTATCGACCCCAACACGCGGACGCTGGTTGGCAAGATCGCGCTTGCAGGCGCACCGGAAAGCGGCGCGGCCGACGGCAAGGGCTTGCTGTTCACGCACTTAGAGGACAAGGATCAGATCGCTGTCATCGACACGCGAAACCTGACCGTCAAAGCGACTTACGATCTGAAAGACTGCAAGGAGCCCAGCGGCCTGGCGCTTATCGCCGACCAACGCTTATTGCTGTCGGCCTGCCACGATGGCGTCGCACGCATCAGCAATGCCGATACAGGCGCGGAGGTCGCGACAGTCGCCATCGGTGACCACGCCGACGGCGCGCTCTATGACGACAACAGCAAACTGGGGTATATCCCTTCCGGTGACGGCAAGCTGACGGTCATCAGCTTCGACGGCGCACCTCATGTTGTCGAAGTGGTCGCTACCAAGGTTGGTGCGCGCACCGCCGCGCTCGATCCCAAGACTGGCCGGGTCTATCTGCCGACAGTTGATTTGGGTCCGCCGGCCAAGCCGGGCGACCGTCCGTCAATCGTCGCCGATACCTTCGAAATCCTCGTTGTCGGCAAGTAGAGATGAACAAGGCGCTGTGGGGAATGGGGCTGGTCGTGGCTTTGAGCGGATGCGCTCATTATGCGCCCGACCCTCTTGGCTCGACGGTACCGGCCACGACACCTGAAGCACTTTGGGCGCGCGAAAGCCGTCCCTATCTCACGCCTATTACGGTCGATTTGTCGCAGCCACTGGACAGCAATGCCGTGGCCACTATCGCAGTTATCGCCAATCCCGACCTGAAGGCTTTGCGCGCGCGCGCTGACATATCGGACGCGCAGGTCTTTTCCGCCGGCCTGCTGCCAGACCCGACCTTCAGCGCAGGCGCGGACACGGTCCTTTCCGGGCCGGATACCAAGACCAATATTACGGCTGCCCTCGGTCTCGATCTGAACGCCCTTCGCACCCGAGGCGTGGCCCGGGCGCAGACGCAGGCGGAAAACCACCAAGTGCGTCTCGATCTGGCGTGGTCGGAATGGCAAACGTCTGGGCAGGCACGCTTGCAGGCCGTTCGTGTTCAAATGCTGGAGCGTCAATTGGCCCTCAATGCTGCCAGCAGGAATGCCCAGGAAGCCTTCTGGAACGCACTTTGCGTGCGGCCGGGCGTGGCGATCTGGCCGGCGACCAGGTTCAAACCGCTCGCCTTGGTGCTGCGACTTCAAACGAGGCCTATATTACGACGGAACGAAGCCTTGCCACTGCGCGCCTGGAACTGACGCGGCTGCTGGGCCTGCCTCCGGAAACCGTCCTCACGCTGGCGCCGTCTGTTTTGCCCACTGCTCCACCCACAGCGGACGTACTGGTAAATCTGGCGATCGCAGAGCGAAGTGACCTGGCTGCGTTGCGCGAGGGCTATGCCGCACAAGAGGCCGCGTTGCACAAAGCCGTCCTTGACGAGTTTCCGGCACTAAATCTCACCATCAACGCCAATCGCGATTCCGCCGACAATATGCTTTTGGGTCCGGCGGTCGATTTTACCCTACCACTTTGGAATCGCAATCGCGGCGGCATAGCTGTGGAACGCACGACCCGCGCCGCCTTGAAAGCAGAATATGATGCTCGCCTATTCCAGACGCGCTCGGAAATTACCGCCGCCGTGGACGAGATCATGCGATTGCATGCCCAGCGCGACAACCTGCTGGCAACCCTTCCTGAAGCGCAAAGCTTTGCTGACGCAACCGCCAAAGCGGCAAGCCACGGCGATCTGTCGTCTGCGACCGTCGAAGCGGCCGCACAAAAGCTACGCGACAAACAAGGCCAGATCTACCAGGCGGAGCAGGATATAGCCGAACTCACCATCAGCCTTGAACTGCTGACCGGAATGCCACAAGGACGTTGGCCGAAATGATGTCGAAATCAACGAAACACGAGACGCTCGTCAGCTTCACCAAGGTAGCGCCGATTTTCGCAGCGGTCATCCTGCTGGGCGGTTGTTCCGGCAAGCCAGTGGAGGACGCGAACACCGATCCGGTGGCCCTTGTATCCCTGGGCCAAGCAGAAGCCGGAGGCGTTGACCAGACTGTTTCGGTTTACGGCGTTACCGATAGCGGCGCAGGCGGCACGACGGTTTTGGTCGCGCCCGTTGAAGCTGTTGTGATGGCTATAGATGCTCCAGTCGGTACCGCAGTGAGCGTCGGACAGCCGGTCGTGCATCTATCTCCCAGCCAGACAACGAAGGTGGATACTGCAAAGGTTATCGCAGATGCGACGGCCGCAGACGCTGCCTATGCTCGTGCAAAGAGGTTACGATCAGATAATCTGGTCAGCGATGCCGACGTGGAAACAGCGGCAGCGGCGGCGCGTGCTGCGGATGCCGCTGTGGCGAGCGCCCAATCACGTAACAACGCCCTGATCCTACGTGCGACCCAGGCCGGTTATGTCGTGGCAGTGACGCAAAACCCGGGCGATCAGGTCGCCGCCGGCACAAGTATCGCCACTACCTCCTCCACTGCCAACCTACGGGCGCGTTTCGGCGTCGATCCCGCTCTTGCACAAAGGGTTAAGCTTGGCGCGCACGTTCATATCACACCCGCCAGCGGACCTGCCTTCGATGCCTACATCGTTTCGGTCAGTCCCGTCGTTGATCCATCCACTCGCCTGGCGCCGGTCGTGGCTGAAATTCCTTCTGGAACTGGTCTCGGTAGTGGCCAGGCCTTGCGTGGCGACTTGTCCATCAGCATGGCATCTGAGGCCCTGACCGTTCCCTATAGCGCTTTGCTCGACGACGGCGGCCAGCCCTATGTCTATGTCGTCAAGGATGGGGTAGCCCATCGCGTTGACGTTGTAACTGGCGCGCAGAGCGGCGATCGCATCGCCATTACCAAGGGCCTGAATGCCGGCGACAACGTCGTCACGGTCGGCGGCACAGCCTTGGATGACGGCATGAAGGTGCGGTTGAAGTAATGACCTTCGAATCAAAAACACGCCTTCAACGCCTTGCGCCGGCAATCTGGCTGGCCGTTATTCTGTTGACCGTCGGCGGTATTCTTGCCGCGCTCAATCTACCGGTAAGCCTATTTCCTCATATCGACTACCCTCGCGTGGTCGTGGCCATCGATGCCGGCGACCGCGATGCTGATCAGATGGCGGCAGAAATCACCCGTCCGGTCGAAATCGCGCTGCGCGCCGTACCCAATGTGACACGTATCCGCTCGACAACGAGTCGGGGCTCTGCCGAAGTGGCCTTAAGCTTCGGTTGGGGCGAAGATATGGTCTCGGCCAAGCTGGCGACGCAGAGCGCGCTTGCAACGCTGATAACTGATCTTCCGGCTGGCACGCGCTTTACAGTCAACAGGTCTGATCCGACCGTATTTCCAGTGCTCGGTATCGCCCTGACGTCAAAGACACTCGACCAGACGGCCCTGCGCCAGCTGGCCGAACTGAAGGTGCGCCCTGCACTAACCAGCGTGCCGCAAGTGGCTGGCGTGGAAATTCTCGGTGGCTCGGCCCGAGAAATCGAGGTCGATATTGATCCGGCGAGATTACAGGGCCTTGGTCTGAGCATTGCAGATGTCACTTCGGCGCTCGGCAAGGCTAACCAGGTTACTGGTCTTGGCCGGATCGAGGATCGCCATCGCCTGTATCTCGTACTGGCCGAGAACCGCCTGGCATCAATCAATGATTTGGCCGCAACGCCCGTCAAGGCCGCAGCAGACTCTGCGGGTGTGGTGACACTAGGCCAGGTCGCTGACATCCACCCTTCGACTGAGCCGAGCTATACCCGCATCACGTCGAACGGTACCGACGCCGTGCTGATTAATATTCACCAGTCGCCCACTGGCGATACCGTCAAGATCGTCAAGGCAATTGACGCCCGTCTGAAGGAGGCCGGTTTGCCGCCAAGTGTGAAGGCGACTCCCTTCTACGACCAGTCGGAGCTGGTGGTCGGCGCGGCAGATTCCGTTCGGGACGCCATCCTTCTCGGCGCGCTGTTGGCCGGTCTGGTGCTATTCATCTTCCTGCGTTCGGCCCGTCTGATGATCATCACAGGCCTCATGTTGCCGGCTGTTCTCGCCGCCACCTGTCTGGTGCTGTTAGCGCTCGGTATGAGCTTCAATATGATGACATTGGGAGGCATGGCTGCCGCAGTTGGCCTGGTAGTCGATGATGCTGTGGTCATGCTGGAACACATGATGCGCCGGATGCAGGAAGGAGAAGGCCGGGATCGCAAGGGGCTGTTGGCCGCAGCCACCGAAATGGGCCGCCCCCTCCTCGGCTCGACCGCGGCCACAATCATCGTCTTCCTGCCGCTCGCCTTTATCAGCGGTGTCACCGGCGGCTTCTTCAAGGCGTTGGCGGTTACCATGGTCGCCGCCCTTGTTGTCTCGTTGCTTTATGCCCGCTTCGTCATCCCGATCCTCGCTGCCTATTGGTTGCGTAAAAAGGATTCTGAGGCGGCTGAACGCGCCAACGGCTTCATGGGTGGCTTGGTCCGGGTATATGCGGGCGCCAGCAAGCCTATATTCCGCTTCCCCAAGCTTTTTACCGGCGGCATCGCACTTGTTTTCATTGTGCTTGGCGTCCTTGCCTGGACCCATGTTCCGTCCGGCTTCATGCCGAAGATGGATGAAGGCGGCTTTATACTAGATTATAAGGCGCAATCCGGCGCCGCCCTAAGCGATACAGATCGCCTGTTGCGCCAGGTCGAGACGATCATCACCAACACACCCGAGGTCGCGAGCTATTCCCGGCGGACCGGTGCTCAACTCGGCGGCGGCCTGACCGAAGCGGATGAGGGCGATTACTTCATTCGCCTTAAATCAGGCTCACGCCGCAATATCGAAGATGTCATGGCCGATGTTCGTCAGAAGGTCACCGCCAAAGTGCCTGGCCTTGAGATCGAAACTGCCCAGCTGATGGAAGATTTGATCGGCGATCTTACGGCCGTTCCACAGCCTATCGAGGTCAAGCTCTTCGGCTACGATCCTGCAGAACTGAGCAGTGCTGCGACAAAAGTCGGGGACTCGATCGGCAAAATACCCGGCGTGGTCGAAGTCGTCGATGGCCAGCGGGTCGCTGGTGACACAATCCGCATCCAGGTCGACCCCGGCCTGACCGCACAACAGGGACTCGATGCCGAAGCCGTTTCTTCCCAGCTCGAGAGCCTGATCGGTGGCACCTCTGCGACACAGATGCGTCTGGGGGAACAACTGATTACCGTGCGCGTTCGAGGTCCTGAAGGCCTGCGCCAACGCGCTGACATGCTGGCAAACCTTCCATTGACGGCATCAGACGGCCACGCCTTGCGCGTGAGCCAGATTGCCACCGTCTCCATCGTAGCTGGCCAGAAACAGCTGACACGCGAAGACCTGGCACCGTTTGTGGCGGTAACAGCGCGATTGGAAGGCCGCGACTTGGGTTCTGGTATGCAGGCGGTCCGCGCTGCCGTCACCGCCTTGCATTTACCAGCGTCGGTGCGGGTCGATTATGGCGGTCTTTATGCCGAACAGCAAAAGAGCTTCACCGACCTGGCCATGGTATTCAGCGCCGCGCTCCTTTTGGCAGCGTTACTTTTGACTGTGCTTTTCCAGCGCGTGACATGGACCATCGCGACACTGGGCACAGTCATGCTTTCGGTCGTCGCCGTGTTGTGGGGCCTGTGGGTGACCGGTATCGAGCTCGACATCTCGGCCCTAATGGGGTTGACCATGGTCGTTGGGATGGTCACCGAACTGGCGATCTTCTATTTGGCCGAAATCGAGGCAGATGGACCTGTGACGGTTCAGTCTCTTCGCGATGCTGGTGAGAAGCGCCTGCGCCCGATTCTGATGTCGGCACTGATCGCGATTCTCACGCTCTCCCCGTTGGCGTTGGGCCTCAGCCGAGGCTCCGGACTGCAGCAGCCACTCGCCACCGCCATTATTTTCGGGCTGATCGCTGCGGTGCCATTGCTTCTGTTATTCCTGCCCGCGACTATACTCGTTCTATCTCGTAAGGCGAAAAAAGCGGACGGGAGCGCCACAAGCCCTTCCGACATTGAGCCGAAATGACCCAACTTGTTTGGGCTTAACTTCGGGAG
>JBBARR010000058.1:0-11598 GCA_040399645.1 Caulobacteraceae bacterium | reverse complement strand
GATAGGGATTGGAACGCGGCGAGCAGCCCACCGATCCCGGCCAGCACTGACGCTATGGCTAGCAGGGTGAAGACGCCGCCCCAGTCCACGCTCCACTCGGCCTCAAAGACGCGGACCACGACCGGCCAGGCGGCGCCGTAGCCCAGACCCACCCCTGCCGCGCCGGCAATGAGACCCACCAGGCCATATTCCAACAAATAGGCGCTGAGCACCTGCGCCCTGCTCGCACCCAGAACCCTGAGGATGGCGGCCTCGCGGGTTCTCTCGACAGCCCGAGCAGCGATGGCGCTGGCCAAAACCAGTAGCGCCGCGATCAAGGCTACCGCGGCGGCCCCGCGCACGGCCAGGGCGACGCGGTCAAAGAGCTCGGTCGCCGCCTCCAGCTGTTCTCGCACCGAAATGATATTCACCTCAGGAAAGGCGGCGCCTAGCCTGCGCAATATTCGCTGTTCCTCGGCCAGACTAGCCTTGGCGATGGCGAACTGGCGAGGATTGGCGCCCTCGATGGCATTGGGCGTAAGCACCAGGGCAAAACTGGCGCCGAAGCTGCCAAAGTCCACGCGCCGGATCACGGCGACCTTCGCCACGATCTCGCGGCCTAGGATCGACAAGGTGACCTCGTCGCCGATCTTGATCTTTGCGGCGCGGGCCGGGTCTTCGCTCATGGCGAGTAGCGGCGGACCGGCATAGCCAGCGGCCCACCATTTGCCTTCGACCACGCCAGCGTTGGGAGGTTCAGTCCCCATGGCCGATAGGCTGATGTCGTTGTCGTAGGCCCAGCGACCTTCTCGCCCCAGCCTATCCTTGACCACGGGCTGGCCACGCACAGCGGTGATGCGACCGGTTAGGAAAGGCGCGCGCAGATAGGTGTTTCTGTCCGGCGTGTCGCCATAGCCACGGGCGACCTCTGCGTCAAACGCTGCGGCGCGGTCGGCCGGTATCTGGGTGAACACCAGGGCCGGTGCCGTCTGGGGTGCAATAATCGAGATCTGGCGTAGCAGGCTGGACTGGATCAGGACGACCGCGGCTAAAAGAGCAAAGCCCAAGCCGATGGCGGGCGCCGCCGTACGGGCCGCTGAGCGCGGCCCGGCCAGATTGGCTAGAGCAATTCTTAGGGATCCTCTTGTTGCGCCTCTCAGGCGCCCGGCCAAAATCGCACCGCCCCAGCCGGCAGCCCAGAGCACCACGAACGCGACGGCGACGCCGGTGATCATCAGGGTCGCCGCGAGCGGGGTGGGCGCCGTCCAGATGGCCAGACCGCCCAGGCCCACAGCGGCCAGCAGCGCGCCAATCATTTCAGGACCGAAGGTCAGCTTGCCTGTCATGTCACTGCGAAACAGGCTGGCTGGAGGCGTTGTGCGGGCGCGGGCAAGAGGGGCAAGCGAGAAGGCCGCCGCCGATAGAGCGCCAAACGCAGCGGCCTTGAGCAAAGGCATCGGATAGATCGCAAACAGCGCCGGGACCGGCAGGTCGCCTTGGATCGCGGCTCCGAGCAGCAGAGGCGTTGCGGCGCCAACCGCTATGCCGATGCCTATGCCCACCAGCGACAATAGGCCGATCTGTGTCAGGTAAATGTCACGGATCAGGCCGCTCTCGGCGCCGAGTGCCTTTAGGGTGGCGATGGTTGGCTTACGGCTATCGACATAGGCGCTGACCGCGCCAAAGACGCCCAGGCCTCCGGCGACTAGCGAGGCTAGGCCAATAAAGCCCAGAAAATACTCCAACTGGTCAATGATGCGGCTGACGCCTGGCGCGGCGTCGTTGCGGTCGCGGATCCGCACCCCGTCCTTGATGTCGCGCTGTACACCGGCCTTGGCGCGGGCCAAGTCGAGGCCCGGCTTGAGGGCGATCCGGGCGGTTTCCCCGAAGGGTAGCCCCGGCTCAAGCATGCCGCCTTGCTCCAGAGCGCCGCGGCCGGTTAGAACCCGGGGCCCCAGCTGAAATCCGCGCGACAGGCGGTCGGGTTCCTGTTCCAGAATCGCGGTGACGCGCATGGGCACATTGCCGACAAGGAACGGGTCACCAACCTTAAGATTCAGGCGGTCTAGAAGCGCCTGTTCTACTGCCGCGCCCCAGACGCCGTCACGTAAAGCCAAGGCTGGCACAAGGGGCACGCCCCCTTTTAGTATGACGTTACCGGCAAGAGGATAGGCACTGTCTACACCTCGAAATTCCACAAGTCGGCGCTCACCAGAGGGCGCCTGGGCCATTGCGGGCGATGAGGCCGAGAAGCTAACCCGGCCGCGCTGGGTCAGCTTCTGACGCTCAGAGGCGGTCAGCTGCCGCTGGTTCACCGAGACCGCGATATCCCCGCCAAGGATGTCTCGCGCTTCGCTAGCCAAGCCTCTACGAAAGGCCTCGGCGGTCGAGCTAGCAGCCGCTATAGCGGCGACGCCCAGCGCCAAGCAAGCCAAGAAAATGCGAAAACCCTTGACCCCGCTTCGCAGCTCTCGGGCGGCGAACCGCAACCATAGAGGTATCATACGGGCTCGACCTGGCAGCCATCGCGCAAGGTGACTGCCCTTTGTGCCCGCGCTGCAAGGGCAGGGTCGTGGGTGACCAGCAGCAGCGCCGCGCCGGTCTGGTCGACCAGTTCGAACAGCATGTCGGCCACCAACTTGGCATTGGCGCTGTCGAGGTTGCCGGTCGGCTCGTCGGCAAAAAGCAGGGCAGGGCTGGGAGCCAGTGCACGGGCTAGGGCAACGCGCTGTTGCTCGCCGCCAGACAGCTGATGCGGGTAGTGGCGCGCCCGCGCGCTTAGGCCCACGCGGTCTAGCCAGAGCCGGGCCTGCTGCATTGAGCCGGGCTTGCGCGCGATCTCCATCGGTGCGGCAACATTTTCTTCGGCCGTCATGTTAGGCAGCAGATGGAAGGACTGGAACACCAGGCTGACGCGTCCGCGCCGCAGCTTGGCGCGCCCATCTTCATCAAGCTTGCTCAGATCCTGGCCAAACAGTTCCACCCGCCCAGCGCTTGGTTGCTCAAGCCCTGCGGCCACTGCGATCAGTGAAGACTTTCCCGACCCCGAAGCACCGACCAGCGCCACCTGCTCACCATTGTGAAGGGTCAAGCTGAGATTGCGCAAAATCTCGACAGGTCCGGCTGAGGACGGCAGTGTTAGGCCGACATTATCCAATAGGAGTGGCGGTAAATCGTCCAAAGAAGTCCCCAGCAGTTGAGTGGTGCAACACCTACGATATATAGAGCGGTATGCATGCACCAAAACCCACCCGTAGAACCTTTTTAGCCTTGCCGTTTTTGGCAGCGGCTTGGCCCTCGCTTGCGGCTCGTCCGGTCGTCATTACGATCCTAGGTGACTCAATTACGGCCGGCTACGGCCTGCCGGCTAAGGCGGCGCTTCCCAACCAGTTGCACGAGGCGCTGACCCGGATGGGTATCCCCAATCTGGTGCGCGCAGCAGGCGTCAGCGGCGACACCACTGCCGGTGGGCTCGATCGGGTGGAGTTCAGCGTCCAGAAAGACACTGATCTGGCCATTGTGGCGCTA
Organism: Caulobacteraceae bacterium; assembly: GCA_040399645.1. Taxonomy (GTDB): domain Bacteria; phylum Pseudomonadota; class Alphaproteobacteria; order Caulobacterales; family Caulobacteraceae; genus CAISGS01. The sequence goes on along the minus strand of JBBARR010000058.1, from coordinate 8,091 downwards.
GGGGGCAACGACCTGTTGCAGGGGCTGGACCCCAACGGGACGCGGGCCAATCTCGACGCCATCGTCAAGAGGTTGAAGGCCCGCAAGATCGCAGTCCTGCTGGCGGGTATCGCTGCGCCAAGCGAGGTCGGCGGCGGATATGCCCGGGATTTTAACGCTATCTTCTCGAGCCTGGCCAAGGTCCACGGCGTGCCACTTTACCCCAACCTGATCGAGGGCGTGGCCAAAAACCGCGAGTTAAACCAGCCCGATGGTATCCATCCCAACGCCCAAGGTGTTCAGGTGATCACCGCGAAGCTGGCCCCCGTGGTGGCCAAGGCTCTAGCCGCCCGCCGCTAAGCTTTAGGAATTTGGCGGCCCTGGCCGGCGGCGATCTGGAAGAACGCGTTTAGGAGAAACCTCAAGGTTGGGGCGCTTCAAGCTTAAAGACGCGCAGACGCTAGGGGCGCTGCAAAGTCTTGATGACACAGCACCTGCCTAAATTGGGCCCGACCACGGCTGACGAGGGGGCATTGGATAATGACGCTTACGTGTGCTTTTCCGTTGGATGAACCGTTGCTTCTCCAGCCGTTCTTGCACATCAAACAGAAAACGGAGGCTTGGCCTTGCCAATGCACAGCTACGTCGAACTGAGAGACCTACAGATTGCTGTGCAGTTGGGGACCTACGGCCCCGATGATATTGTGCCCGATGCGCATCTTTTGGATTTGACCCTAACCATCGCGCCGCATCTGGTGATGGTTCCGCGCGATGAGATGGCGCTTGTTTTCGACTATGACCCACTGATCCGGCAAATCGACGCTTTGGCGCGTGCTGGCCACTATGAAACACAAGAGCGGCTGATGACATGTATGGTCCAAGCCTGCGCTAGATATCCTCAGATCGAGGCGGTGGATATCAGCTTACGCAAGCTGCCGGTCATGTCCGGGACCGGTACGCTTGGTGTGCGTTTGATCGTTGACGCCGAAGGCATGGCCGCGCTGCGCGCCGCTGCCGCCTAATCGTTTGGGTCATACGGATAGTCACTGGAAGCGTCCTATGGGAATAGGTTGCGGCTGTCAGGGAGCCAGCCACGTCCCAGCCCAACCATCCTCGCGATCAAACCGGGCGCGGCGATGGTTCGGGCCAAGATGCAAAACGTCTATAGTTGCGACCTGGAGCCGCAAGACGACAAAAGCCTCGGGGTCACAGGCTTTGGTGTAATCCAGCGCCGTTTCAATCGGCTGGCCTGGTGTCGGGGTGCCGCCGTAGGCCAGTTGAGACGCTGCGGGCACGCCTTCCCAGATCGCAGCAACATCCTTGCCGATTAAAATTGTGACGTGGGCTTCAAGCCGCATTTGTAGATGGGCCGAACTGTCCCAGACATGAAGGGCTGCAAAGGGTGTTACGCGCAAATCTGCGACCTTGGCTGACCGTAGATGGGTATGGATATCCAGTGTGACCGCGCTTTTGTCGGCCGCGCGCAGGACGACTGTTCGAGCCTGCGGCCTGCCTTCTGGAGTGACAGTCGCCAGCGTCGGATGCCGAGCCGGGGCATGACGGTCGTGGACACCGCGGGGCAACCGTGTCCAGACCTGCGCATACAACTGCGAAAGATCGCAGGCCCAAGGATGGGGGTCGGGCTTCATTTGTAAACCGCGCGCCGATCGGCAAAATCACGCACACGTCTGCGCCAGGCACGGTAGCTGCCAGATTTCAGATTTTGCCGCATCAATGCCTTTACCTCGTCCGCGCTCAGCCCGTGAAGGGCGCGGATATGGTCGAAGCTGACATGGTCGCTTAACGCCATCTCGATGATTTCGCCAAGGGTCGCAGGGTCTAAAGGCTGACTTTTCATGAACTTCGAGATGTCTTTGCCGCGTCACAAGTCAAGGTCCCCTCATTTCTGGGCTCGTTCATGTTGCATGAGACATGGGCCTAGATGGGCATAAGACTGGCGTTACGCGGCCTAGTCACCGTGGAATCTGGGGCTAGAATGGCAGTTGGATTTCACGGCCGTAAGGCCTTGTTTCGAGTGCAGTCGTAAGTTCGGTTTTGGGCTTTGTAGTCGCTCACGTGCGGCTCACAGCGGACCTTATCTGCAGTAGATACCCCATCGGCCCAAATTTCGCCCCTCATAGAAACACAAGCTGCAGCGCAGTTTTTGTTTGCCTCGAACACCGTAACGCGCAGCTGTCGCGCCTTATACGCATTTGACGCGCATGGTCATGTCCGCACTTGCGAAAATCAGAAAAAGGCTTCTGCACATAGGTTTTCGAAACACTAAGCTTGGTCAAAAAGTCCGCTGGGAGCGCCACTGCATCAGACATTTACTTTCGGTGCTATGGCAAATCTAGGGAGCCAAAAGCAAGCGACCGCAGTCGTGCGGGTAGTAATTTTCCTGTAGTAATGGGCCAGTAAAAGAGAAATTATCATGATGGGTTTGGCGTTAGGAACTTTAGATGCGTGATCATGAACTTCGCCTGCGCGTGGTTGGGGAAATGCACCTGCGCAGATGGCCGCTTATCACGTCTCCATGCCACATTATTCAGTGGGTATTAGATGTTGAAGAGGATGAGCGGGCACAAGAGCTGATCGCTATCGAAGCCCAATCGGGCAACCAGGATCTGGTTGGCAATCCTTCTCACCGTGAAGGCCAGATTAATCCTGGGGTATCTTTTACTTGGGAACGCCAAAGTGAAGGCAGTAGCCTCACTCTATTTGCCCACAGTGGTAGCGAGAGCGGATATCTTGATCCCACAAGCGATCCTGAGATCTATGAGTCCATCATGTGGGCGAGAAGTCTGCCGGGGCGGATAATCCGAAGTACGCGGGTCTGGATTGCTGCCACCGATGCTGACATCGAACGGCTGATGCAGACAATTCCATTTAGTCGAAGCGAACTCGTGTCCAGCCGAATTGGGGATGGGATCCGCATGTGGTCTGATTTTCGTATCATGGACGATGGTTTTGGCCGCCTATTGGTCGCAGCTAACGGCGCAGACCCTCATGACCTTACCCGCCAACTCCAGCGTTTACAGGAGTTGGGCAACTATCGGAACAGGGCGCTGCTTGGTTTGCCAGTCGCGCGCGAATGCTGGCCGCAACTTGATTTGACCGAGACGAGCCTGCGCAACCTCTTCAATCGCCTCGCGAGTAACGAGGCCCGCGACGATACGCTTCTTGAAGATCTTTCAGCCCTTGCCCTAGATCTTGCCTCGGTCTCCACAGCAATATCTTTCCGAATGGATGCTACCCGCGCCTATGGGAAGATTGTCGAAGAGCGGCTTGAGCAGGTCGATAGCTGCCCGGTCGTAGGCTACGCCTCACTCGCGGAGTTTACGCAGCGGCGTTTTCGTCCAGCCATGAACACCTGTATCGCCACAACCGAGCGGATCGCGCGACTGGAGAAAGGCACAGAGCAACTTGCCTCATTGTTGCGCGCTCGTGTTGATACGCACATCGAAAATCAGAATGCGCAGCTTTTGCGGTCAATGGAGCGCAGTATTTCCAGTCAGGTTCGGTTGCAGCGCTTGGTTGAAGGCTTGTCTGTAATCGCACTGAGCTATTATCTTTTGAGCCTGATAAAATTTTCGCTTTATGTACTACCGGCCAGCGCCATTCCCGTTTCCCACGAATTTATAATCGGTGTGCTCGTCATACCGGTTTTATCTATCGTTTGGATTTCTATGCGCGTTTTGAAAAAGCGATTGCTTGGGCCTTACGAAAGCTAGAGGAAGCCGGTTACTATGGTCGGCTAGATTTTGTGATCCGGACAATGATTGTGGCCCTGTTTGACAGTCTCACTTTCAAAAATGATGGTGAAGGTTATTCAGTATCCCAAAAGAAAGCCGAAATAAAAGGGGCGAGCCGTTGTCGGCTCGCCCCCAATCGGTTCGCGATTGCGCTAGGCTTATGGCAGTATGACGCTGTCGATGACGTGGATGACGCCGTTGGTTGTATCAAGATCAGCGGCTGTGACATGCGCCATGCGGCCTTTGGTGTCCGTCAGCATGACGGTCTCGCCCATTAACGACGCGGTCAGATTGCCACCCTGGACAGTGGTGATAACAGCCTTGCCACCGCCGGCCTTGATCGCAGCCAGAACGTCCTTGGCCATCAACTTGCCCGCGACGACATGATAGGTCAGCACCGACTGGAGCTTAGCCTTGTTTTCTGGCTTCAACAGATTGTCGACGGTGCCGGCTGGCAACTTAGCAAAGGCTGCGTTCGTTGGCGCAAAAACCGTAAACGGGCCCTTGCCCGACAACGTGTCGACGAGCCCGGCAGCCTTGACGGCAGCCACCAGTGTTGTGTGATCGGCCGAACCGACGGCGGTGCCGACAATGTTGGCAACCGGCGCCGCAACTGCTGGCAATGCGGTGACAGTCAGGGTGGCTGCGGCAATGGCGAACAGTGCAGCCTTCAATGTGTGGCGGCGAGAAAGTGGCTGGGTGGATGTCATGATCTGTCCTTTGCAAGAAGGGGCATGCACTACCAGCAAAATAGCAAGATAGTACGGGATAGCATTTAGGGCAGTTTGATGCGAGTGCAAGGCCGCTGCAGCCGAACTGATGGGCATCACCCCGCCAAAGATCTCGCGATTCAGCAACAGTCATTTCCGCACTGTTTTAGCGTGCCTTTCAAAGGATGTTGAGCTACAGTGTGGCTCAACATTTTGGAGATATCCGTCATGGCTACGAACGCTGTTGTGCGTGCTCGCATCGATGAGAACATCAAGGAAGAGGCCTCGGTCGTGCTTGCGGCCATGGGACTTACGGTCTCGGACGCATTCCGAATTCTGCTGACGCGCGTCGCTCGCGAGAAGGCGCTGCCGTTCGAGCCCCTAACCCCTAATGAAACCACGATCGCAGCTATTCGCGAAGCGCGCGCCGCCAACCTCAAGAGTTTCGCTGCAGTCGAGAATCTCATGGCGGATCTAAATGCGAAGGATTGAACGAACCGGCCAGTTCAAGCGCGACTACAAGCGCGAGGCCAAAGGCCAATACCGTTCGACTCTGGATCTTGAACTCATTCCTATTATCACCGCCTTGGCCGGCGACGAAGTCCTATAGCCGCGACGCCGAGATCATGCGCTCATCGGTGATTGGAAAGATCACCGTGACTGCCACGTCAAACCCGACTTGGTGTTGATCTACTGCAAGCCAGACGAAGACGTGCTTCAACCTGTACGCATGGGGTCTCACAGCGAACTGGGTATCTGATCGCCGCCGCTTCACGTCCTCGATGAGCCCTATCTTCGGCCATGGGTCTTGTGTCGCCGCGAACCCCGAGTTGGCACTTAATTCACGCTATCCCAGCTAGTCCGAAAATTCTAAGCCTCTCGTCACTTCCAATGCGCTCGCCTTTAAGGCACGCAAAGGGAGACCCAATGCTTTGTCAGCTAATGAAGCCCGTTTAGGCGCGCCTTTGATCGAACATCAATTCGATGACCGCCTATTTCGCAACGGCCTATCGCGTAAGGCTTTGAGGTCTGCCCTTATGGCTATTTTGTACCCAGGGCGGAACATCAGCGGAACATTGAGCCTCTGGCACTCAATGTCCCAAATGAGGTGGGATTTGCCTTATTCGCCGTCCGGGCTTCGAACGGTCTAATTGGATTGGACAATCTAGATATCCGAGGCCTGGAGACGAACCACGATTGCCCCAAGGGGGCTCTTAAATAACTGTCTCTTGACAGTGCACACCATACTACAGTGAGGATTTGCAACCCTATGTTGCGGCTGGTGAATGAATAAGTGTACGAAATGCCCCGCTTGAGGACCGATAGTCCGTTTCGAATATTTCGAATATTGCGGTCTGCTCGCAATAGGACTACGGGTGTCGCAATGGCGAACGATGGTAGGGCAGGGATTGATCATGGCTATGATGCACGCTGAGAATTTCTCCGATCGGATGCCCACGGCAATCGATCGTGAGCGCGCCAATCAATTGCGCCGGATCTTGGCTGAGCTGATCTCGGAAGACGCCCCGGTATCGATGAAATTGTCTTTGGAAAAAGGCAAGATCACGGAGGTGACTTTGTCGCCCCTATTGGCCCAAACGTTCCTAGATATTTCGCGTCTGGTCGCAAGCGGGAAGAGCTTCAGCATCACGCCTGTTGATGCCAAACTGACCACGCAGCAGGCGGCGGTCCTGCTCAATGTATCGCGGCCCTATCTCGTCAAATTGCTCGAAAGCAATGAAATCATTTTTACCAAAACCGGACGCCATCGCCGGATTAAGGCCCAAGACCTCTTCGCCTATAAGGAAAAACGAGATGGCGAACGCGCAAAAATTCTATCGGATATTGCGCATGAAGACTCCGCGAACGGATATCTATGAGCGACAGAGCTGATCCGTTTGCAATCGTTGTAGACGCCAATGTGCTGGCCGGTGCCTAACGCGCAACATCATCCTCAGCCTCGCTGAGGCGGGGTTCCTCCGACGATACTGGTCGTTCCGGATACTCGATGAATTTGAACGCTACTGCGCCAAAAAAACGGGAAGCCCAGATAACGCTAAGAAGCAACGTCTGCGCATTGAGGCCGCTTTTCCTGAAGCCATTGTCGGCGGCATTGATGCTATCGAGGAGGGGCTCAACCTACCGGACCTAGATGATCGCCATGTTCTGGCCGCAGCAATAAAAGCCAAGGCAGAAGTCATTGTCACCGAGAACGTTAGGGACTTTCCAGCCTCCGAGATGGAATTGCACGACATTCAAATCCTAACACTCGATCAGTTCGTTGCCGACATTTTGGACCTAGCGGGTCCAGAGGCTGTCGCTGCGTTACGTCTGATGAGGGAACGATTTGAAAACCCCGAGATCACCGCCCAGGAGCTTATTTTAAAGGGTGAAACACTAGGTCTGTCGGAAACGGCCTTTCTAGATGCTTATAAAGACCTGCTCTGAGCTATTTTCAGGTTGTCTCTTTGCTAGATTGGAACCTTGGGGGCGAGCAGTTGATCGCGGTCTTTTGGGACGGCTCAGGGTCCTTGAGCCGTAATACAAAGTGTGATATATTTTCGATTGCCCATGACCGATAATCCGCAAATACGTATCTATAAGAACCGCTGGTTTGCCAAATATGCAAGCGGGGAAGGGATCAGCGACGCTTCGCTCATGGCAGCAGTCGACCATGCCAATAGCGGCTTGGTCGATGCCGATCTCGGTGGGGGCCTGATTAAGCAGCGCGTCGCGCGCGGCGGGGGAGGCAAGTCCGACGGCTATCGCACACTAGTTTTCTTCCGCCGTGAGGAGAGGGCGGTGTTCGCCTTTGGCTTTGCCAAAAGCAGCAAAGCCAACCTCAATGAGGTTGAGTTGAGGGCCTACAAAATGGCGGCCAAGATCGTGCTCGCGCTGACACAGGCGCAGGTCGATACCGAGGTGCGCGAAGAAAGATTGTTCGAGGTGAATGACGATGCCCAAAACCTATAAGAGCGAGGCGCTTGCCGCCGTCCACGAGATGATGGAAGGGCTCCATGGAGCTGGAGCCATCGACAAGCAGACCCTACGCGAGTTCGACGAGGCTTGCCTTGCCCCGGCGACGCCGCTCAAGGCCGAGGAGATAAAAGCCATACGCGATGCGCAACATGTCTCACAGCCGGTTTTCGCGCGCTATCTCAATGTGTCGAAGAATTTGGTGTCTGACTGGGAGCGGGGCAAGAAGCGGCCGGGCGGACCAGCCTTGCGGTTACTTTCGATCATCCAGCGCAAGGGCCTTGAGGGCGTCGCCTGAGAGCCACGGCATTCGTTGCGATGATCGTGTCCCTTCCCCCGGTGTAACTAACTGGTCGGTTTCGCCGATTTCCCGCTGGGCCGGATCGAGCCCTACATATTCCTCAACGCCCTATCGCGTAAGGCGTTGAGGCCTGTCCTGATAGCCATTTGGTACCCAGAGCGGAACATTGGCGGAACGTTGGGCCTTTGGCACTCAATGTCCCAAAGTAGGTGGGATTTACCTCATTCGCCGTCTGGGCTTCGAACGATCTGATTGGATTGAACAATCCAGCTTTTCGAGGCCTTGAGGTGATCAGTGATTGCCCCAAGGGGGCTATCAAATAACTGTCTCTTGACAGTGCACACCTTACGCACGCCTGCGGCCAGTGTTA
>JBBARR010000057.1:0-12777 GCA_040399645.1 Caulobacteraceae bacterium | reverse complement strand
CAGTTCTCGAAGCGCTAAGCTCGAAGCTGTTTTCAGCGATCAGATTGGAAAGGCCCGGTTTCATCGCCGGGCCTTTTCTTTTTGGGGGTGCGTCCCAATTTCAGCGTGAATTTAGCTTGCCGAAGGTACGGCAATGCAGTATAAAAAATATGGGAGCGAAGCACCGACCCATTCGATCATTGAAACCACGGCCTTTACGCGTCGGCTCAAGGATTTGGGCGTTTCTGTAGACGAGTTGGCGTCCATCTATGATGTCGATGTCTCGGTGCCGGACTACGGAAAGCTGCTTAGAAATACTTGCGGTCTTCGTAAAGGTCGCGTGGCAAAGGTTGCGACGGGCAAGAGCGGTGGTTACCGGGTATTCAGTTTTTATATGGACAACGACAATCCGGTTTTCCTGCTCTGGCTGATCGACAAATCGGATGATAATGGCCTGACCGACGCTCAGGAAAATATATTCAGAACCCTGACCACAGCATTTAAGAAGGATCTACGACCATGAACGATGAAAACTTCAAGGGCATCGTTGCTGGCCTCGAAGACGCCATCGCCTTCATGCAGGGTGATGCGTCCCGTGCCATCGTTCACCACGCCGTCGATATTAAGGCGATGCGCAAGGCTGTGGGTAAGACGCAGGAACAGTTTGCGGCCACCTATCATATTCCGCGAGGAACCCTTCGGGACTGGGAACAGGGAAGGCGGGTTCCAGACGCGCCAGCTCGCGCCTTGCTCACTATCATTTCTCGCGACCCCGTAGCGGCAGAGCGACTTTTGGCGGCCCCAGTATGAAACCATCGCCGCTATTCTAACATCAATAGTTTTGATCGCCCTTTGGCCGCATCCACATCCAGGGCCATAGGGGAGCCTATCTTTGTGGATGGATGTCTGACGAAGCCTTTGAGTGGCCTTGTGATTTTGGGGGCCTGTCTCACATTACGAGGCTGTCTAGCGGTCGGCCCCAGCTGGAATGGCGGTTGGGGCGGCGTGCCGTGCTGTGATCCTTGGCGAGAGCAAAAGCGCCGGTTAAGGCGGCGAATTCAAGGCCAACCAACCCGAAGGGCCTTGGGGCGGGGTTAGGAAAATGACCGAGAAATAGGCGGCGATAGGTTCGGGCTAATGCCCAATTGGTCCGGGCTTGCTATGGTGAAGTCGTGAAGTTCGGCGGAGGGGCTGGTTTGAGCGCGATCAATCGTTATGTCGACGAAGAGCTGATGCGCCAGCGCATTGCCATTGAGGGCCACCGCCGCGTCATTGGCGGCCTCTGGGAAGCGCTTGGCACCCTTCAGTGTGACTTTCTGATCGCGCAGGGGTTAGCGCCCCATCACAAGGTCTTGGATATTGGCTGCGGATCCTTGCGCGCGGGCGTGCCCCTGACGCGCTATCTGCAACCGGGCGGCTATTACGGGATCGACATTTCCGAGAGCCTGATCGAGACGGGGTATGAGCAAGAGATCGTCAAAGCTGGTCTGGTCGATCGTCTGCGGCGTGATCACCTTCATGTCACGGACGCCTTCGCCGCGCCCTTTGGTGTTCAATTTGATTTTGGCATCGCCCAGTCTGTCTTTAGCCATTTGAGCCTCGACTATTTCGCCAACTGTTTAGCCGCGCTGGCCGGAACCTTTAAGATGGGCGGTGTGATCAATGCGACCTTCTTTGAAGGGGAGGGCGAGCAGGTCGAGCGTGCGGATGGCATCATCACCCATGCCGCCCGTGATCCCTTCCACTTTCCTAAGGCCGAAATCTTGGCCATGGCGACCTCGGATTGGGGCCTTGAATGGGTCGGGGATTGGGGCCATCCGCGCGGTCAGATCATGGTCCGGGCGCGGCGGCTCTAGTCGTTTCTATCATAAAGTCTTGGCCAAATCCGCAAGGCGGGGCATAGGGTAGTCCTCACGGTTTTGAGGGGACCATCCAATGAAGCCTCTGAATATTATAGTGATCTTAAGTGTATGCCTTGGCCTACAAGGCTGTATCGTGGTCGGCGCCGCGGTCGGCGCGACGGGGGCTGTGGTTGGCACCGGGATCAAGGTTGTCGGGGCCGTGGGCCGCGCTGTCGTTCCCGGCGAAAGCAAAAAAGACCGCGAGGCACGTGAATTTAAGGCCTGGCAAAAGGCCCACAAGGCCGAAAAGTCCTGAATTTCCGTTGCTTCGGCGCGCCTGCTGGGGCCTGTCAGCGCGATTTAGGCAGTTTATCGGACCATCAATTTCCGATATGTCCCCAGCCTTTAGCGACCGCGCCGGTCTTGTTGGCGGTCGCCGAATAGGAGACTGAGATCATGACCTATCAGGTTTTCATCGACGGTGAAGTTGGCACGACGGGTCTTCAGATCCGCCAACGCCTCGCCGCGCGCACGGACCTGGTGGTGGCCTCATTGCCCGAAGATCGTCGCAAGGACCCGGCGGCACGGGCTGAGATGATCAACAGTGTCGATGCGGTGATCCTCTGTTTGCCCGACGATGCGTCGCGTGAGGCGGTCGGCATGATCCAGAACGATCAGGTGCGGGTGATTGATGCCTCTACGGCCTTTCGCACGACGCCGGGCTGGACCTATGGGTTTGCCGAAATGTCTGCGGTTCAGCGCCAAGCTGTAGCGACCTCCAAGCGCGTGTCCAATCCCGGCTGCTTTCCCACGGGCTTTATCGCTTTGATCCGCCCCCTGATCGAGGCCGGACTTGTGCCAGCCGACTGGCCGGTGACGGTCAGCGCAGTCTCGGGCTATTCGGGCGGCGGCAAGCCGATGATTGCTGAATTTGAAGATGAAACCTCCGATAGCTTCACCTCCGCAGCCTATCGAATCTATGCCATGGGCTTGGAGCACAAGCATGTGCCAGAGATGCAGCTTTATAGCGGCCTAACCGGTCGGCCGCTCTTTTCACCGTCTGTCGGCCGCTATGCCCAGGGCATGATTGTTGAGGTGCCCTTGCAGCTTTGGGCCATGACGACCCTGCCGCAGGTCTCTCAACTATATGAGGTCTTGTCGCTGGCCTATGCCGGGTCGCGGTTTGTAGAGGTGGCCTCCTTAGCCGAAGCCGCCTCGATCAAGACCCTCGATCCAGAGGGTTTGAACGGTACCAACCGTTTGAAACTATTCGTTTTTGGAAATGAAGCGTCAGGTCAGGCACGGCTTGTGGCTCTGCTCGATAATCTGGGTAAGGGCGCTTCGGGCGCCGCTGTCCAGAACCTAAACCTAATGCTGGGCTTGGATGAGGACGAAGGCCTAATCTAGGCTTAAGCCAAAACCCTCTCCGGCTGGGAGAGGGCCTTAGATCGTGTGATTAGGACAGTTTCACCAGCATCTTGCCGATGTTCTCGCCCTTGAACAGCTTGACGAAGGCTCCAGCGGCATTTTCGACGCCGACATCAACGGTCTCGCGGTACTTCAGTTGGCCTGAGCCGATCCATTCGGCCATGTCCTTAACGAACAGGGCCTGTTGCTCTGGGTGATCGGAGACGATGAAGCCTTCGAGGCGCAGACGCTTGCCGACGGCTTGGATCAGGTTGGACGGGCCTTTGGAGGCTTCGGTATCATTATATTGCGAGATCATGCCGCAGAGCGCAAAGCGGGCGAAGGGGCGAGCCGCCGTGATGGCCGCTTCCAGATGCTCGCCTCCGACATTTTCGAAATAGACGTCGATGCCCTTGGGGGCGGCTTCCATCAGGGCTGCCGTAAGATCCTTGACCTTCTTATAGTCTATGGTCGCGTCACAGCCGATTTCCTTGAGGTAAGCGATCTTCTCGTCGCCGCCGGCCGAACCAATAACCGTACAGCCCTTGATCTTGGCAATCTGGCAGACCAGCGCGCCAACAGCGCCAGCCGCAGCCGACACGAACACCACGTCACCGGACTTCAGGGCTGCGATCTTCAACAGGCCGACATAGGCGGTCATACCGGGCATACCCAGAACGCCAAGGAAGGCTTGCACAGGCATGCCGTGGGTGTCGATCTTCTGCAAGGTCGAGGCGGGAGCTACATAGGCCTCGCGCCAGCCCCACATGGACGAGACAATATCGCCGGGCTGAAACTTGGGATCGTTTGACGCGACCACTTCGCCAACGGCGCCGCCTTGCAGTACCTCACCGATCTGGAAGGGTGGCACATAGCTCGGGCGGTCGGTCATGCGGCCGCGCATATAGGGGTCAACCGTCATGTAGAGGTTCTTGACCTGAACCTCGCCCGCGCCCGGTGCAGGTACCTGAACGGTTGCGAGGGTGAAGTCGTCTGCGGTCGGCGTGCCGACGGGACGGGACTTCAGGTGAACTTCACGTGAGGTGAGGGTGGTCATAACGTTTCTCCCAATCGAACAGCGCGGGGTCCGCGCAGGTTTTCAAACAACTGTTTAGCTTGGATTGGTCGGCGGCTCCAGCCTCATTGGTCAGGTTGCACATCCATTGGCCCTTGGACACGGCGCAGTGTAGACAGGGCGCTTAGAATTGTAGCTTAAGGACCGAATCTCATGACCCAGCAATTGCGCGCCGGCGTGGTCGGAGCCGGTGTCTTTGGCGGCTATCACGCACGCAAATATGCCAGCCTTCCGGCAGTGACCTTGACGGCCATCTATGATCCCGACGAGGCCCGCGGACAGGCCTTGGCAGCGGAGTTTGGGGCGACCGTCTGCACCGACATGGCCGTCTTTCTCGAGCTTGTGGATGTGGTGACGGTGGCATCGCCAGCTGATACCCACGGACCCGCAGCCCTTGCCGCCCTGACGGCGGGCAAGCATGTCTATGTCGAAAAGCCCCTAGCGACCAACCTCGATGAAGCCGAAAGGCTGACCGCGATGGCGGCCAAGAAGGGCGTTGTTCTGGCCTGTGGCCATCAGGAGCGCATCGTCTTTCAGGCCATGGGTTTGATGGATGTGCCAGAAACGCCGCTGGCGCTGGAGGCTGTGCGTCGGGGCATCTGGAATATTCGCGGAACGGATGTGTCCTGCGTCCTTGATCTGATGATCCATGATATTGATTTGGCCTTGAGCCTGGCGCGCTGTGAGCCCATCGCCGTCGAGGCGGAAGGCCGCACGCAGCAGGGTCCCTATCTGGATGAGGTCGAGGCCGAAGCCACCTTTACCAACGGCATGAACGCGACCTTCAAGACCTCGCGCATTGCTGATACCCGCGAACGAACCATGCGGATCGTCTATCCCTCTGGCGTGGTCGAGATCGACTTCCTGACGCGGACCTTTCTTAACACTACGCCCTTTGTGCTCAATGCCGACTTTACCGAGACGGCACAGGGCAAGGATCCCCTTGGCGCCAATGTCGCTGGTTTTCTGGCCGCTGTGCGCGCGGAGGCTTCCCGTCCCCCCGTGACCGGAGCCGAGGCGACGCTGGCGCTGGACCTGGCCTTGGCGGTGGAAATGGCCGCTGGGGCTTGACCTTAGCGTTGACGTACTACCTCTATTATAAATCAAAGGAGATCACTGATGCTGCGATCCATTGCCCTTTCAGCCTTCGTCGCCACCGTGGCTTTCGCCGCCCCAACCGATCAGGCCGAGGCCGCCGAGACTATTCCCGCCGTCGCCTATGGCTTTAAATTCACTGACATTGAGGGGGGTAACCTGTCGATGGAGCAGTTTCGAGGCAAGGTGGTTCTCGTCGTTAATACCGCGTCCCAGTGCGGGTTTACACCGCAATATGACGGTCTAGAGAAGCTCTATACCGACTACAAGGCCAAGGGCTTTGTCATCCTTGGCGTGCCGTCCAATGATTTTGGTGGCCAAGAGCCGGGCTCTAATGCTGAGATTAAGAAGTTCTGCAGCGTGAACTTCAACATCGACTTCCCGATGGCCGCCAAGGCTGTGGTGAAGGGCGATAAGGCCCATCCGTTCTATAAATGGACCAAGGCCAAGCTGGGTTCACAGGCCGAGCCCAAGTGGAATTTTCATAAGATCCTAATTGGTCGCGACGGTCAGCCGATCGCGGGCTTTGGCTCGATGGTCAAGCCTTCGGATAAGGCGCTTTTAACCGCGATCAATAAGGCCCTTTAGTCAGGGCTTTCCCTAGCGTGCCTTCGGCTCTAAGTTGGCGACGCTTGCGATCTGTTGAGTGGGGATTCAGGACTTAAGATGAGCGGTCAGACCGACTGGGCAGAGCTTATGTTGTCATCAACGGGGCGTATTGCGCGCATGCCGTTCTTGATCGCTGGTGCCGGGCTGATCGCAATCACCGCCCTTTACGAGTCCGTTGCGGGAACAACGCTGCACCTGTTGACAGGCTGGTTTGTCTACCCAACGATCCTTTTTGCAGCGGCCTGTATCCTGTCGAAGCGTTTGCATGATCGTGGACGGTCTGGTTGGTGGGCAGCCCCGATCCTGATCGGGATCATTGCCATCCTGCCTTCGCCATCCAGTTTCTTCGACTTCCTGTTCGGGGTTCTGGTCTTTTGGGCCACCATTGAGTTGGCCGTAATGCCGGGCGAGGAGGGGGCCAATCGCTTTGGCTCCAATCCGGTCAACTCCCTGTCAGGCGCGTCGGCGATCTAGAGCCTAAAGCGGCGGCTCAGCCTCTTTGGTCGGACCAAAGATCGTTTCAAAGCCAGACCGTAGAGCCGTATCGGCCTCATCCATGGTGACCAGTAAGCCAAGATCGACGAGGCTGGTGACGCCATGTTCACGGATACCGCAGGGCACGATGCCATCAAAATGGCTGAGATCCGGTTCGACATTCAAACTGATGCCATGAAACGAGACCCAGCGGCGTAGTTTGACGCCGATGGCGGCGATCTTGTCTTCTCGCGTCGGAACGCCCGTAGCCTTGCGATCGACCCAGACGCCCACGCGTCCGGCCTTGATTTGACCTTCGACGTTAAACTGTGACAGGGCGCTGATCACCCAAGCTTCAAGCGCCGCCACAAAGATATGGACATCTCGCCCACGCTCGCGAAGGTCCAGCATCACATAGGCCACGCGCTGGCCCGGGCCGTGATAGGTATATTGCCCGCCGCGTGCGGTCTCGAATACGGGGAACCGGCCCGGAGCCAGAAGGTCGCCACTCTTGGCCGATATTCCAGCCGTATAGAGGGGCGGGTGTTCCAGCAGCCAAACCATCTCATCGGCCGTGCCTTCGGCAATGGCAGCGGCTCGCGCCTCCATCGCAGCCACCGCCGCAGGATAGTTGACGAGTCCTGTTGACACGGCCCATTGGGTTTGGGCCTGATCTGATCGCAAACAGGTCGAATATGGCGAAACAGATGACGACAAAGGCGCTGATCTCCTGAACTTTAACTTCCGGTCAAGTATGTCGTCGCAATGTGGAGCCTAGAGAGATGCTGCGATAGCTGATTCATCGGCTGATTCGCATCGAACAGTGTTTTTAGGGGTTTGGGCGTGAGTCAGGTTAATTCGGTCATTGTTGAGATCTCAGTGGTCCTCGGCCGCTCGATCTTGCCCATGCAGCAACTTCTGCGCATGGGACGAGGTGCCGTCATTCCTTTGGACGCCAAGGCCACGGATGAGGTCTGGATTTTGGCCAATAACCATCCGGTCGCCCGGGGTGAAATTCAAATCAGCGACGATAAGATCGCCATCAGCGTTACGCGCGCTGCGAACCTCTATGATTTCTTGGCCGGTGGGGCAGGTTAACACTGCCTCTCTATCGCATTTTACGCACAGTCTTTTCGCCTGTAACGCAATCAGCCCTTCACAGATGCGTCGTGGTTTGGTAACCCCCGCCGCTCACTGCTATGCGGTCGTGGCGGAATTGGTAGACGCGCAGCGTTGAGGTCGCTGTGGGGCAACCCGTGGAAGTTCGAGTCTTCTCGACCGCACCAGTGAGTTTAGGATAGGCCCCCGGCGTCTTCTGACCTCGGGGGTCCTTCCCACAGTCCGTCAGCCGGGGATCAAGTGTCCTCAAAGGAGGGTCCGATGACCCGAAATGCGGGCGACCTGACGGCCCTTAGCCAAGGGTCAAATCCGGCTGAGGATCTCGAAGATCTGGCCTTGGGCGACGACTACGCCCTAAATCCTGCCTATATTGACATGGTGGTGGATGCAGCCGATCGCGGGGACGCAGACAGGCTTCGCGAACTGATCGATGCTCTCCGCCCCGCTGACGTTGCCGACCTGATGGGCTTCTTGTCTGCCGAATATCGCTATGAGCTCTTAGCCTTCATTGCGCCAGAAGCCTTGGCAGAGATTCTATCTGAGCTTGATACCCACATCCGTGAAGATGTCTTGGAGCAGGTAACCCCGGCTGCGCTCGTGCGCGCCTTGGAGGAGCTGGATTCGGACGATGCGGCCGATCTGGTCGAAGACCTTGAGGACGACAAGCGCGATGAGGTGCTTGCGGCCATGTCTGAGGCCGACCGAACCAGTATCCAGACCTCACTCGCCTATGGGGAGGAGAGCGCTGGCCGTCTGATGCAGCGCGAGGTTATGGCCGCGCCGCAGTTCTGGACCGTTGGTCAAACCATCGACCACATCCGAGGCTCTGCCGATGACCTGCCGGACCTGTTCTTTGACATCTATGTTGTGGACCCGTCCTACAAGCCGTTGGGCGCCGTGCCGGTTAGCGTGCTGCTCAAATCGAACCGAGACACCCCGCTGGAACTGATCATGGAACCGGTGACGGAAATCACCGTCGAGATGGACCAGGAAGAGGTGGCCTATATTTTTGACAAATATCACCTGATCTCGACGCCGGTGACCGATCCGGGCGGTCGCCTGGTTGGGCAGATCACCGTCGATGACATTGTTGGCGTTATTCAGGAAGAGAGCCAGGAAGACATCCTGGCCCTCGCCGGTGTGACCGAGACGGGCCGCGACGCGACGGTTTTGGATGTTACCAAGTCGCGGTTCTGGTGGCTGCTGATCAATCTGGGTACAGCGGTGCTGGCCTCTGGCGTTATTTCTCTATTCAGCGGTGCCATTTCGAGGCTGGTGGCCTTGGCGGTGCTCATGCCGATTGTCGCCTCAATGGGCGGTAATGCAGGCACCCAGACCCTGACGGTGGCTGTGCGGGCGCTCGCGACGAAGGAGTTGTCGTCGGTCAATATGTTGCGCACCATTTGGCGTGAAATCGCCGTGGGCCTCCTGAATGGGGGCGCTTTCGCCCTCTGTATTGGTGCGGTCGTGACCTTTTGGTTCCATGACCCACTTCTGGGCCTGGTCATCGGGATGGCCATGGTGATCAATCTTCTGGCCGCGTCTTTGGCGGGCATTTTGGTGCCGCTCTCGCTTGAGCGCCTCGGCTATGACCCTGCCGTATCATCCACCGTCTTTGTGACCACGGTCACCGATGTGGTCGGATTTTTCAGCTTCTTAGGGCTCGCCGTTCTGATCCTACTCTAGTCGGCATGGAACTTGCGGCTTCACGAGTGGGTCAGCAGGGCCTGTTTCATATTGGGTCATCGGATTCCATGGTTTCGTCCTACCAGATCTCCAGCGAGACCATCGCTCAGATCAAGCTGCTGGAGGGGTTTAGAGCCCGTGCCACGCCGCTGGGGGATGGGCGCTGGGCCGTGGGCTATGGCCATGTCGCCTCGACCATAAGAACATCGATTGTCACCTGCGCTCAAGCGGACCTGTTGTTACGATATGATCTGAATATCATTTCAGATTCACTTTCAGGTCTCGTCTATTCACCTCTGAATTCAAACCAGATCGATGCCTTGGTTAGCTTTGTCTACAATATCGGATTGGAGGCCTTTGATGGCTCTACTGTTCTGCGTTTGATCAATGCTGGAGCCATGCTTGAAGCCGCGAGCGCCATGGAGCAGTGGTGTCACGCCACTGTTGCAGGACAGTCGCAAGCGGTCGATGGCCTGATCCGCCGTAGGGCGATGGAGAAGGCGCTTTTCCTCAAGCCCGAGGGCGGCTGGGTCCCAGTGCCAAGCCGTCTGGTCGTGCCCTATGCGCACGCCCCGTGGCTGTCCCATGACAGAACAATTGATCAGGTTGTTATCCAGGTTGAGGGGATTGCTGAGGTCGCGCCTACCGCCCTTGAGGCCGAAGGGCCTGCACAGATGGCTTTCGACGCTGATCTTATGCCTCAACCCCAATCAGTCGTCATAGCCGAGGCGATCGTGGCGTCAGACCCGACGGTTGACGAAACGGTGCTCTTTCCAGCGAGGCCCTCGGTCGCTCGGCGTGCTGCTCCGTCCAAATCTGTCGCTCGCTCCAAGCGCAGGGGCTTGGTGCCCAAGCTCGACTATGGGCACTTGGCCATTTTGGGTCTGATTAGCCTCGGCGCTCTGGCGGCCATGGGCTTTGCCTTCAGCTTGGCCACGGATGCCGATGTGGCCGTGCGGCAAAACCCGCAAACTCTGGCGAGGGCTTGGGCGATCGGCGTCACCGGCCTCTTGGCCCTATCTGTGGCGGTGCCCCTCCTGTTTCGGATGCTAAATCCAAGGGCCTGATCGGGCAGGGCGGTGGCCTTCTGCTCAAGGCCTATGTTAGACATCAGCCATGACCCAGACCTTAGCACCCTCGATGGATTTTGGCCTTGGCGAGACCGCTGACGCCATCCGTGACGTCACTGCGCGCTTTGCGGCCGAGAAGATCGCGCCCATCGCCGCAGACATTGATGCCAGCAATAGTTTCCCGCGTGAGCTTTGGCCGCAGATGGGCGAGCTTGGCCTGCATGGCATCACAGTGTCTGAGGAAGACGGCGGTCTGGGCCTTGGTTATCTTGCGCATGTCGTGGCGATGGAAGAGATCAGCCGCGCCTCGGCCTCGATTGGCCTGAGCTACGGTGCTCACTCCAATCTCTGCGTCAATCAAATCCGCCGCTGGGGCACGCTCGCGCAAAAGGCCCGCTATTTGCCCAAGCTGATCAGCGGCGCCCATGTCGGCGCTCTGGCCATGTCGGAGGCCGGTTCAGGCTCCGACGTCATCTCCATGCGCTTGAGGGCCGCAAAGAAGGGCGACCGCTACGTCCTCAACGGCACCAAGTTCTGGATCACCAACGGCCCGCACGCCGATACCTTGGTGGTCTATGCCAAGACCGACCCTGATGCCGCCAGTCGGGGCGTCACCGCCTTCCTGATCGAGCGCGACTTCAAGGGCTTTTCCACCTCGCCCAAGCTGAACAAGATGGGGATGCGCGGGTCCGACACCTGCGAGTTGGTGTTCGAGGACTGTGAGGTGCCGGAAGAGAACGTCATGGGCCCCGTCGGCGGCGGTGCAGGCGTCTTGATGAGTGGCTTGGACTATGAGCGGGCCGTGCTGGCCGCCGGGCCTCTAGGTATCATGCAGGCCTGTCTGGACGTGGTCTTGCCGTATGTGCGCGACCGCCAGCAGTTCGGCAAACCCATCGGCAGCTTCCAACTGATGCAGGGCAAGATCGCTGACATGTATGTCGCCCTCAATTCTGCCCGCGCCTATGTCTATGCCGTCGCCAAGGCCTGCGACGCGGGCCAGACCACCCGCTTTGACGCCGCTGGCGCGATCCTGTTCGCCTCCGAAAATGCCGTCAAAACCGCGCTGGAAGCCATCCAGGCCTTAGGTGGCGCAGGCTATACCAAAGACTTCCCGGTTGAGCGCCTCCTGCGAGACGCCAAACTCTACGATATTGGCGCAGGGACCAACGAGATCCGCCGGTTCCTGATTGGACGGGAATTGATGGGGGCTTAGGTCCCCAAATGAAAAACGCTGCGGAGGGCTTCCTCCGCAGCGCTCAACAATGTCAGCAAAGTCGCTGACCTTCAGCAAGGGGTCAGCCGAGACTGTTTCCGTCGCCGAAGTTTTCCAGAGACTTCGTGATTCGACATTGAGACACTGGATCACCTCCTTTCGCTGTTTATCAGGGACTCACAGTCTGTCCCGTCTACGCCAAAAGGCAAGGGGTGAAGCGCCCCTAGGCCCAGAATCAAAAACGCCCGGCGGTGAGGCCGGGCGCATGATCGATTAAGAGGCAAAGATGCTACTTGATCTTGCCTTCTTTGAACTCGACATGCTTGCGCACGACGGGGTCATATTTGTTCATCACCAGCTTTTCAGTCTTGGTGCGTGCGTTCTTCTTCGTCACGTAGAAGAAGCCGGTATCCGCTGTGGAGTTCATGCGGATCTTGATTGAAGCCGGTTTAGCCATGGTCGAATCCTTCGGGGGTTCGCCGCACACGCTGCGAACCGGGAAATTCAAGAGGGGCGGACAATACCCTTCGATCAGGCAATGTCAACGCCATGAAGCAGATTAACGCAGTCCCTTGCGTTTTGCGCCGCCATTGCGATAGGTGAACAGAAAGGCGGGCTCGCCAGCCGTCGGAATTTGGACATGGCGCACGACCGCTTCGGTAATATCGAACATCGGCAGCCTTAGCGCCTCGGCAAGCGGCCGATAGGCCAGATCAGCTAATTCGGGCGTGGCTTCCAGCTTGCCTTGGGTCAGGCCCGCGTCGGCCTGAAAGAAGCGGGCGTGAAACCGGATCGGGCTTTCGGTTGGCGTAATGGCCCGCGCGATCAGGGTCAGGTGCGAAAAGTCCGCCCCCGCGCCCGACGCCAGCGGCAGGGTCAAACCGGTCTCTTCCTCGGTCTCGCGCAGGGCCGCTGCCGCCAGAGCGTGGGCGAGACGCCGGGATGCGGCCGTCAGGCGAATGCAGGCCTCTGACAGGGGCACAGCGGGTCGCACGGCCCGGTCCGCCTTGTCCAACTTACCGCCCGGAAAGACGAACACGTCTGGTGCAAAGGCCGACTTGCGCGGCCTGCGCCCCATCAGCACCTCTGGCTCGTCCGAGCCTTGCCGGATCAGAACCAGACTGGCGGCATGACGCGGTATGGCGGGTTTGGCCACAACCGTCACGTTCACAGCTCCGCTCACAGCCCCGCTCACAGCCCCGCTCACAG
>JBBARR010000056.1:0-12970 GCA_040399645.1 Caulobacteraceae bacterium | reverse complement strand
GAACCAAGGGGTCGTGGGTTCAATTCCTGCCAGCCGCACCATAAAAGACGAGGGTTAGTAGGTTTGCGCCTACTAACCCTTTTGTCCGTCTGGGGCACAGTACGGCCGAAACGGGCAATTTCCGGGCAACTTGGCCGGTGCTGCGCCGCTTTCTGATAAGCACAAAGTGGATTGCTTTGTTGGCTTGCTGCGTATGCCGCCTCCAGTATTGAAGCGCGCGCTTCAGCTTTTGACAGATGTCAAAACCGCTTGGTCTCGCGCGCCCGCGCGTACGTCTCGGAACCTTGACAAACCTTAACAACGTCGAGCTCGCGTCTTGGACGTACTGAGTTTTTCTACGCCTAAGCCCATTGCAAACGCAACCGGCCTGGGAACCACAAGTTCCCTATTGATTGGGCCCGCAATCAGTATCAAGCCGCGTACTTCATGGAGCGGTCTTGGAAGAAGCTTTTGACACACGCAGGCTTGGTCTGCAAAGCCGTCATGTGCTCGGCGGCGTCACGGCTGGCTCGCAGATGTTCGAGCGTGCGCCAGCCTTATGAGCGAAGAACAGCAGCGACCTCACAAAGTGCGGGTCACGGTGAACCTGCGCCATTTGCGCAGGCTCGTCCTCTGTAGCCGCTACTCCTTCGACATGGGTGATTGAGAAAACTCGCTGAGCGTCGGCTCCGATGCCAAGTCCGGTTGTGCGCGGGTTACGCGGTACGGTGCTTGTAGTCCCCCGCACAACGTCATCGGCGGCAGCACTGGTTGTTCCAAGTCGTAAGGGCGAGCAGAGGGCGAATGGGGTTCTGGCGTTTTCATTGTTCGCAATGCCCTAGCGGAAAGCCTCATTCAGGATGAAGCTATACGTCTTGCCTTCGAATTCGGCCTCGGCGGCCTTGTCGTGCTCGAGCGCATCGAGGTATTTCAGAAAGAGCAGCCATGACGACTGTTCGGTGTACTCCAGTTCGCTGGTGCAGCCAGCATCTTTGTGCAGGATGTCGTCGATATTTTTGAAGGTCTGCTCGAACACGGTGCGGGTGACTTCCTTGGCAATTTCGTTGTTACCAGTATGGACGACGTTCCTGGGAATTCCGTGAGGTTCGGTCACCGGCGAGGAAGTGCCGAATTCGGCTCAACTAATCAGCCACCACGGTATCCACGAACGAGCGTCGGCCGCCAAGAGCAGTATTTCGTTTGGCCTACTTGATGGCCATGTCATAGCCGGTCAGTGTTGATTAGGTAGGCCTCAATTGCGAGTCGGATTATTTCGTCTCCGCTTAAGCGCAGCTTACTAGCTAACTCTTGGACTGCCGAAGATACATCGCTGTCAAAGTTATAGGTTGTCTTTTTCTCAGGTCCTGTCAGTTGCTTTTTTAGCCTGTGTCTAAGCGCCACCCATATCAGCTCGGGATTTTCAAGCAGTTGCTTCGTTGCCAGGTTTCCTAGTGCAGAGGCTGACATTGGGACTTGCTGGATCAGATCGTTGAGCTGACCGACGATTCGCATTGGGCGTACGTGTTTGTGCATGTGAGCATTTTGAATGCGAAGTTTTTGAACGCGCCTCAGACGACCGGCGGGGGCGTTTGAATACAGTGCGCGAACCCCGACGTGTCGTTCCTAGAGCGACATGCGCCAAACATTGAGCGCCCCCTCTTCGATTTGGTACCCAACGACGCGCCTACAACTTCCGCAGCGAAGGTCACCAATCGTGCCGTCTGGGCCGGCCGCGCGAACCGTGTGCAAGCAACTTTGGTGGGGGCAAGTATTCAAGAACCATGGTTCACCTGGAGCTGGCCCCGGTCGAGGATCCGGCTCAACGCGGCCGCGCGGCGCCGGTGAAACGTAGGGCCGGTTCGAAGCCCGCTCTGCTTTCGGGTGTGGCGACGCGCTTTCTTCAAGGAGCGTCGTCCGGCCAGTGGTCTCGCCGCTCACAAAGGCTTCTCGCACCCTGCGCTCGATTGCGTACTCCAAGCGCTCGAGCGGAATGTCGATAAACGACGAACGGCCAAGGCGGTATCGATTCAGCTCGGTAAAAACGCTGCCTAGAACGCTTCTTGGATTTGGGCATAACCACGTCTCGACGATCGAGAAAAATCCAATCTGTGAGGTGTGCCGTCGCTGTTCAGCGTCAAGTCGCGCCTTGTATTCGAACGTACCAGCGGCCGTGTAACTAAGGCGATAGATGTCTGGTCTGTAGGCCTCATTTCGGAGGATTAAAACCAATCCCCCGGATGTGGACGTCGAGTGCGACTTTCCGGTGCTCGGTGCGCCTCGCTGCACAAGTGCAATCTCGGCAGGCACCGCCGGGCGCCGGTGAAGGGGTCTGAGCGTGTCGACTGAATCACCGCGTGACGCCGCCGCAACCTCATCCATGGCCTGCTTAAGAAACTCCTCCGGCAACATGAAGAACTCGCATCCGTTGCTGACACGGTATTCCTTGAGCATTGCAAATAGACGTTGCTCGTCGCCGTAGGCCGACAGGACGGGGACATCGAAAACTTCTCGAAATTCACCCGCATGTGCCGTCCCGCAAAACTCTTCGTTGAGACTGCGCATCCGCCCGTCAACACCAGTGACCGTCTGCCCAACTTTGTACAAGCCCTCCCGATGCAGCGGGTTCCGCGCGGCGTAAAGCCAGCCAAGTTTTCCGAGATGGCGCTCGAAGTCTTCTGCGGTAGGACGCGGTGCCCGCCGAGCTGGACGCGTTGAGTTCGGTGGTTCAGATTCCCATGGCGCAGCTTGTGTGTGCGGCACTCCCGGGTTCACTTCGGGAGCAGGCTCGGCAACCTTGACGGTAATTGACGGTATTGACGCGCTTGAATCAGATTGAGTGGTGCTCCCGTTCAAAGGATCAGGCAGCAAAGGTTTCGATTGATCGGCGGTGCGATTCTTTTCGGGCGGGTGGGTGCCGCTCCGATCCTGCTCAGCCGACATCTCTGGCGTCTTCAAAGCGCTACGTGCGCGGAACCAGTCAATGAGCCAAAGGAGCCATACCCCGAGGATCGGCATCACTGAAATCAACGCTCCGGTCGTACCGAAATTGCTGAACACCGCAATGAGTAAGGCGGTGCAGATGAGAGCGGCGCTGGTGGTCATTTTTGCCATAGAAAGAACCGGTTTCTGGCGCGACGGAGTACGTGACGCATTAACGTGATTAGATGAAATGATCGTAGCCTGCGTAACCCGGAGATGCTCCAGATTGCTTCGCAGACCGGCACGAATCAATCTCCGTTTACTGGCCTTGTATCGGTACAGTTTCAATGACTGCCCATCAACCACTGCACTCATGACCAGCACTGAAACTTTCAACCACGCGGCCGAGCTGATTGAGCAGGCTGACGCCCTGATCGTGGCGGCCGGAGCAGGCATGGGTGTTGACTCGGGCCTGCCTGATTTTCGAGGTAATGAAGGTTTCTGGAAGGCTTATCCGGCGCTGGCCAAGGCGCAGATAAGTTTCATCGAGGTAGCGTCGCCACGGACGTTTCAAAGCGACCCTCGACTGGCCTGGGGGTTCTATGGCCACCGACTCGCTTTGTATCGCGCGACCGTGCCACACGAAGGCTTCGCCATCCTGCACCGATGGGCAGAGCGCGCGCTGAACGGCAGCTTCGTCTTTACTAGCAACGTGGACGGCCAGTTTCAGAAGGCGGGGTTCGACGAACAGCAGATGTACGAATGCCATGGCTCGATCCACCTGATGCAATGCCACAAGCCCTGCGGCGGGGACATCTGGCCCGCTGGATGCCTGACACCGCGCATCGACCTTGAGTCGTGCAGGTGGCTCGGGGACTTGCCGACCTGCGCTGTGTGCGGCGGCACGCTGCGGCCCAACATCCTGATGTTCGGCGATGGCGGCTGGCATGAGTGGCGGGCGGATCAGCAAAGAGCTCGCCTCGATGCCTGGTTGGCAAAGACCCGCCGACCCGTCGTGATCGAACTCGGGGCGGGGACACACATTCCATCGGTGAGGCACTTCAGTACTGAAGTAATCCACGACCACGGCGGCCGCCTGATTCGCATCAACCCGCAGGAAGCGGAAGTGCCCAGCAGCATGGACGTAGGCATTCGAACCGGTGCATTGGCAGGACTGCGGTCGATCGACAAATTGCTGACCGCGTGAGTTCACCGCGAACGGCGACGTAGCCGCTCGCATCGTGAATGGCGCGGGCGGTACCGCAACGGTTCCAGCACTAAAGCTTCGGAGTAACTAGCTCACCTTGGCCGTTAAAGACGCTCTCTGCAAGACGCCCGACGTTCATCGCCTAGATGGTGTTTTGCGAAACAGTTTGATGACCCGAATTCGAGGTCGCCGCCGATGTCCTGAAGTCGGTCACGGAACAGGCCCACGCGCTTGGCTGTGCCAGCGATGACGTGGCCGTCGTTGACGGTAAACGCGATCCTGTCGCCCTCGGCAACAGGCGAGCGCTTTAGCCCGGGCGCGGCATCTTGTTGATCTTGCGAGCCAGCAGGTTGCCCGCTACTCGCACCGCGTTCTCCACCTGCTTGGGTGTCATACCCTTGAGCGTTTCGCCCAGCAGCTTCAATCGCTGCTCGCGCGACACGTTGGGCTTCGGAGTGATGGGCGTCATCTGGCTGTCCTCTGGTTGTGCTGTCGGCGTCATCCTTGCGTGCGGCCTTGGCTTTAAAGTTTTCTTCGAATCGCTTGGAAAACTTCAGCCCATCGTCGGCACTCGGCAGATCCTGCGCGCCAACAGCTTGGATGCGATCTCGATTGCTTGCTCGCGCTGCGCTGGTGTCGCTTCTTGCAGCATCTGCCGCAACTTTTCTGAGGGTTGTTGTTCCTCCCATACCAGCGGCCCCTCGGCCTGGTACTCCAACCCTGGAGGTGCCAGGTCGCAGCGAAGCACCATTGGGCAACTCTCCAGGAGTTCCTGCTGGCTCTTTGTATCGGGTTGCAAGCTTGCCTCGCGCGTGCGCGCGGAACGGTCAGCGTCCAGCGGCTTCTGCTCGCCATTTGAATCGGGTTGCAAGTTCATCGCTTTGAGTTTAGGCCTCCACAGCATGCTCGTACATGGCCACACTGCCGGTGTCGTCCGTCTTGGCAGCAGGCGCATCTGGCGTGATGTCTCCCAAGATCGTGCGGGCTTCAGCAGCCATGCTCGGCAGCGCGTAAACCGCCTGCTGTTGCATCAGCACATCCAGCGCACGCAATGCCTTTGCGCGGCCGTAGACGGTGGCCGACATGAAGTTGCCGGCCGAAGTGAAGTCGCCCGTCTCAGCGCGCAGCTCGGCGTCAAGAAAATAATTGCCGCCCTTGGCCTTCGACTTTGGAACCTGAATCGTCACGCCGTCGCGCGCTGGTCGCGCCCGCACGGTTTGGTCGCGTGAGTTGATGCCGAAGCGGTCGATGTTCTCGTTTTCGCTTTTGGCCAAAAACTCAAAGGCATCGGCTGATGTTTTTAGGCTGTAGTTTTGTTGGAGGTCCTTGGCTAAGGTTAACGTTCGAAACTGGTTGTTTGCGGCGGTGCCTGCTACGCGATCAGTTCGAGAATTTCCGTCAGGCTTTGCGGCTGCGGGTTGGAGAGCGACCCGCTCTGCTTCCACGAACCCAACAGCGCGGTCACTTGATCCGACCGCGCCAGTGCGCCCGCCCAATCGCGGCGGGGGTAGGTCATCGCTATTGACCACAGGCCCGGTGCGTGTTCCGGCGACATTTCCATCGCCCGTCGTGCTGCTACCGGGTCGGCTTGGATCAGCGCGTCCAGTTTTAATGTCAACAAATCCAGATACAGGCTGTAGCTGAGCTCCGTCTTCGAATAAGTCACTGAAAGCGCCATCGCTACGGCCGACTCTGGCCCGTTTGGCACCCAAACTTTTCTCGAATCGTTCATAGACTTCGCTCCACGTTTTTGCTCGCTCCAGTGCGCGGTGCAGGCACATCATTGCCACACTTTATTCTTCCTTTGGGGGTGATGACTTTTACCGGCCCGCGCCATATCGCAAATACATGCCGCATTCACAACTAAACAAGTTGCTTCAGCGCGGGGTTGTCCTTCGGCATGTTGCCTTCGCGGTTGTGGCCTTCCAGCACATGCGCCAGAAGCTGGCGGCATCTAATCTAATGTGTGCGCTTTGGAAACTTGCATAGGCGCAGTTTTAATCGGCGCAGCGTCGGCGCCTTCTCCATTCAGCCCTTTGGTCGGTTGGCTTTGATCCTCAGCAGGCTCCCCGCCATCCGCACCGCGTTCTCCAACTGCTTGGGCGTCAAGCCCTTGAGCGTTTCGCCCAGCAGTTTCAATTGCAGTTCGCGCGATTCGTCTGACTTCGGTTTGGTAAGCGTCATCTGTCTGTGCTCGGGTTGTGCTGGCGGCATCTTCGTAAATCGCATTAATTTCAATGCCCATCGCTTCAGCTTCAACAATCATTCGGTTCGCCGTAGCCTGCACGCGCACCGCAGCATTTTGAGTGGTGAAGGACAAGAATTTTCAGCGTCAGCGCCTCACAGCTTTTCAGCCGCGTTATCTGGCGCTGTGGTCAAGTCAACTTTGTTGCGTGCGCAGTAGCGCATTCACCGCCTTCGCCAACGCGCGCAACTTCGCTCGGTTGCCGCCTTTGAAGGCGTTGCCGGACGACGATGCCTTACCGGCCAGCGACTTTGGCCCGGTTGACTCCTTCCACGGACACCAAGTGCGAATCAGCGCAGCTTGCCTCGCTTTGCGTTCCGGTGTCCAAGTAGTTGTCATGATGCATCTGCAATAGTTCGTTGTGCTGGTTCTGAATTTCTTCCGCGCGAGATGGCGAACTCGCCGCCACGACGTTATTGATCTGCTGCGGCCCATGCGTGACATTGGCTTGCTTGGCAAACATCACCGTGTTGGGCATGCGCAGTTCTGCCAGCGCCGTGACTGCTTGCCTGCTCTGAGCTGCACACTTCAGCGCCAGCGTGGTCATGGTCTGGATGCCGTCAAAGCGGGTCTGCGCCTTCGCCCTCAACGCCAGGTCAACGAACATCGCTTGAAGCGCCGTGGCTTGGGTCAGCAGCATGTGCTCCAGTTGGCTCAGGTCGCCGCCGCCGATGGCCTTGGCCTGTTCCGTGCCCGTGCGCGCCAGGGTTGCCACGTCTTCGCTGCAGTTGCCGTTTGACAGGTACTGCTGCACCACGGCAGCGTTGCACTGGCCGTTCGTCATCGCTCGGGCAATCAGTTCGTCTTCACTGGATTTGTCGGTCGCTTTGCGGTTCAGGTCGTCGGTCGTTGCGACCTTCGCCTTTGCCGGGGTCTTCGGGTTCTTGTGCCTGGTCGCCATGTCTCACCTTCCTGTTGTTCGGATCAAGTCTGCCCGCGCGCCAGCGTAAAGCCTGGACACCGCTGAAGGATGGAGCGCACAGGTTCCAGCAGCCTGTCTGCGCCTGGAATTTTCCCGGCCTGCGCCGCAGCGCAGCGCCCATTGGATTGGAGGTTTGAGCATTCAATGCAACTGCGCCGGTCGTCCTCCTCGCGATCTCGAATCACGAGCTTGTCCGCCAGCATCTCTGCCGCATCCAAGCCCATGCCCCTGCGATTGAAAACGGCCACGCGCACCAGGAAGCGATCAATCTCCGCCGTGTTCATTGCCGCGCTGTGTGGCCAGCAATAGCGATCAGGATCACGGCCTGGTGTCGGTGTTGGCAATTGCGTTGGCGATGGCAACGCCGCTGTCTCTGTGCCTGCGTCGTTGGCTACGTTGCTTCTGGCAGTTGCGACACTGACAGTGGCGACAGTTGCGACACATGCTGCTGTTTTGGACGGTGCTGTCGCAAGTGTCGCGACTGTCACTGTCGCAACGCTCCTCAGCCCACCTTTTTTCATCAGATCGGCAAGGCTCATAGCGTTCCCCTTGCCGCAGCACACAGCAGCGATGGATTGACCTGCACCAGCCGTTTTTTGCCGTCTTGTATCAGCTTGATCCGTCCCAGGTCGATCAACTCTTTCAGTGCTCTGTCGAGGGCGCTTTTCTCGCGGATCGCGTTCGGCCCGTGTCGTTGAATCTCTCGAGTCGGAAGCTTGTCGGTGTTGCGCTTGTGGCAGTAGTCCAGCGCCCAGTTTTCCATGCTCACCGCGTTGGCCAACTCCACCGGCACCGCCAGCTCGCCCAAAAACCGCCGCGCTTCAGTTAAGTGCCAATATGCAATGTGTGCCGCCGATTCCATCGAGTCAATTCCGATGGTGCCCACCTTGCCAGTGAAGACATGAAACAGAGCCGCCAGCCGCGCCGCGTTGTCTGCCGTCTTGCTGGCCACGTCGCGCACATCGTGCAATTCACCACCTCGGGACAGTTCCGCTTCGATGGCGTCGTGAAACGCCACCCATGCCGCCTTCGCATCGGGCGCCAGCTTGAGCATGGCCGGTTCTAGCGCGCCGTCTTCATTCATAGGGACCGGCTGATTCAGGATCGTGGTCAGGCGTGCATTGAAGTCCGACAGGTGGGGCCAGTGTTCCGGCGCTTCAGTGAAGAACCGCGTTCCTTGCGTGGACTCAGGCCAGGACACAAGAAACCGCGCCAGAAACCCCGTCCCACGCGCCAACCCCTTGGTGCTTTCAAAGAACGCCCGCAGCGTCGATTCCTGCACCTGCAATGCCATCGTCAGGCGCGCACCCCGTACCGTGAAACTCTCCGACGATCTGCGCTCGACCGGCAGCGCTGCACCGTCCCACAACTGATTCAGCATGGCCAGGTTGCGCATGGCAGATTCCTTGCCCATGCCGTGACTACCGAACACGCTGCCCGCCTCGCTGCTCACCACGCCACCAGACGGCCAATTCTTTGCCAGTGAGAAGGCTAGCGCTTCCGGCGTGGCGTCACCGTAGATAAGGCGGGGTACTCGCGGTGGGGTTGGCTCTTTGTTGTCCAGGGCGTGCAGGTCGCGTTCTTGCGCTGTGGTTGGCTTGCCTTCTTTGGCCAGCGTCTTGATCTTTTCCTTCAATCCACTGCGCTTGGCCTCCCACACATCCAACTCCGTTTTGTAGGCCACGAGAACGGGCTTGGCGTCCTCCTGTGCTCTCGTTTCATAGTCCTTGATCGCACGGGTGAAGAATCCGTCACAGGTCGATTTGCGCTCGCCTGAATCTGCCACCGCTAGTAAAAATAAGCTGGTCGGCCCGGTCAGCTTGGCGGCGCGCTCCACGTCCGCATGCGCTTGAATCGCAATCGATAGGGCGGCCAGCGCCGAAGTCGCGATCAAAGGCACCGGGGCCTTAACGAACCCAGCCACTTCTGCCACAGCCAAGCGCACGCAATCGGGCAGGGCATCAAGCGGGTAGTCCGCTGGGTCAAGGCGGGCAATCAAAGGTTCAGGGTTTGTCCACTCCAACGACGATGCCGGTTCGCCAAGCGAAGCGGCCGCCGCGTCTATGCATCGCTGCACGGCTTCCGCCCCTGCCAACCGGTGCAAATCGTTGAAGTCTGAGGCTTCGTTTGGTCGGTCGGCACCGAACGTCGGCACCGCAAGCAGCGCGCCCACCGCCGTTGCTGCCGCCTTCGCTTTGGTGATGCCCGGGTTGCCGTCGGTGCGGTGGTCATCATCGGCTGCAATGATGATTTTCAGAGCCGGAAACTTGGCGCGCAGCGCGCTGGCCACGGCTTCCAAGTTACCCGCGTTGAACGCTACGGCAACCGCATGCCCGGTCGCCTCATAGAGGCTGGCACCCGTCGCGTAGCCCTCACAGACGATGTTCAGACCCTCCGGCTTGCCAAGCGAGTGGTAGCAACCTTTCACCCGCCCGCCGAATAGAAACCGTTTATCGCCGCCTGCGGTGATGGTTTGCAGGCTGTGTAATTTGCCCGCCGCGTCACGCATCGGCACCAGCAGCGCGCCGCTCGCATCGATACGCAGACCGCAGGCCTGAATGCTTTTGGTCGATAAGTAAGCGTGCACGGTGCAAGCCATGCCCGCCCGCCATTGCTGTTCGGCCTTAGCTGCAGACTCTTGATGGCGCTGCGCCTGTTCGCTTTGTCGCTTGCCCTGGATGACTTGCATTCGCTGACGGTGGGCGCCGCGCTCGGCTTGCGTCATCGTGGTTTCCGATTTCGCACACCAGGTTGAATTCACATCACTGCGCCAGCAGCCAAACGCGCCAGCGGGCACGCCGTCCAAGTGCAGCGCGTACCAACCCGCATCGTCACCGCGCCGCCCATCTGAGCTGAATCGGTGAATGCCGCCGTCTGCGTTGATCGTGTTTGGAGGTGTCAGCCCAGCCGCAGCCATCACTGCTTGAAACTCTTGCTCGGGGTGGCTGCTCATCGCGCACCTCCGATCTGCTGCAAGAACGCAGACGCCTCGTCAACGTCCGCCACGGTCTTGAGCAAGCCCCACTTGGTGATCAGCATCGTGCCGTCGGGCTGCGGGTACAGCTCGTACCCTTTCAGCGCCAGATGCGCGCGCAGCGAGGCGAATCGCTTGCGGTCATTGGCAATTTTCCCGAAAATAATATCGTTCGTCTTTTGCTTCACCGGCCCTTCGACGTTTGCCGCGTCGGGGGCCGTTTCGTTTTCAGCCCTCACCAAAGCATGAGCAACAGAGCTGCCCATCGGGGCCATAACGAGAACATCTTTATCTTGAAACCGCTCAGGCGTGGCAAGGCTCGGCGCACCAGCGCCGATGAGGTAAGCGTCCATGCTCTCACCGTGCAGCTTGTGCGTTGACCCAGGCGTCCAGGTCAGATCGCCTTATGCCTGCCGCTCTCCCTCCCAGCTTGATCTTTTTCAACTCGCCGCGTTCGATCAGTTGATAGAGAAACGCCCGAGAAACGGCGATGTAGTCAGCCGCTGGTTGGATTCGAATAACGATGGGCGCTTCGCCCGTTTGATGATTCGTCAAGATGGTTTTCCTTTTGCAGAAAGAAACCACCGGTCTGTACAAAATTTGAGTCTTGCAGCGCAACAAATCAACACAAACCCGTGTGCGCACTAAAACCGTCATCCCTTACATTTGAAAGCGCGGCTCTCGCTGCTCACGCATTCACCGGTGTGATGTGTGACAGGAGCCGTCGGCGCTTAGAACGCTGACGGTTTCCCCCTCTATGCCAGACTCGTTTTCCATGGGTATTTGTCTAGGCATAGGAAAGTTTCAGAGACAAATGTCGGAAGTCAACCCGCGCCTATAACGCGTAGGGTTATTTGGTGAAGCGGAGTGAGAGCGCTGCCAGTAAACCTGTCGCAGCCTCGGCGCAATTCACGCCGTCTTGAATCGCACCACGTTGGAGCTCGGCTTCTCTCCCGAGAAAATCGCCGCCAGTTTTGCGCCCAAGGCATTGAAGGCCAGCACCTGTTCAGCGTCGCGCCGGTCTTGGATGTAGACGCCACTCATGCCTTGCTTGATGTGGTTCTGGCACTCGTTGATGACATCGTTCGAGATTCCCAGTTGGCTCATGACGGTTGACGCCGTGCGCCGCAAGTCGTGCGCTGTCCAACGTCCACCCGCCAGCGCCAAAGAATCTACCGCCGTGGTGCGGTTCATCAGACGTTCAGCGGCGCTGCGCTGTCGATCAGCCAGTTGCTTGCCGAATGACTTGATGCACACCGGCCCGGTGCCGCGTGTGTCGGGAAACACCCAAGCCAGCGGTTCAGCGGTCTCGCGGTTGGCTTCACGCAGTGACGCCAATTCAGCAAACATTTTCAACGCGAAGTCGCTCAGATGGATCGTGTGATCGCGCTGATTTTTTGTCGTCGGCAGATACCACGTGCGCGACGTCGTATCAACGAAACCCAACTGCACCGCACCTGACTTCTGCGCGGTGTTGTGCGCTTCGACTACTGCTTGCAACGTGCGCTTCTGGGGCTTGGCATCGGCCCATGCCGCGCCCATCAACTCGCCAATGCGACAACCGGTGGCCAAGATGAGCCATAGGCCCAACTCCGTGCGCTTGCTCAGGTTTGCCTTCGGCAATTGCGCCACCAACGCAGCCAGTTCGTCGCCAGACAAAACGCGATCACGCTTCGTGTCCTTGCCGCCGATCTTCTTCTTCTGAATCAACTCGATAGGGCTGTGCTCAATGATTTCGCGCTCGGCAGCGAATCGAAACATCTGCTTCAGGTCGGCCAGAAGCATGTTCGCGGTGCGCAGCTTGCCCTCTGCTTTGACGGCGTCGAGGATTGCGAGCACGTCAGCCTTGCGTACATCGACCACCGCTACGTCACCCAGACTAAAAAACACGCGCCGCTCGAATTGCTCACGCACGTATTGGCCGCCGTCTTTGCGCCCGATGCGCTTGCCGTCGCCGCCGATGTGAGGTGCCAGTTCGGTCGCAGCCCAGCGCTTAAAGACTTGTCGCATCGTCAGCCGCCGTTTTTTTTCTAAGCTGGCACGCTCGGCGGCATCGTTGGCTTCAACGGTCTCGCGTTCGGCTTGCAGTTTGGCCTGCTCGGCTTGTTGCGCCGCTGCGTTTTTGTCAGCGAGCGCCTTCAGAACTGGATCAATGCCGCCATCAACTTGTACGCGTATTGCGGCGGCTCGAATCGTCGCTTCTTTCAACGTGGCTTGTGGGTAGGCCTTCACAGCGCCGGAATCGTCGGCCCACAAAGCAATGCGCAGTTGTTTGCCGCTAACCGGCGACTTGCTTCGGAAAAACCAAAAGGCACCGCCCTCGGTCTTGCGGAGATACAGCCCTTTCGCCGCCCGGAAGTCTTCGCCCGTCAGCGCCTCAGACAGCCATGCATCAATCTCTTTGACACTGACACCGATGTTCTGTCGCGTGCCCACTTTGATTCCCATGCGCTACCTCCTGGAAGTTGCCCGAATTGCTGCCGCTGGTGCCGAGTTTTGCCTTCCGGGCAATTTCCGGGCAATTTGGCGCTGGTTTTCAGTGTACGCAGATGGACGTAGGCAGACAAGTGGTTGCGCTAACCTGTTGATTTATATGGGAAGTAGGAACTTTGGTGTATCTCGGTGGACTGCCGAAAACGAGAAATGTATTGACTACGAACCAAGGGGTAGTGGGTTCAATTCCTGCCAGCCGCACCATAAAAGACGAGGGTCAGTAGGTTAGCG
>JBBARR010000055.1:0-12988 GCA_040399645.1 Caulobacteraceae bacterium | reverse complement strand
CGGATGAAGAAGGCTATCGCCAGCAAGACCAAGCTGGATCTGCGATTTAGGCAACAATTGACGGCCACTGCAGCAATGGCGCAAAGCCTGGTTCTTCTTCGATAAAGCAGCGGGCTGACAGGGCCAAAGTTGCTCTGACTTTGCTTAGGCAGGTTTAACTTAAGCGTTCAAGCGCGGCGCGTGATACCCGATCAAGTCCGTCTCCGCCCGCCTCCAAATGCGCCAGAATCTCACGTCTCATGCGCGGGTCCCAGAATAGTTTCAGATGGTTGGCGGTAGCTGTAATGGCCTTGGCTTCGCCTTCAACGGCAAAGGCGCGGGCGATCTGGTTGGCCATATGGACCAGCTTGTCAGCTTGCATGGGCGTCGGCTCCCGCCGTTATACGATCAAATCTTGTAAAGACTTCGAGGCCATCGGAGCGGACCACCCCGACAAGGCACATTCCCGCCGCTTCTGCCGTGCGCAGGGCCAGAGCGGTTGGGGCGGAAACGGCTGCTAAAATGCCTGCGCCCATGGCCGCGGCCTTCTGTACCAACTCCACCGACAGGCGGCTGGTCATTAAGATCGCGCCGTCCTTGGCGCTCAGCCCTTGGCGCGCCATGGCTCCTGCCAGCTTGTCCAAAGCATTGTGGCGACCGACATCTTCGCGCACCAAAACCACGCCTTGGCCTGGCCGATAGAACCCCGCCGCATGGACCGCGCGGGTCTGTCTGTTCAAGCTTTGCAAGTCAGCCATCTGGGCCATTGCCGCAATCACCTCGGAGGCGCAAACCACCATCGTGCTGTCAATTTTAGACAGCTTTGGAAGGGCGTCTTCGAGGCTCTCGACCCCGCAAAGGCCGCAGCCGGTGGGACCGGCGCGGTGTCGCCTGCGGGCTGTCAGCCTTGCTGACAGGCCAGCTGAAAGCCAAAGCCTCATCTCGATGCCGAGGTCAGCGTCAAACTGTTCCATTCGCTCGATCTGGGTCAGATCGGTGATGATCCCCTCATTGAGCGAAAAGCCGATGGCAAAATCTTCCAGATCGCCCGGGCTAGCCATCATCACGGCCTCAGACCCGCCGTCATAGACAAAGGCCACCGCCGTCTCTTCAGGCACAGCGCGCATCCCCTCGCCGGGCTGACCACCACCGATGGCCAGACGCCGGACCTCTAGGGCTAAGGCGCGCCCTGTCACTCGGCCGCCGGAGCGATACGGCGGCTTTGCAGGGCCTGGGCCTCATAGGCCTCTTGCCAGTCGGTTGGGCCGTTCGAGCTAGAGATCTGCACCGCTGTTACCTTATATTCCGGGCAGTTGGTGGCCCAGTCGGAGAAGTCGGTGGTGATGACATTGGCCTGGGTCGAGGGGTGGTGGAAGGTCGTATAGACCACCCCCGGCGCCACACGGTCCGTGATCTGGCAGCGCAGGCTGGTCTCGCCTGAACGGCTGGCCAGCTTGATCCAGTCGCCGTCCTTCAGACCCCTTGTTTCGGCATCGAACGGATGGATTTCGAGCAGGTCTTCGGTGTGCCAAGCCACATTGGCCGTACGCCGCGTCTGGGCCCCAACATTGTACTGTGACAGCACTCGCCCCGTGGTGAGCAAGAGCGGGAAGCGTGAGCCGGTCCGCTCTTCGGTGGCAATATAGTCAGTCAGGACGAACAGGCCCTTGCCCCTAGCAAAGCTATCCAGATGCATGACCGGCGTGCCTTCGGGGGCCGCTTCGTTACAGGGCCACTGTACCGAGCCGAGCCGATCAAGGGTCTGATAGGAGACGCCGGCAAAGGACGGGGTCGTCGCGGCGATCTCGTCCATGATCTGGCTTGGGTGGCTATAGGCCATCGGATAGCCCAGCGCGTTGGACAAAAGCTGCGTGATCTCCCAGTCGCCATAGCCGTTCTTGGGGGCCATGACCTTGCGCACCCGCTGAATGCGGCGCTCAGCATTGGTGAAGGTGCCGTCCTTTTCGAGGAAGGTCGAGCCGGGCAAGAAGACATGGGCGTAGTTGGCGGTCTCGTTGAGGAACAGGTCCTGGACGACCACGCAGTCCATGGCCGCGAGGCCAGCGGCGACATGGTGGGTGTCTGGATCGGACTGAAGAATATCTTCGCCCTGAACGTAAAGCGCGCGGAAGCTGCCATCTTGCGCCGCATCAAGCATGTTAGGGATGCGAAGACCCGGTTCGCGCTCGAGCTTGACGCCCCACAGGTCCTCGAACAGTTCACGCGTGGCATCGTCCGAAACGTGGCGATAGCCGACAAACTCGTGCGGGAACGAGCCCATGTCGCAGGCGCCCTGCACATTGTTCTGGCCACGAAGAGGGTTCACCCCGACGCCTTCGCGCCCAAGATTGCCCGTGACCATAGCTAGATTGGCGATGGCCATGACCGTGGTCGTGCCTTGGCTGTGCTCGGTAACGCCCAGCCCATAATAGATCGCGCCATTGCCCCCGGTAGCATAGAGCCGGGCCGCAGCCCGCAACTCAGCGGACGGCACGCCCGTCAGGGCCTGCGTCTCCTCAGGACTATAGCGTGGTTCCGCCACAAAGGTGGCCCAGGCGGCATAGGCGTCAAGGTCACAGCGGTCGCGGATGAAGGCCTCATCGGCCAAGCCTTCGGTGACAATGACATGGGCCATGGCGGTTAAGACCGCGACATTGGTTCCCGGCGTCAAGGGTAGATGGTGCGCCGCTTCAATATGGGGCGAGCGGACAATGTCGGTACGGCGCGGATCAACCACGATCAGCTTGGCCCCCTGGCGCAGACGCCTTTTCATGCGCGAGGCAAAGACCGGATGGCCGTCGGTGGGATTGGCCCCGATCAGCAGCATGACGTCGGTCTGTTCGACCGAGTCAAAATCTTGCGTGCCCGCCGAGGTGCCGAAGGTGGTCTTCAGGCCATAGCCGGTGGGCGAGTGACAGACCCGCGCGCAGGTGTCGACATTGTTATTACCAAAGCCAGCCCGGACCAGCTTTTGCACCAAGAAGGTCTCTTCATTGGTGCAGCGCGAGGAGGTGATGGCCCCGACCGCGTCCTTGCCATAGTCGCGCTGGATGCGTTTGAACTGACCCGCCGTATAGGCGATGGCCTCGTCCCAACTGACCTCGCGCCAAGGGTCGGTGATCTTGTCGCGGATCATCGGATTGAGGATGCGCTCGCGGTGGCTGGCATAGCCAAAGGCAAAGCGGCCCTTGACGCAGGAATGGCCGCGATTGGCCTTGCCGTCCTTATAGGGAACCATGCGCACGACATCTTCGCCGCGCATCTCGGCCTTGAAGCTACAGCCCACGCCGCAATAGGCGCAGGTGGTGATCAGCGAATGTTCCGGCTGGCCGACCTCGATCACGGTCTTTTCGGTCAAGGTCGCGGTCGGGCAGGCCTGAACACAGGCACCGCAGGACACACACTCAGACTCAAAGAACGGCTCGTCCATGCCAGCGGCGACCTTGGAGCCAAAGCCCCGGCCCTGAATGGTCAGGGCGAAGGTGCCCTGCACCTCATCACAGGCCCGCACGCAGCGCGAACAGGCAATGCACTTGGACGGATCGAAGGTGAAATAGGGATTGGACGTGTCGGCCTCGGCGCAGAGGTGATTGTCGCCCTCGTAGCCATAGCGCACTTCGCGCAGACCGACCTCGCCTGCCGTATCTTGCAGCTCGCAATCGCCATTGGCTGCGCAGGTCAAACAGTCCAGCGGGTGGTCGGAAATATAGAGCTCCATCATGCCCTTACGCAGGGTGCGCAAGAGCGGGGTCTGGGTCTTGACCGACATGCCCGCAGTCACCGGCGTGGTGCAGGAGGCCGGCGTACCATTACGCCCCTCGATCTGAACCAGACACATGCGGCAAGAGCCAAAGGCTTCGAGGCTGTCGGTGGCGCAGAGCTTGGGGATCTTGACCCCCAGCTCCATAGCCGCGCGCATGACCGAGGTTCCGGCAGGCACGGTGACCTCAAACCCGTCAATGGTTAGGCTAACCTCGGCCTCGGCCTTAGAGGCGGGCGTGCCGTAATCGGTTTCCTTGATCAGCTGCATCGGTCTTTTCCTATTCAGCCGGGACTTTGGCATTGATGCCAGAGCCGTTAAAGTCTTCTGGGCCAGAGTCTTTTGGGCCAAAGTCTTTTGGGAAGTGTCGCACCGCGCTCATGACCGGATAGGGGGTAAAGCCGCCCAGCGCGCAGAGGGAGCCATATTTCATAGTCTGACACAGGTCTTCAAGCACCGCCATATTGGCCGCCTGCTCGGTTCCGGCCAAGATCTTGTCAATCACCTCAACACCCCGCGTCGAACCAATGCGGCAGGGCGTGCATTTTCCACAGCTCTCGATGGCGCAAAACTCCATGGCAAAGCGGGCTTGGGCACCCATCTGGACGCTGTCGTCAAAGACAACGATGCCGCCATGACCGATCAGGCCGTCGCGGGCGGTGAAGGCCTCATAATCATAGGGCGTATCGAACAGGGACGGTGGGAAATAGGCACCCAGAGGCCCGCCGCACTGCACCGCCTTGACCGGGCGACCGCTCAAGGTGCCGCCCGCGACCGTCTCGATGATCTCGCCCAAGGTGATGCCGAAAGCAGCTTCGAACAGGCCGGTATATTTGGCATTGCCAGCGATCTGGATGGGCATGGTCCCGCGCGAACGACCTAGCCCATAGTCGGCATAGGCCTTGGCCCCCGTGGCCAGGATCACCGGCACGCTGGCCAGCGAGACCAGATTGTTGATCACGGTCGGCTTGCCGAACAGTCCGACATGGGCAGGCAAAGGTGGCTTGGCCCGCACCATGCCGCGCTTGCCTTCAAGGCTTTCCAGAAGGGCGGTTTCCTCGCCGCAGACATAGGCCCCGGCGCCAACACGTAGTTCCAGCTCAAAGGTCCGGCCAGAACTCAGTACGTCGGGGCCGATCAGTCCGGCCTCGCGCGCCAAGATCAGAGCCTCAGCGAAGGTGACATTGGCGTGGGGATATTCGGAGCGTGAATAGACAAAGCCCTTGGTCGCGCCGACCGCGAGACCGGCAATGACCATGCCCTCGATCAGGCAGAAGGGGTCGCCCTCCAGCACCATGCGGTCGGCAAAGGTGCCGCTGTCGCCCTCATCCGCATTGCAGACAATATATTTGCGGTCCGCTGCAGCGTCGGCGACGGTCTTCCACTTAATGCCGGTCGGAAAGCCCGCCCCACCGCGTCCGCGCAGGCCAGAGGCCGTCACCTCGGCCACCACCGCCTCAGGGCCCATGGCCAGAGCCTTGGTCAGTCCCTCCAGACCCCCATGGGCGCGGTAATCGTCCAAGGACAGGGGATCGACAATGCCGCAGCGGGCAAAGGTCAAGCGCGTCTGGCGCACCATAAAGGGATGGTCTTCGGGTCGGCCAATACGCAAGGGATGGTGAGCGCCACTTAGCAGGCCTGCTGCCAAAAGTCCTGCCACATCAGCGGGCGTCACAGGGCCATAGGCAATCCGGCCCTCAGGCGTCTGGACCTCAACCAAGGGCTCAAGCCAAGTCATGCCGCGAGAGCCGGTGCGAACGATTTGCACGCCCTCGCCTGCCTGCTCATAAAGGGCCTTGACCACGCGATCGGCACCGACGGCGAGGGCCGACACATCCTTAGGTACAAACAGGCGGATCATGGCTGGGTTTCCTCGGCCACAGCCTCGATCAAGCTCATCCCGTCAAGACGGCCATGGGGCTCGCCATTGACCAGAGCTGCAGGGGCAGCAGCGCAAAGGCCAAGGCAATAGACGGCCTCGACAGTGACTGCGCCATCGGGGGTGGTTTGGCCCCAACCAATGCCAAGGGAGGCCAAGAGGAAGGTCGCGGCCTCGCGGCCTCCGACAGCCTGACAGGCTTCGGCGCGGCAGAGCTTGACCACAGTCTTGCCCGCGGGGGCATCACGGAAATCATGATAGAAGGTCACGACACCATGGATTTCGGCGCGGCTGCGGTTCAGCGCCTTGGCGACCATCGGGATGGCTTCAGACGGCACACAGCCAAAGGCGGCTTGCAGACCGTGCAGGATCGGCAGGGCCGGACCTTCGAGGCCCAGATGGGCATTGATGATCTCGTCGGCCCGTTTGCGGTCCCAGTCCACGACCAAATTGGTGGTTTTCGACGCCATTAGCTCCTCCGGCGGGCCCTTTGGACCAACGAACCTCTTAGAGTCCTGTGTCTCGCGTCACGTGCTTTGTGACAATGATCAATCTGCCGCCATAAGAAAATTCGATGGCTTGGACCACTTGGGATCCGGACCAAGACGAACCGCTACGCCTATCAAGATCAAGGTTGCCAGCACCGCGCCCCAAAGGGCCAGCATGCCAAACCGGCCATAGGCACTGGCACCCGCTACAGCACCTGCAATCAGTCCTGCCCAAAGCAGGAAATAGGGCAGCCATGCCCAGGGATCGCCCCCGAACAGAGCTGCAGAGACCCGTAGGCCAAGCTTGACCAGCGTCCCGGTCATGTAGGTCAGGCCAATGCGAACCTCACCCGCCTCCGTAAAGACGGCATTTTCAGCGCCCATCGCCATGACCATCGCGACAATGGCTGGTACGGCAGACCCAAGCGCACCGCTTAGGGCAGCCACGGTCAAGAGGATTGCGACCAACGCAAGAACCCCAATCCGGCGATAACGCCCCGATAGATGCCCCACCACAGCCCCGGCTACGACACCGATCAGGAAACAGCCGATCAGACCTGCGGCTATGGCCCCATGGGTCGCACCCGCCGCCAAGCCCACACCCACACGCGTAGAGTTGCCGCTCATGAAGGAGACAAAGAAGCCGCCGGTCCGGATGAAGCCAATGGCATCGACATAACCGGCCAGACAGGAAAGGCAGGCGGCCAAGAGGCGCAGGCGATAATCATAGTTGGTGATAGCCTATCTCCCCGCCAGTAGACCTAGCCCTATGGGGCTATAGCAAGACGGGGACCGGGTCCAATATCATACCCCATGTCAGTGCCTCGACAAGGAGCCCATGGCGACGCGTTAAGGCCAAGTTGCACCTGGCTCGAGATAAAAATACACTTATAAATGTATATCATGGAGAGGTTCATGCGGGTCGCAAAATGAGGCAATAGCCTTGCCGTGCGGTTGCCCAAGTCGCTTGTCGACAAACTCAAACTCAGTTCCGGAGACTCCCTATCGATCGTCACGGCGACACACGACGAGATCACGGTTCAGGTCGAGGATCGGACGGCCGCCTTTCGGGAGGCCATGGCCCCGTTTCGCTGAACCGCGCCGCCAGATTACCGATTTTACCGTGATCAGGCCAATGAGCGGTGAAGCGTTTTTTTGATAACAATATTCTGGTCTATGCCTTTCTTGACACAGACCGGCGAGACCTAGCCTTGGACCTGCTGGCCGACGGCGGGGTCATCAGTGTGCAGGTTCTCAATGAATTCACCAATGTCGCCCGCAAAAAATGGCCGCGGGATTGGGCCGAGATTGACGCAGCGCATCAGGTCATCCGACTGCACTTTAACCCAATCGTTCCCGTCACCTTTGATACCCATCAATCAGCACTCGAATTGGCGAGCCGTGATGGTCAGAGCTTTTATGATGCCCTGATTGTGGCCGCAGCTATCGAGGCGCGGTGCGATACACTCTTTTCAGAAGACCTGCAGCACGACCGCAAGTTCGGAAAACTTGTGGTCAAAAATCCCTTTCGCCTTGAACCCGAAAGCTAGGCCTACAGCTTCAAGCCAAAGCGCGGACCGATCCAAGTCATCAGGGCATAGAGGCAAATGGTGAGCAGGCAGCCTGCCGTAAGGGCAGGCCAAAATCCGATGCCGCGCCGCAACAGCGCCGGGATCAGCAGGAACATGGGCAAGGAGGGCAGGACGTACCAGACCGTCGCCTCGACATGGTCCGCAATGAGGCCAGAAGGCTGACCCCCACGCCAAAGCCAGATCATGCCTAGGATCGAGACGAGCGGTAGCGAAGCGATCAAGGCCCCAAAGCCAGGCTGACGCTTGGCCACCTCGGAGACGATGGCGATGATGAGGCCAGAGATCAGGGCCTTAAGGATCAGATACAGCATGGTTCTTGCTATCACGCCGACGTGGGTCCGGTAAGGCTAGGCGTCGGCCTCTTGCGCATCGATCTTGGCCCGATCGGCTTTCGACCAAAGGCCGGCAAGGAAGAAGGCGGGTAGGGCCAAGGATGACAGGCCAACACCGACCAGAACCGACGCAGTATAGGGCTCGGCAAATCCGGCCTGGCGGAAATGGTCGATCGCCCATCCGGCACCGGTGACACCAACGCCCATGCCGATACAGTTCAAGCACAGGATATAGAACCCCGTCACAGTCGCCCGCGACTCCTGCGAGGCCAGTTCCTGCACAGTCGAGAAGGTCGGGCCATAAAAGGCGGCGAGTTGAAAGACGCCGATGCCCAGACCGATATTGAAGATCAAGGTGCCAGGCTCGGCGAGACGATAGGCAATCGAGAGGGGCAGGATGGCCAGCATCATCCAAAATAGCATCATCGGCCTTCCGGTCTTCATATGGCGCTGCCACCAGTCGCCCAACATGCCGCCGAACAGATTGCCCGTTATGCCGGCAACCACCGTGACAAGGCCAGACAGCCGCGCGATCTCGCCCTTTTCAAAGCCCCGCTCGACGACGAACCAAAGCTGATCAAACTGCGCTGCACCAACGGCAATATGCAGCGCCACCCCACCGCACATGGTCGCGACGAGTGCCTTGGACCGGCGCAGGGCCACGATCAATTGGGCGATTTGAGCGGCAAAGCCTAGGCCCGCTCCGGGCTGCCGGACCGGCGCCTTGCGTGGTTCATGGACGCTCAGCATCACAAGCGACAGGATCAGGCCCAAAGCCCCAACAGCGTAGAAGCAGTTTCGCCAGCCAATGACCGGGCCGAGATAGCCCGCCAGCAACAGGCCCGCGCCGGCCCCTATGGGAACACCCGTATAATAGATGGCTGCAACCAGACCCATCCGCGCGCTCGAAAAGCGGTCCGCCAAAAGTGACATGGCCGAAGGGGTAAGTGCCGACTCGCCAATGCCGATCAGGGCGCGCGGGATGGCCAAGGACACAAAGCCTCGCGCCGCACCGGAGGCCGCGGTCAGAAGGCTCCAGACCGCAATCGCGCCCGCGATCAGCTTTGGCCGATTGGACAGGTCCGCGAGCATGCCCATGAACAGGCCGGCCACCGCATAGAACAGTAAAAAGACAATGCCCGTCAAAAGGCCAAATTGTGTGTCGGTGAGATTGAGCTCGGGCTTGAGATAGTTGGCAAAACTGGCGAGCAGGTTTCGATCAACGAAGTTGAGCGCATTGACCACTGTCAAAAGCAAAAGCAGGCCATAGGGCGCTGCACTGACAAGACGGTCCGACTGATCGGCCGAATTACGATCCATTTCCTCACCCATCGCACCGTCCCCTTTGGAGATCTTGGTTGTTTCACCATTGAGACCGCAGTTTGACGGAGCGTCAACGCTCATCTTCAGCTTGCGATCTGCGAAAATTGGCGCAAAATGGGAACCTATGCCGCGACAATGGATCGAGTTCCTATCGACCGAGCGACAGCGGCAACGACAGGGGCAAGAGCACAAGATGAGCGAGATTTGGGTTCGAGCAGGGATGGCGCTTGCCGTCGCTGCAGCAGTGATGGGCTTTGGGATCAGCACCACCAAGGGCGTCGCGCCCTCAACACTGGTGGCCAGCGAGCAAACGCCTTGGGGTCCGACCAAGGTCGATAATTTCCGTCTAACCGATCAAAACCTTTTGTCCAAAGAACTCTACCGGATGAGCGATGCCTCGGCGGTGGTGATCATCACCGTGCAGAACGGCTGTCCCATCTGTCGCAATACCGGCCCAGCCGTGAAGGCGCTGATGTCGTCCTTTGGAGGCAAGGGCGTTGAGTTCATGATGCTCAACTCCACCCCTGCTGACACGCGCGAAGAGATTTTGGCTGAGGCCAAGGCCTATGGCTATGACTTGCCGATCCTGATGGACCGCAACCAACTGGTTGGCGAGCAGCTGGGCGTGACCCGCACCGCTGAGGTCATCATCATTCAGCCCAAGACCTGGAAGGTGATCTATCGCGGCCCCATCGACGACCGCGTGACCTATGAGCGCCAGCGTGCCAAGGCGAATAAGACTTGGGCCGCCGATGCCCTGAGCGCCCTCTTGGCTGGTAACACCACCAAGGTGGCGTGGCAAAATCCTGAAGGCTGTCTGATCGACATTGCGGGCAACAGCAAGGTCGCCGCCGCCAAGGTGTCCTACGCCCACGACATCGCCCCCATCATTCAGGCCAAGTGCGTCGCCTGTCACCAGGCCGGTGGCATTGGCCCCATGCCCCTGACCAACTATCAGCGTATCAAGAGCTTCTCGCCGATGATCCGCGAAGTGCTGCGCACCCAGCGTATGCCGCCTTGGCGCGCCGATCCTTCGGTGGGCAAGTTCCACGACGATAAGAGCCTGAGCGGCGAACAGATCCGCACCCTCGTCCACTGGATCGAGGCGGGCGCACCGCGCGGTGAGGGCGATGATCCCATCGCCGCCATCGCCTATCAGGCTGAAGAATGGCCATTGGGCAAGCCGGACCTGATCTTGGACCTGCCAGCCTATGACATTCCCGCCTCCGGCATTGTCGACTATCAGCGTCCCTTCGTGCTGAACCCTCTGCCTGAGGGCAAGTGGCTGCGCGCCTCGACGGTGAAGGTCGTTAATCGCCAGTCCGTGCACCACATCCTGACCGGCTATTTGACCACCCCGCCCGTACCTGGCCAACC
Organism: Caulobacteraceae bacterium; assembly: GCA_040399645.1. GTDB lineage: Bacteria > Pseudomonadota > Alphaproteobacteria > Caulobacterales > Caulobacteraceae > CAISGS01. The sequence continues at coordinate 2,258 of JBBARR010000055.1, read as the reverse complement.
GGCCAATGAAAGCCAGTGGGGCGCGTCGGTCGGCGGCTATGCGGTTGGCGCTGAGTCAATCGTGCAGCCCAATGATATTGGGGTTTACCTGCCCTCGGGCGGCGCCATTGGCTTCCAGAACCACTACACCCCCTTTGGGCGGGCTGTGACGGAGAAGTCCAAGATTGCGCTCTATTTCTACGACAAGAAGCCATCGCTAATGATGCATAATTCGGTGATCGCGAACCCGAACATCACGATCCCACCAAACGAAGAGAACTGGCAGCAGTCGGCCTATGTGGCCTTCCCGAAGGACGCGATCCTCTACGGCGCCTTCCCGCACGCTCACTATCGCGGGTCGTCCTCGCAACTGTGGATCCAGTATCCCGACGGTGCCAAGAAGCTGCTTCTGTCCCTGCCCCACTATGACTTCAACTGGCAGCGCGAGTTCGAGTTCGCTGAGCCGATCAATGTCCCGGCCGGATCAAAGCTGATCGCCATCTATACCTATGACAATTCCAAGCGGAACCCGGCCAATCCGGACCCAACCCGCACGGTGCCATGGGGCGACCAGTCCTTTGACGAGATGCTCTATACCGCCCTGCGCTATCGCTGGGTGGGCGAGACCTCTGACGCACCAAACGATTTTGACGCTCTGCTCGGCAAGAACCGGATGTTCGGGATCTTGGATAGCAACATGGATGGCAAGCTGCAAAAGTCTGAGGCCATCGGTCGGATGGGGGCAATGCTCGCCGCCAATTTCGAGAAGATCGACATAGAGAAGAAGGGCTATATCACCCCCGAGCAGCTCAATGCCGTGATGGACATGGTCTATAAGAGCCGCCGGTCCAAGCCTGCTGCACCTGCCGCGGCCAGTGACAAGACGACAACGGCGCCTGTCGCTGCCGCCGCAGCCGCGCCCAAGGGCTAGGGTGCGGCGACCAGGCGGGGCCCTCGCGGCCCTGCTGATCTTACTTTGTCCGTGGGGCAGCGCCGCAAGCGCTGACCCCGAACTAGGGCGGGTCGAGATCGGAGCCCAGGCTCCAGACCGGGCCCTGCCAGGTTCCGATGGGCGCACCCACCGCCTGTCCGACTATCGCGGCAAGACCGTGATCTTGGAATGGACCAGCCCGGTCTGTCCCTATACGGCCAACAAGTACCGCAAAGGCCTGATGCAGGCGCTCCAGCGCCGCGCGGCACGTCAAGGCGCGGTCTGGCTGTCTATCGACACATCCTCTCCCGGCAAGCCAGGCTTTCTGACACCAGCCCAGGCCAAGGCGCGGATCAAGGCGACGGGCGCTGTGGTCACAGGGTTTTTGTTTGATCAGGGCGGGACCTTTGCGCGGCCCTATGGCATCCGCACGACGCCCACCATGGTGATGATTGATGGTCAGGGGCGGGTGATCTATCAAGGGGCCATTGATCAGGTGCCTGAACAGACCAAGGCCGATGGCCGCGACCATATCAGCGCGGCGCTGGACGACCTTGAGGCCGGACGCGCGGTCAGCACGCCAGAGACCCGGGCCTATGGCTGCGCGGTGGAATATTGAAGTTTTAAGGCACGCTTACCAGATAGGGCGTGAGCTTGTCGTGAAGACGAAAGGCCGCCGCCACGCAATATTCGCGCAAATGCCGGGTCACGTCATCCTCACCGATTTGCACCGGGAAGAAATAGCCATCATCGAGCTTTTTGATCAGCCCGCGCTGCTCCAAATAGACGAGGCGGCGGCGGACCGTTTCGCGGGACATACCCAGCTTCAGATGGATGGATTTGGTATTGATCGGATGGTGCTGGATTTGGAAGATACCGGGACTATCGGTCGTCAATTCCCCCCGATCGACGGCATCGCGCAATCCGCGGCGTGAACTGAGAAAGGCCAAACTGGCAAGAATAATGGTGTCCGTGACATTAAGGTTAAGCTTTTGACCAAAAACGGTCGTGATATCGACCAACTCACCGATCATGAGGAGCGTCATATATCGGGCAGGGATACCGTCTATATCGATTAGTGTTTGGCCCATAAACTGGTGCTCCTCACAAAAATAACGAAACTTAGCAATCCAAAGACGCGAGAATTTATGGATTGCGCGACCTTCGGTATATTTGTGTGCGCTTCAAAATATTAAATAGCTAGGGCGTGTCGTCATTTAATGGATTCCCTCGGTTAGCAAATCTCGATTCATATGGTGTCAGCGATTTTGGAGTTGACGCTGATGGCACCCGCGAGACGATACGCGCTGCGCGACGATCAATGGGAGCGGATTTGGGAGCTGTTGCC
>JBBARR010000054.1:0-13015 GCA_040399645.1 Caulobacteraceae bacterium | reverse complement strand
TCCATCGTCGGGGAAAGGGCTGGCATCAAAATGTCGATGGACATGGGCTTAGCTCCCGTAATCGAGTGAGGCGGCGGCGGCGTCCAAGATGGCCTCCACGTCTAGGCCATAGGTGCGATAGAGGTCGGGCAAATCGCCGGACTGGCCGAAATGATCTATGCCCAGGGCCGAAACCCGCGACCCCTTCACCCCGCCCAGCCAAGACAGGGTGGCAGGCGGCCCATCGATCACCGTCACCAGCGAGGCCCCTGCACCCAAGGGCGCCAATAGCTTTTCGATATGGCTCGGCTCACGCCGACCCTTAGCCCGCCCCTTCAAGGCCGCCGACCAGTCCAGATGCAGCCGGTCCGGGCTCGTGACCGCTAAAAGGCCAACGCCGGGAATATCTTCACGAAGTTGCTCAAAGGCCTCCATCGCTTCGGCGGCAATGGCACCCGTATAGACCACAGCCATTTCCGCGCCGGCGGCAGGCTCGACCTGCCAATAGGCCCCCGCGATCACATCCGCGATCTGGGCGGCGCTCAAGGTCCGGCCTGGCTGTTCGAGCGCCCTCGTCGAAAGGCGCAAGTAAACCGAATTGCCCTGCGGTTGCTGCATGAAGTCAAAGGCCCAGCGCATGATCTCGACCAGTTCATCCACAAAGGCCGGTTCAAAATAGCTGAGCTTGTCCTGCGCCATGCCGATTAGGGGGGTATGGATCGACTGGTGCGCCCCGCCTTCGGGGCCCAAGGTCAGTCCAGAGGGTGTCGCAACGAGCAGGAACCGGGCGTCCTGATAACAGGCATAGTTCAAGGCATCGAGACCCCGATTGATGAAGGGATCATAAAGGGTGCCGACCGGGATTAGCCTTTGCCCCCCGAACAGATCGCCCGCGAGGCCCAAGGCTCCCAGCAAAAGGAACAGATTGTTTTCGGCAATGCCCAGTTCAATATGCTGGCCATGGGGGCCCATCAACCACTTTTGCGGCGAGGCGATATTGCTGTCCTTGAACTGGTCATGGCGGGTGTCGCGAGCGAAAATACCTCGCTGATTGACCCACCCGCCAAGGTTGGTCGAGACCGTCACGTCTGGCGAGGTCGAAACAATGGCATCAGCCAACGGTCCCCCCATCCGGGCCAGATCATTCATCACCTTACCAAAGGCCACCTGCGTGGACTGACGCCCCGTAGGCCGAGGGAAGGTGGCGGCATCGGGGACAGCCACCGTCGGCGCGGGCTCGTCCGGCTGGCGCTTGCCGAAGGCGGCATTGTCGATGAAGGCTTGATAGTCGCAAGAGGCGCGAGGCAGGCCCGCAAAGGGCTCCCATTCCTGCCCCTTGGGCACGCCCATCCGGACTTGGAAGGTCTCCATCTGGGCCTTGGTCATCAGGCCCGAATGATTGTCCTTATGGCCCTGAAACGGCAAACCAAAGCCCTTGATCGTATAGACAATGAACAGCTTGGGCCGCTGGTCCGTCACCTCGTGGAAGGTCTCGAGCAACAGGTCCATATCGTGTCCGGCCAGGTTGGTCATCAGGGCCGCGAGCGCCTCGTCATCGTAGCGAGCCAGCAGATCAGCAATGCCAGCATGGGCGCTCAAGTCCGCCAGCAGTTGCTTGCGCCATGCCTCGCCGCCCTGGAAACTTAGCGCAGCGAACAGATCGTTGGGGCAATCATCAATCCAGGTCCGCAGATGCTCGCCGCCCGGCTGCGCGAACGCCGCCTCCAGCCGGTAGCCATATTTCAAGGTGATGACGTCCCAGCCCACCGCCGCGAAAATGTCAGTAAAGCGCAGGAACATGCTATCGGACGTGGTGGCATCAAGGCTTTGGCGATTATAGTCAACGATCCACCAGGTGTTGCGCAGATCGTGCTTGGCCCCCTCGATCAGGCACTCATAGATGTTGCCCTCGTCCAGTTCGGCATCGCCCAGCAACGAGATCATCCGCCCCTGCCGCGCCGGGGCCATGCGCTCATGGGCCAGCATGTAGTCCTGCACGATCGAGGCAAAGGCGGTCATGGCCACGCCTAGACCCACCGAGCCGGTCGAAAAATCCACATCGTCCTGATCCTTGGTCCGCGACGGATAGGACTGTGCCCCGCCCAGCGACCGAAACCGCTGAAGCTGGTCTAGGGACTGACGCCCATAGAGATATTGGATCGCGTGGAACACTGGGCTGGCATGGGGCTTGACCGCAATCCGGTCCTGCGGCCGCAGAACCGAGAAATAGAGCGCCGACATCACTGTCGCCAAAGAGGTCGACGAGGCCTGGTGTCCACCGACCTTTAATCTATCGCGGCTTTCGCGTAAGTGGTTGGCATTGTGGATCGTCCAGGCCGACAGCCAATGGACCTTGCGATCCAGGTCCCGGATCAGGTCGCGGTCATCATTTCGGGCAGGCGACAGGGCGCTTTGGACAGACATGGACAGGAACCGCTTTCGTGGCGTTGTGGGTTCTGGTCATATAGGCTAGATTTAGGAGTGATTATTGCTCATTTTGACCCGCACAATCCATATCTGTAGGCGTAATGAACCATCAAACGCGTATAATTGAGAGCAAACAGACGTGAGCGAAAAGCTTGATCGGTATGACTTAAAGATCCTCGCGGCGGTGGCCGAAGAGGGCCGTTTGAGCTGGCGCGATCTGGCCGAACAGATTGGCCTATCCTTGACCCCGACCCTGCGCCGCGTCCGCCGCCTTGAAGAGACCGGTTATATTCTGGGCTATAGCGCGCGGCTGGACGAGACGCGTCTGGGCCATGCGATCAGCGTCTTTGTTTCGGTGACCCTGACCGCCCAAACAGAAGAGGCGATCTCGGCTTTTGAGCGCGAGATCGCCAAGGCTCCTGAAGTGATGAGCTGCTATTTGATGACCGGCGGCGCGGACTATTTGCTGCGCGTCGTCGCCCCCGATCTGGCTGGATATCAGTCCTTTTTGATGAACAGCCTGACGCGGATACCAGGCGTGGCCCATATCCAGTCCAGCTTTGCCCTGAGACCCGTCATTCAACGGGCCGCACCGCCCCTCAGCTAGGGACTAGGCTTCAACCGGGTGACGGCGGCAATAGAGGCCGAAGGCCGCGATCCCGGCATAACAGATAAACGGCACAATCAGCGCCATCCGCAGGCTCGAGGCATCGGCCAGAAGTCCGGCCAAAAGCGGGACAACCGCACCGCCGACAATGGCCACGCAGAGCACGCCAGACCCCTCGGCCGCCCGCTCACCTAGGCCTTCAGAGGCTAGCGAGAAGATGGTCGGGAACATGATCGAGTTGAAGAAGCCAATCGCGATCAAAGCCACACCGGACGCGGTTCCAACCGTCAGACCCGAGGTGATCAAAAGCGTGCCGACGCAGGTGGCCGCTGCCGCCAGCACCAGGCTCGGTGGGAACTGACGCAGGACCCAAGCGCCGATAAAGCGGCCAACCATTGCCCCGCCCCAATAGAAGGCCACGAGCTCGCCTGCCTTTTGAGCCACGATATTGAGCGTGTCGGCCTGGATCAGATAGTTGACCAACAGACTGCCAATCGCCACCTCACCGCCGACATAGATGAAGATGCCCAAGGCCCCGAAAGCAAAGCGCGGACGCTGCAACAGGGTGAAGGCCTGCATCATGCTGACATTCTCAACCATCGCCTCTTGCAAACGATTGCGACGTGACCAGACCAGCGCCGCGACAGCGGCGAGCGCCACCGCGATGACCAGATAGGTCTTCACGATGACGCCGGTCTCCGTGCCGAGGTAGGCCGTCAAGGCTTCACCGCTCAGGGTGCTGGGGTCGACCGATCCCAAGGACCCGAGGATCAGCTTGGCACCAAAGAACGGCGCGACCGTGGTTCCAAGCGCATTGAAGGCCTGCGCGAAGGTCAAACGGCTGTGGGCCGACTTTGCCGGACCAAGCAGAGAGATGAGCGGATTGGTTACCACCTGCACTGTCGTGATTCCCGCCGCCAAGACAAACAGCGCGATCAGAAAAGCGACAAACAACCCGGCCAAAGAGGCCGGAATGAACAGCAAACAGCCGACGGTCATAACCACCAGGCCGGCCACTGCCGTTCGCATATAGCCAAAGCGGCGGACAACGGCTGCGGCTGGGATCGACACCACGAAATAGGCCATAAAGAACGCGAACTGCACCATCATGGCTTGGAAATAGTTCAGCTCAAACAGGCTCTTGAGCTTTGGGATCACCACATCATTGAGGCTGGTGATACCCCCGAAAATGAAAAAGAGGGCAAAGACAAACCAGCGCAGATCGGCTGGGGCATTGTCTCGCGAACCTAAGACCGCCGCCGAGGCGCCGCTGGGTTCAATGGTCTTCAAAGGGGCCGTAGCCATGATGCGTTCTCTCCACTGAACGTCGGCACTGCGGCCGCTTGCTAAAACCCTAGCGCGATTTGACAGCGATGTCAGGGGGCTATTTAGGGGTCGTGCCGGGCCCTCCGAAAGGCACCGCTTCCTCATGCTTAGACAGGCTCAGCATGAGGAAGACTTAGAGGCCTGTCCCATTCATCCTCATCCCGAGCCTGTCGAAGGCCCAGGATGCACCCTCGGCCCTAGTCGCGAACAGATTTGGTCTTGATGTTCAGCTGACCCGCAAGGCCCGCCGAGCGATGGTGGCTAATGGCCTGCATCTCGGGCGAGATCGACATGGCGCGGAAGGCGGCGAGGGACGGATATTCGGCCAGACCCACCATGTCCCACAGGTCCTCGACCTCACCCAGCATCAGACCGGTCACGTCACCGCTAAAACGGATCTTGCCACCTAGGCCCTCGACCAACTTCGTGACCGCCGCGCCATAGATGTCATAGGCTTCCTTACCGGTCATGTCGGGGTTGGAGCCATCCTCATAGGTGGCCTTGGGTTTGAACTTGAGCAGATTGACCATCACGAAGGGGCCGTCCTCCTCGCCGGTGAAAAAGGCCTTGGCCTGTGCGGGCTCGGGATAGACCGCGTTGACGACATTCATGATGGTGTCCTCCAGACATTTATTTTGACATGGATAGCGCCATTAACCGCTCAGATCGTCAAGCCTTGGATTGACCTTAAGGGCTACAGGGCCATAATTTGGCACGCAAAAGGCCATAAGCGCCCCGGCAACCATAGGAACCCTCAGGGTCATGATCAAAGCCACTCTTATGCGGACCATCACCACCTTGATGACCAGCCCCAAGCTGCGTCAGACCGCCCGCAAGACCCGCGCTATGGTTCGGCAACTGAAGGGGGCTCGCCCCGTCGTGCACTATTTTCATGAGGCCGCCGATCCCTATAGCCATCTGACCGCGCAAGCCCTCGGCCAGTTCGCCGCCCGTTATGATGTGGAGCTCACATGCCATCTGGTCCCAGCCCCCATTGAGGCGGCTGCGCCAGAGCGGGAGAAGTTGGCGAGATGGGCCCTTCGCGATGCGGCGCTGCTGGCCTTCGTCAACGGGTTAGACATTCCCACCAAAGCGGCCCTGCCCTCGGACGAAATGACCGATCTGGCCAATCGCGCCCTGACCGCAGCCCTTGACGGCGGGGCCTTCCTGTCTGAAGCGGTCAAGATCGGCGCGGCCCTGTGGTCCAATGACAAGGCCACCCTGTCCAGCCTTACCCTCGCCATCCCTGAAGCCGCCAAGACCCAGCAGGATCAGGGCCAGGCCCTTCGGCTGTCGCTTGGGCACTATTTGGGAGCCACCTTCCAGTTTGAAGGCGAATGGTATTGGGGCATTGACCGTCTGCACTTTTTAGAAAGCCGTCTGAACCAGCAAGGTTTGGACCACACCGGCGGCGCACCCCATTACCCCGCCCATGAGATCACGCTGGGCGCCGTGCCCAAGGCCAAGGGTAAGGCCGCCAAGCCGCAGCCCGTGCTGCATGCCTTCATCTCGTTTCGCAGTCCCTATAGCTATATCTGCCTACCGCGCGCCAAGGCCTTGGCTGATCACTATGGAGCAGAGCTTCGGCTTCGGTTTGTCATGCCGATGGTCATGCGCGGCCTGCCGGTGCCGCGTGCGAAGCAGTACTACATCAGCACGGACACCAAGCGCGAAGCCGAGCGGGTGGGCTTGGGTTATGGCACCATGGTTGATCCGGTTGGCCTTGGGGTCGAGCGCGGCCTGGCCGTGCTGCACCATGCGATCCAAGAGGGGAGCGGCTATGACTTTGCCCTGTCGTTCTTGCAAGGCGCCTTTGCGGACGGGATCGATGCCACGACCAAGGCGGGGCTGGCGCAAATGGCCAAGCGCGCGGGCGTGAGCGCCGCCACGCTCAAGGCGGCTCTTGGCGATGAGCGCTGGCGCACCACGGCGGAGGCCAATCGCGAAGAGATGTTCGTAGGCGGCCTTTGGGGGGTGCCATCCTTCCGCATCAATGACGGTGAGACCCGCTGGGGTCAGGACCGGCTCTGGGCCATTGAGCAGGACCTGATCGCAGCCCTTTGACCAAGAAAAAGGGCCCCTGCTTTCGCAGAGGCCCTTGATCTTTACCGCGCTAGTTTAAGTCTTACATGCGCTCAATGATGATGGCAGGCGCCATGCCGCCAGCCGCGCACATGGTGACCAGACCGCGCTTGAGGTCGCGGCGCTCCAACTCATCCAAGATCGTGCCGATCAGCATAGAACCGGTCGCACCGATGGGGTGACCCAGAGCCATGGCGCCGCCATTAACATTGACCTTGTCGCGGTCGAGGCGCAGGTCGCGGATAAACTTTTCAGCCACCACGGCGAAGGCTTCGTTGATTTCCCACAGATCGATATCGTCCACGGTCAGGCCAGCCTTGGCCAAAGCCTTACGGGCGGCAGGCACCGGCGCGTTCAGCATCAAGGTTGGGCTGTCACCCATATTGACCGAGGTGATGACGCGGGCGCGCGGCTTCATACCATGCTTGGTGGCATAGGTTGGCGAGGCCAGCAGCAGAGCGCCGGAACCGTCCACAACGCCGGACGAGTTGCCCGCATGGTGGATGTGCTTGATATCCAGACCATTATGGACCTGCAAGATCAGCTTGCGATAGGTCGTGCCCTTATCGTCGAGCGGGAAGTCGGCCATGGCCTCGAACGAAGGCTTCAGCGCAGCTAGACCTTCGCGGGTGGTCTGAGGACGGGGGAACTCTTCGCGGTCGAGCGCCAAGGTGCCATCTTCATGATAGACGGGCACCAGGCTCTTGTCGAAGCGGCCTTCGGCGATGGCGACGGCGGCGCGACGCTGGCTTTCGAGGGCCAGATCATCAACGGCTTCGCGGCTGATGCCTTCTAAGGTGGCGATGGCATCAGCGCAAACGCCTTGGTTGGACTGAGGATGACTGGCGCGCAGGCGCAGATTTCCACCATCCATCATGGGCGGGCCGTCATCGCTGGTGCGGCGACCAGCCATCGACATCATTTCGCAGCCACCGGCCACAACCAGATCTTCCATGCCGGCCATGATCGTGGCGGCGGCAAGGTTGACCACGGTGATGCCCGAACCGCAGAAACGGTCAAGGGTCACGCCGCTGGAGCGGACATCATAGCCAGCGTCCAGAGCCGACATGCGGCCCATATCGCCGCCCTGAGGGCCACGCTGCGAGCTACAGCCCCAGATCACATCGCCGACATCAGCGGTGTTGAGATTGTTACGCTCCTTCAGCGCCTTGAGGACCGTGGCCCCAAGCTGCTGAGGGTGAATGTCGGCGAGCGCGCCCTTGCCGATTTTGCCAATGCCGCGTGGGGTGCGGCAGGCGTCGATGATCCAAGCTTCAGTCATGATCTTCTCCCAGTTTCGGTCTTAAGATTGAAAAGGACGCCTTAGCCCTTTTTGGCGGTGAAGGCGGCGATCCGGGCTTGCATATCCGGCCCAACGCCCTCGTTTTGATAGACTTCATAGGCCAGACCCGCCGATAGAGACAGGCCGTCCGTTCGGTTCAGCAACCGCTTATTGGCCCGGTGGCTAAAGGACGAATTGGCAAGAACCTGATCGACAAAGGCCTCGACGGCTTCAAAGAAATCTTCGTCCGGAAGGCACTGATTGGCAAGGCCAATGGCGCTGGCCTGCTCGCCGCTTATGGTCGCACAGGTGAGCATCATCTCCATGGCCTTGGCCTGGCCGACGCGGCGCGGCAGACGCTGGCTCATGCCCCAGACAGGGGTCAGGGCCCACTTGGCATGGGTGTCAGCAAATTTGGCATTGGCCGAGGCGAGGATCACGTCTCCGGCGAGGGCCAGTTCTAGCGCGCCCGTATAGCAATGGCTGTGGACGGCTGTGATCACCGGCTGAGGTAGGTTGGCCAGACGCTCGATGACATGGGATTGGAAATTGGGGCGGGGCAAGCGCTCGCCCTTGGCAATGTCGCCCAGATCGTGCCCAGCGGAGAAACAGCGGCCCGCGCCGCGCAGAACCACACAGCCGATCTCATCGGTCTGCTGTTCCAGCGCCGCCAGATGGGCATTCAGATCTTGGAAGACCTCAACATTGAGGCTGTTGAGCTTGTCGGGCCGATTGATGGTCAAGGTGGCCATGCCACCGCGGTCCTGTCGTAATACGGTCTCGCCCATGGTCTTTTTGCCTCCCTGATACTGTGCAGGGTTATCTCCCTGATCAGCGATTATCTACTGTTCCCAATCCCAGCCACTTGTCCAGCCGTGCCGTCACGTCAAGCGATGGCTTTCCTTGCTGAACTTCATCCCTTTTGCTGACAATCGCCCCATCCCGGTCAAAATAACCCAAGACAGGCTCCGGTCCTGACGATAATCACACTCACCCTATTGGAGCTTGCAATGACCGACCAGACCGCTTCGCCGCCGCCCTCTTCACCGCCCAAAGACGCCCTGTCCCAGACCTTGGGTCTGCAACGGATCATCCTGATGGATGCAGAAACCGGACGGGCTCAGTTGGAATATCTGGCCGGGATGCACATGTGCCACTCCGGCGGCGTGGTTCAGGGCGGGTTCATTACCGGTTGGCTGGATGCGGCCATGGCTCACGGCATCATGGCGGTCACAGGCTATGACTATACGCCCATGACCCTTGAATTAAAGGTCAGCTTCTTTGCCCCTACCGCTCCCGGCCTCGTTATCGCTGAGGCTTGGGTCGAGCGGCGCGGCAAGTCGACGAGTTTTATGGAAGCCCATCTGCTCAATACCAAGGGCGAGGTCATGGCCAAGGCCAGCTCCACCCTGCGCCTCGTTCCCCGCGCCAAGGTAGAGGCCCGCGCTCGGGAAAGCGTCTCTTGAGTGGACGCAACGCCCTCCTCTCGGCGCTATGATCTGGATGCCCTGCGCGTTGGGGCCTTCTTTCTGCTGATCTTCTATCATGTGGGCATGGTCTATGCCCCGTGGTGGTGGCACGTCAAAAGCAGCCATATCCTGCCCGACCTGACGCTGGCCATGGGTCTGATGAACCCTTGGCGACTGACCTTGCTGTTCGTCATTTCTGGCATCGCGACCCGGTTTATGGGCGAGAAGATCGCAGATCGCCGGGCGTCGGGCCGCGTCCTGATGCGTGAGCGAAGCCTGCGCCTATTAGTGCCGTTCATTTTTGCCGTTCTCGTGATTGTACCCCCGCAGTCGTGGGTTCAACTGATCGAGATGCGTCGGTTCAACGGTGGCTATCTGGAGTTCTGGGGCCGATATCTTAGCGGCGACCAGAGCTTTGGCATTTTCCTGCCGACCTATAACCATATGTGGTTCGTCGGCTATCTTTGGCTCTACACCATGGTCGCGGCCATGGCTTGGACGCTGATGCCGTGGCTTGACCGCGTGCTAAACCGACTGATGGCGGGAGCCGGACTGATCCTATTTCCGATTGCCGGTTTCATGGCCTTGAGGGCCCTGGTCTATCCGCGCCATCCAGAGACCATCATCCTTTGGGACGATCTCTATGCCCACCTGCATTTTGGCTTCGCCTTCTTGCTCGGGCTTGCCCTAGCCAAGATGGACACCGCGTGGACCCGGTTTGTCGCTTGGCGCCATTACGCCGCCGCAGGGGCCCTGATCATTGCGCTTTTCAGCCCACGCCTCGGCTTTCATCTGGCCAATGGCACACCGGTCGGGCCCCAGACCCATATCCTGCGCTCGACCTATGCTTGGCTGGTGATCGCGGCCCTGTTTGGCTATGCGAACCGCCACATCCATCGCGGCAGCGCGACCTTGACCCTGCTCACGCGGGCGGTTTTCCCGTTCTACATCATCCACCAGACCGCGATTGTCCTGACCGCCTTTGCGATCAAGCCGATGGGCCTGCCGGTCTTGGTCGAGGCCTGTGTGATCATCACCGTCACGGGCCTTGCCTGCTGGGCGATCTATTGGATCGCTAACCGCACGCCTGTTTTGCGGACGCTGATGGGGTTGAAATAGGGTTAAAAAGACCGCCTACCCCGGCTTCGCCGGTACTTCCCCCATTTGAAAATAACCCGAAGAGCCTTAGGGAGCCTTAGGGAGCCTTGTTTAGGGCGCCCCTAAATATCCAAGCAGATCTTACCAAAGTGCGTGGCCGAGGCCTGATGGCGGAAGGCATCAGCGATGGATTCAAGGGGGTAGTGGCTGTCGATCACCGGGCGAATACCCGATACGTCGATGGCGCGGATCATTTCTTGCTGCTGGCGACGATTGCCAACGGTCAGGCCTTGAACGCGCAGTTGCTTGCTCATGATCATCACAGTCGAGACCGGTCCGGCATAGCCTGCCAAAACCCCGATCAAGGCGATGTGACCTCCAATGCGCGTGGCCGCAATCGACTGAGCTATAGTGCCCGAACCGCCAATTTCCACAACATGATCGACGCCGCGCCGACCAGTGAGTTTTTGCGCCGTAACACCCCACTCCTCGTCCTTGCGATAGTTGATCAGGTGATCGGCGCCCATGGCTTCGAGGCGTTGCAGCTTCTCATCCGAAGAGGAGGTGGCAATGACCGTCGCGCCCGCCGCCTTGGCGAACTGAAGGGCGAAGATCGAGACCCCGCCCGTGCCCTGGACCAAAACCGTGTCCCCGGCCTTGAGATTGCCATTGGGGACCAGAGCGCGCCAAGCCGTCAGGCCTGCGCAGGTCAGGGTCGCGGCTTCTGCATGGCTATAGCCCTTGGGGCCCTGGGTGAAGGCTGCCGTTGGCATAGTCACGATCTGACGGGCAAAGCCGTCGGCGCTGTCACCAGGAACATGGCCCATATTGGACAGGTCAGCATCACCATTGGGCCAGTTGGGGAAAAAGGTGCTGACCACATTATCACCAACCGCAAACTCGCTGACGCCCTCGCCGACTGCCGTAACCACACCTGCGCCATCGGACATGGGGATGCGGCCCTCTGGGGTCGGGATCGCGCCGAGCACGACCATATAGTCGTGATAGTTCAGCGAGCTGGCATGGATACGGACGGTGATCTCACCCGGGCCAGGGGCGGCGGCCTCTGCGGTGCCGACCGTGAGATTGTCCAACCCGCCGGGCTGCTTAAGACGAATGGCTTTCATGGTCGTTCCTCCGGGTCGGTCGCTACAGACCTGTTTATGTTATCGCCGTTATCTTGAACCAGCCGACAGACCTTGCCAACCTTGTCGCAGCGTAAGCCTAGCCCTTGAGCGCAAGGTCCAGAGCATCCTTGTCCAGCGCCCCTTCCCAGCGAGCGACCACGATGGTGGCCACGGCATTGCCGATGAAGTTGGTGATGGCCCGGCACTCGGACATGAAGCGGTCAATGCCAAGGATCAGGGCCATGCCCGCCACCGGCACCGACGGCATGACCGACAGGGTTGCGGCCAAGGTGATGAAGCCCGCGCCCGTCACGCCCGCAGCCCCCTTAGAACTGATCATCGCCACGCCCAGCAGAAGCAGCTGATCTCCAAGGCTCAGATGCACGCCCGTCGCCTGAGCGATGAACAGGGCCGCTAAGGTCATATAGATGTTGGTGCCATCAAGATTGAACGAATAGCCGGTCGCAATGACCAGACCGACAATCGGCTTGGCACAGCCTGCCCGCTCCATCTTGTCCATCAGGCTCGGTAGAGCCGATTCCGAAGAGCTGGTGCCTAAAACCAAGAACAGCTCGGTCTTCAGATAGGCGATCAGGCGAAAGATCGAAAAGCCGTTGAACCTGGCCACCAGCCCCAAGACCACCGCCACAAACAGGGCCGAGGTCAGATAGAAACAGGCCACCAAGGTGGCCAGATGGACGAGGGACCCAATGCCATACTTACCAATGGTAAAGGCAAAGGCCCCGAAGGCCCCAATCGGTGCGGCCTTCATCAGGATGGCGACGAGGCGAAAAAAGCCGTGGCTCAGCGACTCCAGCAGATCAACCACCGGCTTGGCCTTATCGCCGACCAAGAACAGGGCAATACCGAAGGTGATCGAGAAAAACAGGACCTGAAGGATGTTGCCGTCGACAAAGGCACTAGCCACCGTGTCTGGAATGATCGCCGTTAGAAACCCGACGATGGTGGTCTCATGGGCCTTGGCCGCAAAGTCCGCGACCTTAGTCGTATCGAGGCTGGCCGGGTCGATATTCATGCCCGCGCCCGGCTGAACCACATTGGCCACGATCAGCCCGATGATCAGGGCCAGGGTCGAGAAGGTCAGAAAATAGGCAAAGGCCTTGGCTGTGGCCCGTCCAAAGGTCTTCAGGTCGCTCATTCCGGCAATGCCAGTGACAATGGTCAGGAAGATCACCGGCCCGATGACCATCTTGACGAGCTTGATGAAGGCATCGCCTAGCGGCTTGAGCGACTCGCCCAAGGCTGGATTGAAGTGCCCAATCAGAGCCCCTGCCGTAATCGCGATCAGCACCTGAAAATAAAGATGGCCGTACCAAGGGGTCTTGGTCGCCCCGTGCGTCATCATCTCTGCCATAGTCATTGTCCGCCCTATTTTGATCTTAATGGCAAGATTGCTGGGTCCGAAGCGATAGGCAAGCCCACATAATAAAGACCATGGCGCTAACAGCGATGGCCATAATCACAGTCACGGGCCAGCCGAAGAGCCTTTGGCCCAGCGTGGCGACAAAGGCCCCCATGATCGGTACCGAAGTGACACTATTGACCACCGCGCTCCAATAGAGGGCCTTATACCAACCCACCTAAAGACTGACACACG
>JBBARR010000053.1:0-13715 GCA_040399645.1 Caulobacteraceae bacterium | reverse complement strand
GCGCTCGGTTCGCGGCTCGGTTCGCGGCGAGCCCCCAAGATGGTCCGACGGACCGTCAAAAAGTCGAGTTCCCCGGTTTTTCCTCGCAGAAAGCCATAGACGTGCGCAGAATGCCAGAGACGTGCGCAGAATGCCAGAGACGTGCGCGGAATGACAGAAGTTTATAAGTGCATGAGCGCGCCTACCGTCTATGCTGTCGATGGACCGGTGGGTCATCCGCGAGATCAAAAACGGGAGAACGATGGACCCGATTTAGGGAAGACGTCCCGTACACTGTACGACACTCACAAATTCACAAACTTGTCTTACGCTCATTGTGAGCATGGATGTCGAAGACGAAGAGAACGCGCCCGACAACGCCCAGGCTGCGCTGTACGCCAGGAAGACGTTCCTGCTATTGAAGCGCGTCTTGGGCAAGATGCAGCGCAACGGCGTCTTCAAAAAGAAGAAGCGTGTCCCGCAGCGGGCGACGGACGAGCTCCACATCCGGATCCTGTTCGAGCGGGACGGTCAGTTCTACGCGGCTGTGCTCAGCGATCGCTTCACCGCGTCGTCGTGGACATTCACCTATCGCAAGCCCTCGCGGGTGAGCCTGCGCGTCGCCAAGACGGACGTGCTCGAGGACCTTGCGGTCGACTTCACCAAGGTGTTCCGCGTGTCGGCTGCGCACGGATTGGGCAGGGGCCGACGGCTGGCTGGCCTTTTCAAAACGCGTATGAACGCGAACGGGTCGCTGGCGCGCACGGTGCGCGCCAAGCCGCTCTACGACGTGACGCTGCTGACCGCAGTGGAGGCGGGCGTGTGCAAGAACGACCTGGCGGACGTGTGCGCCCTGGCGGGCGTGCCTCGGGACGCAGAGGAGGCGCTGACCGCGTGGTCTGCGCGGTGCGGCGTGCCCCTCCCACTCGACACGGCGGCGGTGCGGGAGGCCTGCCTCGGCACCGGCATGTCGCGCGAGGAGGCTGACTTTCTGGTGGCTGCCATGCGCCACGACGGCGCTCTACGCGTGGCGCACGACGTCCGCTTCTCCGCGCTTCTGCTGGCCGGTCGCGCCTGCGCCCCGCTGGCGTCGTTCCTGAGCAGCTGCCGTCGGCGCGCGGCTTTGAAGATGCCCACAGAGCTCCTTGCGCCGGTCAAGAAGGACTTTGCGGTGGATGCCTTCACGCTCCCCTTCTATCTCCTGCCGCGCGCGGTCGAGCGCCCAGTGACCACCTGCGTCTTCAGGCGCGTGTTGACGGGGGTGGCGCGGCCGCTGCCCGACAGGAACCCCGGCCGGGCGCACAACCCGTCCGTGGTGGTCAACAACCGGGTGGTGGTGGCCTACGTGACGGACGGCGTCTTGACTTCCGGCGGCGAGTCTCTGGTGCCTCCGGAGCAGCTGGAGGTTATGCACGAGACGGTGACCAAGTCTCTGCGCTGGACGGATTCATTCGCCAACCGGCTGGACACGGTCGCCTTTGACGGCGAGAAGGAGTGGTGCGACGCTGACCTGCGGAGCGCCCTCGCGCTGGCGCGTCGCGCCACGTGGGCTTTTCAGGACCCCGAGGGTGAGAAGGCGAAAGCGCTGTACGAGCGTATCAAAATGATGTGAGACGTATTTGCGCGCCGATGCCTGGGAGGTTACATGTCATCCAAACCGCTGTTAGTTGACACGGACAAGGCGCCACTGTCGCCGGTGAAACTCCCGAGTTTGAAACGGGTCTTTCATTTCCTCAATCCGTTTCGCAGTGCTCAGGACCCGAAGTACGTCCGTCTATTCTGATATATGTATGGTGCAGCGCACCACCTTGACCATGGAGACCCTTGCGGGCTGCCTCAACGCCTCGCAGGAGCCCCTAGAGCAGGCGGTGTCGCTGTGGAATGCCGCGCGCAACCTCATGAAACGGTCCGACCTTGTGCACACCGACGAGAACGTCGCCAAGGCGCTCTTCTTCGTGGCACAGTGGCGGTGCCACGCGGCGCAGACGCGCGCGGAGGTCCGCACCAGCGCGTTCGTCGCCACATGTGCGCTCCGCCTGGCTGTGTTGGATGCGGCTCGAAACCACGAGGCGGTCAAGGCGTTTCTGCGGTTGCGCGTCGAGGCCACGCCGGCCCGGCACGTCGCTGAGGTGGCGCGCGGTGAGTGCGAAGCGTTCAAGCAGTTTCGGGTGCCCAAAAACCAGGCGGAGACGCTCAAAAAGGTTCGCCAGGCGTCATACGCGTGGCACGACCGGTTCTTTGAGGAATGGAGCGAGGTTGCGTACGCGACGTGCTTCGTTCTGGAGGGCGGCGATGCGGAGGAGGTTGCCATCGACGAGTCATTCCTGACTGCGTGCGCAAACTTTGACGCCGAGTGCGTGTACCGCACACAGCTCCGCGCGAAGCTCCTGGGCGAGGGCATGGTGTGCTCCAAGCCAGACGACCCGCGCGCGGAGACGGCGGCGCGGTGGCTGAGGCGTTCGGTGACGAACGCGAACGACGACGTCATGGCACTGGGCCGCGAGGCGTTCGTGTGGACCTACCTCACCCCTGCGGTTGCGCGGAGGGGGACGGAGAGCAGCCCGTCATTAAAGCTCACCGCGTGGGACCCCCTGCGCGGCGCAGACGCACACAAAGCTGCCAAGGGCTTCCAGGACTGGGACACATTGTCGGACCCCTTGGTGCGCAGCGCCTTGTTTCTGTACTTCTTCGACTACACGATGCGCCAGTTTTGCGACATTTCCTTTTTGAAGATGTTCTTCTGTGACGACTATAACGGCGACCTGACGATGAGCCACATCGAGGCGTTCAAGACGGACAGGCTGAAGAACCCGCCGCCGCTGGTGGTGTACAGTATGCGGCAGTGGCACGTCGTGTTCCGCAGCGCCGAGGCGGGCGCCGCTATCGACCGCGTGGAGGTGTACCCCAGCTCGTGGAGCGCCATCCTGGCGTGGCTTGACTACGTCATGTCCGTGCGGATGGGTGTCATTTTCATGGGCAAGCGTATAAACAAGATATTCTTCGACATGACAATTGAACACGTTACTGAGGCGAGGGTGCTTACTGCGGCTACTGAGACACTATGACGACGGGCCGCCTGCCCCGCGTGCACGCGCGGTTCGACCAGATTGGGTTTCAAGCGTGGGTGGAGCGCGACCCGCGCCACTCGGGGTCGCAGATGCTCAGCGAGCTCTCGCCGAGATCCTACGACTACGTCTTCCGGCTGCTGAAGCAGGCGGCTGGAGACGACGACACGACACTGTGCGACCTGGGCGCCGGCTGTGGCCGCGCCTTGGCGCACGCCGTGGCGTCAGGCGCGTTCGTGCGCGCCACGGGCGTGGAGATTGTGCAGAAGCGCGTGGACGTGGGGCTCAAGGCGTTGGCCGACCTGAGGTTGACAGCCACGGCGACGCTCGAGCACGGCGACTTTTGCAGCTCGGAGTACGCCATCGACGCGCCGTGCGTGCTATGCTACGACCTCGTGTTTGAGCTGGAGGTTTTGCGGCTGCTGGCGACGAAGCTCAACGCCGGCGCCAGCCGCGCCATGGTGTCGTTCAAATCGCCGCAGCGTTGGGAGGCTGCGGGGCTGACGGGATTCAGCCTTGTGCACACGGGACGCGTGGACAGCACCTCGGACCCGCCTGAGCGATTCACGTTCTTCGTGTACACGCTGGCGCGGGGGTGACCATTTGCGGGCGCGCTTATTTGCCACGTGCAATAAGCACAGCATACATGACCAAGAACTGGATCGCCAAGGCCATCGCGCACTCGCCACCCGGGTGCGTCTTTCTGTTGTGCGGATATGCCTGGTCCACGTGTTGACGCACCCTTTCAGAGCCCTGCACAGGCAGCTGCACGTGCCGCAAGGTCAGAAAATCCCGATGAAGAAGCTCCAGGCGGCTGCCAAGAAACCGGGTGTGTTGGGGCGACGCGCCCGCATGGCGGAGACGATGCGGTCATTCCATAAATGATGTTGTCAAGTCCGCTCAAGGCCCGGCATGGCGAACCGTGCTCGCAGTGTCTTCTGAGAGTTAAAAGGACAAACAATATTTGCTATGGCATGAAATCTGTTTAAATGTCAACAACCTTGATGCGCTCGCCATCGTCGCCCGGGATGAGCCTTTCGGACGTTGCAGAGTGGGTTTTCAACACCGCGCACCACCCCGCGTCCACGTGGGCGATGGGCCTGCTTCCGACCGAGATTTTGCTGACGCAGGCGACGCTCGCAAGCCTGTCGCCCGGCCGCATTCCCAAAACCTTGTATTTTGTTTCACGAGGCAGATTCCACGCGGTGAAGGTCAAGGACGGCATGTACGCCCACGGGTTTGCAACCCTTTTCGTGGACTCTCCCAAGAAAAGCGCCGCCATAAGTTTGTACCCGGACGGCTTTGGCGTTCGGCTTGCTTTCCGCTACGCAGCAGCCTACGACGGCGCTCTGGTCGAGACAGCCTGCGTCGTGGGCGGCCCGGATGCCGAAAACGTTTTGACGCAGGCGGAATTTGTGGTCTTCCTTGGGTTTTAGCACGCCAATGTTTTTTAAAACTCTTTAAAGACGTCGTTAAAGCCCATTCCCTCGTCGCCTCGCCAAATGCAAATAAACATCTCGTGCCTTTCCCTAGGGCACGTCTATGCGCCGACCGGAGTGCAGTTTTGACGCCTCTGCCGCTTCGCACCGTTTTCTCAGTACACTTTGAGCGGCGAGTAGCGCGGGTCAAATATGGGAAGCCATAAGCGTTCAAATATATGAGCCCAGCGCAGCATTGGAAGATTCGCGTGTACAAGCATTGTGTCCTTCGCGAGCTCGTCGTCGTTGAGGGGGGGCTTATCAAATGTCCCGCTGACAAGCTGCAGAATGACCTGGTACACGGTCAGCGGGCGGCTGCGAATGGCATACTTTGGTACCACAAGCTGGGCTTCGGATAACCAGCGCACGGAAGTCCAGTTGGATGATGAGACATTAAATCCCAGAAAAGTGTCCATGAACCAGCGCATCGTCCCGTAGTACCCGTATTCTTTCAGCGTCCACATGTCGCGCTCGAAAGCCACGTAGCAGAGGCAGAGCGGGGTCGTGCTAAAAGGAGCAGCCTCTGCTTTGTCAAGCCAGGCTTCAAAGCCACCCTCGTAGTTGCGTAGATGAGCTACCCTGTCATCATTTGCGTTCATGTCGTCTTGCACAAAGTAAGTCATCCTGGGGAGAAAATGCCAGTTGTGCACAATAAAGTGCGCCATTGAGTGGGCCTCTCTGCCACCGTGATTTGGTAGCTCTAAGCAATGTGCCACCCGAGGGACGATTCGTGCTGGCACGTCCCTTGCGCAGCTCATCAAGCCACCCTTGGAGTACAGGACAAAGCGGACGTGCTCAAGCGGAAAGACTTCGAGCCAATCGATTGGCTTATTATGCCATGTAACAACGATTACCAAATCGCTTCCCCAATGCAAGCGCGAAAGCGCGTCTTTTTTCGCGTGAGCCGCGTTGGAAAACGCCAGAGACATCAAGAGGACGCGAGAAATACGGAACATCCACTACTACTCGTCCCGTGCTGCGCGTGCCGTGTGGTACAGGGGGGCCCACCTTTAAGAAGGCGGGACTTTAGGGGCAGTGTCTAAACTTCTTAGGTGACACCTGAAGGCAAATAATATAAACGTCATCCAACATTTACATTTATACGTGAACGAGGAACTCCATAGGCCAAGTCCCAAAAACCTTAGGCACCTTGCTCCACTAGTGGACCGGGAGACTTAGTTTCTCCACAACAAGGTTGCTCTTGCCCATAGTGGCTTAGAGGCTTGGCACTCTGTCAGTCTCCGGTTCGGTAGTACCGATTGAGGCCAACCTTCGGGAAGGCTTACAACAAACTACGAGCCAGGGGTGCGTGGCCCGCTTGACTTCTTAAAACATAGCAGACGACAACCGCCTCTGACACACACTCACTTCTTATAGGTGGAACTTCTTAAAAGTGGGACCCCCCTGTACAAATATCGTTCAATTTTATGGCTGTGCGATGAAGAAGAAGCATGTTGAGTTTGTGACCCTTCTTTTCGCGGCGCACGTGTGCATTCTCGTGGGCTGGCGCCTGATGCATCTTCCGTGATCACTTTGTCGTCGAAGAGACGCTTGAGTTGTTCCACAACACCTTGTAATGATACCAGTGGTCTGTTTCGGAGGTGTGGACTTCTTGGACATGGTTTGTCTGGTTGAAGAGCGGAAAGTTTGCTGACGATGTGGAGTCGGTTGACGTGATGAAGTAAGCGGTTTCGATAAGGTTTGATATCCACACCGACACGCTGCCGCGCCGCGTCCGCCAGGTGATGCGGTTGTAGAATGGAACCCAAGACACATTCGTGCTATTCGTACTATTCCCTTCGGGTACGTTTCGTGCGAATGCGCATAGGACGGCGGACACGAGGAGCAGGACGACACGTTTCATCACACACGGTGTCTTTCAAACATTAAATAAGGGCGCTTCAGCCCAGGCGTCGGTTCAGAATTCACGCACTGAATCCATCTTCAAAGGCGGATTCGTAACGACCGGCATAATCCTCCATTTGGTCTGAAACACGATAGTCCTCCATTTGGTCTGAAACACGGTAGTCCTCCATACGCCGATAAACCTCGGATTCGTCTTCGTATTGAAGGGTGTCGTACAGATCTGCGTTCGTGGTCTCCTCAACATTGGACTCGCTGTTCGTCTCGGTCTCGTTCGCGATTTTGGTGAGGTTTGTTTCTTTCGAAAAGAGCGCTTCGCTCGTGAGCGCGCCGTCTGTGGATTCACCGGCTGTGCCCGGCTTCGCCCCAAGCCAAAACGGAAAGACGTCTGACCACGACACGGCGCGCTCAGTGACCACCACCTCACCGGCATTTGAGTACCATCTGCTGATCCGTATCAGCGGGCCGAGGTTGTCGAGCGCGGCATGCTCCTGCCACGACAGCGTGCTGGTGTCGCTCTCCAACATCCGACCGCTGGCGACCGACGTCGCCACGGCGAGGATGACTGTGACTCGTAACAACATCATGGTGGTTTTTTGTGCACAATTTATACTCGACGCAGGTTGAGAGCTTCAACCTGTGAAGCCCGGACCACCCTATAATATAAATGACCTCAACTAATTCATGCACACCATGTTCTCGGGCGTTGTGTACGACTCAAGCAAGCCGCCGTCCGACCCGCACTTCCACTTGGACGACGGCGCCCTCGCCAGTCTGGCCAGCCAGCTGCCCGGGGCACCGGTACGAATCGAACACGAGGAGAAGAACATCGGCACCATCAACATGGCCCGGCTGGAGGGCGGCCGCCTGGCTGTGGGCTGGGAGCTGGACCAGACGGCAGCGGGTATGAGCATGGAGCGCTTGATTGAAAAAGGCGAGGCGCCGGAGCTGTCGCTGAAGCATGCCAAATACGGGGACGGGTCGGTGCAGCCCATCGAGGTGTCGATCGTGCGCAAGGGCGCCCGGGACGGGTGCGCAATCGACACAGAAAGATATAAGTTGGCGGCCCTAAACCCAAGTAAGATGGCAACCGAGGAGATGACGCCAGTGCAGACTGAGGCCCCCGCCGCCGCGCCGGTGGTCGCTGCCGAGCCCGGCGCCAAGCGCGCGCGCTATGACTCCCCGATGGAGTTCCTGAAAACGGTGAGCACCAAGACCAACGACACCGAGGCTGTGGAGCTCGTGGCCGACTACCTGGCTGACATGATGGAGAACGAGGTGAACACCCAGCAGGAGATCGCGGCGCTCCGCCAGGCGAAGCAGATTCTGGAGGAGGCTCAGAAGAACAACGTCGAGTCGAGCAAGAATGTTGTACGCGACATTGTGGACACCCTTGGGTCTCTGTACCAAAACTTTGCCAGCGGCCAGATGATTGACGAGGCGCAGAAGAGCAAGCTGTCGACCGTGCTGACCGAGAATGTGGATGTGCGCGAGGCGATGCGCCCGCTGCTCGTCGCAGCCTCCGCCATCCACCAGCGTACCGCGCTGGCTGCGTCCGCGGCGTCCCACGTGACGGTGAATGCGGCGATGACCCGCATCGAGACACTGCAGAAGCAGCTGTCGGCGGCCCGCGGAATGAACTCCGTGCCCGTGGCGCCCCAGTGGGCGCCGGTCGCCGTCCCGCTGCCCCCGCCGGTGGCGGAGGTGGCGGCGAGCGGTGCGCACGCCAACGATCAGTTCAAGTTCAAGGTTCCCGACATCCTCCGCAACGCGCCATCCTTTTCCGAGGCTGGAATGGGGCGCATCACGCGCGACTCGTTCGTGCGCAAGGTGTGAAAGTGTAAATTTTCATTCAATGTGACAGTCACATCAAGCACCCAGGCGTCGTGAGCGCGTAGGAACTCCAAAAAACGAGGAGCATGAGCGCCATGACCATATCGTCGTTCTTGCCGAACGACTTGCCCGACAGGGAGGCTTTGATGACGCCGTTCGGGCGTTGGTCATAGACAAACTTGAACTGCGTGAGCTGGTTGCGTATGTCGTCCAGCACGGACGAGCTGCCAGCCAGAAACTCGTGGTCTTGGGTG
Organism: Caulobacteraceae bacterium; assembly: GCA_040399645.1. GTDB lineage: Bacteria > Pseudomonadota > Alphaproteobacteria > Caulobacterales > Caulobacteraceae > CAISGS01. The sequence continues at coordinate 5,243 of JBBARR010000053.1, read as the reverse complement.
AAGCGCAGGAGCTGCAGGCGCAGCATGCGCTGGACGTCCACCCGGCTGCGCTCCTTGACCACGTCGGTTGTGACGACGCCGACGCGCCGGTGGGGCGTGGTGTCCGCCGTGAGCACCTTTGCGGGTTGAAAAGCGCTCACAAAGTTGGCGATTCGGCTGGCCATCACGCTGCCGCCAAAGTTGCGCTCCACGATGGTAACCACCTGCACGTTGGCAAACTGGGCGTGGCTGCGCAAGCCCTCCATGAAGCCCCGGATGTACGTCTCCAACTCTTCGTCGCAGGTGACCGACCGGCCGTCCGCAGCCACGACCACCATCGCCTTGGTGACGGAGTCGATGGCGGCCGCGATGCAGGCGGTTTGCGAGAAGCCCCCGCCGCTGGGGTCGATCGACAGGTAGATGCGGTTGTCCTGGCACACCAGGTGGTTGAGGTCGAAGCGGTTGGCGAAGCACGCCTCCACAGAAGCGCGGTCGAAGGCGGAGGTGTCGCGGGTGGTGATGACACCCGCCTGCTCCCGCAGCCACATGTCTTTGTTCCCCTCCATGAGCTGGCGCACCAGGTCGCTGCGCGCGGCTGATTTCCAAGATGGCATGTTCCCCATCAGGTGCGGGCAGTCGGTCTTCTTCTCCTCCCGGCACGCGCTGCAGATGAGCTGAATCTGCAGGTTCTTGAAGAGCGAGGAGCCGTTGGGTTTTTTGGCCAGGAGCAGCTGCGAGAAGAAGTTGTTCTCCTCAAGCGGCGTGCTGATGGCGATGAGGGAGGTGTTCGACACGCCGAGCAGGGGCAGGCACACCTCGGTGAACACCTGCTCGTCCAGGCGCGACGCCTCCTCTAGGATGATGATCTTGCCGCCCTGGCCCTTGAGGCCCGCCACGCTGGACGGGAAGCTGTGGAAGCGCCGCACGTCGCTGCCGCTGGTGCCACGGCAGAAGAACTGCTCCTGATTCTTTTTGATGATGCGCTCCTTGCTGCCCGTCAGCGTCGCAAACAACCGGGCCGCCTGGTCGAGCAGCGTGGTGGAGGCGCGCTGGCCGGTGGAAAAACAGGAAATCCAGGTGTCTGGCACAGCGTAGAGCAGCGCGGCGACGAACATGCTCACGGCGGTGGTTTTGCCGAAGCGGCGGGGGCAGCACACCAGCACCTCTTGCTGGATTTCGGAGATGTTGCGCTCGTGCATGATGCGCTCGCGGTAGCGCTCAAAGTCAGCAGCCCCGTAGATGTGGGGCAGCGTGGCGTTGATGAAAGCGCGGTGGAAGTCTTTCTGGGCGTCTGAGCGCTTGAAGCCGCTGAAGGAGTCCAGGATTCGCTCCAGGTTGCGCAGGTAGGCGTCGCCAGGCACAGTGTCGCGTTCCGAGTCCTCGGTGAGCAAGTCCAGCTTTCGCTTGTACAGGGTCGCGTCCGAGGCTTTTTTGTCCTGCGCCGCGAGGCTCTGACGCGCTTTTTCAAAGAGGACGTCATAGCACACGAACCGCATCGTCTCTAAACCCACACACACGGTCATATATATTGCACAAGGTTGTCCGCGTATCCGCAGTGTCGCGCCAGAAGCACGCGAGTCTCCGTGGTCGCGTAGTTGACGTCACGCGTACGCTTGCGCATGGCGCTGACATTCATGACCAACCGGGGGTTCTGCAGCTCGGCGCGCTGCATGGTCAGGCCGATCAACGACGCAAAGAGCCGGGCAAAGGTCTGGTCTATGTTGAATTGTGGGTGTCTCAGCTGGTCCAGGTGCGGCTTGATCATGCAGTGCACAAGACGTATGTAGAGCTCCGCGCCACGTTGGAGATACTGCACAAATTCGCTTGTCCTGCACTGGATTGTTTCCCTTTGGACGCCTTCCGCGGCAGTCGAAACCGCTGGCTTTTGTTGAGCTCCAAACATTTGGTTCGGGGGATCATTCCTCAACGGAACCTCTTGAGCCACAACCATAGGAATCGGTAGCGAAAATAAAATTGAACCAACGTCCTGCACGCCCGCCGCGTCTTGCTTCGTTTTGTTAATCCTTGAAAGAATGTAGTACTTTGATGCTTCAATGTATTTTTTTGAATCGCCCCGCGTTAACCCGCCGAGCACTGCAATGTCTAGGAGAGAAACCGGGAACGGGAACGCGTGAGAGAGAGCGCCGCCGGCCGGAGGAGAGGTGGCTGAGACGCCCGCGTCCGCATCAGTCTCTGTCTCTGCTACGCCGGTCGCGCCAAAATGAAACGGCTGATCGATTCCAAAGTCGCCGATGAGAGCGCCCATAAAATGAGCACCTCCAGAAGTAGCGGAGGACCTGTCCTCTGCATTCGACGGCGGGAGCGCGTGCGGTGGGGGTGCTCCACCGCCTGCGTTCGACGGTGGGGGCGCGCGCGGTGGGGGTGCTCCACCGTTGTTGAAAACAGGGTTGATGTTGAAAACAGGTCCGCCTTGGGGTTTAGGTTTCGGAGTAGTCTCTTCGGACGTGCTTGAACACTCCCTTTCGTCCATAAGTTCACCGGCTGCAACGTATGCGTACTTAGTCAAGCATTCTTTAATCTTCTGCGAATCCCAAAAAAAAAACGGGTCCCGTCGTTCGGTCATGAGCAACACGTTCGGGTCCCCTGGCGCCTTGGCTTGCACCTCGTGCAGGCTCGAGCGAAAGGCTGCCGTAAAGTTGCTGCCGGCGACCTCTTCTTCAAAGAAAGCGTTGGGGTGGAGGAGCCGGTCCACGTACTCCTGAACGTCCGCCTTCAGACGCCGCAGCTCTGCGTTGGCCACGGTAGTGAGCTCCGTTGTGGTTCTGTCGCGGTTCTTGAAAACACTGTAATACTCGTCGATTGAGCGATTGTTAAACAGGGCTACAGTCTCAAGAATGCTTTTGACGATGCTGTAATTGAGAGTGCGTGAGTGCGGCGGGAGGAGCTTGGTTTCAAAAATGCGGATGGCGATTTGGTATTTTTCTGTGTCTACTCTTGCATGCCTCTCCGCTGCCATTCCCTCACAGAGTCAACCGCCTCACATTAATAAGCGGGCCACCGCCTCTGCCACCCTCGTGTTCGCCGTCACGCGCGCCCTCACCACTGTGTAGTTGTACATGAAGCGGTCGATCTCGTCGTGCGACGTCAAGTCTCGCAGCGCGTTCTTCAGCCCGGGGTTGTTGTCCATGGCGTACGCCTTGTATGCGTCGTGAAACAGCTGTCTGTCGTACACCTCGCCAGCCGGCAGCGGCGGCAGCGTCGCGAGAGGCACCGCCACGCTGCGGGGCTCGCCGCCGTCTCGTTGTCTTTTGAAGCTGGCAACCAAAGCCGACACCTCGGGATCTGTCTTGAGACGCGCCGCGGTTTCGTTCAGGCGGCTGCGGGCCCACGCGGTGTCCGCCCGGGCTTCACGGATGACGTGTGCTTCCGCGCCGCCGTGGAACGACTCGTTGGAAAAATCTAGGGCATAGATAAAGTCGAAGTAATCCGACGCGTAGGAGGTCAAGAAGGTCTGTAGCCGTTTGTCCATTGCCCTTTTCCGAACGTCCACATAAATACTAGTTGCCAGAGAACGTTTCGTGCCCCTTTACAAAAGACGACGGGACAGCCGAGACCATTCAACTATATCGAGCCTCAAGACGTCTTCCCCGGTTCTTGGAGAACATCGTGAGCAACGCGACGAGCCCGAGAAGCAGCTGTACCGAGGCGAGAATGGCTACGACCGCCACGACCGAGGCGTTGCGCCACGCGCTCGGGCACCCTGTCCGGAGCGCGTACACGGGTTCTGGGTGCGTTGTGTTGCTGCTGCACGTCGGCTTTTCACAGCTCAGTTCGCATACGGGCCGTCTGCACGTCTTTGGCTTGACGCAGTCCCACGAGCACTGCGGCGGTTCGCACGCTATCGAGGCGTTGGCGCACGTGCTCGGGGCGCAGCGCGTGGCGCATTCCGGGCACGTCAAGCCGTCGTAAACAGCGTTGGTGCAGTCCGCTGCGCACGAGGGGGGCAACGGGCACGAAGCGAGCGAAAACACGCACGACGGTTGCTGACACACAGGTTTGCAGACAGCTTCGCACACCGGGTCGTCGCACATCCATGAACATTTTGGGGCGGCGCTTTGCGCGAGGATGAGCGCCGTGGCGAGCAGGGCGAGGCGCATTTCATCCAGATTCACCTCGGATAAAAATATCCGTTCAACACGTTTTCGTCTTGAAAAAGTCGGCATAGTGCATGACACAGACCGCCTCTTTGTCGCTGAAAGACGTGTGCCTGCCCACGCCGTGGCTCACGGTCGCTCGCTTCTGCCGGATGCGTGTCTTGACGTCTCTGCAGAAAACGCTCTTCTCGCGCGTGCGCACAAGGTCTCCCGGACCCTCGTCCCTTGCGTAGGTGGGAAACCAGAGCACGGAGCGCGCGTCGTCTGCCATCACCACCGCGGGGACCCACTGAGTGGCCAACGGCCAGCACTGCTCGCCCTCGAGCACCGCACGGTGATGCGCCCGTGCCGCTCCTGCGCGCACAACCACGTGCACAACGAGCGCGAGAAGCACAACAAGAACTGTGCACAATGTGAATCGTCTGGTTCGGCGCACGCGGCGGTGGTGCGACGCGTACATCGAGTCGGCCGAGCTGAAGGTGCCTTGCTCGAGATGACTCAGACGAAACGCGTTCATTCACAGACAGAGCTTCGTTTGAATAACATATACTTTTTCACGCAACGACGGTGTTGAGTGTGCCGTTGGCGATGCCGGCGGGGCCGTAGCGCTCCGGACAGTGCAGGATGTTGGCCGCCACGCGGAAGTCCTTGAGGCTGATGGTGCTGCGTTGACCGAGGTCGACCGCAAAGGTCTGCGCCATGGCGAAGTTCTGCGTCATCACCTGCTCGCACATTTCGCGCAGCGCGTCCGCCGCGTCGCTCGCGAGGCGCAGCGTTGGGTTGCGGTTGTGCATCAGCTCCATAGTCAGGCGCTTAAACGGCTGCTTGGGGATGACGGGCTTGTCGGAGGAGCGCTGGTACTTGCGGATGTCCAGCAGCGCCTTGCGGCCCGGCTTGTGCTTGCGCTTGCGCGCTGGGATCTGGGTTGGGGGCGCGGCGGTGCCGTTCTCAAGCTCGGGGGAGCTGCGCATGTTGTCCTCGGAGTCCATTAGAGAGGGAGACGCACCTATGCTTTATATTGGTCGTTTGCGCGTCAGAACTGCGCGAATCGCCGTGTTGTCTGCGTGCCGGTACAGTTTCACGAGGAAGAGATGTTCCCAGGGAAAAAACCCGGGAACTCGACATTTTGGCGGTCCGTCGGACCATCAT
>JBBARR010000052.1:1726-13740 GCA_040399645.1 Caulobacteraceae bacterium | reverse complement strand
CCAGCTGTTAGTCAGCGGCATGAATGATGTCCCGTAAGTCCGTACAGTCCTACAGCGGGTCGACATCAGCGACCAAGCGCGAAGCCAGAAGCGCTCACTGGCCGACAGTGTGGTGAAGACACCCTCGGCGACCAGCATCTCCGGGGCCACCGCATCGATCCGAACCGCTGACCCAGCATGCATGACGCCGACCGTCTTGCGGCTGAGCCGCAGGTCGGTCGCACGCTGAGCATTGGGCGCAAGATAGGTCACCTCGACCCCGGTGAAATCTCCTGCAGCATTGCTGATTGCGACCAGGAGGGCAGGGCGGTGATGGCGACTATGGTCGGCATAGGCCAAAACCGGAGCATGGCCGCTATGGCGAAGCACGTCCGCGCCCGGCAGAACCCGCGTGATCGAGCGCAATCGACAATGGCGTTCGCAGAGCGTGTTCGTTACAGCGACCCCGGTCTCCCAGATCCGCTTGGCGGCGTTCAGGCGCTCCATCTTTGTCCCGGATGCAACGGGCGCTCTGAACTGGCCTGCTTGGAGCAGTGTGACCGGTGCATGGTCGGCATCGACGAGACCTTGCTCCCGCAAATGGTCCAGCACACTCTTCCAATCGCCGTCACCGAAGGTGTGGGCGATGATCCGGCCTTTCTTCAGCAGAAGGAAGACGGATCTGTCTGCAGAGCTGTGGCCCGGTGCCGGGATATTGGCGCGCCGGCCGCGATCATAGAGATCACCGCCGAGGGCTGCGACTATGGACTTGAGCGACATGGAGTTTTCTCAGAACAAACTGGCTGATGTGCATCAGCCCCGTCCCTTCCTCGGGCCTTTCCGGTGAGCGCTTGGGCTCCTAGGACCGCGCGAAGGCCACCAGTGGTCCAAGGTCCAGCCCATCGGCTGCCTTGAGTGCGGTAATGTAAGCTGCGCGGGTCGCGCCGGGGTCGGTGAGTTCTGCTCGGCCCCAAGTAAACGCCTCCCGACCCAACCGCTCCACCAAAAGGTCAGCAGACAGTCGTGCGTGCCGCCCATTGCCGTTCGGGAAGGCATGGATCGCCACCATCCGGTAGTGAAAATCGACCGCGATCTCGTCAGGCGGTCGCGTTTCGGCCTCGACCTGTGCGGCGACATCTCCGGTCAGCACCGAAAGATATTCGCGCACCTTCCACCAGTCGGCCACCCCGATATTCTTCTCGGAGGTGCGTGGTTTGCCGGCCCAGCGCCAGACGTCACCGAACATCCGCCGGTGCAAGATGAAGAGGTTATCGGAATTGAGCACGTCGAACCGGCGGCGGCGCGCCCAGCGTAGACCGGCGGCGATGTTAGCCCGCTCGGACCGGTTTAGGTCGTCGCGAGTGACGATCCATGTTGGGATCAGCCCGACCAGCTCCTCTGGGGTAAGGTTGGTGGCGGCCTCATCACCGCCGAGCAGATCATCGTCGCTCAAGGTTTGCTCGCCCAGACTTCACGCGGATCAAGTTCGTCCTCGATGAAACGCCGCAGGCGATCATCCTCGCCAGCATCGTTCACCGACTGGTCCTCCAGGGCCATGGAATGGCTGATCGCCGCAAGCTCTCGACGCGCGACCCGGCGGGCGGCGGTCGCATAAGTCTGTTCCAACGGCTCAAGGGGCACGAAAGTATAGACCAATTCGCAGTTCAGAGCCTCCGCCATGCGGCGTAGGCTGCCTAACTGGATCGTGCCCTCTTGTTCAGACCGTTCGAGCTTCTGGACGGTGGGCTGGGAAACTCCCAAACGGGCACCAAGCTGTTGCGCAGTCATGCCAAAGGCGTCGCGGATTGCTCGTATCCAGCCCCGTGGCGGTCGCCTGGAATTGAGCGCCCGATAGGGATCCAGCAGGCGGTCGAGCGAGCGACGGGCCTCTGCGGAAGATCTTCGCCGATCCAATATATAGCCCTCCGGCTGTTTATGTCGGATACTATTACACCCTATAAAGAATATGTATACAAAGTGTATATAGCGTGAAGGCTATTTCATTCCGGGGGCCCGTGAGCTGGTGCCAACTCGAGCGCTATCAGTTTTTGACACACAACCTGCGAACCTTTGAGCCAAACAGAGCCGACGCAAGATCTTCAAGGGCTCCTCAACTCGTCAATCCTGACGAATTTCCCCCCCCTATTGTGCGACCCATTTCCGCAAAAATGACGAGTTATCTGGTTGCTGGCTGACGAAGGGCACCGTGCGAAAATGGGAGCGAAGTTGACGGGGCTCACCTCCGATCCACCCGCAACGTCACCACGACGCGCTCAACAAACACCTCAGCGGCCTCCGCTGCCTGCAGGATCGCCACGGCAAATTCCCGCTGGATCCGGTCCGCAGCAAGCTTGCTTGGCGTGGAGAGCATCAAAAGCCCGTCCTTCAGCCCATGGAAACCAATCCGACTGAACCAACTCCCATAAGCCCCCTCACGGATGATCCCACGAAGCGCTGTATCGATGGCTTGCCAGGTTGGATCCTCACTCCCTGGCGCGTCCATCAGCTTTGCTGGCGAAACAAGATCCTGGTCGTCGACATGAGCGGCCGGTGACGCAGCAGCCGCAGGAACCTCCCCCTTTTCCCGCATGATCCGCGCCAGGTTCAGCCGCAGGTCCGGTGCCCCCGCAGCGGTTCGGGTGACCATCCAGCCAAAATATTTCCCCGGGTCGTTGATCCTGGGGTCCTCTAAGGCGATGGCCAGTATCGTGATCACCCGGACCCCGTGGCGCGCCCAGCCCCAACCCACGGAAAGGGCGTTGTTACGCCTGATCTCCGGCAACCACCTCTCAGCCGCCTCTGCGATGCGAGCAATGTCGGCCGGCTCAGCACTGGCTGGATCTTTCAAGATGTGATCCCCGACGAGCGCCGCAAGGCGCGGACAGATCAAAAGGGCAGCTTTGAGCTCTTGATGGGCCTTCTCAATTGCTGCAGCGCCTGCAGGTGGATCCCCGTCCAAGCCGGTTGCTTTCTGCGTAAAGCAAAAGGCGGAGGAGGCGCCGCTGTCGCTGCGATTGGTCGATGAGGATTGATCGGCGACAGATGCGGCGGGCGTAGCGCGACGCACCGATGGGTTACTTCGCGGCGTAGCCGCGTCCATCTTCTGTGCAGGTGAACTAAAGTTCTTTTGGGACTGTTCTAGGTGAGTGTTTATCGGCGCCTGGGCGGAATATCTTTGCGCAAAGACTACTGGCTCAAGATACTGAGCCCTGCGTGCCTGAACGGCGTCGCGGATCTCAACGTCGATAGCCTCCATCTCCTCAAGACGGGCTACAAGCGGTGCCAGATCATAGGCCTCCACGCCGGCAGGGCGATTGGCGCGGTTATAGTCGCGCACTGTATCGGCTGCGGCTTCCAGGCCACGCCGATTGGCGCGTGCAGTGCTCTCGCTGCAGCCAAGATCGCCTCATTCATGTCGATCCAAAAGATCTTCAAATCTCATCCTGCCTATACCCTCGTTAATCCGCGCCCGTTCCATCTTCGCCCTCCAAACGAGCGCAGATCAAAACAGGACACTTCAAGAGCTACAAACTCCGGACAGATCACGAGCTAGCCACAAAGGGCGATGCCAGACCTTGGCGAACGACCACAACCGCCCTACCCTCTAGGCTGTATCGAGGGAGAATAGTTCGTGACCCCATTGCATAAGATGTTGATCATCGCCGTTGCCGCGCTGGCAACCGCCTGTTCACCAGCCAAGGCTCCAGAGGCCACCTTTGGCAAGACAACCATCCGCTTTGCCACGGACTGGCGCGCTCAGGCTGAGCAAGGAGGCTTCTATCAAGCCCTCGCGACCGGTGAATATGCCAAGCGCGGCCTCGATGTAACCATCATTCAGGGCGGCCCCGGCGTAAATGTTCCGCAACTGCTCGCCTCAGGCGCGGTTGAACTGGGCATGGGCTCCAACAGCTTTATCGCCGTCAATCTCGCCGCGGAAAAGGCCCCGGTAAAGGCCGTTGCCGCCTTCATGCAAAAGGACCCGCAGGTCCTGATTGCCCATCCCGATCAGGGCATCAAATCTCTGGCAGACATGAAGGGTCGCCCGGTCCTACTGGCCGATGCCTCGATCAGCGCCTTCTGGGTCTGGCTTAAGTCCAAATATGGCTTCGCCGACGATCAGGTGCGCAAATATAACTATAGCGCCGCCCCCTTCCTCGCCGATCCCAAGGCCATCCAGCAGGGCTATTTGACCAGCGAGCCCTATACGATTGAGAAGGAAGGCGGCTTTAAGCCCGCCGTGTTCCTGCTCGCCGATGAGGGCTATCCGGGATATGCGGCCATGGTTCTGGCCCCCGATGCCCTGATCGCCAAGAATCCCAAGGCCGTGCAGGCCTTCATCGAGGCCTCCGCCGCAGGATGGCGTTCCTATCTCAACGGCGATGCCAAGCCTGGCGATGCCCTGATCCTCAAAAACAATCCAGAAATGACTCAGGCCCTGCTCGATCAGGCCCGCGCCAAGATGAAGGCCTATGGGCTGGTGGAGTCTGGCGATGCCATGACCTTGGGCGTCGGGGTCATGACCGATGCGCGCTGGGCAGAATTCTTTGCCGTCGCCTCGAGCCAAGGGGTTTACCCCAAGGATCTGGACGTTAAGAGCGCCTATAGCTTGGCCTTTGTCACCCCCGCTGCCCCATGAGCTCGGTCGCCAGCCTCAGCGCCGTAAAGGTCGACTATCCGGGCAGAGGCACTGTGCTTGGCCCTTTTGATCTAGCCTTAACCGATGGCGAGATCGTCGCTTTGGTCGGCCCCTCGGGCTGTGGCAAGAGCACGGCCTTGCGCCTTTTGGCCGGATTGGAACAGCCCACTGCTGGAACTGTGACCCGAACGCCAGAGCGCGGACAGACCGCAGTGGTCTTTCAAGCCCCAACCCTGATGCCTTGGGCCGATGCCTGCACCAATGTCGCCCTGCCGCTCGAATTGGCCGGTATGGCCAAGGCCAAGGCCCATGAGCAGGCTCAAGAGGCCCTTAGGGCTGTGGGCCTGGAAAATGCGATAGGGTCCAAGCCTGCGCAACTGTCCGGCGGCATGGCCATGAGGGTGTCTCTGGCCCGCGCCCTGGTCACGCAGCCTCGCCTCTTGCTGCTCGATGAGCCCTTCGCGGCGCTAGACGAGATCACCCGCCGCAATTTGGCCGATGATATTCACCGCCTTTGGGATCAAACTCGCCCTGCTGTGGTCTTTGTCACCCACAATGTCGAAGAGGCCGCCTATATGGCCCAGCGGGTCGTGGTGATGAGCGCCAATCCCGGCAAGATCACGGGTCAAACCACCATCGATGCCCCCCTGCCAAGGCCGCCCGGCTTTCGCACCAGCCAGGTCTTCCGCAACGCCGCCGAGGCCGTGTCGCATGATCTGGCTCAGGCCATGGGCCAAGCTTTGGTTCTGACCCGATGAACCGAACCCTCGAAACCTTAGCCCCCATCCTTCTGGTCGCCGTCCTGCTCGTCCTTTGGGAAACGGCTTGCCGCCTGACCGGCGTGCCCGCCTATTTCTTGCCCGCCCCCTCAGTGGTCGCGGCCGCGATGGCGCAGGACTGGGCCCTGTTGCTGGCCTCGGCTTGGAAAACCCTATCGACAGCCCTTTTGGCTCTAGCCTTTGCCAGCCTGACGGCCTGTTCCTTGGCGCTGATCATCTCGACCAACCGACTGCTGGAAAAGGCCGTTCAGCCCCTCGCCGTGGCCTTGCAGGTCACCCCCGTCGTGGCCATCGCGCCTCAGGTGGTAATCTGGGCGGGCTTGGCCCATCCTGACCGAGCAATCATCAGCTTGGCCGTCATCGTCGCCTTCTTCCCGATCTTTTCCGGGGCCTTGACCGGCTTAAAGTCCACCGATCCGGATCTGGAGCGCCTGTTCGATCTCTATGGTGCAACGCCCTGGCAAAAGCTGCGGCGGCTGCGCATCCCCTCGGCGACGCCCTTTGTGCTCGAAGGCCACAAGGTTGCCGGGGGCTTGGCCGTGATCGGGGCCGTGGTGGCAGAATTCGTGGCTGGATCAGGCGGATCCCAAGGGCTGGCTTGGCGGATTTTGGAATCCAGCAACCGCCTTCAGACCGCCAAGACCTTTGCCGCCGTAATTGTGCTGTCGCTGATGGGGGCCCTGCTCCATGGCGTACTTCAGGCCAGCGAACAGGCCATCCTGCGCCGCTTTAGAGGGCGTTAGGTGATGGGCCTGCGTCTTACCTTCGTCTCAGCCAGCTTGGTCTTAGGGCTCAGCACCAGCGCCTTAGCTGCCAAGGACCGTCTGCCGCTGGCCAAGCCCACAAACGGCGTGACCACACCCGCGCGCCAACCCCCATCCTTGAGGCCCTATAGCGGTAAGCTCCACATTCAGCGCGGCGTCCCCGCCCCCCGCCTCAGGATGGCCCCGAGCACGCCGATGACCCCAATGAAGCCGGTCAAGGTCAATCCCACCAAAAAATAGGCCCTAGCCGCGCTCGCGGGTCTTGTGGAATGAGACCTTCGGGAACTTCTCGGCCACATAGCCAATTTCCCAAGAGGATTTGGCCAAAAATACCGGTTGATCATCAATATCGACGGCCATGGCCGTGCGATGCTTGTTCGAGAAGTCCTCGACATCGGCTCTTGCTCCGCCGATCCAGCGGGCCTCGGCGAAGGGGGCATTTTCGAAGATGACATCGAGGGCATATTCGCCACCGAGCCGGTCTTGCATCACTTCGAACTGAAGCTGGCCCACCGCACCGACGATGAAATCGGCCCCGAAGGTGGGACGAAACAGCTGGGTGACGCCCTCCTCGGCCAGCCCCTCTAGGGCTTTTTTGAGGTGCTTGGCCTTAAGCGGATCCTTGACCCGGACCTTGCGCAGTATTTCTGGGGCAAAGTTGGGCAGACCGGCAAAGCGAACCGAGCCGCTCTCCGACAGGCTATCACCGACCCGCAGGACCCCATGGTTGGGAATGCCGATCACGTCCCCGGCAAAGGCCTCTTCGGCCAACTCCCGGTCCGACGCAAAGAACATGATCGGGGCATTGACGCTGATCTGACGCCCGGTGTTCTGGACCTTCAGCTTCATGCCACGCTGGAATCGGCCAGAAGACAGGCGCAAGAAGGCAATGCGGTCACGATGGTTGGGGTCCATATTGGCCTGGACCTTAAAGACAAAGCCGGACACTTCAGGGTCGCTCGGAACCACATCGGTGTCAGCCCCCGCGCGCAGGGCCTTCAAGGGCTTGGGCGGCGGCGCATAGTCCCCTAGACCGGCCAGCAATTGATCCACCCCAAAATGGCGCAGGGCCGAGCCAAAGAACACCGGCGTCATATGGCCCTCTAGGAAGGCTTGCGGGTCAAAGGGCTTGGCGGCTTCCTGCACCAGCGATGACATCTCCTCCAGCTCAGCCTGCTCGGCAGGATCTAGATAGGAGCTGACTTCATTGCCATTTAGGGCCACGGCGCTGGGATGGTCTTGCAACTCGGACGAGGGCCGCTTGGTAAAGGGCTGGAACATGCGGGTACGCAGATCGAGCATGCCCCTAAACCGATTGCCGGACCCGGCGGGCCAATAGAGCGGCGCAGGGTCAAGGGCCAGCTTAGAGGCAATCTCGTCGAGCAACTCGATCGGGTCCTGCGCCTCGCGGTCCATCTTATTGATGAAGGTGACGATGGGGATGTCGCGCAGGCGGCAGACCTCAAACAGTTTCAAGGTCTGGGGCTCGATCCCCTTGGCCGCATCCAGCACCATGACCGCCGCATCGGCTGCCGTCAGGGTGCGGTAGGTGTCTTCCGAAAAGTCTTCGTGGCCCGGCGTGTCGAGCAGATTGAACATCAGCCCTTCATGGTCGAAGGTCATGACGCTGGCCGAGACCGAAATGCCGCGTTCGCGCTCGATCTTCATCCAGTCAGACCGGGTGCGCCTCTGCTCGCCGCGCGCACGCACGGCACCGGCGGCTCGGATTGCCCCACCAGCCAGCAGCAGGTTCTCGGTCAAGGTGGTCTTGCCGGCGTCAGGGTGCGAGATGATGGCGAAGGTCCGCCGACGGGCGGCCTGGGCGAGGGGCGTATGGGTGCTCATGATCGGGCGATAGCCGACCCAAGCCAAAATGTCACCAAAACTCAGCCAGACAGCCGCATCCAAACCTGAGAATTTGCGTAGCCGGGGGTCAGGTTGCCCTTGGCCTGCTGATTGACCAGCTCCGTCATGATCGGGAAACTCAGCTCGGCAAACCGGACCGATACCTGTTGCGGCGAACAGCCCTTCTTGGGCACGAAGAACAGAACCGCATTAACATTCGAGACCTTGCTCAGGATCAATCCGATTAAACGCAAGGATCGTACGGGGTCATCGTGGGCCAGATTCGGATTGGCCGAGAAGAGCTCTGCTCCCAAATGGGTCACGTCACTGATTTTCAACCGGGCGGTATTATTGTCAGCGGGCGGCAATGAAAATTTACCGTCCGAAAGATTGAACACCACATCATTAAGCAAAAAATGCATGAGGGTTGTCCCCAGTGACTGCGCCATGAAGCACGAACTTTAAGTTAGCCGCAACTATTATGACCTGGTCAAGACCTTAAGTCCCGTCGACAGGCTCGACGAGAAAATGTCGACCTGCGCGGTCTTCAATCTCTACTACCCAAAGATCTGGATCAATGCGCAGGCTTCGGGCCAGATAGGCATCGGCAGAGGGCTCGTCCGTCGCCGATAGGGAACGCATCCAGACCCGTGACCCATCGCCTTTGGTGGCCTCTGCAAAGACCCGGACCGTGCCGTCATTCTGGTTGAAGGCCTTGACCAAAACTGAGCCTGCGCGCGCATCGCCCTTATGGGCCACAACACCGAACCCTCCGCCAAGCTCGGCCCGGCGGATCAGGGCGGCCACCCAGATGTCAGTCGATAGGATCACACAAGGCCTCTTGAATAACCTTGACGAAAGGATTGCGCAGTATCATCCAGCCTGCATCTCGCACCTAGCAAGAAATCAGAGTGTGATTATGAGCCCGCGCAAAATGCCGCAACGCTCGATAGGTCTAAAGTGGGTCGGTTGGCTCGTCACAGCGGCGGCGGTCACGATTGCACCGACCGCTCAGGCTACGGCCCTCGACCTGTTCTATGAACGCACAGTGATGAGCGTGGCTGACCATCGCTGCAACCTGTTTGCCCCGCCCGTGACAGTCGCCCTAGATGCGGCGCGCCTGCAAGCGCGCGGTGCCGCCTTGCGCGCGGGCATAGATCAAGACGTGCTCAAGGACACAGCGCGCCAAGCGACCTTGCGTTCCAATTCTGTAGCCTGTCAGTCTTCGGACCTGACGCTCGCCGCAAGCCGGGTAAAGTCGGCCTTTGCCGCCTATAGCCGCCTGACGCGCATGGACTTTCCCGGCGATACGGCCGGATGGGCCGCCAGTCGTGGGCAAGCCGTCTACACGGCAAATTGGCAGCTGTACCAAACCGCGCGATTTGGGTGGGACAGCATGACCTTCGGCATTGCGTCGAGGTCCGGATCAAGTGGACTGGTGGCGGCAGCGAGTTTTGCAGATGGGGCAATCCCCTACAGCGCGCGGATCATGATGCGGGACCTGACCAAGGCCCCAAGACCCTATCTCAATGCCCGGGTCGCCAATGAGAGCGGCAAGATCCCGCTCCATGCCAGAGCCGCGCCGCCGTCGGTGTCCCGCGCGATCTTGGCGGAAGATCGCCGCGAGGCAGATCCCTATCTTTTGCCTGCAAAGGCCAAGACCGGAACGGCCTTTCGTTGGCCACCGGCGGCGGCGGCGGCCATGGCAGAGTTGGATCCGCGCGAGGCGGTCAGGGTCGATTTCATCTTCGCAGGCCGGGACGGAGATAGTGTCCGAACCGCCTATATTGAGGTGGGCGACTTTGCGGCGGGCCGCGCCTTCCTAGCCTCTGGCCAGAAATAGGGCCAAGCCAGTCAGGTCAGTCAGGTCAGGAATTTAGGTAGGGCGCGCGCCCGGGAAGGCCACGACATTGGCCCGCACCTCATTTGCCTCTTCAGGTTCTGCCGGGCTGAGCGGTGCCACATCAAGCACTGGAAGGCGAACGGTTACGGTCGTGCCCTCGCCCAGACGGCTTTCAATGATCATCTCGCCGCCATGCAGCTCTGCAAAGGCCCGCACCAGCGATAGGCCAAGGCCCGTGCCGCCGATCTGCCGGGTTGTATCGCCCACCTGTTCGAAGGGACGACCAAGGCGGCTAAGATCTTCGGCCGAGATGCCAATGCCATTATCGATGACGCTCAGGTCCAAGACGTCGCCATAGGCCTGAAGGTTGACCGTGATCTGTCCGCCCGCCGGGGTAAACTTAATGGCGTTAGAAACCAGATTGATCACAATCTGCTTCAAGGCCCGCCGGTCGGCATTGGCCTCGATCAAACCGGTTGGAAGGCTGCCACGTAGTTTAACCCTGGCCTCATCAGCCTGCACGCGCACGAGCCGCAGGGCAGCGCTTACAGGTTCACGGATATCGAATATTTCCCGCGTCAGCTC
The DNA here is from genome assembly GCA_040399645.1 of Caulobacteraceae bacterium. Lineage (GTDB taxonomy): Bacteria > Pseudomonadota > Alphaproteobacteria > Caulobacterales > Caulobacteraceae > CAISGS01. Next base: position 3,309 of record JBBARR010000052.1, on the reverse strand, counting down.
GTAACGCTGAGCTTGGATCTTCGACATGTCCAAAACATCGTTGATCAGGTCGAGCAGATGGCGGCCAGACTCGTGGATAAGTCCGACATATTCTGCATATTTACCCGTCAGGGGCCCAAACATCTGCGTTTGCATAATGTCGGAAAAGCCCATGATCGCATTGAGCGGCGTGCGTAGCTCATGGCTCATATTGGCCAAGAACCGAGACTTGCCCGCATTCATCTCGTCCGCTTCAATCCGCGCGGTTTCGAGACAAACCTCATTGGAATGTTCCAGCGAGGCATCGCGCAAGATCGCGCAAAGCCGGCCATCTGCCAGACGGCGCAGGTCAACGACCGCATAGGCTTGCGGGGCATGGCGCGGGCAAAAACCTGCCCGCCCCTGCCCATCGCTCATGGCCGCTTGGATCGCAGCTTGGAGCGCCGATTGATCGGCCTGCGCGGCCGCCGGGACCAGTCCGGCCTCAAACAGGCCATCGAGGCTAATGCCTTCTGGAACCGTGCCATAGGCGCTCAGGGCGCACCCTTCAGGGCTTAGGGTAAGGATCAGGTGCGGTTGGGCGGCCAGTTCCTGTTCCAGCGCCTGGAGCGCTCCGGTTTGGGTCGCTGGCGTCGAGAAACCCCCACGCAGCATGAGCAGCACCGCCGCCAAGATCAGGATGGCGCTGGCCAGCGCGGTCAGCGGCCCAGCGCCTTCAGCCATAGCTGGGATGCCAAGCGCGATCAGACCGAAACCCGTCAACCCTATGACCAAGGCCAAAATCCCATGCCACGGCAATCCGCCGCCGAGGGATGTCCTGGGCGTGGAAGGGGGGGGTGAAACAGGCTTGCGGGTCGGACTCAGAGGATATTCCTTTCAGCCAATCTCTTTACGCCCCCCCTGGCCAAGACGCGACTGCGCACAATCCACAAGCGAACCAAGGGACCAGATTTCTGTGTATGAGCCTGTGAGTCCTTTACAGTTCTTAGTGCACCGTTGCCTTCAGGCCGGTCACGGCCTAAGTGAACGCTCAACGGTGAGCGCCAATTTGGCGTCATGCTTCTGTCTACGGCTGAGCCCATGTCTGCAAGCATGAATGATGAACTAGACGATTTGGAAGCCGAGTTTGAGATGCTCGGCGACTGGGAAGAACGCTATCGCCACGTCATTGATCTGGGCCGTGACCTCGCGCCGCTCAGCGACACCGAACGCAGCGACCAAAATAAGGTCAGGGGCTGCGCGAGCCAGGTCTGGTTGGTCACAGAAACCACGGACGGAACTCATTTGACCTTCCGGGGGGATTCCGACGCCCACATTGTTCGTGGCTTGGTCGCCTTGGTCCTACGGCTCTATGCCACCCGAACCGCTCCAGACATCCTCGCCTTTGACGCTCAAAAAGCCTTTGACCGTTTAGGCCTCAGCGGTGCCCTTTCGAGTCAGCGCTCTAATGGCCTGAGAGCCATGGTCGAGCGGATCCGGCGCGACGCCTCGGCCGTGCGACCCTAATCGGTTCACCGGAACCTGCGGGACATATTTTAAGCAGGCCTCCATCTTTAGTCAGGCTTCCATGGCGCTGAGATGGGCGCTGAGATGGGCGCTGAGAT
>JBBARR010000052.1:0-1626 GCA_040399645.1 Caulobacteraceae bacterium | reverse complement strand
GGCGCTGAGATGGGCGCTGAGATGGGCGCTGAGATAGGCGCTGAGATAGGCGTCGAAATCCTCAACGTCGCGCAGGTCTTCGACCAGATGGCAGGTATAACCGGCCATTGTGCGGTCTGGGTTAAAGGCGGCTTTCAAATGATCGCGGCGACGATCTAGCCGCCCATTGGGGTCTGTTGGGGCAAAAGTCTTAAGGGCAGGGTGCCATGTGCTCATGGCCTATCCTCGCAATCCAATGACGAGGAACAGCTTGGCTAACCTTTAATGGGCGAGGATAACGGTCCTAAAATTTTAGATCGTTAGGATTATTGTCCTAACTAGGCGGCCCGTATACCGCTGAAGCCCTGCTCGCTGACAGCGCCGACAAGCGCGTCATAGCCAAGGATCATATCCACATCGTCGCCATTGCTGGCCAAGGGCAGGCGGATCCAGAGCATAGAAAGGTGCGGCGTGCCTCTCCAAGCCAAGTTGTGCAGACCAACGACCGGAAGACGTTCATCCACCACCTTGTCGAGTTCCTCGCGCCAATAGTCGGCCACAGGTGGGGAAAAGGCCTCGCCGATGGTCCGGCCGGTGATTTCGCGGCCATAGATATTGAACAGACCCGTGCCCGCCAAACGCAGCCGGTAGCCGCCAGAATTGGGATGGACGTCGATCAGACTGATGGTCGGTAAAAAGCGCTTGAGATCTTCCGGACGGATCGCCGCACGGGATGGCAACTTCTGTCCGCCCTTCATGGACGCCCAGTAGGCATAGAGATCCTGTTGTGCTCGCGCCGCCGCAGCGGTAGCTCCCGTTTGCATCGTCATCTCCGGATTCCCCAACAACCTATTGGAATCACGACGATTCAGTATCCCTTAACCCCCGAATCGGTGGCAAGCGAAAAAACGCGATCCTGAAAGAAATAATTTTCCAAGAGTCAATAGAAAGCAAAAGGCCCGTCCCTCTTGATGAGTAACGGGCCTCGCAGAATCACAGGCCTCAACAGTGTGAGTCAAAAGGCGAAGACTAGAGTCTAGCGGCCTTTACGCGCAGCCTGACGACCACCCTGTCCCAGACCCATTTGCTTAGCGAGTTCCGAACGCGCCTTGGCATAGTTGGGGGCAACCATGGGATAGTCTTTAGGAAGACCCCATTTGGCGCGATATTCTTCAGGGCTGATGTTGTATTTTGTCCGCAAATGGCGCTTCAGAGACTTAAATTTGTGACCATCTTCCAAACAAATCAAATAGTCGGGCGTAATTGAGCGCTTCAAAGAGACCGCAGGCTCCTTTGCGTTGACCTCAACAGGCTCCGGCATATTCGTCACCCCGGACAGGGCGCGGTGAATATTCAAAATCAGCGAAGGCAGGTCTGCAGCTGCAACCGAATTGTTACCCACATAAGCCGAAACGATGTCGGCGGTCATCTCGATGATTCCGGATTTATCGTCCATGCGTATGTTCACCTGACAAAGAGTTGGGTCCAGGGAAGGACTGGGCCTCCAAAAAACTATAGTCGTTAAATAACGACAATCGAAATTGAAAACAATAGAATAAATCAATCCCCGCTCTTGATTCCGTTGCTATCGACGCAAAGGAATGTGGGTTTGGACATAGGTATGGCTATGACATCTATCAATGTCTG
>JBBARR010000051.1:0-13828 GCA_040399645.1 Caulobacteraceae bacterium | reverse complement strand
AGCCCTTCGGGAGCGCTTATAATCTCACCATAGTCGGTGTCCCGTTAGATCGTCCACCTTACATCCGATGCGTTAACTTCTGCTGGCTATTGTCTTTGCGCTGACAGGCGCGTCAGCATCGGCACAACTTGCCTACATTCCAAACCAAAGCGACGACTACATGTCGGTGATTAACACCGCGACCAACAGTGTCGTCGCCACAGTCGCCGTGGGGCAGTAACCCTATGGTGTGGCCGTGAGCCCTGACGGTGCTCGCGTTTATATTACCAACTACAACCGCCGTGCCGTTTTGGTGATTAACACGGTGACCATGACGAAGGTCGCTACAGTTTCGGTCGGAAATCGGCCCATTGTTATTGCCGTGAGCCCTAACGGCGCGCGCGCCTATGTTGCGAACTATGCAGGCAACAGTGTCTCCGTGATCGACACGGCGAGCAACAGCGTCGTGGCCACAGTACCGGTAGGAAACGGTCTCCATGGCGTTACCGTCAGCCCTAATGGCGCTCGGGTGTATGTCTCAAACATAATCTCCGGTGGCGTCTCGGTGATCGACACTGCGACGAACACAGTCATCGATACGACAACTGCCACCACCACCATCGTGACCACGGTGGCCGTAGGAACCGGTCCGGTTGGTTTGTCTGTGCGCCCCGACGGGTCTCGGCTCTATGTTACAAATGCTGGCGACGGCTCGGTCGCGGGCACAGTCTCGGTGATCGATACCGGGAGCAACACCATCGTAGCCACTGTTGGGGTGGGACGAAATCCTCAGGTGGTTGAAAACTTTATAGGATTAGTACCCCCAGCCATCCCCGTCCCAACCCTATCGCAATGGGCAATGATCCTGCTCTGGTTGATCTTGGCGGGTGGGGCTGCGGTCATGATCCACCACAGGCGGGGTCCTGACCCGTTGATGTGATTGCCCATGAGGGGGGCTACATCAACCCCTTCAATTCCTCGACCCGTCCTTGGGTTTGTTCTGTCTCGCAGCGTAGACGTGCGGCTTCTTTGATCAGGGGGTCGGTGGAGGTTTCGGCGGCCTTGATGTTGCAGTCGGCGGTTTTCTTTTTGGCCCAGGCGCGTTGGATCTCGACATTTTGCGCGCGGACCGTGTCGGGCAGGGATTTCCAGACCTCAGAATAGGCTTGGATGGCCAGCTTATTTTCGGCCGTGGCCAGTTCGAGGTCGGCTTGGCTTTGGGCCTTTGTCTGTTGGTCGAGCAGGGCCTGTTGGGCTTGAGCGGCGGTGGCTTCGCTCTGTTTGCTGGCCTCCTGCATCGGCAGGACCATGTGGGCGGCGATGATCTCGCCCATCGCATTGGCGACGGGACCAAAAGCCTCGACCTCGCCATAGACCTTTTTCTTGTCGTCGGTCGGCTGGACCGAATAGCTCAGCTGATGGGTGTAGCTGTCGGCTGAGCGTTGCAGCCCGGCGGCGTCGGTCAGGCTCGTGATCGACTGGAGTTGGTTGTTGGTGTGAAACTTTTCGGCGTCGGCAATCATGTTGAGTGGCAGGACCAGTTTGACCGTCGCCGCGCAGCCGCGTTTGGTACTAGCCTCATCCTTCTTGGTCGTGCGGATGTCCTCGATCAGGATCTTGATCTGCGCGACTGTGGCACGGATCTTGGCATCATTGGTTAGGGGCTCGCTAGCGGCGGTGCCGAGTTGGTCGCGGGTCGCCTGAATGATTTGATCGGACAGAAGGCTGCTGATCACGGCCTGTCCATCGGTGTTGTTACACTCGACGGCGCCGATCCTGTTGCAGCTGGCCAAGATCAGGGCCGCGCTAGCCAAGGCGATGAGACGGACGGTTTGCATCTGTTTCCCTAAGAATTTCTGGGGCTAGAGGTACCTTAGAGCTACGTAAATGCCAAGATGGCCGCGATATTGTCGCTTGTGTCGTCTAGCTGATATAGCCCCGGATCATGGGGTAAAGGCCCTTTGCGGCCTTGGCGGGGGCAATGCGGTCGACTTGAGTCAGGCCAAAGAGCGCGATGACTTGCCCTTCGGCGTTTAGAAACTGAACCTTGCCCTGGTCGATATGCCAGAAGGCCGCTTTCGATAGGGGACCTTCTGGGCATTCGCGGGCGACGACCTCCCAGGCCTCAACCTTGGCAAGGCTGGCCGAGCGGAAGGTCAGCATCAGGCGGCAAGCAGGACTGATGCCGGGCTCGGTCTGCCAATAGCCGCCCATGTCGCGCTCTTGTATGATGGCGATAAAAGGGTGCGATGGCATGGCGGTTGGGCTTTGTCTGTGATCTGAAATTTGCGTTGGCACAAGCGATGCGCCAAAAAGCATTATGGCTGCGATAGTGGCTGCAATCATGTCACCGACCTGCTTGAGTCCTTAAGGGTTTTTTTCGACTTATCGTCTCTTGAAATCAATACTAAAACACGTGCTTAAGAGGAATTTTCGTTGTGATCCAGCTTAGCACGGAAGGCTTCGACCAACGGCTAGACATTAACAGTCTCGCCGAAGATTTTGGCGTAATTGCGGTCGACTTCGCTGCGGCCGTTCCAAGCCCCAAACCGTCCTTCACCCGCCAACAGGCCGGCGCGCAGATCGTGCGTGATAATATCCACTGGACCGCTGATTTTGATGGGGTGACGCGCGTTAGCTATGCGTTCCGCAGCACCTACACGGACACCGACCCCTTGTCTTTCTCGCGATTTAACGAGGCCCAGATCGCTGCCGCGACCGCTGCGCTCCAATCTTGGTCGGATGTGGCCAATATCGTTTTTACTCGGGTTGGCTACGGCACGTCCGGTGAGATGGCCTATGCCGACAATGCGACTATTCTCATGGCGAATTATAATAGCGGAAAGTCAGACGGTGCTTCAGCCTATGCCTACTATCCGGGAGGGCGCGGCGATGCCACCAAGGCAGGCGATCTTTGGGTCAATCAGTTTGCTACGGGGAGCAACACGCTTGGCTATCTGAGCTATGGCAATCTGGTTCTGGTCCATGAATTGGGCCATGCGATCGGACTTAAACATCCGGGCGACTACAATGCGGGTCCGGATGTAACCATCACCTATGATGCCTATGCGGAATATATTGAGGATACGCGGCAATATACGATCATGAGCTATTTTGGCGCGAGCAAAAGCGGTGCCACAATAATCGGCTTTTCCGCCGCGCCCTTAGTCGATGATATTGTTGCGGTCCAGAAGCTCTATGGGGCCAATATGTCGACCCGGACGGGCGATACGACCTATGGATTTAACTCAACGGCAGACCGAGATTGGTACTCCTGCACCAGCAGTACCGGAGAGTTGCGCTATGTGGTTTTTGCCGTTTGGGACGCGGGCGGGATCGATACATTCGACTTTTCAGGTTATAGCGCAAACCAACTGATCAACCTGAACCAGGGCCAATTCTCCAATGTCGGTGGCTGGGTCGGCAATGTTTCCATCGCCCCGGGCGTGGTGATTGAAAATGCTTTTGGGGGATCAGGCGCGGATAGCCTGATCGGTAACGACGCTGACAATTGGCTCAGCGGTAGGAGCGGGGACGACACCCTATGGGGCGGCGCCGGCAATGATCGCCTTGATGGTGGCGCAGGTTCAGACACCGCATCTTACGTTGGCGCAACAAGCGGCGTTACGGTTAACCTTGCCCTCGTAACGGCTCAAAATACCGGTGGGGCCGGGATCGATACCTTGACCAGCATCGAAAACCTTGTTGGCTCGAGCTATAATGATATCCTTACCGGTACAGCGGGCGCCAATAGCCTAGACGGCGGGGCCGGAGATGACATCCTTGTCGGCGGTGCCGGCGACGATATTTACGGCGTGGACTCGGTTGGAGACATCGTCACGGAACTGGCCAATGAAGGCACTGATACGGTTCGGTCCAGCATCAGCTATCGTCTTGGAGAAAATCTCGAGAACCTGACCTTGCTCGGTTCGGCCTCAATCGATGGGACGGGTAATGCGGCTAACAATGTTCTGATCGGCAATGATGGGGCCAATCGTCTCGATGGCGGGGCCGGTGCGGACTCCATGTCTGGCGGCGGTGGAAACGACACCTATATCGTAGATTCCGAAGGCGATACGGTCACCGAACTGGCCAATGGCGGGATCGACAGCGTCTATTCGAGCGTTAGCTTTAGCCTCGGCGCCAATGTCGAAAATCTCGTTTTGACCGGCATGTCAGCGATCAATGGCACCGGCAATGCGGACGCCAATATCTTGATCGGCAACAGCGCCGATAACCGCCTGATGGGCGGTGACGGCAACGATATTTTGGTCGGCGGCGCAGGCAATGATTATCTCGATGGCGGCAATGGCAATGACATCGCGTCCTTTGTTGGGGAAACAAACGGCTTTTCGATTGATCTGTCCACCTTCACCGGCACCATCACAACGTCGCTGGGTACCGACACCTTGGTGTCGATCGAGGGCATCATCGGCGGTTCTGGCAATGATGTGCTCAAGGGTGATGGCGGAGCGAACTATCTCGATGGCGGCCTGGGCAATGACACGCTCATCGGCGGTGCGGGCGACGACACCTATGGGGTCGATTCCGCCTTAGACATCGTCACCGAACTGGCCGGGGGCGGCACCGATGAGGTGCGCGCCAGCATCAGCTACACATTGGGGGCCAACCTCGAAAACCTGACCCTGCTAGGGTCGGATGCGATCAACGCTACCGGCAACAGCCTCGATAATGTGATCACCGGCAATAGCGGTAACAACATCCTGATCGGCGGCGCAGGCAATGACACGCTGAATGGCGGGGCCGGGCTCGACATCGCCTCCTATGCCGACGTCACCACCAACCTGACGATCAATCTGAACCTGACGACGGCCCAGTCGATGGGCAGTGCGGGCAATGATACCCTGATTTCGATCGAAGGTCTGATCGGTGGGTCGGGTAACGATACCCTAATCGGCAACGCGTCCAACAACATCCTCTTCGGCGGCGCAGGCAATGACACGCTTCTAGGCGGCGCAGGCGACGATATCTTAATCGGCGGAACGGGAAACGACCGGCTTGATGGCGGAGATGGCTTGGATGTCGCCTCCTTTGCAGACCTGACCACGGGCATAGAGATCGACCTGTCCAACTTCTCTGGCACCATCACCACAGCGCTCGGTACAGACACCTTGATCTCCATCGAGGGCCTAATCGGCGGCTCGGGTAACGATGTCCTTAAGGCCGGAGCCACAGCGACCTATCTCGACGGCGGCGCAGGTAATGACTTTCTAGGCGGCAGTGCGTTCGACGACACCCTCATCGGGGGAGCGGGTGATGACGCCATAGCGGGCGGCGCGGGTAATGACTCGATCGACGGCGGCGACGGTGACGACACCCTGCTTGGCCAAGCCGGCGACGACACGATCAGCGGCGGCACAGGCCGCGACTTCATCGATGGCGGCGATGGCAACGACACGATCAATGCCGGTGATGGCAATGACTGGATCAATGGCGGCAATGGCAATGACCTCATCAATGGTGATGGGGGTAATGACACCATCTATGGCGATGCGGGCAATGACATTATCAATGGCGGTGATGGCAATGATGAGATCTATGGCGGCGATGGCAACGACACCATTACCGGAGGCGCGGGCGATGACCGAATTTCTGGCGGCGCGGGCAACGATATTCTGAGCGGCGGCGACGGCAACGATACGATCAGCGGCAATGAGGGCGACGATACGATCACCGGCGGTGCAGGCGTCGACAATCTTTACGGCTTTACCGGCAACGACAATATCGACGGCGGCGATGGTAACGACACCCTACTCGGCATGGAGGGCGACGACCTGATCCATGGCGGTACGGGCGCCGATTACATCGTCGGCGGCGATGGTAACGACACGCTCTATGGCGACGACGGCGACGACAATATGCTGGGCAATGACGGTAACGACACGATGAACGGCGGCCTTGGCAATGATGGCCTAGACGGCGGCGCTGGCAATGACACGCTCAATGGTGATGCGGGTAACGACTATCTCGGCGGCGGCGAGGGTAATGACATCCTCAATGGCGGCGATGGCAATGACGTCCTGGTCGGCGGGGCTGGCCAAGACATCCTAATCGGCGGCGCGGGAGCCGATGCCTTCTTCTTTACGGCATTAACTGACAGCACCTCCGCCGCGCCTGACAAGATCACCGACTTCAGTTGGGCCGACGGCGACTATATCGACCTGTCCCGGATCGATGCCAACACTACGCTCGCGGGCGACCAAGCCTTCAGCTTTGTGAACAGCTTCACCAAACAGGCTGGGCAAGCCACCTTGACCTATGACGCGGCTTCCAACACCTCCACCTTTAGCGCTGACGTCGACGGAGACGGCGTGGTGGACTTTGTGCTGCAGATCAACGGGCAGCAGGATACCAGCCATGGGTGGGTGTTGTAGGGCTCGGTGCAGATTGAGCGTAGATATAATATTAGGGTCACTTGGTTTATGTTGCCGTTAACTGGTGCAGCCTGGCAAAATGCTAGTTTTTGAAACCCAAGGGTCCGATGCCAAAGCCTGAATTTATGAGCCTTGTGCGGTCGGCCCTGAAGGCCTGTTCGAGCCATATTGGCTTTGCAGTGCTGTTCAGCGCCCTAATCAATATCCTCTATCTGGCCCCCACCCTCTATATGATGCAGGTCTATGACCGGGTGGTTCCCGCGCAAGGTTTATTGACGCTCTTTTGGCTGAGCCTCGTCGTCCTGTTGGCTCTGGCGGTGCTTTACAGCCTGGATCTGCTGCGATCGCGGTTAATGGTGCGGGCGGCTCTACTGTTCAATGACGCGTTGGCTGGACAGGTTGTTCATCGGCTCAACGCCGATCAAAGCCGCACAGCGACTAAAGGGGCTGGGACCCAAGCCTTACGGGAGTTTGACACGCTGCGTCAGATCATTGCCGGGCAGGGTGGTATCCTGGCCCTGTTCGATATTCCTTGGACGCCGATCTATCTGATTGTTGCCTTCCTGATCCATCCGGCTCTGGCGGGCTTGGTTGTGGTCGGCGGGGCGCTGTTGATTGGCCTATCTATCATCAATGACCGCACCGCACGCTCGGCGGCGACGACCAACCATCAGGCCATGAGCCGCGCCTATGGCAATCTCGATGCGCTCCTGTCTAAGTCGGAAGTGATCGGGGTAATGGGCATGCAAAAGCGCCTTGAGGCCCGGTTTATCGCCGATCGGAACAGGGTCATCGACGCGACCGCTGATCAGCAGATCAAGGCGTCAAAATATTTGGTTTTAGGCAAGTTTATCCGAACCTTCTTGCAGTCTGCGGCGCTTGGACTGGGCGGCTGGCTGGCAGTTACCGGTCATATCACGGTCGGCTCAATCATTGCCGCGTCGGTTCTGCTCAGCCGTGCGCTGCAACCCTTGGAGCAGGTGGCGTCGGCTTGGCCCGCCTTGAACCAAGCCCGGGCGGCTATCCAGACCTTGAACGATCTGTTTTCGGACAATCCAGAACTGGCCCATCAACCGCTATCCCTACCGGTGCCGACCGGAAAAATTTCTATGACCAACCTGTTCTATCGCTCTCGCGGCGGTGGCCCGATGATCCTCAAGGGTATCAATGTCCAGTTGGCACCCGGTGAGATTGTTGGCCTTATTGGTCCCTCTGGCGCAGGCAAGAGTACCTTTGCCAAGATCGTTGTTGGTGCCTTGAGGCCGGATGTAGGCGATCTCCGCATTGATGGCGCGACCTATCGCGACTGGGATGCTGACGCTCTCGGGGTCCATTTTGGCTATATGCCACAGACCAATATGCTGCTGGGCGGCACCATCGCTCAGAACATTTCTCGCTTCTCAAGCGTAGCCGAGCCTGAGCGCGCCGCGCTCGATGCCCAGATCGTTGAGGCGGCCAAGCGCGCAGGGGTGCATGAGATGATCCTGCAGTTTCCCGATGGCTACAATACCCTGCTGTCCAGCACGGGCGAGGGGATTTCGGTTGGACAGGCGCAGCGGATCTCCTTGGCCCGCGCCCTCTTTGGCAATCCAAAGGTCCTTGTGCTGGACGAGCCCAACTCCGCGCTCGATACGCCTGGCGAAATGGCCTTGATCGCGGCTATGAATGAGGCCAAGGCCCTTGGGACAACGGTACTGATCATCGCGCATAGGCCCTCCATGTTACAAAATGCCGACCGGGTGATTGTGCTCAACGGTGGCTCGATCGAGCGTCAAGGCACACGCGATGAGATCATCGGCGGGTCATCGATGCCACAGGCCAAACCGGTCGATCTTCGCCGCCCGGCGGGGCAAGCCTGATGGTCAAGCACGGGACTTTGACGGCACTCTGGGCCGATCTCAACAGTGGCGGCGCCCATTCGCCGCGCCTTGAAATATGGCTGGGATTGGCCATCGCAGGCCTTTTCTTTGTCGTCTTTCTAGGCTGGGCGGCCTTTGCCCCCTTGGATGCGGCCGCGATCACAGAGGGCGTGGTCAGTGTCGCAGGCAATCGCCAAGCAGTTCAGCCGCGTAACGGCGGTGTGGTCACCGAACTCAATGTTGATGAAGGCCAAACGGTCAAGCGCGATCAGATCCTGCTCAAGATCGGCACGCCCGATACCGATGCGGTCGAGCGCAGTCTGGCTGGCGAGGTGATTTCTCTTTTGGCGCAACGCGCGCGCCTGAAGGCGGAAAGCGCCGGGCAGGTAAACTTTTCTGCCCCCCAGGAATTTGCCGCTCTAACCGGCCGTGACAAGACCTTGGCGGATGTGGCTATGGCCGAGCAAAGACACTATGCGAGGGTCCGGGCACAGTCCAACAGCGCGGCTACATCGGTCCTTCGGCAACGCCTCGATCAATACAGGGTTCAAAATGAGGGTTTGGCCCGTCAGGTTGGCTTTAATCGCAAGCAGCAGGACCTGGTTGGCGCCGAACTGGACGGCCTGAAAAAATTAGCTGTCGACGGCTATGTCTCGACCAATCGGGTACGCGGAACCGAACGCGTCGCTGCTCAGCTTGACGGCGAAACCAGCCGCAATGAGACCGAGATCAGCCGTAATATCTCTGCAATGGCCGAGATCAACAGCCAGATCCTGTCGACCCGGCAAAAGGTCCTGGAAACCATTTCCGATGAGATGGCCGCGACCGAGGCACGGCTGGTTGACCGCTTGCCCAAATGGTCTGCTGCCAAGGAGATCGTGGTCCAGTCTCTGATCAAGGCCCCATCCAGCGGCCGCGTGGTCGGTCTGAAGATCTATACGGTCGGCGGCGTGGTGTCGGCCGGTGAGCACCTTATGGACATCGTCCCTCAAGACCGCGGCATTGTGATCGATGCCATGTTGCGCCCCTCCGATGCGGCGGAGGTTCAGATTGGTAGGCCGGCTCAGATCCGCCTCAGTGTCTTTCACGACCGCAAGGCCCCGGTACTACAAGCCGTTGTGTCAGATGTTTCAGCAGACAGCTTTGTCGACGAGAAGTCACGCGTGCGGTTCTTCAATATCGAGGTCCGTATCCCCGAGTCGGAACTGCTCAAGATCAGCAAGGCCAAGGGCCATTTTGACCTGCGGCCCGGCCTTAATGTTGAAGTCATCGTACCGCTGCGCAAACGAACGGCCCTGACCTATCTGACCGAGCCCATCGGTCATGCCTTCACCAGCGTCGGGCGCGAGCCTTAGGGGTTCTAAGTTAATGCACAGAGCAATCTTAAGGGTTCGACTAGGGCTTCCAAGGCACGTCGTTAGGATCATCACCTTCATCCTGTGCCTCGGGCCATTCGGCCGGAGCTAGATCTTCGTCATCATAAGGCGGCGCTTCTAGCGCGGGGAGGGTAGAGCGCGCTAAGACCTCGGGCTGGCTGGACGCAGGACGGACAGAGGTCGTCGAAGACGCAGGCTGATGTCGTAATAGCGCTTCAACGCGGGTCAGCCAGCGACGGGCCTCACGAATTTCGGTCGCGGGCGTGGTCGCAGCGCGGCCGGTTTGATCACCCTCAGTCCAAAGCTCTAAGATAAATTCAGGGTGTCTGGGATCGTCGAAGATCAGTCTGAGATGGATCTCTTGTGCCTCGGCGGCCACCTGATCGAGTGCCCGGCGCGCCTCACCGCGATAGGCTCTGGCGACCACCCGGCCATCGACCTCTAACTCCGCGCCAATCAGCAGGTGTAAACCGTAGAGACGCGCCTTGGCCCCACCGTCTGAAAGAACCAGCACCTGAGGCGGCTCCATACGGATGGCGAGGGCGGCATTGCGGCCCTTGGCGATGATCTGGTCGTCTGGTTCGCCTTCCAGCACCCGATGGATGATCCGGCTCAGTCGCCGTGTCTCGTTCCCCCGCCGCGCCAAGAGGCTCGCAGCGACGGTTACGGCGACACCGGTTGCGGCCACCAGCAGCACTATGCGGATCAGATCATTCATAGGCCTGACGATAGGCAGATTTTTGGGTGAGGCCTAGGGGTAACGAAGGGAGCCTTGATTTGGAACATCCCCCTTGGCCAACCCTCTGCCCAAAGGTGGCGAGGGCTAGAACCAATAAGCCCTCTAACTGAGGCAGATTTTTGAGTGATATCCTTGTTTATTATGTCTTTTCTGGATCTTCGTCCGAGCGCGAAATGCGGCGAAAAGGTGATGGGCCGCGCTTCCTAAAGATCGAGGGTCACCACTACAGGCACATGATCCGAAGGCTTCTCTCGCCCGCGCACGTGGCTGTGGATCTCGCAGCCCGTCAGCCGGTCGGCGGCTTGGGCTGACAGCAGTAGGTGGTCGATGCGGATGCCGTTATTTCTCGGCCAAGCGCCCGCCTGATAGTCCCAGAAGGTGTAGGCGTGCTCAGTGCCGACGACCTGTTTGTGCGCCTCGGTCAGGCCTAACCACTGTAGTTCGCGAAAGGCAGCGCGGCTTTCGGGTTGGAAGAGGGCGTCGCTCGCCCAGGCCGCGGGGTCATAACAGTCGCTGGGCTCTGGAATGACATTGTAGTCACCCGCGAGAACCAGTGGTTCCTCGTGGGTCAGCAGGGTTTGGGCGTGGGTCTTTAGCCGTGCCATCCAGACCAGCTTATAGCTAAATTTTTCTGTTCCGATAGGATTGCCATTGGGCAGATAGATGCCGCCGACCCGCACCGGTTTGGGTGCGCCGATCAGGGCCTCGATATAGCGCGCCTGTTCGTCGGTCTCATCGCCGGGCAGGCCGCGCCGGATATCCTCCATCGGATATTTCGACAGCAGAGCCACGCCATTATAGGTCTTTTGGCCATGGACGGCGACATTATAGCCTAAGGCTTCAAAGGCTTCTGACGGGAACTTCTCATCAACACACTTGATTTCTTGCAGGCAGGCGACGTCGGGATTGGCCTCTTTAAACCAGTCCAGAACCCCTTCGAGGCGGGCATTGATCGAGTTAACGTTCCAGGTGGCAATGCGCATGTCGGCCTTCTTGTCCGGTCAAGGCCGGGCCAGGGTCAGGTTAGATGGAGAAGCTGACGCCGCAGCCGCAGCTGGACTTGGCGTTGGGATTGCGCACCCGGAACTCTGCGACGGCGAGCTCGTCTACAAAGTCGATCTCTGAACCAATGAGCAGCTCGAGCGACACTGGATCAATCAGGGCGACCGCCTCGTCGCGCTGGATATGCAGGTCATCGGCTTGGGCCTGTTCGATCAGGTCGAAATTATACTGAAAGCCAGAACAGCCGCCAGCATCCACGGCGACACGCAACATCAAGGTTCGGCCTTCGGTGGTGCTCAGGGCCTTGATCTGGGCCGCGGCGGCCGGTGACAGGGTCACGGGCAGGGACGGCGTGCGGGCCGAGGGCAGGGTGATTGTCGCGGTGACCATGGCCGTTTGTTGACTTTTCTGCTGCCGAATAGGCGAAAGTGGTTCGTAACCTCTATATGATAACTCAACTTCGCCCAACAACGGGGCGTTATGTGGAAATATTTGATGGGCGCTGATTAAAGCGGATCATCTGGAAACCCAAATGGCGATTTTTCATCCCCCTGCGCGTGTGCTGTTTGCTGAAAACCCAGACCATTCCAAGGGCCGCCGGTTCAAGGAAGAGGAGAGCCGCACACGCACCCCCTTTGCACGTGATCGGGATCGGATCATCCACGCCTCAGCCTTTCGCCGGTTGAAGGAAAAGACGCAGGTCTTTGTCGCCCATGAAGGCGATCACTTCCGCACCCGGCTGACCCATTCGCTCGAGGTCGCTCAGGTCGCGCGATCGATCGCCACGGCGATGGGACTGGACGCGGATCTCAGCGAAACCATCGCTTTGGCCCACGACCTTGGACATCCCCCCTTTGGTCATGCGGGCGAAGATGAGCTGCAAAAGGGCATGGAGCCCTATGGCGGCTTTGACCATAACGTCCAGACCTTCCGTGTGGTTGCCAAACTGGAGCATCGCTATCCCGATTTTGAGGGCCTGAACCTGACGTGGGAAACGCTTGAAGGTATCGTCAAACATAATGGCCCAGTGATCGACAAGCTCAGCCGCCCGTCCTGGAGCGCCATTGCAGACTTTAACGCCGACTATGACCTCGGGCTCGGAACCTGGGCCTCGGCCGAAGCACAGGTCGCGGCCCTGGCCGACGATATTGCCTATAACAATCACGATGTTGATGACGGCTTGGCCGCAGGTCTGTTCCAGATCGAGGAACTGCTCGACATTCCCTTGATTGGCCCGCAGTTGCGCGCCGTTCAGGCCGAACGTCCGGGGCTCGATGATCGTCTGACCCGGCTTGAGGCAGTGCGCCGTATGATCGGGGTGATGGTCAATGACGTGATGGCGGAGACACAGCGTCGGGTTATAGCCGAAAAGGTGGATTCGGCCAATGCCGTTCGGCACATGTCGCGCGCGCTCGTCGCCTTCTCGCCCGACATGGCAGAGGATCTGGCCGTTCTTCGTGCCTTCCTCCACACCCGCATGTATCACCATTGGCGCGTTAATCGCACCCGTAGCCAAGCGCGCCGCATCCTTGCCGACATGTTCCAGCTCTTCATGGAAGAGCCCGACGTCCTGCCACGCGAATGGCTCGTGCGGGCTCAGGAAAGTGACGATGTGGGCAAGGCCCGCGTGGTTTGCGACTATATAGCCGGCATGACCGACCGGTTCGCGATCGAGGAGCACCGCAAGCTCTTCCAACTTGAGATCTGGAACTGAGGACCTCGCGAAGCCATCAGTTCAGCCTAGGGCGCGGGTCGGCTAGACTGTTTTGCTAGAAAGCGATTCGATTCGCTTGCCCCTTTTGTTTTGATGATGGCCATTTCGGCTTTCGGAGCCTCTGCGATGTCTGAATTCGATCGCGGCGCCTACACGCCACAGACCGACCGTCCCCTGTCTTTCGACGCGCGGACACAGAGGCGCCCGGGTGGGCGTCCCTTGCCTATGGCCCTGTTGGTCAGTTGCTTGATCCTCGCGGTTCTGGTTGTGGCCATTGTCCTGTTCTATCGCAGCGGCGTGCGCAGCGCCGGTCAGGCCCCGCAGCCGGTCGGTGCGCCGGTTTCGGCCATCAAGGCGGCTCCATCAGCGGCTGACCAGCCGGTGGATGCGGCTGCTGGCCTGCAGGTCTACAAGGCCGAGGCACCCGAAGCGGTCGAGCCACCCCCCACCTTCACGCCCGGTCCTGAGCAGCCTGGCGCTCGCCCTGCTGCGACAGCCCCAGCCCCCTTACTGGCCGCTGTACCAGCCACTACTGCTGCGGCTCGCGCGCTATTGCCCGTCATACCCCTGCCGGTGAAGCCGCTCCCTGTTAATCCCTTACCCGTCAAGCCGCTTGCTGCACCCCCAACTCAGCCCAAGTCAGCGCCAGTCGCGCTCAAGGCCCCGCCTGTGGTTAAACCTGTCGCTGCCAAACCTGTCGCAGCCAAGCCTGCCGAAGCCAAGTCTGCCGAAGCCAAGTCTGCCGAAGCCAAGTCTGCCGAAGC
>JBBARR010000050.1:3483-16059 GCA_040399645.1 Caulobacteraceae bacterium | reverse complement strand
GACAAGGGATACGAAACCATCGCTGCATGACTGCGGTCTAGGCCGGATGATTACTTTTGTAGGGGGGCATTGTTCAGAGTGTTTTTACAGTCATCGGCAGTGTGGATCGCACCCAGACCGATTTGGGAAGCCGCCCTGCACAGGTGTTTTCCCTAGATACAATCTGAGATGGGGTGATTGTTCGGGGCGATTTATAATTGCGTCAGTGCCAGACTGATAACATGATCATCGGTGATGCGGGTCCAGCCATGGGCATGGTAGTCGCTGCAACGCGCGGTGAAGCGGCCTGCGTCATCGACTTGGGTCTCGATACTTTCCGGAGTAATTTGGCAAGGCTGACCGATCAATTTGGCAACAGCCTCCTTGATCGTCCATCGGCGCAACCACTCGAAGTGCCGAAGGGCCTCAGCCGTCGACAGGATATCGCCGACTTCTTCCGGTGTAAGCATGTCTAGCAATAGGGCTGCTGCCTCTTTAGGTTCGATATCGACACCAATTGCAATTCGGCCAACTGCGATCACAATGTCGGGACCTCGTCCTGACAGACTGATGTGCCAGCCGGCGGGCAGGGTAACAAACTGTGCACCCGCAGTATTGCGACCAAAGCGCACCAGATCGGGGTGGCAGGAAGCCAGATGCGCGACAAGTGCGCGGGCGAGGCCACGCCGCCGGAGACTGCCGGCGCCGTCGACGGCTTGTGCCGCATCGACCAGATCATCGGTTGTGGGCCGCGCTGACATGACACCGTCACCGTGGCTGACGTACCAGACGACCGGACCAGAGATTGGCAAAACCAGGTTCGCCAGCACACCTCTATGCCAAACGGGTGTCATGTTGGGGCAATTTGCGCCGGCGACCCCTCCCAACTCGTGCCGGCAGGCAGGATTTCGCCCTTCATGACCACAGATAAGTCACCAAGCTGGGCATCGGCTCCAATTTCCGCATCATAGAGTATGACGGCCAGCGAGCCGATGGTCGCTCGATTGCCGACTCGGATGGAACCGACCTTCATGACCCTGTCTTCAAACAGATGAGTTTGCAGGCCGGCGAAATCATTGAGCGCGGCATCGTCACCGATACTGACCAGATCATGTTCGGTAAGATCGGTCGTATCGACATAACAGCGCTTGCCGATACGAGCGCCCATCAGCCGCAAGTAAAGTGGGAGCCAGGGTGTACCTCGCAGAGGCTCGAGCAGATTGGGGACAGCGAGGTTTTCATAGGTTGCGGTGACCAACTCGGTGCGCCAAACAAATGTGCTCCATAGTGGTTGTGTGGTTGGACGATAACGGCCGATGACAAGCCATTTTAGTGCTAGAACGAACAGCCCACAAGCGAGAGCAAAGCCGACATAGAGCGCGGGAAAGGCCAGCGCGATGCGAAGCCCGGCATGCGGCAGATCGGCGATATCGCCGATGATGGAGAATATCACGTCGAAAAAGGTCAGGAACATTGTCAGTGCCAGCAGGACGCGAATTGCCTCGATCAAAAGACGGATAACGATCAGTCGGCGTGACGGGTTGAATCGCGCGCCTTCGTCAAACATCGTGCTGATCTGCCGCACCGGCAACTGGATCGGGGGCGATCCAAACCAGGTGGTACCGGCCTGCAGCGCTTGTTCGGGCTTAGAGGGCGGTTTTGACAGAACGCCGATAAGCACCTCATCGCCGATAACAGTACCGGTCGGCAACAGTGCTGAGTTGCCGATGAAGCTGCGCCGGCCGATGCTAGTTCGCGCGAGAGTGATAGTTCCGGGGCCGATTCGTGCTGCTCCGAAGACTACTGAGTCGGCGATAAAGCTTTCAGCGCCGATCTCGACAAGGTCAGGAACGATTGCGCTGGCAGTTGATATCTCGGCGCGCCGGCCAACACTAACGCCGAGCGCGCGGTACCACGGAATGACATAGAGCGTCGCATAAATCGGATGGAGCAGCCGCAGCGCCAGATCATTAACCTGCTGCACAAACCAGTAGCGCACATAAAAAAAGCTGTTGAGTGAATATGTCCCGGGTGAAACGCGCCCCATAACCAACTGCTTGGCCGCCACAGTTAGGAAACACATTAAAAGGACATACGTAAACGCGAGCACGGGTGAGAACAGGACATAGGTGTAGCCGGTCGTTGCCCAATCGACCTCGATCAGTGCGATCAAACCTGGCGCAATGGGTAGGATCGCGACGAGTGGTAACAGGACGGCGGCAAATAGGAGCCCTGCGGTGGTCCAGACATTGATGGCGGTGCTGTGAGCAGCGGGGCGCGGCGGTGCCTCAAGGTCGGGCGTAGCCGGCGATCCGCTCCAGGTTTCGCCCGCCGGAATATGGGCGCCGGCGGGAAGCGACGACAGATCTTCAAGGGCTCCACCGTCACCAATACTGGCGTTTCGGCCAACGACCGCCATTGATCCGACAAAGCTGCCGCGTCCCAGGTATACGGTACCAAGGCGCAAGAGGCCGCGTTCGACCGCCGTGGTGGCTAGAACGGACCGGTCGCTGATAATAGCATCATCGCCGGCCTCGACCAGATCTGGAGTGTCGATCAATCCGGCGCCAATATAAACACGGGCACCGATACGTGCGCCCATTAGCCGGTAATAGGTGCGGATCATCGGCGTACCGCTTAGATAAGGTGTCACGGTGACGCCAATGACGCGCCGGACCAGCCACCAGCGGAAGTAGTAACTTCCCCAAAGCGGATAATCGCCGACGCGATAGCGACCAATGACAACCCACTTGACGGCAATCGACAGCAACATCGTTGCAAAGGGCACCAGCATGAACGACAGGCCGCTGATTAGAAGCGAATCAAGTCGCGACATACTATTAACTAGCCAACTATAAGCCAGGTACGGGAAAAACCACTGGAGCCCGGCGATGGTAAAGATTGGCAATAGCGCGACGGTTTGGCCCGCGACGCATAGCTGGCGCTTCCAAGCAGCGATGCGGTGGTAACTGTCTTCCCCGATTGTCGCCACGGGGGGGGCTGCGGCCATGCGTAAAGCCAGCGCACGGATATTCGGCGCGGCATAGACGTCTTCCAGCGAAAGCATCTCGAGCCCGGGTAGCTTGCGCGCGGCAGATACGAGTTTGGCAGCCTTGAGAGAATGCCCGCCCAAATCCTCGAACAGATCATCAAGTACCGAAACCGGTCGCGGCGCAAAGCCATCAGCCCAGACGCTGTACAGCTTGTGCTCGAGGGGAGATTCTGGGCTGATGATCGCAAATTCTTTAGTGCTATCAAATGTGGGCTTCTGCAGGGCCTTTCGATTTATCTTTCCTGACGCAGCGAGTGTCGGCATTTCTATAAGCTGTTCATAAGCTGTTGGTCGCATATAGCTGGGCAGGCGGTCGCGAACGATGTCGCTCATCTTTGCAAGGTCAATCAGTTCGCCGGGCCGTGCGATGAGGAAGGCAGCGAGGAATTCTGACCCATGGTCGTCATGGAATAATTGCACGACAACCTGTGCCACGCCGGGGGCTTCGCCTATCACTGCTTCGATTTCTGCGAGCTCGACTCGATAGCCCCGGATCTTGACCTGCGTATCGATGCGGCCGATGAATTCGATGTCGCCAGCGGGATCGAGGCGAACAAGATCGCCCGAACGATAAATCGGTTCCGGGACGCCTGACAGGCCGTTGAACGGCGTCAGGATGAATTTCTCAGCAGTCAGGTCAGGGCGGTTGAGATAGCCAGCACAGACACCAGGTCCGCCGATGACCAACTCGCCTTCTTGCCCAGCCGGCACAGGCCGCAGCGCTGTATCCACTATCCAGGCTGTGTAGCCGGGAAGCGGCCGGCCGATCGTGATACGCTGGCCCAGCTGAAGTTCGGTCCATGTCGCTGTTACCGATGTTTCGGTCGGGCCGTAGGTGTTAAGTATCCGCAAACCGGGTCTCGCGAAACGGCGAGGCAGGTCGGCTGTGCAAGCTTCCCCCCCAATGTTGAGCAACCGTAAGCTGGGTATGTGCTGTTCAACCAGTGCCAGCAGCGACGGCACGACATGCCATACTGTTACGCCGGCACCCGCCAATGTCACGGCGATGTCTGGACCGGCGCTTGACAGCGCCTCCGATGCAACGAGAAGGCGTGCACCGACAAAGAAGGCGCTCCACATAGTTTCGACCGACATGTCAAAGGCCAGACTGAAGCCGCCGAAAACGATGTCTTCGGGATCTATGGCGAGGATGGAGCTTTCAGACCGGATCAGATGGCAGATATTGCGGTGCCGGATCATCACACCCTTGGGTCGGCCGGTCGTCCCCGATGTATAAATAATGTAGGCAAGATCGTCGGGCGTTGCTTTGGTCTCGCTTCGGTTTAGTGGCGAGGCTGGAATCGCTGCGAGATCTCCAAGGATTGTATCGATCGCAATTACCGGCCGTTTCATGGCAGTCGCTCTCCCTGACAGCGTCAGGATCATTGCTGCATCACAATCTTCGGCGATGAAGTCCAAGCGGTCTTGAGGATTGCTCCAATCGATGGGGACATAAGCGCCGCCGGCCCAAAGGACTCCTAGAATAGCCATGTATTGATCAAGCCCGCGGGGCAGGCAGATAATGACCCGGCTCCCGCGGCCAATGCCAACCTGGCGAAGATGATGCGCCAGGCCGAGGGCGCGATCGCGCAGTTGCTCATAAGTCCAATGACTTTTGCGGACATGGGCTGCATCGACATCCAGCATCTGGACAGCTGTGTCGGACCAGCGAAGCAGAGAAATGTTGTCGAACATTTCGTGCAGAAGCTCATCACGGGCATAGGGTTCGCCCGGCCGCAAAGCGAGTGTTGGTGCGATCGGAGTTTCGAGCAATGGCCTACCTAACGTCAATAATGCAACATCGGGCTCCGTAAAGCTTGCCACGTTGGTATCCTTACATACTTCGCGCGTTGAGCGCGACTTATACCGAGTCCCTTAGAGCCTGCCGATCTGGCCGCCGATATCCTCGCTGAAAGTCGTGCGGCGACAGCCCGGCGAGGCGCAGCGAAACCGGCGCCCGGTCAGCAAGATCGCCATTGTCCGACCGCCGACCGGCAGATCCGCCAGCGTTCGGACATAACGGATGTGGCAGAACCGCGACGAGGTTCTGCAATCGGGACAGCCGGCCTCGAGCGAAGCAAGACGACCGTTGACCATAATGCGATCGGTGCCGACGTCCTGATGTTCTACAACAATGCCGGGCGGAACCAAGCCCAGCCCCTCGATCGATCTGCGCATGAAAAGTCGGGCCTCCAACGCCCAAGCCCCCTATCGCCCAGATCCATAGGCGCTGCCCGGTTAAATCTGCACGAAAAGTGCGCCAGAGCCCCTTTTGCGCGCCGTTTGACACTGACGGTGATCGCGCAAGGGCTGGAGGCACTTCAGCAACAGATCGCGGTGCTCGATCGTGAGATCGCGAGGCGGGCGAAGACTGATCCTGTGGCGAAGCGACTGATGACGATCCCGGGTGTCGGCCCGGTGATCGCGACAGCGCTTGTGGCGCTCGCGCCTGCTGCCAGCGCCTTCCGCCGCGGGCGTGACTTTGCCGCTTGGCTCGGTCTCGTTCCCCGACAGCACACGCGTATTCCGCGATGACGCCTTCCCGGGTGTGAAAACGCTCCGAACAACGACCCCACCACCAAAGTCTCGTAACTTACTGTGCTGATTGAACAACAGATAGTTTTGAAGGGGTCACGTTTCGCGCGAAGAATGACCCCCTCCAAGAGGTCAAAATGGCATCAGAAACAATTGCTTGCGATGTTTTGGAGAGGGGCCGTTGTTCGGAGCGTTTTTACAGGCTTGTGTAAAGCGCGGTATAAAAATGGGCCATTCCCCCGTTTAAAAAGGGGCCAGTCGTTGCAAACAAAAAGCCTCGATCGAGGCATGGCACGCCTTCGACCTGCGGATTTTCAAAGGTCATCTGGAACCGCCGCCGTTCGAGTTCACGGCAGTTGGCGGACGCGACAAGAATGCCTTTGGTCTTGAAGGGAAACAGTTCGGGCGTGCGCTCAATCGAATCGATGATGTCGCTGGTGATCGGCCCGATCTTGGCGGTGGGCGGATTGGCTTCGAGATCAGCGGCGTCGAGTAGCGGCAACAAATTGCGCGCACACACACAGCCGACAAGCCGCGTTACCGGCCCTTCGGTCTGACAATCGACGGTTTCGAAGCGGATGATAAGTTCGTTGGGATTCATAGTATCAGTCTTCCTATCCAGGAGGACCAGAACCGAATGGCGTTGGCATCGACCAACGGCACGAGCAGGCGGGAAATCAGCTCATCCGCCACCATACGGTGACAACCCCCATCCAGAACCAATCCAGGTTCATATCCAGCCGCTCCTCCGAACGACCACAGACAAGAGGTGTGGGCGGCTAAATTAACGCAAGCGCAATTAAGCCAGCGCTGGCTCCGCGGCCGCAGATGCGTGCAGTTCGAGGCCCAGCGCCCGCGTGACCTTCAGGATTGTATCCAGCGACGGATTACTCATTGTCCAGGTCGCCCGGACGGCGATCTCCGGTAATGATGAACCATCTTGGCAGCCTCATGCCCCGTAATTTCTTCGATAGTTTCCTCAAGTAGCCTTTTGAAATCCCGATTGCTACGAGCGTCTGAACCGCTTTTTTATCTTCCTTATTGGCCAGGTTAAGACCTAACCGGTCGGCTATTAGTGTCCCGATATAGGGGTGATTTTTAGCTTGGAAGGACTCTAAAAACTTATCCGTTCCGACGGCTGCGACGATAGCAAGCCAATCTTCAACGGTGATACTGGATTGGATCTGAATCGACCGGTTATTGGTGAAATTGGCCACCAGAGATGATATCTCATCGCCGTCTTCGTCCTGACCTAAAACAATGCGTTCCATCTCGAAGAACACGTCATCGATTTTGTCGCCGTCCTTCATCTTGTGAACGCTCATTCGGGCGACTTGTTTCTCAGGATCGGGCCGGAACACGCCAAGGATAAAATCAAGGTTGGCCGTGATGGCAGACGAACCGCGCGGACGCTCTGCCGCGCTGTGGCCTGTGTGGTGAACCACGATAACCGTACAATTGAACGGTGCCCGAATCTCCGAATTGATCAGGCGGAAATACGCACCGATATCGCTGGACGAATTTTCATCCCCGTTGAAGGTTTGGGACAGGGTGTCGATCACGACCAATTTAGGAGGCTCTGGCAGTGCCTCAATGGCAGCCCTCATGCACCTTACATCCTCCACGGCAGATAGCAGCAGCGGCCTAATGCAAATGTTGATGCTGTCGGCGTGCACCAAGCCAAATTGATCGTGCCAAGCCCGCAAACGCCGATAGATGCCAGCGCCGCCCTCTGCCGCGACATAGGCGACAGCGCCCTTTTTTGTGCGGGCGCCGGCCCAGTCCATTTCGTGGGCCATGTGAAGGGCCAGGTCGATAGCGATGAATGATTTGTACGTCCCAGACGCACCAAAGATCATGCCCATGCTGTCCTCTGGGATCAGACCCTTGACAGCCCAGCGGACGTTGCGGGTGCGCTCGCCAAGGGCTTCCATGCCCATAAACAGGTTATCGGGTGCCAATTCTGCAATGCGCTGTTCTGTAGGCGCATATTTTTCAGCCGTGGCCACCATGCGAGACAAGTCTTGGCCAAAGCGAGCCTCCCACCGTGCAAGATCCGCGCCCGTCTCAGGCCGCGTTGCAAGCATGAGTGAGCGGAGGTTATTGACCACCGCGCCGGGAGCCATGCCCGCCGCGATCATGCCGGAGGACAGTTTCAGCAGCGGATCATGATAAGACCGCTCATCCATGTTGGTGGTTATGAGGGACTTATATAGATCAACCGCCGTTAGGCTGGTCTTGTCCAAATCCTTGGCCGCTGAAGGCGCTGCGCGAGCGCCAGAGCGGATTTCATCAAGGTCCAAACCGAATGTAGCCACAGCATCCGCGAGGCTGTAGGAGGCCGTTAGATCGGCTTGCAGAACCTTGGTCGCAAAGGTGCCTGTGTCACGCTGCTTGGTGTTGCAGCCGACCGGGAGACGGCCATAGCGAACAATGTTATTACCGCTGGAATCCGCGCCGATCAGATTGGCCGCTGCCATGCGCTGCAAGACCAGATCAATCAGGCCCTGATCTTTGGCGTCCGCATCGTCACGGTCGATCAAGATCCCGATCTGGTAATTGCCGGGGCTTGTCTCAATGATATAGGACGGGTTGCCGAACAGATCGTCAGGCTGGGCGTCATCTGCCAGCAGAACGCAAAGGCGCACAAACGTGTCCTTGGACCGGCGCTTCTTATCCGGCGCAGCCATGACGGAAACGCAGAAGAAGTTATTGTCGCTGACCCGCCGGTCAATGATGTTGCTCTGCCCTGGCGTTCCCGTCCAAGCCATGCCCGACCATACGGTAGGCTCAGACTTATTGGGATCGGAGGCAAAAGAGGTGGTCCAGCCGTAATTGTCCTGCGTCACGCCATAGACGGCGTTGAGGAAGTCGCTGTTCTGGATTTCCATCATGCACCTGCCCGCTCTTTGCTCGGCAGAACGCGGATGGGCGCTGGGGGCAGGGCGGCAACAAAACTCTGCAGGGATTCAGCAGGGATAATTGTCCGTCCGCCCAGGGCGCGGGCTTCGATCTTGCCCGAGCTGATCAGGCTATAGAGGGTTGTCCTGCCGCACCCTACGGCTCTGCACGCGTCTTTGACGCTAAAGGCTAATATGTTCGTATCCATCGGAAACGCTCCGTAAAAACGGTGACCGAAATTGGTCGCCACGGATCGCTTTTTAAAATTTCCACGCGAAAATTATTTGGACACAACTAAATCAGTTTTGTCCCTATTTTCTTCCTCTCCCTCTCCCTCTGTACCGCTTTGACGATAGTGGTCGCGTCATATTCTAAACCATAAACACGCTTCAATGCTTTAGCGAGTACAACGCAAACAGGACCTGAAGGGTCAAAAATGCTCGGGGGCTTGTTGTTGCGCGTCTGAATGCAGGAAGCCACGATGGGTGCCCATCTGGCCACAGATAGGTTCCAATCGTTTTGAGGGCGGCCATTAGGGCGCCCTTGGGCCTCGTTCAGAAGTAGGTTGATCTCGTTGTTGAGTGCATTCAAGCGGAGGTCAGTTTTGACCCACTCGTCGCCGACCTTAAACAATAGGGCAATCTCGTTTCTAAGGACTTTAGCCGCTTTACTAACCTGTGCGAGTTGAATGCGCGCGGGTTTCAGATCATCAGAAAACGGGGTCACTTTTAGAATGAGATCAATCGTTGACGCCAATTTATCAAGCGCTGTCCCGTTTAGTTTGCCTTGAGCCTCTGAAGGAAACCAACCTTCCACTTCGGCGATTGATATCAGCCTGACAGGGGCCTCGACCTTGGTTTCACACATGTTGCCCTGCACGACCTAATGGGATGACCTTGCCGCCCGGCTCTGGCGTTGTGCAATGTATAGCCCAAGATTGCATCAAGCCCTGCCGCTTATCGAATAGTTCGCCGCGTCTATAGGCGGCCTCCACCTTGTTGGCGATGGTATGGGCAAGGGCCATTTCGATGACCTCGTTGGATTGGTTGGTGCGTTCCGAGGCCCAGTCCCGAAATGAGCTGCGAAAGCCATGGACGGTTATGTTGCCGTGGCCCATGCGGCGTAAAACCATGGTCATGGCCATAATGCTCAGGGGCCGCCCTAGGGCCGTTCCCGGGAAAATGTATTCATCCCCTGCAGACTTCGAGCGAGAGGCCTGGGTGACCTCTAGGACGCGTAGGGCGGCATCGGATAGCGGTACCCTATGCTCCTTGCCCGCCTTCATGCGTGAAGCGGGAACCGTCCAGACCCTTGCGACAAGATCAACCTCAGACCACCGTGCGCCTAAACCCTCGCCTGACCTTGCTGCGGTCAGAATCGTGAATTGCAGGGCTATTGCCGCCAAGCCCGCTTGGCCCTTCAAGTCGGCCATAAAGCCGCCCATAGCGGTCCATGGCAGGGCCGCATGATGTTTGACGGGGGCTACCTTGGAGCGCTTGGGCAGGGCATTGGATAAATGGCCGCGCCAACGGGCAGGGTTCTCGGCGGATCGCCAACCCAAGGTGCGGGCATAATCTATGATGGAGTCAATCCGCCCGCGAACGCGTGAAGCGGTTTCTGGCTTAGTCCGCCAGATCGGTTCAAGGATCGCAAGAACCTCGCCCGTTTCGATCTCGGCGACCGGAATATCGCCAATGACCGGATAGGCATAGGTCGCCATGGTATTGCGCCATTGCATCTTGTGCTTGGCGTTTTGCAATCCCGCCTCATGCGCGTCCATGAACTTCTCAGCCACATCACGAAAGGTGATGGCCTTGACCAAGGCCTTTTGGGCTTCGGCCTTCATGGCCTTGGTATTGGCGAGGCGCTGGTCAAGCGGGTCAATACCCGCACGAACCTGCTTATAAAGCGCTCCGGCGTGTTCCCGGGCATCCACTAGTGGGATTTCGCCGTCACCGTAACCTGCGCGGCCCAGGCCCATCTCGCGCATCTTGCCGCCCGCAGGCGTATAGCGAAACACCCAGAACTTGGAATCTGCGGACCTGACCAACAGGTAAAGCCCATTCCCGTCGCCATAGCGTCCAGGCTTGGCGGTCTTAACCGCCGCCGCCGTTAGTCCTGCAGCTTTCCGTGCCATGCTGGGCCCCGCTCCATTAGGGGATGAAAGCCATCCCCTAATCTGTCCCCTGAATCTATGCACGAACAGCGGCGGACGCAAGCGGGCAGCCATAAACAGAATGTTACTGATCTTGTTATATTTTGTTGCTTTTAGGAGGGATTAGCGAGCCGTCTTGAACAGCTCCAAACAGGCTCTTGGCGGACAGGGTGGGATTCGAACCCACGGTAGGCTTCCACCTACGGCGGTTTTCAAGACCGCTGCCTTAAACCACTCGGCCACCTGTCCTCAGCCCGAAGTACGGCTAAGCGAGCGATCTTGTAGCGTTAGTCTAGCGAGGCGCAAAGGGATTTTCGCGTGGGGCTGGGGTGAAGTCCGCAAGAGGGTTAACGGGATGTTCAATCTCCTGTCCAAGACTGAGGGCTCGGTTGTCAGGGTCTGTTGGTAGGCTCCCCCGCGGCAGATGAGGCGAGCGTGATTTCGGACCATAAGATCCGCAGATGGTTTCGGGCAGGGCCGGTCTGGTTCGCTTTCGGGCTTATCTTTGCGGGCTTGACCTTGAGCGCCTGTACTACCGGTCCGAACGGTCGTTATTCAAAATATCCAACATCTGTGTCGGGCCATGGTCGGGTGCACGCCAAACAGGTCTATCGCAGCGCAAGGACCAAGCGGCCTGCAAGCTTAGGCGATCAGACCCTCGGCCGTTACAAGATCGGCGATCCCTATCAGGTCGATGGCCGCTGGTACGTTCCCGCCGAACAGCCGGGCTATGACGAGGTCGGAATGGCCTCTTGGTATGGGGACGCATTCCACGCCAAGGCCACCGCCAATGGCGAGCTGTTCGATATGACGGCCATGTCAGCAGCACACAAGACGTTGCCGCTGCCGTCTATCGTCGAGGTGACCAATCTGGGCAATGGGCGACGGATCCAAGTACGGGTCAATGATCGTGGCCCCTTTGTCGATGGACGAATCATCGATCTATCGCGGGCGGCAGCGGGCGAGCTTGGCTTTAAAGGCCAGGGCTTAGCCAGGGTGAGGGTGCGCTATGTTGGCCCCGCGCCCCTGGGCCGTCCGGCTGATGGACTGATGATCGCTGGCGTCACCACGCCGCCCCAGGCCGCGCCAACCGTAAGGACAGCTTCAGAACCGATCCCGGCCCGTCCCGCTGAGCCAGCCCCCTTGATTGGCAGTTCATCCTTTGAGGTCGCCGTGGGGGCTTTTTCAGATCAGGCCGCCGCTCAGAGACTTGTGGATCGGCTGAGCGGTCCTCTGTCGGCCTCTGGGCACGTGGTCCTAGTGCCCGTCGACCGATCTGGTGCAACCCTCTACCGCGTCATCATTACCGCCGTTGCCGATGAGGCTCAGGCGATCGTGGTGCGCCAACAGCTGTCCATATTGGGCCTGCTCGACGCGCGCGTGATCTACCCGAGTGGAGCGCGATAGAAATCGGGTGCAAAGCCCACTTGCGTCGCGCCGCGAACTGTCCAATGTGCGGGTGTGACCCAAGGAATGTTCATATCTTTTGAGGGCGGCGAGGGGGCTGGAAAGTCAACTCAAGTGCGCCGGTTGAGCCAACGTCTCGCGGCGCTGGGCCGAGAGGTCGTAGCGACGCGCGAGCCCGGTGGGTCGTCAGGGGCAGAGCTGATCCGAGACCTTCTCGTCAATGGCCCTGCTGAGCGCTGGTCGCCCCTGACCGAGACCTTGCTAATGTATGCGTCGCGCCGCGACCATGTCGAGCGGGTCATCATTCCGGCGCTTCAGAGAGGGGCCGTGGTCCTGTCGGATCGGTTTCATGATTCCACGAGGGCCTATCAGGGCGCAGGCGGCGGTGCCTCGCCAGAGCTGATCGCTGCGCTGGAAACCCATTGCCTCGGGAGCGTTCGTCCCGACCTGACCTTGATTATGGACCTGCCGGTCTCGGTGGGTTTGGCCCGCGCCATGGGCCGCGGTGGAGCGGAGGCGCGCTTTGAATCTAAAGGTGAGGAATTCC
>JBBARR010000050.1:0-3383 GCA_040399645.1 Caulobacteraceae bacterium | reverse complement strand
GCCATGGGCCGCGGTGGAGCGGAGGCGCGCTTTGAATCTAAAGGTGAGGAATTCCATGAAAAGCTTCGTCAAGGCTTTGCTGCGATCGCGGCACTGGAACCGCACCGTTGCCGTCTGATTGACGCAGACCAGACGCCTGATGAACTCGAGGCCCTGATCTGGGATCTGGTGCAACCGGCATTGGCGGCGCGGTCATGAGTGAAGCGCCCCGTCATCCTCGCGATGTCTATCATATGGATGGCTCCCAGGTGGCTGAGCAGGCCCTGCTCGACAGTCTGTCACGCGGCCGTCTGCACCACGCTTGGCTTCTGGTCGGGCCCGAAGGCGTCGGCAAGGCCACCTTCGCCTATCGAGCGGCCAGACGGTTGCTAGGTGCTGCGCCAGAGCCTGAGTTCGGGCTTCTCGGCTCTGATCCCCACGATCCCGTCTGTCGGCAGGTTGCTGCCCAATCACACCCAGACCTGATGGTGCTTGAGCGCTCTGTGGTCGACGGCAAGACTAAGAAAAATATCGTTGTCGAGGAGGCGAGGCGTCTGCCAGAGTTCTTCTCCCGCTCTCCGGCCACCGCGCCCTTTCGTGTCGCCATCATCGATGCGGTCGATGATATGAACAGCAATGCTGCCAATGCCGTACTCAAGACGCTGGAAGAGCCGCCAGAGCGCGGGATTGTGTTTCTGGTGAGCCATTCTCCGGGCCGTCTTTTGCCGACCATCCGTTCGCGCTGTCGGCGGCTGTCATTTGCGCCTTGGGATGAGGCCCGCTTGGTCGATTTTGCCTGCTCCAATACCGATCAAGACCTGGCCGGCGCTCACAGATTGGCGCAGATGGCAAAGGGTGCGCCCGGCCGTATTCTAGATCTGGCCGCGAACAAGGCCTTGGAACTGGACCAGATGGCGCAGGAGATCTTGCGCCGCCTGCCCAAGATCGATGAGGCCGCGTTAATGCATCTGACCGATGGTTTTCGCGGAAATGATGGGGCAGGGCGCTTTGCGCTTCTGATCGAGCGTCTGGCCGATCAAATCCACGCCCTATCGGTCGATAGTGCCCTGCGCGGTGAGGCTGGACCAGCGCTGGATCGTTGGGCGCTGGCGTGGGAAAAACTTAATAGCTTGCCGCCAGAGGTTGAGGGCTTAAATCTCGAGCGCGCCGATGCCTTTTGGACGGTCATGTCCGACCTCAGAAATGCTGCGAGAACATGACCCTAATATACTGTAATAAATAAGTTAAAGATGATGATAATCGATAGTCACGTGAACCTTCACGCGCCACAATTTGCCGAGGATCAGGCCGAGGTGATTGACCGCGCGCGCGCCGCCGGTGTGGCCCTGATGGTGACCATCTGCGACAAGGCATCGGTCTTTGACGCGGTTCACGCCATCGCGATGGCCCATTCAGATATCTGGTGCAGCGTCGGGACCCATCCTCACGAAGCTAAGGAAAATCCGTCTCTTGCTGCGAATACCTTAATTGGAATGGCAAGAAGAGATCGCGTGGTCGGTATCGGCGAGACCGGGCTCGACTATTTCTATGACCATAGCCCTAGAGACGTCCAACAGAGCGTCTTTCGCGTCCACATTGAAGCTGCGCGTGAAACGGGCCTGCCTCTGATTGTCCATACTCGTGACTCCGACGTGGACATGATTGCCATTCTCGAAGAAGAACATGCCAAGGGGCCATTTAAGATCCTGCTCCACTGCTATACGAGCGGCGCAGAACTGGCCCGGCGTGCGGCTGCCTTGGGCGCTTGGTTTTCGGTCTCGGGCATTGCGACCTTCAAGGCCGCGGCAGACGTGCGCGAGGTCATTGCCGACATGCCCGCCGACAAGATCATTGTCGAGACCGACTGCCCCTATCTGGCCCCGGTCCCCATGAGAGGGCGGCGCAATGAACCGGCCTATGTGCCCCATGTTCTGGCCAAGCTAGCCGAGATCCGCGGCTGGACCCTAGCCGAGGCCGAGGCCCGCACCGAGGCCGCCTTCTTTGCCCTGTTCGACACCATCCCAAGGCCGGTTGCATGAGTTTAGAATTCACAATCCTTGGCTCCGGCTCCTCCGCCGGTGTGCCGCGCGCTGACGGAAACTGGGGCGTTTGCGATCCCAATGAGCCCAAAAACCATCGCTCACGCTGTTCGATGCTGGTGCGCAGGCTGTCAGGGGAGGGCGCCAAGCACGACACAACCGCCCTGATCGACACCGCGCCGGACTTTCGCTTGCAG
The DNA here is from genome assembly GCA_040399645.1 of Caulobacteraceae bacterium. Lineage (GTDB taxonomy): Bacteria > Pseudomonadota > Alphaproteobacteria > Caulobacterales > Caulobacteraceae > CAISGS01. Next base: position 1,168 of record JBBARR010000050.1, on the reverse strand, counting down.
AGCGTTCGGGCGGGCATCGGTCGCCTCGACGCCGTCCTGATGACCCACGACCATGCCGACCAAGCCCATGGCCTTGACGATGTTCGCGCCTTTGCCCTGATCCAGCGCCAGCGGATCCCGGTCCATATGGATCAGGCGACCTACAACAGTCTAACCCAACGTTTTAGTTACATATTCAAGACTGAAGGCGGCTATCCGGCCATCTGTGATGGCCATCTCATACCGCCGCACACCACGCATTGGAGCGTCAATGGTCCCTCGGGTGAGATCCCCATCGTTACCTTCGATCAGGATCATGGCTCTGTGCGCTCAGTCGGTTATCGCATGGGGGATGTGGCCTATTCGAGCGATGTGGTCGATCTGGACGAGGCCGCGTTTGCCGCGCTCGAAGGGGTCAGGGTCTGGATCGTCGATGCGCTGCGTTACTTGCCACACCCGACCCATGCCCATGTCGATAGAGCCTTAGACTGGATCGCCCAACTACGTCCGGAACGGGCGATCCTGACCAACCTCCATCTTGACCTAGACTATAACGAATTGGACCGCAGGCTGCCCGATGGCGTCGAGGTTGGCTATGACGGCCTAAGGTTCGAAATGCCGCTTTAGTCGGGAGCCGCGAATATGACGTCTGTCACCATCCGCCGCCTAACGTCCGCAGACGCGTCTGATATAGCCCGCGTTCACCGTGCCTCATTTGATAACCGGCTACCTTGGCTAAGCGGCCTCCATACGCCTGATGAGGATCAGGCCTATTTCCGCGACACGGTCTGCTCGACCTGTGTGCTGTGGGGCATATTTGACGGCCACACGCTGGTCGGATTCATCGCCTTCAGAGACGGCTGGATTGATCATCTGTTCGTCGCTCCAGAGCGTCAGATGATGGGGCTGGGCACGAGGCTACTGGACCAGGCCAAGGCCATCCAGCAGCGCTTACGCCTCTGGACTTTCCAACGCAACGAAGGTGCTCGGAATTTCTACGAGGCCAACGGCTTCATCCAAATCGACATAACCGATGGGTCGGGCAATGAGGAACGTGAGCCGGATGTGTTGTATGAGTGGAATTCTTTCAAGAAATCGTTTTGAATGAGGTAGTTAAGTGCTAATTTTGTCAAGTTATACCCCGACTCCCTGACGATCTGAAATAGGCTTGCCAAGCCTTAGGGTTTGG
>JBBARR010000049.1:0-16362 GCA_040399645.1 Caulobacteraceae bacterium | reverse complement strand
TCTTTGCTGGCCAGCGCCCGGCCCATGCCGTCTTGCAGCTTGGCCAGCACCTCGGTCGACACACCGGCCGGTGCAAACAAACCAATCCACAGCGTACCGCTGTAGCCCGGCAGCATTTCCGCCAGCGCTGGTACATCAGGCAATGCAGGCGAACGGCGTGGGCTGCTGACAGCCAGTGGTTTGAGCTTGCCAGCTTTGATCTGCGCCAGCGACGACGGCAGGCTGGCGAACAGCAGCGGCAGTTGACCGCCCAAAACGTCGTTGAGCGCGGGAGCGACGCCTTTGTAGGGAACGTGTTGCAACTGGATGCCGGCCATGCTGTTGAGCATCTCGCCCAGCAGGTGGTTGAGCGTGCCGTTGCCCGCCGAGGCGTACTGGTAAAAACCGGGCTTGGCCTTGGCCAGGCTGATGAGTTCTTTGACCGTCTTGGCTGGAAAATCCGGGTTGACCAGCAGCACGTTGGGCACCGCGCCAATCAGCGCGATCGGTTTGAAATCCTTGACCGGGTCAAAGCCGGGATTCTTGTAAAGCGCTGGGTTGATGGCTTGACTGCTGCTGATGGTCATGAGCAGCGTGTAGCCATCTTTAGCCGCCTTGCCGGCGTACTGGGTGCCGATATTGCCGCCCGCACCCGGCCGGTTTTCAACCGCGACGGGTGTGCCCAGTAGTTCACCGAGTTTTTGGCTGACCACGCGGCCAACGATGTCGTTGGTGCCGCCAGCGGCTTGCGGCACCACCATCAGAATCGGGCGGCTCGGGTAGGGCGCGGTGGTTTGCGCCAGTACTGCGGCTGAGCTGCAGAGACCTAGGGCCAGGCTGAAAGTGGCAGTCCATCGCAAAGTGGGGCAGAAAAAACTGTGTATTTGAAAACTTTTAGCGGGCATTAGGTATCTTATTCGCAGTGCATTGATTCTCGGTTTGAAGCGGTCGCAGCGCAATCAAGGAATTTCAAAGCAAGCCTATTGATAAATCGAAGGCACTTCCTTCGACATCAGCATAGAGCCGTTTGCCCAAATTCAAATGGCGTGGTCTGAGCATCCAACTTAGTATTCTGCGTCGGACATTGCCTGAGTTTTTGCTTTGCAGTTCGTACAAACCAAAGAAAAAAATGCAAAAAACTTACACCAAGCGCCTTGGTATATTGCGCAAAAAAGACGGCATCACCCATGCTCAATTTGTTGAGCATTGGCTTCAAAAGCACGCTTTGCTATGTGTCAAGCTACCTGGCTTGCGTCGCTACTCTGTCAATTTGGTGGATCGCCAGCGTTTCCCTGATTTTGACTATGACGGATTTTCCGAGTTGTGGTTTGACTCTGAAGAGGCGCTGGTCGCTTCACTGCAGGGCCCGGAGGGTCGCACCCTGCTGGCTGACTTGCCTAACTTTGCCAAAGACGTTTCCCCGATCATTTCTGTGGAAACACAGATTCTCTGGCCCTGAGATCACACCATGACACAACTTCAAGGAAAAATTGCCCTGGTCACTGGCGCAGCTGGTGGCTTTGGCGAGGGTATCGCTCGCCTGTTTGTGGCGCAAGGCGCCCGAGTGATGATTGCCGACTTAGACATGGCCAAAGCCGCCATAGTCGCTGCTGATCTTGGGCCCAGCGCTCGCGCCGTGGCTTGTGATGTATCCAAATCAGCCGACGTGCAAGCTGCTGTGCAGGCTTGCGTCGATGCCTTTGGTGTGCCCGACATCGTCGTCAACAATGCGGGCACCACGCACCGTAACCAGCCGATGCTGGATGTTGATGAAGCCACTTTCGACCGAGTCTTCAATGTCAACGTCAAATCCATTTTTCACATGACACACGCGGTTGTGCCGTTGATGCGCCAGCGCCGCCAGGGCTCCATCATCAACATCGGCTCCACGGCGGGCATTCGTCCGCGTCCCGGTCTGACTTGGTACAACGCATCCAAGGGCGCAGTGAACTTGATGACCAAGTCGATGGCCGCAGAACTCGGACCTGACAATATTCGCGTCAACGCAATTTGCCCAGTGATGGGCGCCACCGGCCTTCTCGAGCAATTTCTGGGTGTTGCGGATACGCCGGAGAATCGCGCCAAGGTGGTTGTGGGGATTCCACTCGGTAGGCTGTCCACCCCAGACGATGTAGCCCAGGCTGCGCTGTATTTGGCCAGCGACGCTGCATGCTTTATCACCGGCGTTGAGCTGCCTGTGGACGGTGGCCGAACCATCTGAGAACCGGCCTTCAGTGCGTGCGGCACTGTCTGTTCGTCAATAGCCTTGGTCATGAGCTCTTTTGACCTTGTTTCTTTGTACGGTACAGATGAAGCGCTGCCCTTGGAGATCAGTTTGCGATCGGGGCCGCTGTTCATGACGCTGCGAGGCGGCCAGATCGTCGGCTTGCAGGTTGACGGTCATGAGGTTTGGCACGGTGTTGCCTTTTTGTACAGAGACCCCGGCTGGGGCACACCCCAGCCGGTTTTTCAGCGTCTGACACAGAAGGCAGAGGGCGGCGTCTTTATGTTGCAGCTCGAAGGTTTCATTCCCTGCGAACCCGTCATCGACCTGTTGCTCACGCTGAGCGGCGACGCGCATGGCACTGTGCAATTGCAAGCCCGTGCCATACCGCGGGGCAACATTTTGGCCAACCGCATCGGCCTGTGTTTGATGCATCCCATGCACGCTATCGGCCGGGCTCTTGAAGTCGAGCACGTTGACGGCCGTGTCAGTGCGGGTGTCTTTCCCGCGCGGATTCCTCCTTGGCCGCCGTTCACCGGAATTCGCGGTATTCGCCATGAATTCGCGCCTGGTTGCTGGGCGCAGGCCCAGTTTAAGGGAGAAGACTTCGAGTTCGAAGACCAGCGAAACAACGCGGACGCTTCATTCAAAACTTACAGCCGTTCTAACACTTTGCCGCGGCCCTATGTTCTGCCCGGCGGCGTCGCGATTGAGCAGTCGCTGACGCTGCGTATCGAATCTGCGGCGGCACAATTTTCACCGGCACCTGCGCAAGACCAGTCGATTCCGCTGCTTGATCATGGCAATCAACTGGCGATGCCGCTGCTCGGTCTGGCGATTTCAGCGGCGGATGCGCTGGCCTTGCCGTGGTTACAGACGGCGCTGGCCGAGTTGTCGCCAGCGCTGCTGCACTTGACCTTGCTGCAGCCCGATCAGGCAGTGCACTGGGTCGGTATTGCCAATCTTTTGTCCATCGCGGATGCGCGCTTGCGAATCGACCTGTTGGCCGATGTCACGCCGATGTCACTGGCCCGACTGGCGGCCCTGTTGCGCGATGCCGGCATCATGCCGGAATCGGTTGCCGTATTTCCGGCAACGCCATCGGTTGTCAACGCGGCCCGACTGGCCTTTCCTGACAGCGCTATCGGCGGCGGTACGCCACATTTTTTTGCGCAGTTCAACCGCATGGGCGAGGTAGGCGCCACAGATTTCCTCAGTTTCACCATCTGCCCCACCGTGCACGGTGCTGACGATGCTGCCCCCATGATCGGTCTGCAAAGTTTGCTCTCATTGTTGGCAACGGCGCGGGAACTTTATCCAAAGCGTGACCTGCGTATCGGCCCCAGCAGCCTGGGCGCGCGCAGCAGTCCTTTGGGCCAGCAACCCGCATCGGATGGCACGCGGCGCATGGCTCTGGCGCAACGAGATCCGCGGACTCGTGGTTTGTTTGGTGCTGCTTGGTTGTTGGGTCACGTGGCTCAGGCCGTGCGGGCAGGCGCTCAGGCCGTCAGCGTGATGAGCTTGAGCGGAGATGCGGGTGTGCTTGAGAAAACCGTTGACGGTCGCCTGCTGCAGCACCCGAGTTTTTTTGTATGGCTCGAGCTTGCCCGGTTGAAACGTCTGAAAACCGTGACGGTTTCTGACGCGCAGCGTGTTGTGGCCCTGACAAGCTCGCGCGACGGCCAGATTGACTGCTTGATCGCCAACCTCACAGCTCAGGCAGTCAAGCTGCAACTCGCTCCTTTGGCGGCAGTTCGCGTCATGGATGTATTGGCTTGGCAGGCTTATCGCAAGGACCGGGCTGATTCACCTTGGCGCGAGGTGATTGTGTGTTTGGATGGTGTCCTGACTTTAGGAGCCTTCGGGCTGGCTGACTACAAGGGCCATGCAGTCGAACTTTCTGCGCACTGAGCGGTATAAATTTCGACACTGCGGGATTCTCCTCAGCCGATGGAGAATACCTAGCAAGCATAATTTGCGACGCAACTGGACCTATTGACATGCTTCCTGATATCGATTCCTTGGCTTTGTTTGTACGCGCTGCTGAACTGCGAAGCTTGACCAAAGCCGCTGAAGCCTCGCACATTGGTCTGGCCGCCGCCAGCCGCCGCATGGCGCTGCTCGAACACCGTTTCAAGACCACGCTGCTCGAACGCTACTCAAGGGGCGTTGAAGTGACGCCTGCGGGTGCAGCACTGCTGCCGCATGCCAAGGCGCTGTTGGTCGAAATGAATCACATGCAGGCGGAAATGCGTGACCATGCCAATGGCCGCAAGGGTTCGCTGCGGATTCTCGCCAACACGTCGGTGATGACCGAATCTTTGCCCGATGACCTGGCTGCATTCGGTCAATCAGATCCCGATGTTCGCTTAGTGGTCGAGGAGCGTTGGAGTCGAGAAATCGTGCAGGCGATTTTGTCAGCTGAGGCCGATCTGGGCATCATCGTTGAGGGCATCAACACGGAAGGTCTGGACACTTTTGTTTACTGCACGGACTGCGTTGCTGTTGTGATGAGATCAGACCATCCGATTGCCGCCGTGTCTGACTTGAAATTCATTGATGTGTTGGACGATGAACTGATCGCACTTGAAGGGGGCTCGTCCATGATGCGGCTGTTGGCGGAACAGGCGGTGATAGCCGAGCGAACGATGAAGTTGCGCGTGCAAGTGCGCAGCTTTGAGGCTGTGTGTCGAATGGTCGATGCTGGCTTAGGGCTGGGTCTGCTGCCGTATCAAGCGGCCCATGTGTTGGGCAAGGGTTTGGGTTTGGTGGTGCGCCCCTTGACTGAGAGTTGGGCTGAGCGGCGGATGTTGTTGTGTGTCAAAAAAGAGCGATCAGGCAACACAGCGCTGGCCAAATTGCTCGACTTCTTGTGCTCGCGCGACAAAAGGACTGTCTAGCCGGTCAGCGGTAACGACAAGTCGCCAAAACTGCGCGTCGGCCTCTGTCCCGCGGTTCGAAATTCAACAAGTCGGCGTTGCCGAAATCCCCATGGACACAGTCAGGGGCTGGCGAAAAAATCAAACTATTGAACGCATCTAGTTTTCGCGTTCTCAGGTCCTTTTTTTTCGAAGCAGACTATGCAGTGTCATCAAACTGAGCTTTTTCCCAGTGCCACGGGCCAGCAGGACGGGTTGCCGCGCTACGGTCACTTGATTTCCAATGTTTGGGTCGACAGCGTCGCCCCATTGCTGCCAGTGATCGCGCCTGCCACTGGGCAAAGCTTCGCTTGGTTAGCCAGCGGCGGCAGTGCTGAAATCGACGCGGCTGTGGCTGCTGCACGCGCAGCGCTGGCGGGAGACTGGGGGTGTCTGACTGCCACCGAACGCGGCCGGCTGATGCAGAAATTTGCTTCGCTGGTACTGGCCAGCGAAGAGCGGCTGGCCTGGGTCGAGGCGCATGACACCGGCAAGCCGATTTCACAGGCCCGCGCCGATGTCCGTGCTGTCGCCCGTTACTTTGAGTTTTATGGCGGTGCGGCTGACAAAATTCATGGTGAGGTGATTCCCTACCTGAACGGTTACAACGTCAGTGTGGTGCGCGAGCCACTGGGCGTCACCGCGCACATCACGCCCTGGAACTATCCGGCACAGATGTTTGCACGAACGATCGCCCCCGCCTTGGCCATGGGCAATGCTGCGGTGCTGAAGCCGGCGGAGGAGGCTTGTTTGATTTGCTTGGAGCTGGGTGCCTTGGCTGTTGAGGCTGGTTTTCCTGCCGGTGCGTTGAATATCGTCACCGGCCTCGGCGAGCAGGCGGGTGCTGCGCTGACGCGGCACCCGGGCATCAACTTCGTGTCGTTCACCGGCTCCCCTGAAGTCGGTCGACTGGTGCAGGAATCTGCGGCCATCCACCATGTACCCGTGGTGTTGGAACTCGGCGGCAAGTCGCCTCAGCTGGTGTTTGCGGATGCTGATTTGGAAGCCGCGGCTTCTACGGTTTGCAAAGCCATCACGCAGAATGCCGGTCAAACCTGCTCGGCAGGCAGCCGCGTGCTGGTCGAACGCAGCGTGTTTGAGGCTTTCATGGCCTTACTGGTGGCGCGCTTTGCGGCTGTCCGCATCGGCACGCCAGAGGAGGATGTTGATTTGGGGCCGCTGATCAACCGAACCCAGCAGGACAGAGTGCTGGCCTTCATTGACAACGCACGACGCGACGGATTGCCCTTGTTGGCGCAAGCGGTGGTACCTGCGGCCTTAAAAAACGGTTTTTTCGTACCGCCTTCGGTCTTCGGTCCGGTGCCTGCTAACAATCGGTTGGTCTGTCAGGAGGTTTTCGGCCCGGTGTTGGCGGTGCAGGTCTTTGACGACGAAGACGAAGCTGTCGTGCTGGCCAACGGCACCGATTTTGGTTTGGTTGCCGGCGTCTGGACGCGCGACGGCGCGCGGCAGCAACGCATGGCCAGGCGCATCGTTTCCGGTCAGGTTTTCATCAACTGTTATGGCGCTGGCGGCGGTGTGGAGTTGCCTTTTGGGGGTACCAAGCGCAGTGGTCATGGCCGTGAAAAAGGCCTGATGGCGCTGGAAGAAGTCAGCACGACCAAAACAGTGGTGAATTGTTATTTGTAACGCCGTATCGCCTTTGAATTGAACCCGACACACCCAAGGGAACATGAGCATCAAACCACTCGACGGCTTGCTTGTCATTGCGCTGGAGCAAGCGGTTGCAGCGCCGTATTGCTCCAGCAAACTGGCCGATGCCGGTGCCCGAGTTATCAAGATAGAGCGGCCTGAGGGCGACTTTGCCCGGGGCTATGACAGTGCCGTTTTTGGCGAGTCCTCGTATTTCGTCTGGATCAATCGCGGCAAGGAATCGGTCGCACTCAATCTGCGCACCGAGGACGGAAAAGCGGCTTTGCGTGACCTGCTCGCGGTGGCCGATGTGTTCATCCAGAATCTCGCGCCTGGTGCGGTTGAGCGGCTGGGTTTTGCCACGAAAGTGCTGCGTGAAAAATATCCACGTCTCATCACTTGTGATATTTCAGGTTATGGAGAGTCTGGCCCTTTGCACCAGCTCAAGGCTTACGACTTGTTGGTACAGGCTGAAAGCGGTCTGGTGGCAGTCAGTGGCGCGCCCGGTCCGTGGGGGCGTATTGGCGTTTCGATTTGCGACATCACCGCTGGCATGAATGCGCTGATCGGCGTCCAGCAGGCACTTTTGCAACGCGCCCGAACAGGTTTGGGCAGCGGCGTGAAGGTCTCGCTTTTTGACTCAGCGGCTGAATTGATGGCAGTGCCCTATTTGCAGGCTCGTTATGGCAACGGCGCGCCGGAACGTGTCGGTTTGAAGCACCCCAGTATCGCCCCTTACGGTGCCTTCACCTGCAGCGAGGGCCGTGAGGTCGTGCTGTCGATCCAGAACGAACGCGAATGGTTGAGCTTTTGCAAAACGGTGTTGGACGACGAAAGCCTCGCGGTTGACCCCCGTTTCGCTGGCAACAAAGCCCGCACGCAAAATCGCGGCGTGCTGGACGAAGCTGTGCAGGCCGTGTTTGGCCGGCTCACTTACGCTGAGGCGGTGGACCGACTGACAGAAGCGCAGACCGCCTACGGCGCTATCAACTCAGTGCATGACTTGATCAGCCACCCCCAGTTGCGCACGCGCGAAATGAAAGTCGGTGGCCGGTCGGTGCAAATGCCAGCCTCGCCCTTTGTGACCGAGTGGGACGATCCGGTCTTCCGTCCGGTGCCAGCGATTGACGAGCACGGCGAGCTGCCAGGGCCGTAGCGAGTCTCGCTGACACAGAGGGTGCCCTGGGGTATTGCCAGTTTGGTTCATTCAACCCAAAATAACCAGCCTTCAGTTGATACAGGCTGGTTGCAGTGCAGGCGCGAGACAGGCTCTTCAGCCTGGAATGAAACCCTCGATCATGACCAAATTGGACTTGGCAGACATCTGCCGAAGTCTTTTGGCTGGCGCATATTCAGGAGAGTCTGACCAGGCCAGAGCCTGCGCCATGCTGGAAAATTCGAGGATCACAACACGTTTAGGTGACCAGTTGCCCTCCAGGGTTTCGACGAGACCGCCTCGAGCCAAAAAACGTCCTCCGTAAAGGGCGACCGTGGCTGGCGAGAGTTTCTTGTACTCCTCGAACAGAAGCGGGTCTGTGATTTCCATGTCGTTGATGACGTAGGCTGGCATGGTTGTTAACTTTCCTTAAACCGCGGGGATCTGGGGTGCAGCAACCTGGCGCACAAGGATGCCGAGTTCTTTCTCGCGAATTTTCAACAGTACGGCAGTGTCACGATCGCCCATGCCCATCTTGCCAGCGCGGTCCAGCGTGGCTTGTGCTGCGCGGCCGACGAGAGCTTCAAAGCCCTGTGACTCAGCCACTTCGCAAGCCAGACGCACGTCTTTACCAGCCAGGCGGCAAGCAAAACCTGGGCTGTCGTCACCCAAGAAAGCCTTCTTCGGCATCGCCACGGCCAACTGCTGGTTCCACGCCATGGTGGTGCGCATCACTTGCTGCATCAGCTCCAATGTCAGGCCGGCCTTGATGCCGATGGCCAGCGCCTCGGTGTTGGCGACCATGATCGTCGTGGCAAGCAGATTGTTGGTGATTTTCATGGCATGTCCGGTGCCCGGGCCGCCACAAAAGTAAGTGTCGGTGCCCATGCACTTGAGTACCGGCATCGCACGGTCGATAGCGGCTTGATTTCCACCCACCATGAGGGTCAGGGTGCCGGTGGCGGCGTGCTCGCTGGTCTTGCCCACAGGGGAGTCCACTAGCTCCATGCCGCGCTTGCGCAACTCGTCACCAATTTTCAGGGAAGTGCCTGGATCGATGGTACTCATCTCAATCACGATACCGCCGTTTTGCAGACCTTGTGCGACGCCGTCTTGGCCCAGCACAACCTCCTCGACATGCTGTGGTTCTGGCAACATGGTGACAACAAACTCACTGGCAGCGCCGACTTCTTTGGCCGTTGCAGCAGCCTTTGCACCGGCCTGCACGAGACGATCGACAGCCTCTGAGCTGCGGTCGAAAACCGTCAATTCGTGGCCGGCTTTGAGAATGTTCAAGGCCATGGGCGCGCCCATGACGCCAAGGCCGATAAATCCAACTTTCATTGCAATGCTCCTGAGTGAAAAAAATGAGGCTTTGGCTTAGCTGCGGTCAGCCCATTGGTTGATTTCCCAAACCGGACGGCCGCGCAAATCGGCCACATCCGTGCGGGTGAATTCTGTGGCGGTTGGCTTGGCGCCCAGTTTGTCGAAAGCCTGCTTGACCAGCGGGGCAGTGCGCGAGAAGGCCCCCTTGATTTGTCCCCATTGCAAGGGGGCATCGATCACCTTGTTGTCGGCCATGAACTTGGAGGTTTCCAGCACAGCACGGGCGTCGTTCTCGGTTGGCCATGACCAGCCGCGGGCAAACAACACATCGTCCTTGACCACTTTGGCACCCTGGCTCGCGTCAAGCTTCCAGTAATCTTTGACCAGTTGCGAGACGGCGCCCGCGTCCATCGCAGAAAGTGCTGCCACCGCCTCCTGCTGGGCGACCAAAAAGGCCACCACGGCTTGCGGGTGCTGATCAATCAGTCCATTGCGACCGATCCAGAACGACCGGTGCAGGTAGTAGCCGTCGGGAAAGAACGGTGATTTCTTCGCACTCGGCAGTAGGTGACCAGCACCCTTGCCGGCCGGGCCATCGTAGTGATCTTCGGTGTAACCGAAGGAGTTGGCAATGGCTACCGTACCGCTGGCCTGCGCTGCGAGATAGGCGGGATAAATGGTGCAGGTCGCATCTACGCCGGTGGGTACCGACGCGGCCTGCGCGTGGGTTGGCATGTTGACGAACTTGATGCCGGCTTCCTTGATGTCGTTCACACCGAGTTCGAAGCGCAGCATCTGGAACAGCGCGCTTTGCGGATCACCGCCCAGTGACACACCGATCGTCTTGCCTCTGAGGTCCTGCATGTTGCGCACGGGCGAGCCTTTGCGCGTGGTGATCAGGAATCGCAGGTGGCCTTCGCCGACCACCAGCAGGCTGATCGGTAGGCCTGACGACAAACCGCGGGTGATCGGTGTGTTGCCCCACATGCCGATGTCCAGGTTGTTACCCACCATGGCCTCAACCATCGGCAATGCAGTCGGGTACTCGCGCCAGTCCACCGTGAGGTCGTAGCCGAACTCGACGGCCCGCTTTTCCAACAGCTTGTTGTTAATCATGTACTGCGTCATGGGCGAGTTGCCTGCGGCCCAAGGGATGCGGCCAATGGACACCTTGAGGGCTCGACGCGAGCCTTGGGCTTGAATTAGTCCCGGGATGCCGAGGGCGGCGGCACCCGCCAAGGCGGTGCTGCCAAGCACCAGTTGGCGGCGGGAAGTGAGCAGTTTGCTGTGGGTCATGGCGTCTCCTTTTATATTCAGATTTAGCTGGTGGTGGCGGTTCGAGTGGCGGTTTCGGGAGGGGTCGGTGCTGTGTCGGTCGAACCGCTGATGGCGCGATAGGCCTCGTCCCGGATCAACTCCCAGATTTCCTCGGCCAGCTGACCGAAGCGGGGATGGGTGCGAATGGATTCGCTGCGAGGTCGCGGCAGATCGATGTCGAGCACCGCACGCACACGGCCGGGATGACTGCTCATCACCACCACGCGGTCGGCCAGGAATACCGCTTCGTCAATGTCGTGGGTGATAAAAATGGCGGTTTTGCGCTGGGTGCGTGCTGCGGTTTCGCCCCAAATGCGCAGCAACTCTATCTGCAAAATCAGGCGGGTCTGAGCGTCCAGCGCACCCAAGGGCTCGTCCATCAGCAATATATCCGGCCCATTGGCCAGCAGGCGTGCCAAGGCGACACGTTGACGCATGCCACCGGAGAGCTGGTGCGGGTATTTTTTCTCAGCCCCCTTCAGCCCCACCAGGTCTACAAAGTGGTTGATGCGAGCTTCTCGCTCGGCTGGCGTGAAGGGTTGACCGGGCGTGCCGTGGCGCAGCCCAAAACCCACGTTGTCTTGCGCGGTTTGCCAGGGCATCAGCGCATAGTCTTGAAACATAACACCGCGGTCGGCGCCGGGGCCAGTGATAGGCGTGCCATCTTTTTCAATACTGCCTGAACTGGGCCGGTCCAGTCCGGCGATCATGTTCAAAACCGTCGATTTGCCACAACCAGAGGGGCCTACGATGCAAATGAATTCGCCCGCCTGAATGTCCAAATTGATGTCTGCGACAGCCAGTGTTTGTTGGCCTGTGCGTGGGGCTGTGAAGGTTTTTGTCACGTTATGCAAACGCAGCTTGGGCTGGGCCGTAGGGTCAGTCATTTTATTGTTTCCAAGGTATCAGGCGCGGTTCTAGCCAGCGAAACAGGCGGTCGATGAGCAAAGCGACAACACCGACCATGATCATGCAGACGACGATGGCATTGAGGTCGATGCTGTAAGCGTAAAAAACGAACATCATTTGGCCGATGCCGCCCGAGCCGCCGCCGCCAGATTTGGCGCCCACAGCCAACTCGGCAGCGATGATGGCGGTCCACGCCACACCCATGGCCAGGCGCGAGCCGAGCACGATACTTGGCAGAGCTCCTGGCAAAACAACGCGGATAAGAATGGACAGGCGCGATACACCCATGGTCTGCGCCGCCAACACCAACTTGCGGTCGACTCGGGTGACGCCGTGCACAGTGTTGACCAGCACAGGAAAGAAAGCGGCATAAGTGACGATGGCCAACGCTGAGGGCGTACCGGTACCAAACCAGAGGATGGCGATGGGCAAAATGGCCATCGGCGCGATGGGTCGAAAGCTTTCGACAATAGGGTCGAGGTTGTCTCGCACAGCGCGACTCGACCCCATCAGCACGCCAAGCACAATACCCAACACCAGAGCGGCCGCAAAACCGATTAGCACCCGGCCCAGACTTTGTGCCAGGGCGTCGAGCAGTCCGCCGGTGGTGATCAGTTCCACCGCCGCCTTGAGCACGCGAAGCGGTGCGGGTGCGGGGCTGCCGGTCGGTAGGCTCAAAGCCCATACCTGCCATGTGACCAGCAAGACCAAGGGCAAGGCGGCACCACGTGCAGCTCTCGACCAGCGGGGGGAAGTGTCGATGCCGTTGTTCATTGCAATCCCGTGCCTTCTGACCAAGGTGTCATCACGTGCTGCAATGCGCGCAGGCCCAGATCGCACAAATAACCGACCACGCCAATGATCAAAATAAAGGCGTAAACCTTGGGTGTCATCAGTAGTTGGCGGTACCACTCAATAGCGAAACCCAAGCCGCTTGGCGCCCCAATCAGCTCAGCCGCCACAATTGCAGCCCACGAGGCAGCGAAAGCCAAGCGAATGCCCACCATCACCGTAGGCAGGGCCGCTGGTACCAGTACATGAAGCAGCAGGGCGCGACGCCCCACCCCCATGGTGGCGGCGGCGGCAATCAGCTTGGGATCGATTTGCCGTACCCCCGCCATGGTGTTCATCAAGATCGGGAAAAAGCCGACATAGACCATGATGAACACCGGCAAGGTGTTGCCAACACCAAAAATGAACAAGGCCAGCGGCAGCCAGGCAATGCCAGATATTGGCCGTAGCAATTCGATCAGCGGGTCGATGAAGGCTTCGGCGGTTCGACTCAGCCCCATCCAGAAACCCAGCGGTACGGCCAGGGCAATTGCAATTCCGAGGGCAGTCAGCAGGCGGGTCGTACTGATAAGAGCATGCTCAAAGAGCTCGCCTGTGGCAATCAGCGACCCCAGCGCGGCGACAACACGGACCGGCGAAGGAAGTTGCAGCGGATTGTCGTTCCAGACAAAGAAGACCCACCAAAATGCGGCAAAAAGAGTGAAGGCGCGCAGTGCCAGAAACCAACGCTGGCGCAACATCCGGCGCAGAGGCCCAAAGCCGATGTGCGCATTGGGAAGTACCACCTGGGTCTTCATCTTCCGTCGCCTCAGCGGGTGACGGCCAGAAAGCCGCCATCGATGTAAAGCGTGTGGCCATTGATGTAGGCACCGGCCTCCGAAGCCAACAGCAACGCCGGTCCGCAGATGTCCTCAGGCTTGCCCCAACGCCGTACCGGTGTCCACTGAGTCACGAAGGCGTTGAACTCTTTGTCATTAGCCTGGCTGAATTCGGTTTCGGTGTAACCAGGGGCCAGCGCATTCACCGTGATGCCGGTGCCAGCCAGGTCGGCAGCCAGCGCACGGGTGAGCGCCGACACACCACCCTTGGCCGAAACGTAAGGCACTAGGTTGGGGCGTGACACGTGGTTCATGATAGAGCCCATGTTGATGATGCGCCCAGACCCTTGTTTGACCATGATGCGCGCGGCCTGCTGGGCCACCAAAAAACAGGCCGTCAGGTCAGTGTCGATGACCTTCTGCCATTCTTGACGGGTCAGCTCCAGCAGCGGTGTGCGCACGATGACGCCGGCGTTGTTGATTACCACGTCCACATGGCCGTGAGCTTGCATGATCTGCTCGAAAGCGCTGGCAATTGCCAACTCGTCGGTGACGTCAAAAGCAAGTGACATTGCATCCGCGCCGGCATCTCTAAAGATGGCTGCCATCTGGTGTACTTTGTCATTCAGGTCAGCCAAAACCAAGCTGGCACCGGCGGCTGCGAAGCCGCGCGCCAGGCCGGCGCCAATGCCGCCGGCTGCCCCGGTGATGAGCACAACTTTGCCCTTCATCGAGAAAATGCTGGCGGGTGCAAGGCCGAGAAAAAGATGATCAGCGGCAGCAGCTTGTGGAGCGGTAGTTGTCATAAAAAACTAAAAATAAGCTTCTCTGTAAATGTGTTCCGGATGTTAAAACGCACCCCAGAAAGACTGGAAGTGGAAGTTGATCAATGCCCTCTTCGCAACAAGCGAAGGCTCGAAGCGTCTTCGCTTGTTGCGAAGCCTGAATTGACGCAAAGTTGATTCCGTGCTGCCAGAGGCAACCCTAAGATATAAAGTATGTTCTACCAAGGTGGCGTCTAAGTGCGCGATTTTTCTTTGCAACCCGAGCGTGTTGGCACGCAGACAGACATTCTTGGCGAGTCACCGCTGTGGGATGAGCAGGCGCAGTGCCTGTATTGGCTGGATATTCGCCGACCAGCGCTGCGCAGGCTATGTCCTGCCACCGGGCAGATTGAAAGCTGGCCCTTGCCTGGCCTGGCCGGCTCGATTGCGCTGACTGACGATCACCGACTGCTGGTGGCTTTGCCAGAAAAATTTGTCTTGTTTGACCCTGCCACTGGGGAGATGACGGCTTTCGTAGACCCGCCGACCCTGCCGGACGGTCACCGTTTCAATGATGGCCGTTGCGACGCTCGGGGTCGTTTCTGGGTCGGAAGCATGCACAACGTCACGCGAGCACCCGAAGGCGTTCTTTACCGCCTAGAAGGAAACGGTCCGTTGCTGCCGGTACGCACTGGCGTGTGCATCCCAAACAGCCTGGCTTTTAGTCCAGATGGTCGCACCATGTACTTCGCTGATTCGTTGCGGTACACCATCTTTGCCTATGACTACGATTTAGCTACCGGTGCGATGGGCGATGAACGGGTTTTTGCGGCCAGCACAGCACCGGCTTTTGCCGACGGTTCGGCTGTGGATGCTGAAGGTTTTTTGTGGAACGCCCAGTTCAATGGTGGTCAACTTGTGCGTTATGCGCCCGATGGCCGTATTGACCTCGTTTTGCCCTTGCCAGTGCAAAGGCCGACCTGTTGTGCTTTTGGTGGGCCTGACCTTGACATGCTTTACATCACCACCGCCAGCCAAAACATGAGTGAGGCCGACCTGCAGGCTGAGCCATTGGCTGGGGCCCTGTTGGCCGTTCAGGTTGGCGTGCGCGGCCTGCCTGAACCCCGCTTTTCATTGAAACCAACCGCACATACTTGGACTGCCGCATAAACATGAACCCGCAACCCTTCACTTTGGCCTCTATCGAGGCCTTTTGTTTTCGTGTCCCGGTGAAGACGCCGATCAAGGTTGCTTTTGGCACTTTCAAAGACCGTCCTTTTGTGCTGGTGCACGTGATCGACACTGATGGCGCAGAAGGCTGGGGCGAAGCCTGGTGCAACTGGCCCGCCGTCGGTGCCGAGCATCGCGCCCGACTAGTTGTTGACCTTGGCGAGCGCCTGATTGGCCGCCGCTTCGCTTCACCGGCCGAACTGTTCCACACCTTTTCGAGGGAGCTGGAAGTGCTGGTGCTGCAAACCTTGGATGTGGGTCCGATCGCCCAAGCCGTGGCTGGCATCGATATTGCCGTTTGGGACTTGGTGTCCCGCAAAGCAGGTAAACCACTTTACCGCCTGCTGCGAGACCAGGTTGTGGAATCGGTACCTGTCTACGCCACTGGCATCAACCCTGACGAGCCCGAGCATTTCGCTGCGGCCCGGCAAGCCGAGGGCCACCGCGCTTTCAAGTTAAAGACCGGTTTCGGTCATGACCTCGATGTTCGAAACCTGCGGGAAATGCGCAAGTTGCTTGGCAATGAGGCCGTCATCACATGTGATGCAAATCAATCACACACACTTTCCTCGGCCCGCGTCTTTTGCGACGCGATCGAAGATTTAAAGCTCAGCTGGTTTGAAGAACCTATCCGTGTTGACGCCTCCGAGGCCGATTGGCTGGCGCTTGCGGCTGCCTCCAAAACCCCGCTGGCCGGTGGCGAAAACTTTCATGGCGAGCAGTTCACTCGCGCACTGGCTTCGCCGGCACTTGAGGTAATTCAGCCTGATATCACCAAATGGGGTGGCGTCACGGGCAATTGGGTGGTCGCCCATGGCGCGGTGAAGGCCGGCAAGCGTTACTGTCCGCATTACTTTGGTGGTGGCGTGTCGCTGCTGGCCTCATTGCACGTGCTTGCAGCGGCTGGCGGTGAGGGTCTTTTAGAGTTTGACTGCCATCCTAATGTGGGCAGGGAGGCCGTTGTGGGCTCCTTGCTGCCGGTAGTCAATGGCTGCGTGCCCGTTCCGCAGACGCCAGGTCTGGGCGCGGTTCCCAACATCGAGGAACTCGTCGGTTACAAAACTTGGTCTGGCAAAACGGTTTGATCTTTCAGCTTCACCTTGTCCATTTTGTGTTTTAGAAGCAGCATAGCGCTCAGGTTTGATACGTTCTCGATGGGTTCAAAGTTTTGGGTTTGGCGTAAGCGCCGCCTTGCCGGCCTACGCGCAGTCGCTGATTGAGCGCTTGTGTGCACATTTTGTGCGCGCCGAAGCGGTGTCAAGCCAGCGACAATAGT
>JBBARR010000048.1:0-17030 GCA_040399645.1 Caulobacteraceae bacterium | reverse complement strand
CCAGACCAACCATCTGGGACAACACAGATTCAGCACTTCACCCGTTTGTCACGCGCAAACTCACCCGATTGCCCTGTGTTTCGAGCCGTCAAGGGTGGTGAAGTGCGGCCTTAGGCGCTAATCCAATTAAGACGGCACTGCCCCGGCCCTTAGCGCGAGCGCGAACCCTTGGTCCCCATCTATCCGCCACCGAAAGATCAAGAGCTGGCACCAGGGCTCTATATTGTTGCCACGCCAATCGGGAACCTGCGCGATATTACGCTGCGGGCACTGGATGTGCTGGCCCAAGCCGATCTGGTGCTGGCCGAAGATACCCGCGTCACCGGCAAGCTTCTCAATACCTATGGCCTCAAAAAGCCGCTTGAACGCTATGATGAATATGCCGCTGAACGGGTCCGGCCCAAGGTCTTGGCGGCTCTGGCCTCAGGCGGACGGGTCGCCTTAGTGTCCGACGCTGGAACGCCGCTGGTCTCTGATCCCGGCTATCGCCTGGTGGGCGAGGCGCTCGAAGCCGGAGCGCAGGTCTGGCCTATTCCCGGTGCCTCGGCCCTGCTTGCGGCCCTGACGGTCGCGGGTCTCCCGACCGACCGGTTCTTATTTGCAGGCTTTCCACCGCCAAAATCAGCCGCCCGGATCAGTTTCCTGTCCGAACTGGTCGCCCTGCGCAGCACCTTGATCTTCTATGAGGGGGGATCGCGTCTGGCCGATAGCCTCACCGATATGGCGGCAGTCTTTGGCCCGCGCCAGGCCAGCGTCTCGCGCGAACTGACCAAGCTCTATGAAACGACCTTGCGCGGCACCTTGGCCGAACTGGCCGCTGATCCGCGCCTGAACAAGCCCAAGGGCGAAATCGTCATCGTCGTTGGCCCCGGCGAGATGGTCGCCTCGACTGAGGAAGATGCCGACACAGCACTGAGCGAAGCCCTGACCCGTATGGGCCCTTCTGAGGCCGCCGCTCAGGTGGCTAAGGCGCTGGGGCTAGAGCGCAAGGTTCTCTATAAGCGCGCCCTGGCCCTGAAGGGGACGTCGTGAAGGCTAGCGTCCCCAAAATCCGGCACCGGAAGGGAGCCGAGGACGAACCTAGCCCGAGAAGGCCAATTTTGGGCAATAAAACAATGGGTTAAATTTCTGAAAGATCGCAAATCATCCCCGCGAGTAAGCCTCCGTAAACACTGTAGCTGGACAATAGGGGTTAAGTGCTTGGTCTTGCGAGGAACCTGAAGTCCTGCTGTCTCCTGAGCCTTCAGACACCGTCCCCCTTGCGTACCCTAGGATTATTTTACCCAAGATCATCAAACTGACCACGAACCGCGCAGCGAAGTCGACATCTGCAGCATCTCAAATAACAGACATTGAGCGGTCTAGACCTTAAGGCGCTTTAGAACCCTTTAGGGTGGCTAATGCATCTCGAACCGCCATAGCGCATGAGATGGGAGCAGCCCCGTTTCAGGCCTACAAAATCTTGATCTCGATCAGATCGGTCCAGGGGACTAAATGCGCATTTGCAGTTTTTGTATGTTATGGTAATATACAAAAATGTTCGATTTTTCCCAAGTTACAGGTTTTCAATGGGACTTTGGAAACAGCTTGAAGAATTATGAGAAGCATGATGTGAGCCAAGGTGAAGCCGAGCAGATATTTTTCAACGCGCCCCTCTTGATCGTTGGCGATGCCAGTCACAGCCTCTTCGAACAAAGGTTTCATGCGTTAGGAAAGACTGACGTGGGCAGACGCCTCCACCTGACCTATACACTGAGACTTAATGGAACGTTGGTCAGAGTGATTTCGGCAAGGCCCATGCATCGCAAAGAACGGATCCTATATGACCACGCAACTTAAACCCCTACCCGTGTTCAAATCCGAAACAGAGGAAAGACTGTTTTGGGAGGACAATGATAGCGTAGATTATGTTGACTGGAGCAAGGCCGAACGCGTGCGATTTGCAAACCTCAAACCCTCAACGGTTTCGATCTCGATTCGCCTGCCGCTTGCCTTGCTCGAGAACATCAAGATCGCTGCAAACAAGAGGGATATCCCCTACCAGTCTCTTATCAAGGCATGGCTATCTGAGAAGACACGCACGGCAGGCTAAGGTGGAACGGTAATATTGAACCCACTTAAGCCTTATAAGGCACCTGCCAAGCGCGAACACCTCACGACACATCTGGCCGCGTTAGGCATCGTCATTTTGGGGCGAGCCCTATTTTTGCCGTAACAAGGGCACGAAGACTGAAGCCTAACGCTCACTGACCTTTCGGGTTGATCCCGATGTAATCGCCGCGTGACGAGAAACTGGTGCCGGTTGGCAAGCGCAAATGAATGATGCACTTACGGCGGCATTGATGACATCAACGGGTTAGCGATCATCACCTAAAAGACGGCGTACCTCTGTAAAGCTCGAAACGCCTTCCTCGCGCGCTTGAAATGATCCTATCTGGCCATCTGGCCTTTATGGCCTAGGCGAGCATGCCAGCGCGGCATGAAGATAAGCCAAAGTGATCGCAGCGCTTGAGGTCATTGGCCCTGATCAGCATCAATGACTGCAGCGCGCAGCGGTGCAAGTGGCCGCTCGCAGACACCCTGTTGACCACGCCTAAGTGCGATTTGATCTAATTGCTCTGGCGTCCGGGCGCTGACCGCGGCATATCCGAGCAGATTGGCCAGGTGACGGCCCCTAATCGAACCTTTCTTGAGACCCCCCATAAGGAGCACACCATGAGCCTGAAGGTCGCCATCCAGATGGATCCTATCGAGGGGATCAACATTACCACCGACACCAGCTTCATGATGATGATGCAGGCTCAGGCGCGCGGTCATAGTCTGTGGATCTATCAACCCGAGCACCTGTCCCAGCTTGGTCAGCGCGTCTTTGCCCGCGGACGCAGCGCCGTGCTCAAGGCCGTGCAGGGCGATCACTGCCAGATGGGGCCGATGGAGACCCGCGACCTATCCGAAATGGATGTGGTACTGATGCGGCAAGATCCGCCCTTCGACATGGCCTACATCACCGCAACCCACTTTCTCGAGCGCATTCACCCCAAGACCTTGGTGGTCAATAATCCGTTCGAAGTGCGCAACGCTCCGGAAAAGCTGTTCGTCACCGGCTTTGAGGGTCTGCAGCCACCAACCCTGATCACCAGCGATGAAGAGGCGATCTTCGCCTTCCGCGATGAGCACAAGGACATTGTGCTCAAGCCCCTCTATGGCGGCGGCGGATCTGGCGTAGCGCGCCTGCGGCCCGACGATCAAAATCTTGAAGCCCTGCTCGAACTTCACCGGGCTATCAGCCGCGAGCCCGTCATTGCTCAGGCCTTCCTGCCGGCCGTGGAAAAGGGCGACAAGCGGGTTTTACTGGTTGATGGGGAGCCGGTGGGGGCCATCAATCGCATCCCCGCCGATGGTCAGGTGCGCTCCAACCTGCGGGTCGGAGGGCGTGCCGAGGCTGTGTCCCTGACCGCCCGCGATCTTGAGATCTGCGCCATGATCGGACCAGAGTTAAAACGCCGTGGACTGATGTTTGTCGGAATAGATGTTATTGGAAACTACTTAACCGAGATCAATGTCACCTCGCCAACGGGTGCCCAACAGTTGAAGCGTTTCGGCGGCGCTGATGCCTCAGCAATATTATGGGATCGGATTGAAACTCTTCGCTCTTAATTTCTGATTAACCATCCCAGTAGACAAAAATATCAATATGGCGGCCTTTATTCTACTTGAGTTCCGCCTTTGTTCTCGATCTGGTCTTGAGCTCACACGGCCCCTGTGAATAAGTCGAGACAAGGGGCTGGGTCCGAAGCCTGCGCCAAGTTCGCACCACCGCCGGTCTAGATAACCCTAGACCGGCGCTTTGCCGGCATGTCGCCAAAACCCTGATTTATCGTCGCAGCCTTTTCAGAGCCTAAGACGTCGGGCCCAAACCCCCGCAAGATTAACCAATGGGTAATCTTAGCTTTTGACTCAGCGTTAAGGCTGGGCAGGCTAGGGTTAGGCGTGAAACAGGATCCAAAATCACCGGGTAAGCCCACAGCCAACGTCAGCGCTGACACCAACCATGTGCTGGCAACCATGAGCCATGCCCTGCGCACGCCGCTCAGTGGGGTCTTGGGCATGGCCGACCTGTTGGCGCAAACCGACCTGTCACCCCCCCAGCAGCGCTACCTTTCGGCCCTGCGCCAATCGGGTGACCAGCTGCATGGGCTGGTCAATGAGATGATCGATCTGGCCAAGCTCAATGCGGGTATATTGGCCCTGAACCGCCAACCGATCGCACTTGCGCCCTTGCTGCAATCGGTCTGCGAACAGCTTCGGCCCAAGGCTCTGACCCGGGGCCTCAACATCCACTGGACCGAGCAGGGACTCGACGCGGCCCATCCGGCCAAAATTATGGCCGACGAACAGCGTCTGTCCCAGATCCTACTGTCTCTGGTGCAGCGCGCCTTAGCGACCCTGAAATCCGGCAGCCTGACCCTATCGGTGGAGTCGATGGGCCCATCCGGCGGACTGAGGCCTCAGATCGACCTTCGATTTTCGGTCAAGCCGACGCTGGCCAGCCTAGAGGCGTCCCATCCCCCTATGATCGGCGACCAAGAGCGCCTCACCCTCGCCAAGCTCCAGACGCTGGCCCACCTGCATGGCGGCCACCTTGGTCTGAACGAAGGCCATACGGGCCTTAGCGATCTGTGGTTCGAGGCCCGCTTTGACACGGAAAGACAAGCCGGTAACGCCATATCCCAAGCCGCTACCCATGCGCCCGCCGCCTCCAATCGCGGCGCACGGGTGTTGGTGGTCGAGGACAATGCCATTGCCGCCCTGCTCGCCCGCGCCCTGCTCACCCAAGAGGGCTGCCGCGTCGACTGCGTCTCAAGCGCCGACGAGGTCCTATCCAAGACCCTCGCCGATAGTTATGACCTGATCTTTATGGATATGGGCCTGCCCCATATGGATGGCCCATCGCTGACCGCCGCCCTGCGTGCCCGGGGGATCACGACGCCGATCCTAGCCCTCACCGCCCACCAAGATGAAGACAGCCGCGCCGCCTGCCTGAAGGCGGGCATGGATGATTTCCTGTCAAAGCCCTTAGAGCGAATCGCCCTTCGCCGCGCCCTTTGGCACTGGCTGCAACGCGATACCGGCGTCAAGCCACACTGGACCTTAGGCGCGGCTCAGGCCAATCTGATCTCGTGATTTGGGGGCGTTCCCCGACGGGCGGGACCACGCACCATGACTGAAGCGACCAAGAGTAAAGCCGGGGCCAAGCATGTGATGGCGTCCCTGCGCCAGCCCAAGGTTCTGGTCATGCTGATGCTGGGCTTTTCCTCGGGCCTGCCGTTCCTGCTCAGCGGCAATACGCTGGGCTATTGGCTGCGCGACGAGGGCACCAGTCTCAAGGCCATCGGGTTCCTGTCTTGGGTCGGCATTGCCTATTCGCTGAAATATCTTTGGGCCCCCTTCATCGACCGACTGGACGCGCCGCTTTTGGGCAGGCTGGGACGCCGACGCGGTTGGATGGTCCTGAGCCAGATCCTCATCGGTCTGGCCCTGATCGCCATGGCCATGGTCGGGCCAAAGGGCGGACTAACCATGCTCGGGGCCTTTGCCCTCGTTCTGGCCTTCGCCTCTTCAACCCAAGACATCGTCGTCGATGCTTGGCGGATCGAGGCGGCCGATGATGGCGAAGAGATCGCGCTCCTGTCCTCGGCTCTACAGCTTGGCTATCGGGCGGCACTTTTGTGCACCGACGCCTTGATCCTTGTCTCGGCGCAACATCTGAGCTGGAACCTATCCTATGGTCTCGCCGCCGGGGCCATGACTATCGGCCTGATCGCCAGCCTCAAGGCCAGCGAACCGCGCCGCGACCAAGAGACCCAAGACCGCGACGCCGCAGCCCTGCCGCTCTGGACCTTGGGCGGCATCCGCCAAGCTATCGTTGGACCCTTCGCAGCCTTCTTCAAAACCCACGGGGTGATGGCCTTCTTGATGCTGGCCATGATCAGTCTCTATCGCCTGCCAGATTTCATCATGGGACCAATGGCCAATCCCTTCTATCATGACCTTGGCATCAGTAAGGATATGGTGGGTGCAGTAAGGGGTTCAGCGGGCCTGATCGCTTCGATAGCGGGCATTGCCATTGGCGGCCTTTTCGCCCTGCGTTTTGGTCAGGTAAAGACCTTGATTGCAGGGGCTATCCTCCAGCCCTTGGCGGTCGCCAGCTTCGCCCTCTTGGCCTATCGCGGCGCCGACCTAACCCTCTTTAGCACCATCATGGCCTTCGATAGTTTCGCCATGAGTTTCGCCGGTGTGGCCCTGGTAACCTACATGTCGGGCCTCACCAGTCTGGGCTACACGGCCACCCAATATGCGCTCCTGACCTCGACCTATGCCTGGGTTGGCAAGTTCTTGAAGGGCTTTTCTGGGGCCTTGGTCGAGAGCCTGCAGGTGACCCACGGGCTTTTGGGGGCCTATGGACTGTTCTTTATCGGGGCAGGGGCCATCGGCCTGCCCGCCCTGATCCTTTGCCTGATATTGGTCAGGCCGCGTCAAAACTAAGGGGCGCGCCCCAGAAGGCCTCTACCAGATCATTTTGCGCGCCGGGTTCACCCGTGGTCAGGAACCGGCGAAGGCCGCTGCTTCCCGGATCATATTCGGGATGCTCAGCAAGATAACGCACCACCGCCTCGGCGGTCGCGACCGGCTGGTGGATCAGGGGCGTGCCCGGCGGCAAGGCTTGGCGAAACAGGTCCGCGACCAGCTCATAATGGGTACAGCCCAAGATTGCCCGATCCGGCATGCGGCCAATCCTTTGGCTCAGGGCCAAGACATGGGCGGTAATCTTGGCCAACAGGTCCTGCGGCGCGCCATTAGCCTCGATCATCCCGGCAAGGTCTGGGCAGGGCTCTGAAAAGACCGCTACATCCTGACGGCGCTTATCGATCTCGATCTCATAGACCCGGCTACGGGCGGTGCCGGGGGTGGAAAAGACGCCCAAAACATCCAACCGCTCGACCTTGTCACCGCGCCGCTCGGCCTCGTGCTCCCACGGCAGGCCTGTCGCCGCCTCGATGGTCGGCACGATAATGCCCAGAACATTGACCGCTCGGCCAAGGCCCTTGCGATAGGTCGGCAACCAGGTCTGTTGCAAACGGCGAAGGGCGATGGCGCAGGCCGTATTGCAGGCCAAGATGACGAGGGACGCGCCCTGATCGAACAGGCCAATACAACCCTCACGCGTCAGATCGACAATCTCTTCACCGCCCTTGGCGCCGTAGGGTGCATGGGCCTGATCGGCCAGATAAAGAAAATCAGCCTGTGGAAGCCGGTCCACAAGCGCCCGATGGACCGAAAGACCGCCTACCCCGGAATCAAAAACACCAATTGCCATGATACAGATCTATCCCTGACCGGTCCTGGCGTCTATCGGTTCGCTGACCCTATTCGTCAGCGATCAGCCGGGTTGGATCTTCCGGCGCACGCACTTCAAACAGACCAATATCGAGCCCCTTTTGTAGCCTCTGCGGTCTCAAGGGCTGCTGCGACAAGGCCCGAAGGCTGGCACCGTCCAACTGTTCGGCGTCCGGATCACGCCGCAGCTTGCGTGCCTGAGGGCCGGTTTGCTCGACTGGAGCATCAGCCTGAACCACGATCGGTTGCCAAAAGGTGATGTTCAGACGCCAGACGGTCTTGGGCTTGGGCGGCGGCGCGGGCCAGCGCTTACCCGCTTCAAAGGTCGGCGTCAGCTGTTTGGGGCCGGGCATACGGCCAGAAACCGGAGCCACAGTCTCACGCACTGTGCGCCACAGATCTTCGGGGGCCAGGTCGCTGAGCTGATCGCGCCAGGCCTCTAGCGCCGCGTCTCGGCTGTCAAATTCAGGGCCCATATCCTGACTGATAAAGGCCACCGCTTTGTCGGCGAGACGCGCCGCCTCGCTCTGGCGTTCGGCATGACCGAGCGGCGATGAAAGCGCAGCTTCAGCAGAGGCTGCAATGGGATAGCGCACGAGGCTCATTAGGCGTTATCTTGCCTCAAAATAAAGACTGATGGGAGTGACGACATGGCCGCAAGCACGACGCAAGCACCAAAGCAGATCGATCTGAAAAATCCAGACCTCTATGTGCAGGCTGTGCCCCATGATCTGTTCGCTTGGTTGCGGGCCAATGACCCGGTCCATTGGAACCCCGAAGAGGACGGCGCAGGCTTTTGGTCCTTGACCCGCCATGAAGATATTGCTCGCGCCTCGACCCATCCAGAGACCTTTTCCTCGGCCCGCGAAAACGGGGGCCACCGCATCGCCAACGAAAATGATGTCGCCGATGCCAGTGTTGAGGCCTCAATGATCTCGATGGACCCACCGCACCATGTCGATTACCGGCGCATGATCATGGGCGGCTTTACCCCGCCGCGCCTGCGCGACATGGAGGCGGGCATCCGCGCCAGAGCCAATGTGCTGATCGACGCCATGATTGCCAAGCAGGCAGCCGAAGGCGGACCCATCGATTTTGTCTCGAGCTTCTCCGCCCCCTATGCCATCCAGACCCTGGCCGAACTGTTCGGGGTCAGCGAAGCCGACGGCGATAAGCTGTTTGAATGGTCCAATGCCGTGGTCGGCGAAGACGATCCCGAATGCCGCTCCAGCCAAGACTATATCAAAGCCTGTATCCAAGAGATGGCGCTCTATTCGCTGGGCCTTTGGCAAGCGCGCGAACAGGCCATGGGCGATGATCTGATCTCCATGCTGGTCCGCTCGGCCAAGGCGGGGACCGAATTTCCCATCCCGCGCTATCTGGCCACCTTTATCCTGCTGGTCGTGGCGGGCAATGAGACCACCCGCAACTCCATCACCGGCGGTCTGATCGCGCTGGACCAGAACCCGGATCAACGCGCTGCCCTGATCGCGGACCCCAGTCTCCTGCCCCACGCCGCCCAAGAGATCGTGCGCTATATCAGCCCGGTCATGCATATGCGCCGCACAGCGACCCGCGATGTCGAGGTGGGCGGCAAGCTGATCAAGAAGGGCGATAAGGTGGTCATGTGGTACCCCTCGGCCAACCGCGATGAGACCGTTTTCGACAATCCCGACCAGTTTGATGTATCGCGCACGGCCAAAAAGGCCGGACTGAGCGGCAAACATTTGGGCTTTGGCTTTGGCCAACATGTCTGTCTAGGCCAGCGGCTGGCCGAGCTTCAGCTCAAGGTCGCCTTCGAGACCCTGTTCGAACGCCTGCCCAATCTGCGACCGGTCAGCGCCCCGCGGCGCCTGCGATCAAACTTCATCAACGGCATCAAGACGCTGGCGGTCGATTTTTAACCCCTCGCTAGGGGGCGCTCTGTTACCAGCAGATTAGGAATGATGTGTCTGTGACAGCAAAGTCTCGCGTGAGGCGAACCAAGATGGAAATGAGCCTTGATGGCCGGCCCTGATCTGGTCTTGGCCGCTGCCTTTGGGGCAGTGTGCTTGGCGATATCCGCCGCGCTATGGGCTCTGCACCTGCGGCGGGTTACGGACGCGCATATTGCTGAGCTCAAGGGTCGGTTGGCACAGGTCGAATTGGAGGCACAAGCTGCTCAAGCCTCGGTCGAGGCCTTTGACAGCGCCATGATTACCCTGCAGGACGGCGAGGCCCATCTGGCCTCAGGCGAGGACAATCTGGTCGCTTGCGCCATAGCCCTCGGGGTCGAGATCCCTAGCGCGCCCTATGATCCCATGCCCCTGATCCATGCCCTAATGCGGGCCGATCCGGAACAGGCGCGGCGCCTGCGGGCCCTGATGGACTATGGCGAACCCTGCGCTTTCGAAGCCCGCGGTCCCAACGGTGTGGTTACCGTCGAAGGGCGAGCCGCAGGATCCCTGGCATGGTTGCGGCTGGCGGCGGATGCGAGCGCCAATGCCGCCCTTCCAACAGCGGCCCGCTTTGCCGCCTTCTTAGACAGCCAAAAGGGTCCCGCTTGGATCGCTGGGGCCGCAGGCGCTCTGGTCTGGGCCAACCAAGCCTGGCTTGAGGCTGCCGATGCCAAAAGTCTGGAAGAGGCCGCTACCAAGGGCCTAGCCTTCGATCGCGGAGCCGAGGCCCTGATCACCGAAGCGGCCCAGATGGTTGAGGCCCGCTCGGCCCTGCGCTGGGTGCCCGTACGAGGCCAACGCCGCGCGTTCCAGATCACCGCAAAGCCGCTCGACGGCGGCGGGGTTGGGGCCATTGCGCTGGACGTAACCGAAACTGAAGAGATGCGTGAGGCGCTGAAACGTCACGTGGCCGCCCATGACGAGACCTTGAACCATCTGGCCGACGCGGTCGCCATCTTCAGCCCCGACAAGACGCTGGCCTTCCACAATACCGCCTTTGCTGAGCTCTGGGGCTTGGAGCCCGCGTGGCTGGCCGAGGCTCCGAGCCATGGCGAGGTGCTCGACCGGCTTCGCCAACGCCGCCGCCTGCCAGAAACGGTGGACTATAGCCGCTGGCGAGCCGAGGAACTGCAACGCTATGAGGCGCTCGACATCGCGCCCGACGAGCTCTGGACCCTGCCCGATGGCCGCACCCTGCGGGTCGTGCGCCAGCCCCATCCCCATGGCGGCCTGTTGATCCTCTATTCGGACATTACCGGCGAACTGCGGCTTCGCGCCCAGTACAACGCCCAGATCCAGGTCCAGCAAGCGACGTTGGATAAGCTCAGCGATGCGGTGGCGGTGTTCGGCTCGGATGGACGGCTTCGGCTGCACAATGAGGCCTTCGAAACCTTCTGGAACGTCAGCGCCGTCGTGCTCGAAGAGGCGGCGGATTTTGACGGGGTGGTCGAGCTGTGCGTGCCTAAGCTGCATGATCTGCAGTTTTGGCGCGAGATGAAGGCACGGGTGGCCGATCCTGACCCTCAAGCCCGGGTGCCCTTTAGCGGCGAAACCAAATCCTCCGATGGCCGCATCCTGTCCTATCAGTCGCGGCCCTTGCCCGACGGCGCGACCCTGATCGCCTTTGCCGATGTGACCGACACGCGCCAGCTTGAGCGGGCGCTGGCTGACCGCTCTGCGGCCCTAACCGAGGCCGAACGGCTGAAGCGCGATTTTGTCGGTAATGTTTCCTATGAACTGCGCACGCCCCTGACCACCATCATTGGCTATTCTCAGGTTCTAGAGAGCTCAGCCTCCGCCCTGCCTGAACGGGCACGCGGGTATGTGGTCTCGGTCCTGACAGCAGCCAATCAACTGGCCCGCTCTATCGATGATGTGCTCGATATGGCCCAGATGGACGCTGGGGAAATGGCGCTAGATCTGGGCGATGTCGGTATCGACAGTCTGCTGGATACAACCCGCACACGCTGGCTGCCTGAGGCGGAAAACGCAGCCCTGAGCCTTCGTCTCAACTGCCCCGAAGATATTGGTCTGATCCGTGCCGACAGTTTGCGCCTCAACCAGGTCCTCGACCATCTGATGGGCAATGCGGTTCGCCAAACGCCTGCGGGAGGATCGATTACCCTGACGGCGGAACGCACCCTTGGCGAGGTTCAGATCAAGGTCACCGATACGGGCCGAGGCATCCCGTTCCACGTCCAAGCCCACATCTTTGACCGCTTCGTCAGCCGAGATCGCGGCGGGCCGGGTCTAGGTCTTGCGCTGGTCAAGGCCATGATCGAATTGCATGGCGGCTGGGTAGCACTCCAAAGCGAGCCCGGTCACGGATCGACCTTCACCTGCCACCTGCCCGAAATCGCCCACGACAGCACGGGGCGGCCAGAGCTTCAGTTCTAAAGACCCCCTACCCCGGGCTAGAGGGAGGGGACCTGTTTTGGCCCCTACTTTACATCCTCATAGGGCGCGACGGCGGAGTGTTTGATGATCCCGCGCGTACTGTCGGCAATGCCGCCAATGATGAACTGGACCGCCAGTGCACAGAGGATAAGGCCCAAAACCCGCACGACAATAGTCATCCCGATCTTGCCCAGAGCCCGAGAGATGATCGGGGTGGCCCAGAAGGCCAGCATGATGATGGCGCAGACCGCCGCAATCACGCCAAGGCCCATGGCAGCGCCGGCCATGCCAAAGCGCTTGGCCTCACCGGCATAGATGATCACGGTCGAGATTGCCCCCGGACCGATCAAGAGCGGCATGGCAAAGGGCACAACCAAACGCTCAAAGCGCTTTTTGGCATAGGCCCCCGTGCTCATGGGCAGACTGTCGGGCTCGTCGCCCACTGCATCATCAAACGAAGCAGCAAAATCATCGCGGACCATCTCCAGGCCCATCAGAAACAGTAAGATGCCGCCTGCAATGCGAAAGGCTGGCAGCGAGATGCCGAAGAAGGCCAAGAGGGTCAGTCCGGTAAAATAGAAGAAGGTCAGGAACACCATCGAGAACAGGGCGATATAGACCGCGACCCGGCGACGTCCGGCGGCCGTCGCGCCCGTTGTTGCGGCGGCAAACAGAGGCACATTACCGATCGGATCAATCAGCGCGAAAAGGGCGATGAAGAAGTTGACGGACAGTTCTGCCTGGCTCATGCAGGGGCTCGCTCTTCATGACGGATAGGAACGCATCTTGACGTGATAGACGCAAGGCGGCGGACCGCCACGATCCGTCCTGTGTAGAACCTTGGATGCACCCTGACCACATCCGACTTGATGCCGCCCACTTGGAAAAGGACCTGCCCATGACCATGCCCGCCTCTGACCCGCGCCTGATCGTTGCCCTTGACCTTCCCACCGTGCGCGAAGCCGAGGCCCTGACCGCCCAGATCGGCGATGCGGTCAGCTTCTACAAGATTGGCCTGCAGCTGTTTGCCAGCGGCGGCATGGATATGGCCTCGCGCCTCAAGGCCGAAGGTCATCAGATTTTTCTCGATTGGAAGCTGCACGATATTGGGGCGACGGTCGAAAAGGCCGCTGCCGCTCTTGCCGGATCGAGCGCTGACCTTCTGACCGTCCATGGCGAGCCGCAGGTGATGGCGGCTGCGGTCAAGGGCAAGGCCGGATCCGGCCTGAAAATTCTCGCCGTGACCGTTCTAACCAGCCTGACCGATGCTGACTTGACCCAGATGGGTTATGGCCTCACCGCTGCGGCCCTCGTCGAGCGCCGGATCGCGCAGGCCCTTGATCTGGGTTGCGACGGGGTGGTCGCCAGCCCTCTGGAAGCGGCTCTGGCACGGACCCTGGCCATCAAGGCCGGGCGCCCTGAATTTTTGGTGGTCACACCCGGGGTACGGCCAGCGGGCGCGGCGCTGGATGATCAGGCCCGGATTGCAACGCCGAAGGACGCCCTAACCTGCGGGGCCAGCCACCTGGTGGTCGGACGGCCGATCACGGCGGCTGGCGATCCTAGGGCTGCGGCCCAGGCCATTGTTCGAGAAATCAGCGCGGTCTGAACCGTCAAAAGTCGATGGCGATACCCTTACGTTCCCAATCGCCAAAGCGGGTGGGTTCTGGGCCCTTGGGACCATTGCGCTCAGGGGCGGTTTGCATAGCCTCGGCCTCAGCCCGGCGAGCCGCCGCCTCTTCCAAGGCCCGCATCGCCGCGGCGCTGATCGGCTTGTCGCTCGCCGCCCCTATGGGGTCGAGCGGTTGGTCATCTTGTGGCTGTTCAAGGTCTGGGGTCATGGTTTTTTCCAAAGGGAGCAACCGCGTTCTTGCGAAACATCAACGCAGCCTCCACCTATGGCTTTGGACTTAGACCGACCGGCCCCGAAATCCAAGTCAGGGCAGCACGGACAAAAAGAGATAGGCCATGAACCACTTCAAGACCTTTATTCTCATTGCCGCCATGACCGCCCTGTTCATGGTCATTGGCTTCATGATCGGTGGGCCCGCGGGGATGGGGTTGGCCTTTGTCTTTGCAGCCGGGATAAACCTGTTCACCTACTGGAACGCCGACTCTATCGTGCTGCGAACCTATCACGCTCGCGAGGTGGAGCCCGACGACCCCAACCCTCAGGTCCAGCAATATGTCGCTGATGTCGAGGCCTTGGCCCTGAATGCCGATCTGCCCCGGCCGCGTATCTGCATCATTGATAATGATCAACCCAACGCCTTTGCCACGGGCCGCGACCCGGCCCATGCGGCGGTCTGTGCCACCACAGGTCTGCTGTCCATGCTGACGCGCGAGGAGATACGCGGGGTCATGGCCCACGAGCTAGCCCACGTGAAGAACCGCGACACCTTGACCATGACCATCACCGCCACCTTTGCCGGGGCCATCGGGGCCTTTGCCAATTTCGGCATGTTCTTTGGCGGCCATGATCGTGATCGGCCGGGCGGTATGATTGGAACCATAGCCCTCGCCATTCTCGCGCCCTTGGCTGCGGCCTTAGTGCAGATGGCCATCAGTCGTTCGCGCGAATATTAGGCCGACCGCGTCGGCGCCGAGATCGCCGGGGATCCCCAAGCCTTGGCCCGCGCGCTGCAGAAGATCGAGGGCATGGGCAAGGCAGGGATCGTCAATCACGATGCAGAGCGCAATCCAGCAACCGCCCATATGTTCATCAT
Organism: Caulobacteraceae bacterium; assembly: GCA_040399645.1. GTDB lineage: Bacteria > Pseudomonadota > Alphaproteobacteria > Caulobacterales > Caulobacteraceae > CAISGS01. The sequence goes on along the minus strand of JBBARR010000048.1, from coordinate 2,572 downwards.
CAATCCCCTGTCGGGGCAGGGCGCGGACAACCTCTTCTCGACCCACCCGGCGACGGCCAATCGGGTCGAGGCCCTGATGAGCTTGGCAGCCGCCATGCCCCGCCGGACCAGCCGAGGCTCGGCGGTTCCCCTGACCGATGATGGGGCTCAAAAGGGTCCTTGGAGCTAAGGCAAAGGGTCTTTTCCAAAATTAGACTTGTCAAATGGGTCCAGAGGGCGTCCTTCGCCCGATCTCTGTGCTTTTATCCCCGGGCAGAGACCAACAGGATTCCAGACCGCCTATGACCGCCCAACCGCCTTCCTCTGGCCAACCACCCCGTTCCGGTCCGCCCCCACGTTCGGGCAAGGTCCGTCACGCCCCGCCCAGTGCCGCTGTTGTTGCGGGCCTGCCCGCCCGTGAAGCGGCTCTGGACATTGTAATCTCGGCTCTAGAGCGGCGCGCGGGTTTGGATGAAGCCCTCGCCCGCCCCGGCATGGGCGCTTTGGCGCCCCGCGACCGCGGCTTTGCACGTATGTTGGCCATGACCGTGCTGCGCCAGCTCGGCGCGCTGGATAAGGCACTGGACTCGCGCATGCACAAGCCGCCGCCAGAAGCGGTCAGGAACCTTCTGCGTCTGGGCCTAGCTCAGGTGCTGTGGCTCGATACCCCTGCCTTTGCTGCCGTTTCCACGACCTTGGCCTTGGCCGAGGCGCGCAATGATACCAGACCCTTCAAGGCCCTGATCAACGGCGTTCTGCGCGGCCTTCTGCGCGAACCGGCCGAGCCTTCCGGTCCTGAGGCGCTGGCCCCCGAATGGCTGTTGGCCCGCTGGACTGCAGCCTATGGTCGGGGCCAAGCCCTCAAGATCGCGGCCATGATTGGCGACGAACCGGCAACCGACCTGACCCTACGCAACCTGACTGACACAGAGGCCCTGCTCGCGTCCTTGAATGAGACCGTTCCTGAGAGCGCCGAAGAGGCTGTGGCCGATCCCGATAGCCTTGCCCCCATCGCTTCTAAGGCCACCGCCCTTCACGGCGGCAGCCTGCGCGTGACCCGGCGCGGCGATGTGGCCGAATGGCCCGGATTTGATGACGGTCGCTGGTGGGTGCAGGACGCCGCCGCTGCCATTCCCGCGCGCTTGCTCGCCCCAAAGCCTGGCGACAAGGTGCTCGATCTTTGCGCCGCCCCCGGTGGCAAGACCCTGCAGTTGGCCGCGATGGGGGCTGTGGTGACCGCGCTCGATCGCTCTGAAAGCCGACTGAAGCGTCTAACCGCCAATCTCGAACGGACAGGGTTGACCGCCGAACAGGTGACGGTTGAAGCCACTGCTTGGCGCGATGGACGAACCTTTGACGGGGTACTGCTCGATGCCCCCTGCATGGCGACCGGTACCTTCCGCCGCCAGCCTGATGTCCTGTGGGCCGCGCGGCCGGGCGATCTCGCCACCTTGGCGGCCTTGCAGTCCAAGCTCCTGGATGTGGCCGCTCGCGCCATCGCGCCGGGTGGACGGCTGGTCTATTGCGTCTGCTCGTTGGAGACCGAGGAGGGCGAAGGCCAGATCAGAGCCTTCTTAAAGCGTCGTCCAGACTTTGCGCTCGAACCGATGAGCCCCGGAGAAGGCGGAGCGCCGCAGGCGAGTCTGGCCGAACGCGGCTGGCTGAGGATTTTACCTCACCAGATGGAGGGCGGTATTGATGGCTTCTTCATCGCCCGCATGAAACGAGCCGACTAGTCAGGCTTCGGGTTAGGCCGCCGCCACCGCACGGCGGCGGCGCATGGCCAAGATGGTCCCAACGACCAACAGGACCAACATCGCCAAGCTGAGCGCGTCGATGCCGACCAAATAGTAGTTCGGATGACGTCCCGGCTCTTGGAAATACATGGCATGAAGGGTCATGGATGCGCCCTGAACCATTAAAGCAAAGCCCAACCAGGTGCTGCGGAATCTCAGGGCTAGGGCCAAAAGCCCAATGGCCAGCGCCCAGTCGGCGAGCAAGATCGTCAGGGCCGGGATGTCTTCGCCCGAAACAGCCTGACCGATCAAACCCGATACCCACGTTAGGCCGATGGCCAACGCGGCATAGCGCTCGGCAGAACCGCCCCTCCACCATGCGAAACATAGGGTAGCGGCAAGCAGTATGAGCGAAAGATTAAAGAGTAGATCGATAAGCATGTCTAAGCCCGTGCAACCTGCACGGGCTTCGTAACACGACTAATGTAAACAATTTGGTAAGCGATCGCTTAGCCAGCGATCCGATCAACGTTGCTGATGCTCGACACGCCGCCTTCAAATTCGGCAACCTTCTTATAGTAGCCGATCATCTTAGTGCGAATGCCGATCCGCAGCTTGGTTTCTTCCAGTGCGCCGTGAACCTCAACAACTGCGGAACGCGCTGCTGTCAGGGCCGCAATGGCTTGCGACAGCTGGGCAGGTGCCTTGTCTGCAACAACAGCAGACAGGCCAAGGTCCTGACGGGCCTGAAGCATGGTCTGCAACAGTTGTGAGGCCTCCATCAGGGCCGTGTCGATAGCGTTTTCCGTCGCGAACAGACGGTTAGCGACAGCTTGAGCGACTAAAACCTTATCCAC
>JBBARR010000047.1:0-18170 GCA_040399645.1 Caulobacteraceae bacterium | reverse complement strand
TTTCCGTCGCGAACAGACGGTTAGCGACAGCTTGAGCGACTAAAACCTTATCCACATCGAAACTCCCATTGTTTAACAAGATAACAATATTATTGGTAAATGAATTATTAATAAAAGCGAGCGAAAAACTCGCGTCTGTGGCGTTTTCTGATTTCTATACTGTTAACCATAATTTCAGTAGGGAGGAGTTTTGACGCGCGCCTGTCCGTTCATGAATCTGAAGGAGTTTTCGAGTCCAATAGGGGCCTCAAACGTCGCGTTGCCCCGCGCAAAGGGGTGAAACCTTTCGAACCGGCCCCACGACGCCATGCCCCTCAACTCAGCCACAAAGGTTCGGCAGCGCTTAAGCATCAGCTTTGAGGAGCGCATCGCCACGGCGGCGATGATTACCGCCTTGGGGGTTTTGCTCGCTGCCTGCCTCGTCTTCAGTCTGACCCAATGGCAGGCTGAGGCCCGCCTTTCCCGAGAGGCTCGCACAACCGAGGCGCAGCTCATCGCCAACGAAATTGCCAAGCCCCTTTCTGCGGGCAATCATGCGGCGGTGCGACAATCCCTTGCAGGCATTGCATCCGTGGAGGGGGTAAAACGGGTTTTGATTATGAACCCACAGGGAAAGCTTCTGTTCAGCATAGCCTCTTCGCTGCAATCTAAAGCGTCTGAGACGACAACCGACACCAATGTGCCGATCCGGGCTTCGCGCCAAACAGCTGCCTTGGGCACATTGACCCTCACCGCGACCGTGGCCACCACCAATGATCTGTTGGCCCGCTATGCCTCTGTCTTTGGATCGCTGTTCTTTGTGGCCGCAGGCGGTGCCCTGTTTCTCTCCCGGTGGGTCGCGCGCCGGGCCGTCGAGCCCGTCATTCGGCTCAGCCATGTTATGGAAGATGTCGCGGCCAGTGGGGACTTCCAGCGGCGCGTGACAGATGCCGGCGATGATGAATTTGCCAAGCTCAGCCGCAGCTTCAACGCCCTACTCCATCAGCTCCATGTCAATGATAGCGATCTGCGCCGCACCTTGGAGCAGTTGGTCGAGGCCAAAGATACGGCAGAAGCGGCCAATACCGCTAAATCGCAGTTTCTGGCCAATATGAGCCACGAAATTCGCACACCGCTCAATGGCGTGATCACCATGGCCGAAATCATGGCGGCGGGTGACCTATCGGCTCCCCAACGCCAAAAACTGGACGTTGTGCGCAACTCAAGCGCGGCGCTGCTGCTGATCTTGAACGATCTTCTAGACCTATCAAAGATCGAGGCCGGACACGTCGAGTTGCTGGTCGAAGATCAAGACCTCTCGGGCCTGCTGCGCGAAATGCACGATAGCTACAGCCCGATGCTGCGCCAAAAGGGCCTTGAGCCGGTCCTGTCCCTGGATGCAGAGCTTGATGGACAATGGCGCATTGACGCCTATCGGCTGCGTCAGGTGATCAGCAATCTGATGTCCAATGCGCTGAAATTTACCGCTCAAGGCGCGATCACATTGGGCGGGCAGGTCGATTGGCAATCGAAGGATGAGGCGGCTGTGACCCTCACTGTGTCCGACACGGGCATTGGCATTCCCAGCGAAAAGATCGACCGGCTGTTTGAAAAGTTCGTTCAGGTCGATGGCTCGACCACCCGGCAATATGGCGGCACGGGCCTTGGCCTTGCCATCTGTCGGGAGCTGGTTTTGATGATGGGTGGCAAGATCTGGATCGAAAGCATCGAGGGCGCAGGCTCGACCTTCTATGTCCGCCTGCCCCTGACACGCAGCCTCTCAGCGTCCTTGCCCAAACCCACAGCCACGCCGATGAGCCCAGCCCCTGCGCACCAGCACCCGCGCCTCAAGATCCTTGCGGCAGAGGATGTGCGGGCCAATCAAATGGTGCTGCAGGCGGCGCTGGAGCACCGCAATATTGATCTGACCCTTGTCGACAATGGCGCTCAGGCCCTAGAGGCCTTGCGTCTTGAGCGGTTTGACCTGATCTTGATGGACATTCAGATGCCGGTCATGGACGGCCTCGCCGCCACCCGCGCCATTCGAAACATGGAACGCCAAGCCGGCCTTGCGCCAACCCCGATCATCGCCCTCAGCGCCAATGCCATGGACTATCAGATCGCCAGCTATCGCGAGGCCGGATGCGATGACTATATTGCCAAGCCCATTGATCTGGCCCGGTTGGCGAGCGCTATAGACCGCCTAAGTCAAACTGTGGCCATTGAGCCTGAGACACGGGCAAGCGGGACATCCGGCTCGCTCTAGGCCATTGCTGGCGCTATAGAGGGCCACCTCGACCAATCCAACCTATGAGATGTGGCATGTTCTATGATGCGCGAACTAGAGCACCGCTCAAGCATGATCCGGTCAAGGCGCTGGTCGCTCCGCGTCCCATTGGCTGGATCAGTACGCTAGGCCGTGACGGGGTGGCCAATCTGGCCCCCTATAGCTTCTTCAATCTGGTCGCGTCAGGCCCATCGATCGTGGCCTTCTCCAGCGCGGGCCGTAAAGACAGCCAGACCAATGCCGAACAGACCGGCGAATTTGTCTGCAATATTGCGAGCTTTGATCAGCGAGAAGCGGTCAATAGCAGCGCCGCCACCCTGCCCCCCGAGATCGACGAATTCGCCCTAACCGGTCTAGGGACCCTACCCTCGCAGCTCATCAAGCCGCCGAGGGTCAAAGGGGCTCCCGCCCATCTGGAATGTGTCTATCTGCAGACCGTGCCCCTGTTTAGCAAGGACGGGGTCCGCAACGGCTTTGATCTGGTCTTGGGCGAGGTGGTCGGGGTCCATATTGACGACCAGTTCGTCAAGGAGGGGCTGGTCGATACGGCTGCCATGCGCCTGATCGCGCGCCTTGGCTATCTCGACTATAGCGTCACCGACGCGGTGTTCGCCCTGAAGCGGCCAGACTAGGGTCCAAAATGCCAAACGGGCCGCCGCGCGGCTCTCCAAGGTGCGGGCTTTTAAGAATTGGCATCAAAGACTACGCTTGACGTAGCGCGTCTTTTTGTGACGTTCTGAGAGCATGACGGACGAGAAACCACAACCGCCCCTATACCGGGACAAGCGCACAGCGAGTTTTGTCGCCGGGGACAGGGTGAAAGCGTTTCAGGGATTCGAGGAGCAAGCGAAGAAACGCCTTTTGATCTTGAAAGATGCAGTATCGCGCAATGGCATGATGCTGTTGCCGAGCAATCGTTTCGAGGCATTAGGCGGCGACCGCAAAGGGCAATACAGCATCCACATAAACCAACAGTGGCGCTTCTGCTTTGAGTGGCCCGACGATCACCTAAAGCCCTTCAATATCGAAATGGTCGATTACCATTGAGGAGACACCGACATGACCGAGACAGAAAAAAGACCCATCTACCCGATCCACCCCGGCACCATCTTGGGCGATGAGCTGGCCGAGCTAGCGATGTCGCCGGCCCAGCTGGCCCGCGAACTGCATGTTCCGTCGAATCGGCTTTACCAGTTGATTGCCGGCAAGCGGGCCATGACGGCCGACACCGCCTTGCGTCTGCAACAATGGCTAGGCGTTGAGGCGGCTTTCTGGATGAACTTGCAAAAAAGCTATGAACTCGATCTTGCCGCCGAGGAAATCGGCGAGGAGATTAAGCGCACTATTCAGCACAGAGAACCGCATCATTATCAATTACAGCAAGGCGCATAGATTTATAGAGGAACGACGTTGAAAATAGATGGCGATCTGAAAAAATGGGCTTTATGCAACGAAGTGAATAAATCAAAATTCTTCGCAATGGCATGACGAAATGTCTTGGTGGTTTAATGATTGTAACCAAAATGTTTATGCTCACCTATTGAGCTGATTTATTTATTCAATTGGCTAGAGCTGTAAGACTGCCGCCGAGCATGATGTACATAAACTATGATCAGCCACGCGTGGTTGTGTGAAACTAACCGCTCTTCCCGATCGGTGTACTCTTTTCAATTACGGGCATCAGCGCTGTCTATCTATCCAGACACAACGACGCTCCTTGGCGTCCCATAGCGATCATTTCGCTAATTCCCACCTTCGTCGCGGGCTTATGACTTCCGAGGCGAAACCACATTGATGCAGAGAGCGGGCGTATAGATTAGCAAACCCAACGACGCCCCTAAACCTTTCCAGCCAATCAGCCGTCAAGCACGGGGTTATCAGGCTTGCGTGAGCAAGGCTGACGCACCCGCATAGCGGCAAAGGGTGGCGGACTGGCGATCCGCCAGCCCGGCTGCAACCCTTAAACCTAGCCCTAACGATAGGGCTTAGGCGCTTAGCCTGCGATAGAGGCGAAACGCTTGCCCAAGATACCATCGGCCTGAGCCATGATGTTCTTGACCAGGTCAGCGCAGGTGGGGATGTCGTGGATCAGGGCTTGGCTCTGGCCTGTGGTCCAGATACCGCCGTCCATATGACCATCGCGCAGCACATTTTCACGGCCACGAACACCGGCCATCAGCTCGCGCACCTCAGCAAAGGTCTTGGTCGGATCGCGCTGGATTTCAGCCACCTGCTCGGAGACGGAGTTGCGAGCGACGCGGGCCGTGTTGCGCAGGCTGCGACCGACAAGGATCGTATCGCGCTCAGTATATTCGACGATCTGACGCTTGACGTTCTCGTGGATCTTGGCCTCGATCGTGGCGCAGAAGCGGGTGCCCATATTGACGCCCTCGGCCCCTAGCGCCAAAGCCGCCACCAGACCGCGGCCATCGGCCATACCGCCCGAAGCGATCACAGGCACGTCGACCGCATCGACCGTAGCGGGCAGCAGAACAACCAGACCAATATCGTCTTCACCGGGGTGACCGGCGCACTCAAAGCCATCGATGCTGATCACATCGACGCCATGCTTGACCGCCGACACCGAGTGACGAACCGAGGTGCACTTATGGATCACCTTAACGCCATTTTCCTTAAATCGCGGCAGGTGGTCGACCGGCGCGCGGCCAGCGGTCTCGACGATCTTGATGCCCGAAGCGATGATGGCTTCGCGATATTCGTCATAGGGAATGGGGTTGATCGAGGGCAGCAGGGTCAGGTTGACGCCGAACGGCTTGTCGGTCAGGGCCTTGGTCTTTTCGATCTCTGCCAGAAGCTCGGCCCCTGAAGGGAACATGTGGGCGGTAATGAAGCCCAACGCGCCGGCATTGGCCACCGCTGCCACCAGCTCGCCATAGCCAACACCGGTCATGCCGCCCATGATGATCGGGGTCTCAACGCCGAACATTTCGGTAATGCGTGTCTTCATAATCCTGTTTCCTCTTTTTGTTTTTTGGGTCCCAACGGGTTAGGCACCATCATTGCTGAAAGCTAGAGCAAGGCAAGCGCCTGCGGCCAACAGGCTTCACCAAATGATTTCAAGGCCGCCGTCGTGGGGGCACTCAGATGCTGATCTATGGCCCGCTCATAGCTTAGCCGCGCCTGAACAGTCTCGTACCAAGACGCGACATGCGGTCACTCAATGATCAAGGCGGTCATCGCCAGATGGTCAAGGCGCAGCACGTAAGCAATGGCGGCCGTATCCGCCAAACTAAAGGTTTCACCCGCGAGCCAAGCATGGTGCGTTAGCTGTTCCTCCATAAGATCCAGCATGGCGACAAAGGCCGTCAGCGCCTCGGCACGAAATGGGGGTGCATATAGGCGACCTCACCCTTGTTGTCGGCAAAGAGCGTGGCGTTGGAGGAATTGGCCTTCAGCTCTGCGACCTTTTTAAAGGACGCATAGTCCACAGCCTTGGTGCGCAGATAGGATTGCTACAGGGCGCCAACCGGTCGGTCCATCATGGCAAAGCTGAGCCAATGGTCACCCATCGCGCCAATGATCGGACCGTGATGGGTGCGATAGACGTTAAACTGCCGCTCCGCCCGAGCGCCCTCTTGGGTTCGGTAAGGCACGGTTATGGTCTCGGTCTCGATAGGCCTGAGCTTTGCGCCATAGCGGTAGAACAGCTTGCCATCCTCTTTGACAATAGTCTCACTAAAACTGTTGGCGCGCACCGTGCCTGAGGTGGTGTGCATCCAACCCGCATGGGCATTAAAGCCCTGATAGACAAAGAACTGGCCCCAGGTGCTGGCCCCATAGGCATTGAGCCCCGCATCACTGCTGACCTGCGCCTCAGAGCGGAAATAGAAGCTGGTATGGGGATTGATCAGCAAGAGGGCGTGACCAAGGGCCATATTTTTCGGTGCGATGGCAATGGCGTTGGAGCCGCGTTGATCAGCCTCGAGCGGGCGACTATCGGCCACCTTGGTCTCACCCGAATGACCATAGAAGGCCTGAAGACCAGACAGGGAAATGTCCTCAATATCGCCGCCAATACTGCCCTCAGTGAAACTAAGCGTCATCCAAGGCTCAAAATGGCTAATGGCGGCGGGATGGATGTCCTTGTGGGTGGCAAGAGAGTAGTTCAGCCCGTCGGCCCGGGCGATCATCATGCTCTGAAGCCAAGGCGGGCACTGGCGATATTTGGCCTTCCGATCGGTCTCATCAGCATAGAGCCGGGCGCGAAGGTTTGCAAAGATCGCATCTTCCCCGCGAACCGTCGCGGCGAGGCCTAGATTGTTGATATAGTTGGCCTCAACCCGGGGAAAATCATCCTCAGCCTGAGCATAGATCATGCCGAACACAGCATCGGCATCGGTCTTGCCGTGGATATGGGCAATGCCCCAGTCATCACGGGTGATAGTCACCCGCGCGGCCTGCGCTGCCCAACGGGCCGATCCGGCGTCCGATGCCAAGGCCGAGGAGGTCGCCAACCCTATCAGGGCGAGCGCGCAGACCCCGCCAATCCCTAAACGCCTGATCATCTCATCTGCCCCCCTTGACCCGAGCTAAACTCTAATCGGACCCGAAACGGGAGCAAGGGCAGATCGCCTGCCTATCAAACATCGGCTCGGGGGTCCGGCCCAAACGGGCAAGTCCGCTCCATCTTGGGAGCGGACTGCTTGATTGCTAGGCAGGCGAGAGGGCGGGCCTACTTCGCCTTCTTGAGGTAGGCCGCGCTCTGTGACCCGACCAGATCGAGCATATTGCCCATGGTCAGGTTCATATCGATCAGGTGTAGGCCCCAGTCCTTTAGGATCTGCCCCCCGGCAATGACATCGCCGTTGATGGTGGCGACCCGGTGTCCAGCAGGATCAGGATGGGTGGTGATGGCCAGATAGTTGAAGCCGCCGGAATTGACACACTCCGCCGTCAACAGTCCGGGGACGGCCACAAAGGGGGTGTTGATCGGGCTTGGCGGCGTTGTCCAGGCCAAGGGCTTGCCTGTGCCGTCACTGACAATATCGTCTGTTCCCGCCGCCAGATAGGCCTTCAAGGCCCCTGAACCTCCAGCCAGAGCAGCGGGATTGACGCAGGCGGCCTCTAGGCCCGCTGCCGAAGAACTGCCAAAGCGCGAATTGGACGGCGGTGGGCTATCGACCCGGAAGGAGGCGAAATTGATCGCGCAGCCGGTCTGGGAGGCCGAGCGGCACAGGGGCATGGACTTAAAATCGCCGCCGACATCCTTGCCGACTGGCACCTGAAGCCGCGCGCCACCGAGTATGGCCGAGATCACGCGATCCTGCACCGGCTTGCCATCGATTTCCTGCTTGATCAGCTGGATCAGCACGCCTGAGCCTTGCGAGTGACCGATCAGCACGACGCCGCGCCCCTGATTATCGTTCTTTAGATAATAGTTCCACGCCTCGAGCACATCATTATAGGCCATGGCCCGATCCGCAGCCATCGGCTTGCCCATCATGGCCGCGCGTAAGGCCGTCAGGGTGACTTGGCGGTAGAGCGGCGCATAGGGTCGGCACTTGGCCGCGAACCGGGCAAATTGCTGATTGATCACCGAACGCTCTTCGGGCGCGATGGTCATGGTCGAATTGCCGCCGAGGTCTTTGGAGACGGTGGGATAGACATAGAAACAATCGACCGGAGCCTTGGCATCCGCACGGAAGGGCTCCGCAGTCCGCTTTCCGTCAGCGCTGACGATGGTGGCGTCCTGCTGGGACTGGCTACAGACATCATCGCGGCCGGGGCGGCACAGCCAGGTCTTGCCATCGGAATAGTCGTTAGAAGAAGCCGGAGCCGCTGCGAGCGTAGGCGCCGGTTGGCTCAAGGCCGAAGGGGCGTTGGCGAGCAAGAGACCCGCGGTGAGGGCTGCGAAAGCTAAGGGTTTCATGGTTTGGGTTTCCTATTTCTTGTTGTTCACTGCAGATGCGCGCTGGGCAATCAGAGCGATTGCGGCGGCATCAGGGGCCTTGGTCACGATTGGACCGGTGTTGGTAAAGTCGATCATCTGCTGGGCGTCATCATAGGTCGGCCAGGTCGGGCGACCCTCGCCATTGGGAGAGCCGGTCTTGGCAAAGTTCGTCCAATAGGCACTCATCGTCTTGGCCAACTGTTGGTCGCGCCCATCGGTTGGCCAAGGTGAGGCGTTCAGATTTTGAAACAGATATTGCCGCTCCTGGGCATGAGGCGTTCCAGGCAGGAATTTCGGCGCCCCTACCGACAGGATCGAGAACCGATAGGTCCAGGTCGGTGCTCCGTGGGATGCATGCAGGCGGGCCAAGGTCCGGCCCGGCTCTGTAAAGATCGTGTCGGATTTAAACCGCGCTTCAACGGCCTCGCGTGAGCCATAGGCCTCAACCATCTGGTCCTCATCGGACTTGCTGAGGCCGCCGGTCGCCTTGGTGTAGCCGCCGCCATAGGCCTTAGGCAGTTCGATATCATTGGAGCCGACAATGAAGGGCACCTTGGCTTCGCGCGCCTGAGCAAAGCCATCGACGGGACTGCCGGTGATCATCTGGCCATCCGCAATGGGCATATCGCCCAAGGAAAGGTTTGGATCGCCCGCCGCCAAGACCTTGTCGGCGCGAAGGGCACGAAGGGCCGCCGCCGCATCGGGCTGATCGGCCTTGACGCCCAGCTTTTCGCCAAAGGCTACGCCCTGGGCCTCGGCCGCCGCCAAGGACCCGGTCGGTTCACGCCCAAGGCCAGACTCGGTAATCGTCTGCGCAAACAGGCCCCTCGCTTGAGGCATCAGCATCAGTTGATTGATGGCTATGCCGCCCGCCGACTCGCCAAAGATGGTCACCAGCGCCGGATCGCCGCCAAAGGCGCTGATATTGCGTTTGACCCATTTGAGGCTGGCGACCATGTCCATCATGGCATAGTTGGCCATTGGCCCGCCCTCCTTGGTCAGGGCCGGATGGGCGAAGAAGCCGAACCGTCCAAGGCGGTAGTTGATCGTTACGACCACTACCCCCTGCTTGGCCAAGGCCGCGCCGTCATAGAGCGGCGCCGTGCCCGAGCCATTGGTAAAGCCGCCGCCGTGGATCCAGACCATGACAGGCTGCTTTCCCTTCAACGACGGGGAGGTGACGTTCAGCTGCAGGCAGTCTTCGCTGGCAGGCCCAGGTCCCACGCCATTGTCCTTAGACGGCGCCTGCATACACAGGGGACCATAGTGAGCCGCGTCGCGAACATCCGACCAACGGGCCGCGGGCTGAGGCGGCTTCCACCGCAAGGCCCCCACTGGCCCAGCGGCATAGGGAATATTCTTGAAGCTGGAAATCCCGTCCGACGTCGGGCCCTGAATGCGACCGGTGTCAATCTTGATCGTCTGAGCCGCAGCGGGTGATGCCAAGGCCAGCGCGAAGACTGGCAGAATAAGTCGGCGCATCTGGATCGGACCTTCCGCAAACAGGTGTCGTTCAGCGAGCGGCAAGACAAACCGCCGCATCCCTCCACACTATCCGTCCCTTGGCCTTTGACAAGCCAATGCCGACCCAATGACTGAAAGGCCACGCTTGACCGTCCACCCGTTCCCTTTAGCCTAGCCAGATCGATGTCAATCTCGCCAAGGCCCCCGCCATGCATACCCCCAATCGTCAGTGGCTGATCCAGGACCGGCCGCTCGGCCGCGCTTTGGTCGATGAGGATTTTCTGATGGTCGAGACCTCCGTGCGCCAGCCCAGCGAGGGTGAGGTGCTGGTCCAACTTCACACACTGGGCTTTGATCCAGCCCAGAAAGGGTGGATGGAAAATCTAGGGGGCTATGTCGCGCCGACTGAGATTGGTGAGGTCATGCCCGGCTCGGCCTTGGGCGAGGTGGTGGTCTCCAACAATCCGGCCTTCCAGCCAGGCGATCAGGTCAGCGGCCGACTGGGCTGGCAAGACTATGCCACCGTGCCCGGACAAGAGCTGCGCAAGGTGCGAAATGACGAGCTCTTGACCGCCAATCTCGGAACGCTCGGTATCACCGGCATGACCGCCTATTTTGGTCTCGAAAAACACGGCAAGCCCTTTGCGGGCGACACGGTCGTCATCACCGGCGCGGCGGGCGCTACCGGCTCCGTCGCCGGACAGATCGCCAAGATTGCTGGTTGCCGTGTCATTGGCATAGCGGGCGGACCGGAAAAATGTGCGTGGCTCAAGACCATCTGCGGCTTTGATGAGGCCATCGACTACAAGTCCGAAAATGTTCGGGCCCGGGTGCGCGAACTGGCCCCAGGAGGGATCGACGTCCTATGGGACAATGTCGGCGGCCCCCTGCTCAATGATCTTTTGGCTGAGATCGCTATGCACGCCCGGGTCGTCATTTGCGGCGGCATCAGTCGCTATGAGACCGGGCAGCTGCCCACCGGGCCGGAGAACTATTTCAACCTAATCTTCAAGCGCGCGACCATGAGCGGCTTTATCGTCATCGATTATATGAGCGAATTTCCAACCGCGCGGCGCAGGATCGCCCAGTGGATCCGCTCAGGTCAGCTACAGTTTTCCGAAGATATCCAGCACGGCCTCGAAAATGCCCCCCGCACCCTCATGCGCCTGTTCCAAGGCCTCAACTTCGGCAAGCAACTGCTGAAGATCCGCTAGCGACCTGCGTCCCTCCCTCCCGAAAGCCCGCCCCATGATCAAGCCGACCTTTGCCCTAGTGCGGCAGAGGTGGCCTAGAAAATTTGGACACGGTCTTAAGTGAAGTTTCTGCCTGACAGCGGCGATAATGCTGCAGCTCAGGAGAGACGATAGCCGCGAGGCTTGGTCGATCGGTCTCTGCGGTCAGCCGGGAAGTGGCTCGCTACCGCTGCGATGCGGGCTGTTATGAGGCGATCAGCGCCGGGAATGCGGCGCGAGTGCGTCGACGGCGTGGGCTGGTCAAGCTGCGCGAGGGGTCGGCTCTACGCGAGCACGTCATCAAGCATATCCGCAAGGGCTGGTCTCCTCAGCAGATATCCGGCACTCTGGCCATCATGTCCGACCCCATTGGCAGTGTCTCGCACGAGACGATTTACCAGATGATCTACGTGCTGCCTCGCGGTGATTGAACTCAGCTGGCCGCTCGCTCGCTGTCCAGTCCCGCCATCTGAGCTGGGGGATAGCGTTCACCGGCCGCTGCTCCGCGGGGGGCGGCCCGTTCAATCGCACTGAGATCGGCCGGGGTGAGTTGAACAGTTGATGCCGTAATTGACTCCACCAGCCGGCCGCGTCGGCGCGCACCCACCAGGGGGACAATGTCCTGACCCTGCGCCAACACCCATGCGATGGCCAACTGTGCAACGGTCACGCCGCGCGCCTTCGCAAGTTCACGGAGCGCATCGACGAGTGCAAGATTGGTCAGGAGGTTAGCGCCAGAGAAACGGGGCCCATGATTCCGGAAGTCTCCCGACGCTAAATTTCCCGTCCAGTGTCCACTAATCAGGCCGCGCGAGAGGACACCGTACGCGGTCACTCCGACACCGAGCGCGCGACAGGTGGGCAAGATTGAGTCCTCGACGCCTCGAGAAATGATCGAGTATTCGATTTGCAAGTCAGCGATCTGGTGCACGGCCGACGCCCGGCGGATCGTGTCAGAGCCCACTTCCGACAGGCCGATGTGGCGGACGTAACCTGCCTTCACCAAATCAGCGATAGCGCCGATGGTATCCTCGATCGGTACCCCTGGGTCTAGGCGCGCTGGCCGGTATATGTCGATGTAATCCAGACCTAGCCGCTGGAGGCTGTAGGCCGCAGCCGTCTTCACGGCTTGTGGCCGGGCATCATACCCCAACCACGACCCGTCCGGCCCACGCTGAGCGCCGAATTTCACGCTCACGACGGCTGTGTCCCGGCGTCCCCGTAGAGCTTCGCCTATCAGCAACTCATTCTGACCCATACCGTAGAAGTCGCCGGTATCTAGGAGAGTAATCCCATTATCCAAGGCCGCATGGATCGTCGCGATACTTTCGGTTCGATCTGACGGCCCATAGAAGTCCGACATGCCCATGCACCCGAGGCCAATAGCGGAGACGGCGGGACCAGAATTTCCGAGCTTACGCATAAACACTGGGCATGTTTCCAAAGGTGGCCGGTTTTAAGATCCACGATACCTACACTTCCCCCTTCTTCCGCGCCAGACGATATCGGTCTCAGCCTCACCCCCAGGCGATGGCCATGTCCGGTTGTGGGCAGAAAAGTTGACTCTTCGAAAGGTCCGTCAGGGTGTTTGCACCGGACTTGAGCCGCCTCCTGAAACTCCCGTTGAGCCTCGTCCCCTCCGTGCCAATGATGATGAGACATCGACCCCCCGGAAGTTTACCCTTGAGGGCGATAGGTGAAACATCGACATGGTCATGCCCCTACGATAGCCAGAGATACTGTGTCCGCCGGTGGCGAAGAAACCGAGGAAGGCTGCAGGCCGACGCTGGTTTCTTCGCCACCGGCGGCATCACCGGAATTTGTGGACCGGCCACGCCGGCGGGGGACATTCACTGCGGCCGACAAGGTGCAGATTCTGGCCGAGATCGACCGCGCTGGGCCTGGGGGCTCCGGCGCTATCCTTCGGCGCGAGGGGCTGCATTCGTCGGCTCTGACCAACTAGCGCCGCCGACGCGACGCCAGTGCCTGTTCCTGTGCCCTTTTGTGCCTATGAGGCCGTCAAGCGCGGCCCCAAGCGCGTGCCGGCCAGTCCGCTGGCGGCCGAGCACACCGCTTTAACGCGATGCATATATAATGGCAGCATCTCCAGGCCTTGCTGCCGTGGTTCAGGCCTTTATCGATTGGTATGACCGCTGCGATGGCGACACGTTAGATCTGGCCTTTGTCGCCGAGGCTGGGTGCTTAGCCTTGGCGAAGGCCTTTGAGGGTCAAGCTCCAGCTCTTGGGGAAACCCAGCCATCACCTTCACAAGGCCTGACCACTTGGCCCGACTTTGACGAGGATGGTTTGCCCAATGGGGCGGTCTGTATCGGTCAAGATGGCAGCGCCATTGGTCTGGCCTTCAATAGTCCAGATGCGGCTTGCGCGGTTGTAACGGCCAACTTTTGGAGCATGGCGCAGGACATGGTGGAGGCCCTATCGGCCATGATGATCTTTGACCATCCGGGTCTTAGTAACCTCGTCCTGAAATGTGGTCCGCGCCATGGATGGACACAGGCGGACTACAGTCAGCAGCGAGCGGCCGTCAGACAGGCGCGCCGTGTAATCGCCAAGGCGAACGGTTTCAGTGATTAGAAATGACTCGTATGCGTGAGCGTGGGGCCGGGTTGCGCGCGCAACGTCACCTGTCGTTCGCCTCTCATGGCTTGGGGCCAAGACCTGAGGCGGGTTCTAAGTCTCAGGCCTAAGGGTTTTTCCAAGCCATAACAAATTTAGACCTATCAGCCCTCTGGGCCGCCTGATCATCAAGCGTTTCTGGCTTCTATTCGGCACGTTATGACACATGACTGTAGCGCCGAGCCGAAGTATCCAACCTAAGAGGATCAAAGCCCATTTAGACTAGGTCGGGACGAGCGGAGCCATAGCTGGGCCCCAAAATCAGTTTGAACAGCTGAGGGCCGCTGTCAGAGAGGCCGGGAACAGCCACTTGACAAAACTTGTAAAACTCTCATTTTGCACATCAAAGGAGAACTTCAATGGCTAACGCCGCCTCGGTGCGCGCGACGACATTCGCGCGCAATTTTGCACATTATCAGGACGAGGCGATCCGCATGAAGGTCATCGTCGTCACCAGCCATGACCGCGTCGTGGGCGGCTACCTCTCGGCCAGTGAGCTTGAGCACTACGAAAAGCTCAAGGCGCGTGAACGGCAAGTCCTCATGGTCGGCGCGCTGAGTGATGACATCATCGCCGACATCGAAGCCGCCGAGTACGGCATCGAAACCCCATGACTTTTCGGGCCGCGAAGCCGGGCTTGGTTATCCGTTACAGCTTCCTCTGGAGCCACGAGAAGGATGCCGGCGCCGAGGAGGGCTCGAAGGATCGACCCTGCGCAATTGTCGTTGCAGCACCTCGTCACGAGAACGGCGACATAGCGGTGATCGTGGTGCCGGTTACCCATGCGCCGCCGGATGATCCGTTAGACTCCATGGAAATCCCGACCGCCGTTTGCCGGTCGCTTGGGCTCGACGCACAACGCCATTGGCTAAGGCTTGATGAGCTCAATCGGTTTGCTTGGCCTGGATACGATCTGCGGACCATTCCCGGAAGGCCCGGAGAATATGCTTACGGAATGCTTCCCCAACCGTTGTTCGAGCAGCTCCGCGGGGCTATCCTTGAGCGACAAAAGGCAAAAGCGCCTCGCCTGCAGGGCCGCGACTGACGGGGCACCCGCGACTTCTCCAAGGACCGCGCGAGAAGGGGAGTGGGGGCACATCATCAGGTGGACGTGCCCTAAGGCGGCGTCTACGCCTTGAAATTTAGTGACGCCGTTTAAGTCCTCCATTGCTTCAAGAAGAAGTCAAAATCGGGAATTGCAACTTCAAAGGCCGACATTGACCTGATCTCACTCCGGTTAAGAGCAGTGGAAGCGGACGACAAACAAAGAAACCCGAAATGAGCGATATTGAAATCACCAAGAGCAGCGGCAATGTCTTCGCCGATCTGGGCTTGCCTGATGCGGAAACCCATGTCGTGAAGGCCAAGCTGGTGTCCAACATCCTCGACATAATGCGCGATCAGGGCCTGACCCAGACCAAAGCAGCCGAGCTGATGGGCATCACCCAGCCGGAAATTTCACGGTTCAGCAACGGTCATTTCCGGGATGTCACGGCTGAGCGGCTGATGCGTTTGTTGACCAGGCTGGGCTGTGAAGTGGATATCGTCTTCCAACCCAAGGGCCGCGCAGCCTATGAGCCTATCCACATGCAACCCGTCATTATCTCCGCATAGTCGAAACAGCACGCCCGCGCCCTAGTCCGTGACCATACGGTTTGACGGTCTATAGCCCTCATTCTGATGGTCGAATGCTCCGCACAAGAAAGTCTTGAAAAGGATACGATCCCGTCCCAAGGCCTGAAGTGAGTCCATCAGGTTTGAAGCCTGAACCTGGCTGAAGACCACTGACCACGGGCTCTTGGTGCCCCTTTTGTTTTGAACCAGACCGAAAGCTCTGTTGATCCTTTGCGCTAATGCTTGGTGGTTGCGATCAAGTGCAATCACCCCAAAAGGGCGTTGAAATAACTGTCTCTTGACAGTACGCACCCTCATGCGCCTGTTCTAAGGGCTCAACTTCGGCAAACAACTGCTGAAGATCCGCTAGCGACCTGCGCCCCCTCCCGAAAGCGCCGCCCCATGATCAAGCTGACCTTTGCCCTTGTGCGGCTACCGCACCTGTCGCGCGAACAGTTTCAGGACTATTGGCTAAACACCCACGGGCCGCTCGTGGCCAGCTCCATTCCTTTGATGAAGCTATGAGCGCCGGGATCCGCGCAAGCCGCGATGCGCCGCCTCAGTTCGACGGCGTGGCTCAGCTCTGGTATGACAGCCTTGAAGACCTTGCCGCCTTGGCCGACGATCCCGCCGCACGCGCCGCTGGCCGCCTGCTGCTCGAAGACGAAAAGACCTTCATCGCCCTGCCCAAATCCCCGCTCTGGTGGGGCGAGGAGAAGGTGATTATCGGGGGATAGGTTTAGTGGACCAAAAGATACCGCTGCAGCTGCGCCCGAAAGTCATCGGGTAGGGGCGCGGTCTTACCCTGGGGCGCGTGGACCAGCACCGTGTCGCAAAGACCGATACAGATCCCATTTTGCCAAAGGCCCTGTACCATGGTGAAGGCACTGGAACCAAGACTGACTATACCGGTTCGGACCTCAACCGTGCCGGGCCAAAATCCCTCGCCCAGATAGCCGATCTTAAGCTCGGCTACGAGAACACGGGGATGGCGTTTGCCATGGTCCAAGAGCTTGTAGAACGAGGCGCGGGCCTCTTCGTAAAACTTGCCAATTCTAATGGCATTGAGATGACCATTGCCGTCAATGTCACTAACCCGGGTCGTGATCTCTTGGCCGGTAGGATAGGCATCACGCGCGAGGCGGTAGGGTTCGGGCTTAGTCATGTCTGTCCGTAAAAATCGTTCCGGCATTAGGATCCTGCGCGGTCTAATCTAAGTGCGACCCCGGCGCCAATGGGGCTAAAATTTTTAGTTTGGGCCGCAATCGATCCGGTGCCACTGTTCAAGTTGAACGCACGACCTCAGAACCCACCCTTGCAGGAGAAATAGCCCATGTATCGTCGAGCCATAGTTTTGGCGCTGGCCGCCCTGACCCTGAGTAGCTCGGGTTTAGCGTCAGCCGCTGTTCCCTCTCCCCTGACCGCCGCCCTAGCCGACGCTTCACGGCCAGCCACAGACGTCGCCCGTGACGCCGCACGCCATCCGGCCGAGATGCTGAGCTTTGCCGGGGTAAAGCCGGGCGACCGGGTCGCAGACTTTATGATGGGGTCTGGCTATTTCACGCGCATTTTGGCCGCAGCCGTCGGCCCCAAGGGTCAGGTCTATGGCTATCAATCCGCCGAGTTCATCAAGTTCCGCGCCGCCTACGCCACCGAACAGGCCACGGTCGCCGCAGACTATAAGAATGTGACGACGATCGCTGCTCCCCTATCGGCGACCGGCCTGCCAGACGGGTTAGATCTGGTCCTGACGGTTCAGAACTACCACGACCTGCATCTGAAGCCTTTCCCCGTCGACACGGCAGACTCGGTGAACCGGCAGGTGTTCAAGGCCCTCAAGCCCGGAGGTATCTATCTGGTGGTCGACCATGCCGCTTCGGCCGGTGCGCCCTTGAGCGTCGCCGATAGCCTGCACCGCATCGACATGGCCATCGTCAAGCAAGAGGTCCAGGCCGTAGGGTTTAAGCTGGTGGGGGAAGACAAGAGCCTTGCCTTAGCCACTGATGATCACAGCCTCAACGTCTTCCAGCCCGCCATCCGCGGCAAGACCGACCAGTTCATCCTGAAATTCCAAAAGCCAAGATAGAGGTCAACTCTGGTCCGCAGGGGGCCCTCCTGCGGCCTATGGCCCGTCGCTGTTTGGCGCCTTGGGCCGATCCTCATCTTCACTGAGAACTTGGCTTCCAATCTGCATCATGGGGATCGCAAGGCTCACCGCACCGGCGAGAATCCAAACATCGCCAATAAGGTGCCCCAGGTGCTGAGAATGGATTGCGGCGTGGAACAGCATCACTGACCCATAGGTGATGCTCGAGAGGATGACAAACCGAAGGAAGCTGAGGTGTCGGAGCGGATTTCGAGCGGCCCGAAGCGCACAAATGCCAATCGCAAAATAGATCGACACCATCATCTGATCATAGATCGGATTATAGGGCTGTCATTTCCACCCACCAAAGGGATCGAAAAATACAAGTGCGGGGATCCCTATCAATCCCGCAAATGCCCAAAAGGCTACAGCCCTGCGTAGGTTCGTTAATGCGCCCATATCAAAGATTTAATCTCAGGAAAAAGACGAACGCAACTTCCATTCGGCGCTCTAACCGAGAGCCTTGTTTAACGACCTTCCCCTTACCCCCAGAGCGCCCAATAAATTGACTACCCCGGTTTTTCCCGCTAAGGTAAGTGATAGTGCAATGCGCGCGCAGGTTCGGATATCAATTCCGACATAGAAAATGGCACGTCGGGGTCGGGATGCGCGAGAAAATTTATCAGATTGTTGTTTTAATACAAACCACTGCACTGGTGAGCCTACTGGCCACTGGAAGTGCTTTTGCACAAGATGCAACCAATTATGAGGTCCGATATTGTGGCCTAGGCCTTCAGGGCACAGCGGCGGATTTCGCGAAATCCAGTCCCAACCTTGTAAAAATCTATAAAAACCAAGCAAAGTTTTATAACGAATCCTTCCAGTCATATAAAAAGATGAATTGGAAGGCGGTCTCAAATTTGAAGCGCAACACTCCCCCTCTGAATTTCGTTATAAAAC
>JBBARR010000046.1:0-18584 GCA_040399645.1 Caulobacteraceae bacterium | reverse complement strand
GGGAACAGGTGTCCTAACGCGAGCTACGCTTGGCTGCAAAATCGTCGCAAGGCGCGCAAGCCTGTCGGCCTTAGCGCAGTGGAGTTGTTAAACCAGCTTTACGAGGTTTTAGAGCCTTGAGTGCTTACCTTGATGCCAGTGTCATCCTCCCAACCTTGATCGAAGAGCCGGGTAGTGCGATTGTGGATCGCTTTATAGGTGAGATTGACCAATAGGTGATCATCAGTGAGCTTGCCGCTGCGCAGGTCGCGTCCGCTCTATCGCGCTTAGTGCGAACGGGCCTTTTGGAGATCGGGGACGCTCGTGACCGCCATGCAGATTTTGATGCATGGCGCGCGTCCGCTGCTCAAGATTTCGATATTCAGCCATCAGATGTGCGCCTGGCCAATGTGTTTGTCCGACGCTTCGATTTGATGTTGCGTGCACCAGACGCCCTTCATGCCGCGGCTTGCCGGCGCCAAGATCATCTGCTGGTGACGATGAATAGAGGCTTGGCCGCAGCGGCGATTGAACTGGGTGTTAGGACTGAATTGCTCGCTTTGGCTTAATACCGACCCTAATCAAATGACCCGATAACACGGCTAGAGGCTGGATTCGTATTTTCTGAACTCTCGAGAGGCACGAAAACCTCAAAAGCCACGCTGTCCACAGTGCGTTAGTCTCACACCAATTGGCACAGTTCAAAATGTTGAAAAACCGAGTGGTGGGCGCAGTAGGATTCGAACCTACGACCCGCTGATTAAGAGTCAGCTGCTCTACCAACTGAGCTATGCGCCCGCACTAGAACTGCCTTTGGTGAGGGCAGAAGCGAGGGCGCGATACATACGCTAATCTATTGGGATGGCAAGCGGCTTGATGTGAGTTTAGTAAGGAAAATGGGGGGCACCCATGGCCAAACAAACAAAAACGGGAGCGCTGGATTTCGATTATCTTGAGACCTATGCCGATGGCGATATGGTGGTCGTGCAAGAGGTGTTGACTCTTTTTCGGGAGCAGGCCTCGCTTTGGTTGCGGGTGATGGATCCTCACGATCCGGGTGAAGGCTGGCGCGATGCGATCCATAGCTTAAAGGGCACGGCCTTGGGTTTGGGGGCTATGTCGCTGGCTCAGGTCTGCTCAACAGCGGAGTGCCTGATCGGTGATGCTCATATAGATCGGACCCTCGCGCTTATCGGGGTGCGGGACGCGTTAGAGGCGGTCTTAGCCGATATTACGATCTATCAGTTCGAAAAGAACATTCAGTCCTTGCGCGACTGATCCCAAACGCCGAGCTCGTAGGCGATAGACCGGTCGATCAGAAGACGCCAGACGGGTTCGGCTATGGCGGGTGACAGGCCTACCTTTTGGGCTTCGGCCTTGACCTTGGCTACCACGTCTTCGATGCGCGGCACGTCGCGCACCCCTTTGCGGTCCGGCTTGATGCGCGCGGCGGCATCCATATAGCCCTGACGCTCCGCCAAGAGGGCGACAAGGGCACGGTCGAGCTCATCCACCCCTTGGCGGACTTCAGTCATGGTGGTGCAGTCAGAGGGGGGGAGGCGATCAGACGTCATAGAGGCTTAGATTCCAGCGCCATTATCAATGGACAGAAGCGCAGCCTCGTGGGCCTGCGCCTCCGCGATCAGCCATGAGACGAAGGCCTTAACCTGCGGCAAACGTCCCTTGGCCTTGGGATGGACGAGGTAATAGGCGAAATCCACGGCGGTGGCGATCTGAAAGGGTGCGACCAATCGGCCTGCATCTAGATCAGCCTGTGCTAAGGCGCGCTTGGCCAGCGCAACGCCGCGCCCGCCGACGGCCGCCTCAATCACTAAGGAGGATTGATTAAAGCGCGGCCCCCTGGCCCCGTCCATACCCTTCACGCCCCGTGCCGCCAGCCACATGGTCCAGTCTGGGCAGCTTTCGTCCGCATCGGGCGAGCCGTCATGAAGAAGGATCTGACCGCTGAGATCGGACAGGTCCGAAAGGGGGTGGGCTTCCAAAAAGGCGGGGCTGGCAACTGCAATCACGGTCTCTTGCATCAGGCGGTGAACCTCGAGCCCTGGATAGCGCCCCGAGCCATAGCGGATGGCAATATCGACTTCACCGCCGCCAAAATCGACCAATTCCATCCCGGCGGAGACCCAGACATCGACATGGGGATGGGCCGTCTCGAACTTGCCAAGGCGCGGGACCAGCCACTTGGCCGCAAATGAGGGCGCGACCGATACGGTCAGGCGGCGACCATCAATGGCCGCCGTCAGCATCGACGCAGCTTCGGCCAAGCGGTCAAAGGCCTCGCGCAGGGCGGGCAGGGCAATTTGGGCCGCGTCGGTGAGCAATAGGCCCTTAGGCGTGCGCTTAAACAGGGCCGCGCCGACATAGTCTTCGAGATTTTGGATCTGCTGGCTAACCGCGCCGGGGGTCACCGATAGTTCTTCTGCGGCACGACTGAAGTTCAGGTGCCGGGCAGCGGCCTCAAAGGCCCTTAGCGCGTTTAGGGGTGGTAGTCGGCGGCGGTCCATAGTTTTCCTATAGCCTTAGGCAGAAGTCCTCGTTTGCGAAGTGGCACCATCCGCAACATTTTGCAACTGTTCCGCAACGTTATGGCCCTTTCGTTGTGGTGCGGACTGCGCAGTGGATGCTAATCGTCCACTCCGTTTAACCCGGCGATCCATGCCGGTCCGACCCAGTGAAGGCTTTCTAGGCTTATGGCCCGACGACTTGTTGTCCTGCAATCCTTGCCCAATGCGCCTCAATCTGGCCGCCTTGTGGGTAAGGTGTGGCTGGTCGGCGGTGGCCCGGGCGATCCGGACCTTTTGACGGTCAAGGCCTTGCGGCTGCTGCAAAGCGCCGATGTGGTGGTCCATGACCGCCTTACCCCTCAGCCTGTGCTTGATTTGGCTGGTCCTCAAACGCGGATGATCGATGTCGGCAAGCGCAAGTCGCGCCACACCCTGCCACAAGATGACATCAATGCCCTATTGGTCGCCTTGGCGCTCGAAGGCCTAAAGGTCGTGCGGCTTAAGGGCGGCGATCCCTTCGTCTTTGGTCGGGGCGGCGAAGAGATGCAGGCCTGCCGTGAGGCCGGGGTTCTGGTTGAGGTTGTCCCCGGCGTCAGTGCAGCCCTCGCGGCGGCGGCGGGCGCAGGGGCTCCCCTGACCCATCGCGGCATGGCGCAGGCCGTGACCTTCGTGACCGGGCACGCGGCCAGCGGCCAGGCCCCCGATCTGGACTGGAACGCCTTGGCCAGGGCCAACCATACGGTCGTGGTCTATATGGGCCTATCTAGTGCGCCGATCATCACCGCACGCCTGATCGAGGCGGGGCGCTCCGCGACCACGCCGGTCCTTGCCGTCGAAAATGCCAGCCGTCCCGACGAGCGTCGGGTTCTTTCAACCCTTGGACAGTTGCCCTTTGCCCTCAGCGGTATTGACGGTCCTGCCATCCTCATCATCGGAGAGGTCGCGGCCTTGGCGCAGGATGCGGCCCCTCTGGATCAAGTTTTAGAGCGAGTTCAGGCATGAGTGCGGAGTTTCTAAAGGCCCTAACAGCCAATCGGCTGAGCGAGGGTGACGTCGTCTTTTGGGCCAGTGGTCAGTGGGTCGAGCAGTTTGCCGATGCGGAACTCTTTACTGAAGAGGCGCCGGCTGAGGCTGCCGTAACGCTGGCCAAAAGCCAGAACCGGGTCGTCGTGGACGCCTATCTCATCGATGTGACCGGCTCCGATCAGGGCTTGGCCCCGGTCAGCTATCGTGAACGTCTGCGAGCGCTTGGCCCCACTAATGAACTGGGACACGGCAAGCAGGCCCTTGGCGGGGCCGCCATTGCAGCGCTGCAAGCCGCATCCGGAGCCGCCCGCTCGACCGGTCGCCTTGACCTCATCCGTCGCAAGTAAGGACGCTGCATGTACCGCTATGATGCGATTGATAAGGAATTTCTGAGCGACCGCTCGAACGAGTTTCGCCATCAGGTCTCCCGCCGTCTGGCCGGTGAACTGAGCGAAGATCAGTTTAAGCCCCTGCGCCTAATGAACGGTCTCTATCTGCAACTGCATGCCTATATGCTGCGGGTCTGCATTCCCTATGGCACGCTGAATGTCGCCCAAGTGCGCCGTCTGGCCTGGATCGCGCGGACCTATGATAAGGGCTATGGCCATTTCACGACGCGTCAGAACATCCAGTTTCACTGGATCAAGCTGCGCGATGCCCCTGATATTCTCGATGCCTTGGCCGAGGTGGACCTTCACGCCATCCAGACCTCGGGCAACTGCATCCGCAATACCACCTCTGACCCCCGCGCCGGTGCAACGGCCGAGGAGATCGATGATCCTCGCGTCTGGTCCGAAGCGATTCGTCAATGGTCGACCCTGCATCCGGAGTTCTCGTACCTGCCGCGTAAGTTCAAGATCGCCGTGACCGCTTCGGCCAAGGATCGTACGGCCGCGCGGGTTCACGATATCGGTCTGGCGCTGCGCCGGGGCCGCGATGGCACATTAGGCTTTGAGGTGATGGTCGGCGGCGGCATGGGGCGCACACCCTTCATCGGTCAGACGATTAAGGAATTTTTACCCGCAACGCGGCTCTTATCTTATCTGGAAGCGGTTTTGCGGGTCTATAACCGCGCCGGTCGCAGGGACAATATCTATAAGGCCCGGATCAAGATCTTGGTCTCCTCGCTGGGGGCTGAAGAGTTTGGCCGTCAGGTGCAAGAAGAGTGGGCCCAGATCGACGCGGCCCGCGCCGACCTGCCCGACACCGAACTGGCTCGCATCCGTGCGGCCTTTATCCAGCCCGGTCTCGAAGTCCTGCCGGCTGTCAGCGATAGCTATGAGGCCGCCCGCGCCGCCAATCGCGCTCTGGGCCGCTTTGTGCGCAACAATGTCAGCGCCCATAAGACGCCGGGCTATGCCATCGTTGATGTCTCGCTCAAGGCCCATGATGCCACCCCTGGTGATGCCAATTTCGATCAGTTGGAAGCCATAGCCGATCTGGCCGAGCGCTTTAGCCTTGGGGATATCCGCGTCACGCACGAGCAGAACCTCGTCCTGCCGCACGTCAAGCAGAGCGATCTTCCCGCTCTGTTTGAAGGCTTGGCGGCTGTGGGTCTGGCGACGCCGAACATCAATCTGGTGTCCGATATCATCGCTTGCCCCGGGCTGGACTATTGCGCTCTGGCCAATGCCCGCGCCATTCCGGTAGCCCAGTCGATCGCTCAGCGCTTTGTTGATGCAGATCGGGCCGAGCTGGTTGGCGAGCTAAAGATCAAAATTTCTGGCTGTATCAATGCCTGTGGTCACCACCATGTCGGCCATATCGGTATTTTGGGCGTCGATAAGAAGGGTGAGGAATATTACCAACTGACCCTTGGCGGTTCGGGCGCGGAAGATGCCAGCATCGGCAAGATCCTCGGTCCTGGCCTCAATGCCGATCAGGTCGCTCCGGCGGTCGACCGCCTCGTCGAGGTCTATCTGGCTGAGCGCCAAGGCGAGGAGCGCTTCCTCGACACCTATCGCCGCATTGGCATGACGCCGTTCAAGGAGGCCGTCTATGTCGACGCTCATTAAGTACACCGCGAACGGCGCGACCGAGATCGAAAACGCCTTCGTGTTTGTGGTTGACGATGAGGCTGTGCCTCAGGGTGCTGACATCATTGTCTCGCTAAGCCGTATCAAGGCAGACGGCGAGGCCCTGCTGGCCAGCGGCGTGCGCGTGGGCGTTCAGATCGAACCGGCTGAGGCGGTTGAGGACTTGGCAGAGCTCTTGCCGCGTTTGGCGCTCGTTGCCGTGGCCTTCCCAAAGTTTCGCGATGGCCGAGCCTATACGTCGGCAACCCTTCTGCGTCAGAGACTAGGCTTTAATGGCGAGGTCCGGGCGGTGGGCGATGTCTTGCGCGAGCAGGCCTATGTCATGACCCGCTGCGGGATTGATGCCTTTGTGCCGGCCGATGGTTCCAGCGCCGCGGAATGGTCGCGGGCCGCAGGGCACTTTCGTCATGTCTATCAGGCCGCGGCCGATGGTCGGACCCCGGCCTTTTCTGAGCCGGGTAGACGCTAGACCTATGGCTCTGGATTGGAAAACAGACAAGTCCGCTAGTGGCCCGGTCAGCCTGGCTGAACGGCTGGATCAGGACCTACGCCATGCCTCGCCGCAGGAGATCTTGGCGCGCGCAGTTGAGACCTTCGGCGATCGCTTGGCGCTGGTCTCGTCCTTTGGCGCAGAGTCGGCGGTGCTGTTGCATATGGTCGCCCAGATCAAGCCAGACATGCCGGTCCTGTTCCTCGATACGGGGATGCTTTTCGGTCAGACCCTGGACTATCGCAAGTCCCTCGCCGCGCGCCTTGGGCTGACAAATGTGCGGGACCTGCGGCCTCAGTTCCAAGATCTGGCGACGGGCGATCCCAAGGCCGATCTGTGGAAGATTGATACGGATGGCTGCTGTCACATCCGCAAGGTCCTGCCCCTTGACCGGGCCTTGGGCGGGTTTGACGGCTGGATCACCGGTCGCAAGCGGTTCCATGGCGGCGACCGTCTGCGCTTGGCTGTGGTGGAGCAGGCAACCGATCAGGTCAAGTTCAACCCGCTGGCCAACTGGGATAAGGCCGATCTGGATGCCTATATCGCCCAGCATGACCTGCCGCCCCATCCCTTGGTGGCCCAAGGCTATCCCTCGGTCGGCTGCTGGCCCTGCACCAATCCGGTCGAAGAGGGAGCGGATGTTCGGGCTGGACGCTGGGCTGGTTCAGACAAGACCGAGTGCGGCATTCACCGTCCCCTCGACATGGATAGCGACGCCGGAGATGTCGGCGCCGATATCTAGGGCTTGGTCGCTGGCGTCGTTGGCTTGGCATTGGGCCAAGCCGGTGGGCAGCCCTTAAACTCACCGATCCTGTGGGCTGAAAGGGTCTTGAGGTTCAGTCCCTTTTTCATCAGGGGCTGCATCGAATAGGATCCAATGCCGGTAAAGAGGTCGATCATGGCTCCGCGAATGGCCCCGCCCGTGTCAGACGCGTACCACATCCCGTCATGGACGCCGCCGCCGGGCACCGGCAACCCGACCGTCTCGGGAATATAGACCACAGAGCCCTTGGGAACGATCTTCGGATCTACGGCGACGGTGCGCATCGGCACCACCTTGCAGCCCAAGGAATCCTTACCGCCAACCCCCTTGGCTCCCGCGTGATACATCCTCACGGCAAGGGTCCAGTCGGGCAGCATCATGGCCGCAGGGCCCAAGGCCAGGTTGCCGACCTGTTCAAGAGCGGAATTGACCAGATCGCCGATGGGATCGTCAGAGCTTGGCTTGATTGCCGCCACTGGCTGGGGTGGTGGCACTGGCGTTGAGGGCGCAGGCTTGGGCGGAGAGGCGCTCTGCCCCCAAGCGGTCGGAACCGCCAGACCGGCTGCGATCAGGAACCCAATGACAAGGGAAAGGCGCATGCATCGAGACAAGATCTACCAGAGGTCAGCCTTGGCGTATTGAGCCGCCTCTATTTAAGGGGCATGAAGGGCTCGGATCAACCCTGTTGGTGAAGGTTACGCCCCTATGACCCTGCAAATCTATGGTGATCGGATCTCGGGAAACTGTCTGAAGGTCAAGTGGACGGCGGACTATCTGTCGGTTCCCTATCGCTGGATAGACATTGATGTTCTGAGGGACGAGGCCAAGACGTCGGCCTTTTTGGCGTTCAATCCCGCCGGTCAGGTGCCGACGGTCGTGCTCGAAGATGGGCGGGCTCTGGCCCAGTCCAACGCCATCATCACCTATCTGGCCGAGGGCTCTGACCTGATCCCTGCGGATGCCTATGACCGGGCCAAGATGCTGGAGTGGATGTATTGGGAGCAATATAGCCATGAGCCCTATATCGCCGTGGTGCGGTTTCAACGGCACATGATGGGCAAGACCGCCGACCAGATCGAGCCGCGTCTGATGGAGCGGGGCTATGGGGCCTTGGCGCGGATGGAGACAGGACTTGCAGGCCGCTCCTATCTGGCCTCAGATCATGTGACCTTGGCGGATGTGGCGTTGGTGGCCTATACGCGACTTGCACCTCAGGGCGGATTCGATATGCAAGCCTATCGGCTGGTTCAGGCTTGGATTGGGCGAGTCGAGATGGATATGAACATTTCCGACTAATCGAAAAGGCGGCGCTCTATGACGGTTTCCCTCTCTGGGCGCGCGCGCCTTGGACTTTCGGCTTTGAGCGCTATCATCGCGCTGGCCGTGCCAGTCTCAGCCTTGGCTTGGGGCGCGACGGGTCATCGGATGATCGCCGAAGCGGGCATGCAGGCCTTGCCCGCTGACCTTCCCGCCTTCCTTCGTAAACCCGACGCCGTGATCACAGTGGGTGAGTTGGCCCGGGAGTTGGACCGGTCCAAGGGGGCCGGGCGGCTTCACGACTCCATGCGCGATCCCAGCCATTTTGTGGACCTTGACGACAAGGGCCTGATCTTGGGCGCGATGCCCCTAGAGCCGATGGTCGCGACCCGTTCGGACTATGAAACCGCCCTGCGCGCAGGCGGCACTGATAGTGGCAAGGCGGGTCTTTTGCCCTATGCGATGGTCGATGGCTGGCAGCAGATTACCAAGGACTTTGCCCACTGGCGCGTTCTAACCGCCGCCTTGCCAAGGGCCAAAGACCCGCAGCAACGGGCTTGGATCAAGGCCGATCTGGCGCGGCGCGAGACCCTGATCCTCAACAATATCGGCATCTGGGCCCACTTTGTCGGCGATGCGAGCCAACCGCTCCATACCAGTATCCATTTTAACGGCTGGGGCGATGGTCCCAATCCGAAGGGCTATTCGACAGCCCGCACGCTCCATGGCAGCTTTGAAGGGGCGCTGGTGCGACAGGTGATGGATCAGGCCCGGCTGAAGGCCGCCATGACGCCCTACACACTGTGCGGCTGCACCATCGAGCAGATGACGGTCCGCTATTTGCGCGCCACTAATGCGCAGGTCGAACCGCTCTACGCGCTTGAAAAGGCAGGCGGCTTGGTGGCTGGTGACCCTCGCGGGCAAGATTTCGTCAATCGTCGCCTCGCAGCGGCTGCATCGAGCCTGCGCGATATGGTGGCTGAGGCTTGGGCCGCCAGTGCCAATAGCAAGGTCGGATGGCCAGAGGTCAGTGTCGCCGATGTGGTTAGTGGCAAGGTCGATGCCTATCCACGGCTCCATGGGCAGGACTAGGGCCTTAGCGGTTTTCTATTTGTCTTGCGCCAAAATGATCTAGCCTAATCTCCTAAGAGAAGCCGCACCGATCAAGGCGTGGCCGGGAGGATCCGATGACGTCATTCTATGACCGCCACATCATGCCCAAGCTGATTGGCTGTGCCTGCGCCTCCAAGCCCATCATGAAACAGCGGGCCAAGGTCGTGCCCTTGGCCAAGGGGCGGGTGCTGGAACTCGGCATCGGCGGCGGCCTTAATCTGGCCTTCTATGATCCGAAATTGGTTCGTAGCGTCGAGGGCGTCGATCCTTCAGATGAGCTTCGTGCCTTTGCTGAGGCGGCACCGCGTCCTGAGGGCCTGAATGTGACCATCGCCAAGGGTACGGCCGAGGCCCTGCCTTTTGCCGACGCCAGCTTTGACACGGTGGTTTGCACCTTCACCCTCTGCTCCGTGCAAGACCCGGCCGCCGCCTTGGCTGAGGCCAAGCGGGCCTTGAAGCCTGGCGGGACCTTCCTATTTTGTGAGCATGGCCTCGCCCCAGACGCCAAGGTACAAACCTGGCAGCGCCGGATCGAGCCGATCTGGAAGAAACTGGCGGGCGGTTGCCATATGACCCGTCCCATCGCCAGCGCCATCGCTGCCGCAGGATTTCAGTTGCAGGACCAGCACGGTATGTACCTGCCCGGTACACCGCAAATCTTAGGCTGGAGCGAGTGGGGCAGCGGCGTTGTGGCCTAACCGCCTTGGGGTTGCACTGGACCTCTGTTAGACTGCTGCCATGAGCTTGCGCGCTGATTTTCGTCTCGAGGAGGCCGAGGGCACCTGTCGCATCATCGCCAGTGGTGATTGGACATCGGTGCAACTGGGCAAGGTAGGCGCGCGTCTTCTTCAAGCGGTGCAGGCAGCGCCCAACGCGATCATTGACCTGTCTGATGTGGCGCGGCTGGACACAGCCGGAGCCTTGGCGGTCGTGTGCGCCCTTGACGGCCAAATGGACCCCGAGCGGCTCAGTGGCAGACCCGCTACGCTGCATCTTCTCGCGCTCGTCGCCGATGCCGCCGCGTTGGAAAAGCCGACTGCGCCGGTCAACCGGCCCTTCCATGCCTTAGTCGAACGGGTCGGGCGGGGCATCTACTCTATCGGCCATGACATCTATGCCACCTTTGCCTTTAATGGCAGTCTGCTCGCCGCCATCGGCCGGGCCGTGCGCAGTCCGCAGAGGGTGCGTTGGGCGGCCTGTTTTTCGCTGGTCGAGCGGGCAGGGCTTGATGCCATGCCGATAGTGGCGGTCACGAGCTTTTTCATTGGAGCGGTTATCGCGCTGCTCGGGGCCAATATGCTGTCGCAGTTTGGGGCCCAGGTCTTTGTCGTTGAGTTGATCGGGATCGCGGTTTTGCGTGAGTTCAGCGTGATCATCACCTCTGTGCTCCTCGCCGGTCGGTCCGCGAGTTCGTTCGCCGCTGAGATCGGCTCGATGAAGATGAGCCAGGAAATTGATGCCATGCGGGTGCTGGGTATCGATCCTTTTGATGCTCTGGTCATCCCAAGGTTCTTTGCCCTTCTGTTCGCAATCCCGATCCTGACCTTTATCGCCACCCTTTCAGGGCTTTTGGGCGGGATGTTGGTGACTTGGTCGGTACTAGATCTTGGTCCATCCTTCTTCCTTCAGCGGATCGTCGAGAACGTCGGCATCAGCCATTTCTGGATTGGCATGAGCAAGGCCCCCGTGATGGCCGCCGTCATCGCCTCGATCGGCTGTCGTCAGGGTATGGAGGTCGGCGGTGACGTGGAATCTCTGGGACGGCGTGTGACCTCCGCAGTGGTGCAGGCGATCTTTTCTCTGATACTGATCGATGCGGTCTTTGCCCTGATCTATATGGAGCTCGACCTATGAGCCCCGATCAGACCCCCGTCATTGAGATCAAAGGCCTCGCCTCTCGCTTCGGCGAGCACGTGATCCATCAAAACTTGGACCTGACCATCACAGAGGGCGAGATCGTCGGCGTGGTCGGTGGTTCTGGCTCTGGAAAGTCCGTGCTGCTCAACACCATCCTAGGTCTCAAGCCCATTGATGAGGGCTCGATCAAGATATTTGGCGTTGACCTGTCGGTGGCCAGCCGTGCCGTGCGCAGTTCGGTAGATCGGCGCTGGGGAGTTCTTTTTCAACGCGGCGCGCTCTTTTCTAACCTGTCGGTGGGGGAGAATGTCGAGGCGCCCATGCTTCAGCATGGCAACCTGTCGGCCAAGGATATGCGTGAATTGGCGGCCTTGAAGATCGCGCTGGTCGGATTGCCGCCCCACGCCATTGACCTTAAACCGTCGCAGCTGTCGGGCGGTATGATCAAGCGGGCAGCCTTGGCCCGGGCGCTCGCGCTCGATCCAGAGCTGCTGTTTTTGGACGAGCCGACCTCTGGCCTTGATCCGATTGGGGCCGGAGCCTTTGACCAATTGATCGCCGATCTCTCGGCCAGTCTCGGCCTTACGGTCTTTATGATCACGCACGATCTGGACAGCCTCTACACCATTTGTGATAGCGTAGCGGTGCTCGCCGATAAGAAGATCGTGGCTAAGGCATCGGCGCGCGATCTAGAACAGTCGCAGCATCCTTGGATCCAAGAGTATTTCTGTGGTCCTCGAGGTCGGGCAGCGGCGGCTTTCGTCGCAGCGTCCAGCCGTTTAAAGAGCCCGGCACCGGGTGCCGAGGAGGCAGGTTGATGGAACGCAATGCCAACTATTTCTTGGTGGGATTGATCTCTCTGATCCTGCTGATCCTTTCGGCAGTCTTTGTCACCTGGCTGGCGCGGGTACAGTTTGCCCAAGACTATGCCATCTATGACATCTCCTTCGTCGGTCCCGTGCGCGGACTGTCGGAGGGCGGCGAGGTTCACTTCAACGGCATTAAGGTCGGTGAGGTGACCAAGATTTCGCTTGATCCGAAGGATACCAAGCGCGTCATTGCCAAGGCCCGGATCACCTCCGATGTGCCGATCCGCACGGACTCCTACGCGACGCTGGAGCCGCAGGGCATAACCGGCGTCAACTATGTCCAGATCACTGCGGGCACATCGTCCAAGCCGCTCTTGAAAGATGTCGCAGCGCGCGGGACCGTGCCGGTAGTGATGAGCCAACAAGGCCCCCTTGCGGATCTGCTCGAGGGCGGCGGAACGGTTCTGACCCGGACCTTGGATGCCATCAACCGGGTCAATCAGGTGATGTCCGACGAGAATATTAAGAGCCTTGGTCACACGCTCAAGAACATCGAGGCCGTAACCGCTGAAGTTCGTGACCGAAAGGCGATCTTGGCGGAGGCGGAAACCGCGCTGAAAGATATTGATGCGGCGGCCTTGGCCCTGAAGGTCGCCAGTGACTCTACCGACGCGCTTGTGAAGGGCGATGCGCGCAAGTCCCTTGCTGACGTCAGTGCTGCTGCCGATGAACTTCGTGCAACATCGGCGCAAGCGCGGGCTATGATTGTGCAACTCAAAGAGCCGACGGCAGAGTTCGCCAAAACCGGTTTGCCTCGGCTTAGTTCGGCCATCTCAACCCTGGAGGCCGCAGCGGAGTCCTTGAACCGGCTGGCTACTGAGGCTGAAGTTAATCCCCGTGGTCTTGTCACTAAGGCCCCGGCTAAGGAACTGGAGGTCCGCCCATGACCCATTTTGCTCGCATCTTCCGGCGCATGGCGTCGATTGCCGCTCTGGGTGTGGCCACCATCAGCCTAACGGGTTGCGTGACGCTTTTGCCGAAGGCTAAGCCGGTGCAACTCTATCATCTGGGTCTAGAGGCTCAGGCGGGCGCTCAGCCGGCAGCAAAGGGTGCCGGGGTTCTCGTGCTTCAAGGGGCCATCCAATTTAACCGGGACGTGGCGGGTGACCGCCTCCTTACCCGCCAAGGCGATCAAGCCGCCTATGTGGCCGATGCGCGTTGGACCATGCCGGCTTCTCTGATGTTTGAAGAGAGCTTGGCCAATGCCTTTATGCGGGGCAGTGGCGATGCGCGCCTGATCTCATCCAAGGATCCGGTCAGCGCAAAGCTGGTCTTGCGCCTCGATCTACGCGCCCTAGAGGTTCGTTATAGCGAAGGGTCGCGCCGGTCGCCGATCGCCGCCGTGGTCATTAGCGGACTATTGGCCGATACCGACAAGCGCTCGATCGCGAGCCAACACGCCTTTGACTGTCAGGTGCCGGCCACCAGCAATCGGGTTCAGTCTTTGGTGTCGGCCTTGAACCAAGCGGTCGCGGACTGTCAGACCCAGATCGTCAACTGGACCGACCAGACCGCAGCGGGCGTAGCTAAGCCGAAGGACTAAAGACCGGCCATCTTTCGCGGATCTCGCGGCCATCATAGAGCGCGATATCGCCAAACTGCAGGAGTACCGCCTCGCTCTGATTGGGGCGCAGGAAGATATAGTCGTCGGCCTTTAGCGTGACCTTGTTTGAACCGGTGAGCAGCTCTTGATTGCTCGAGCGCCCAAACAGCGACGAATATTCCAGACCCGGCGGCGAAACCGGCGTGGCCAGCCAGTGACCACCATGGATGAAGAAGGCGCGGCTGGTGTTGGGGTCCATGAACCGCAAGAGCCCTGCGAGCTGTTCTGCCGTCGGGAGCAGGGTTTCAGGCAGGGCCTTGATCACCGGCGTGGCGATAAAGGCGGCTGGGACGTGATCGCTCAGGGTGTCGGTATCGAAATCGACCGGCTTGACGAAGGCCGAGCCGACCGAAACCTCAGTGGCATAGGGATTGTCATGGTGCATGTGGAAGGTCGGGCTGCCCGCCGTATTGAGCGTCATGCCGTCCAAGCTAAAGCCAGCCTCGCGGACCTGATCGATAAAGGCTTGATAGGTCTTTTGACTGCGAGCCAAGGCCTTGGCCCGTGCCTCGCCAGCGGCGACGTGGGACAGGTGAGGATCATAACCCATCAGGCCTGAGAGGGTCAGGTTCGGGGTCGCCTTGATCCTGTCGAGTGCTGCCTTGAAACTCTCAGGACCTGAAAATCCACCGCGATGAAGGCCGATATCGATTTCCAGATTGACCCTCATCGGCGCGCCATTGGCGCTTGCGAGGGTGCCATATTGGTCTAGGCGTTCGGGGCTATCGATCAGCCACTGAAGCTGCTTTTCTGGCTCAAAGGCGTTGCGATGAAGATGGCGAAAGAACCCCTTGGCCTCGGCGACGGCGAGGGGCTTGCCCATCAGATAGTCGCCGCCGGGCCGTTCGACCGCCATGGTGGCCATCATCGGGGCGTTGAAGACCATGAACCGTTCGGTTCCCATACCCTCGGCCACCGCATCGATAAGGCTGGCGCAGGGCAGGGACTTGACCACGATCCGCAGATGCTGACGGGCGGGCAGGGCGGCCTTGACGGCCTTGATATTAGCCTCAAGCCTTGCCTGATCAATCACCAGCGTCGGCCTTGCGAGGCTAGCCCGTTCGAGAGCTGAGGACAGGCCGAGGAAATAGGCGTCGTGGGGACCACCGTGGTCTCGTTTACGCATCGATAGTCCTCCAAGGGTTAGGGCCGCTAAGGCGCCGCTCGCCAATCCCGCTCGAACAAGGCCGCGTCTTGACGGCGCGTCAGACATTGAACAGACCCTTGAGATAGAGGTTCAACATCCGACCTTCTGGATCAAGCTGCTCTCTTAGCTCCCGGAAATCATTCCATTTCGGGTAAAGGGCTTCGAGCGCTCGGCCTTGCAGATTATGCAGCTTGCCCCAGTGCGGCCGCCCGCCATGGCGCAAGAGGATCGGCTGAATCAGCTCGAACATGAAGGCGAACTCATCGCGATAGTGACAGTGCACGGCGATTGACCCATGTGGCCCACCTTGGAAGGGTGAGAGCCAGGCATCGTCCGGCGCAATCCGGCGCGCCTCGATGGGGAAGAAGACGTCTGGACGCTCCCGCTCGATGGTCTCAATCACCTCTTTGAGGGCCTTGAGCTGGTTTTCGGCCGGAAGATGGAATTCCATCTCGTTGAACCGTACAGGCCGGTCGGTGGAGAGAAGCTTCCAGCCCTCATCAACTGCTTCTTCTGGTTTTGCACTGGATAACAGAGCTTTACCGGCGGCTTTTCTTAAAGTCGTGGAGAAGCCAAGCAGATTACGCAGGCCCTTTAGCGCCACAAGGATCGTATCATCCTGTTCATTGGCGCGCTCGCGGGCGGGCAGGTCGGTCTCGTCATGGCTGATACAGGCGGCCATGTCGGTGAAGGGGATGGCATAGAATTCATAGTTGCGGTGCTTGGCCCAGCGGCTCTCGGCCTCGGCCAGCGCCTGCTCCAGCGGCTCGACCCAGACATGGCGGTGCAGGCGACGGTTTGGCGTGGTCCGTAGTGTTGCCTTGGTGATGACCCCCAGCGCGCCGAGCGAGACCTTGGCGGCTTGGAAAATGTCAGGCTCGTGGGTA
This sequence comes from Caulobacteraceae bacterium, assembly GCA_040399645.1. Classification (GTDB taxonomy): domain Bacteria; phylum Pseudomonadota; class Alphaproteobacteria; order Caulobacterales; family Caulobacteraceae; genus CAISGS01. The sequence continues at coordinate 3,032 of JBBARR010000046.1, read as the reverse complement.
GCGTCGCAATCGATCAGATCGCGGCTTGGTGTGGCCAAGGTCAGGGCCACCACATCGCCGTGGATGGCGTTCAGACCCTTGCCCGTGCCGTGGGTGCCGGTGCCCAGCGCGCCGCCCAGAGACTGCTTATTGATGTCAGGCAAATTGGCCATGGCCCGGCCCTTGGCGGCCAACTCTGGACCCAAGGTGCCTAGGCGGGTTCCGGCCTGAACAATGGCATTGTCCCCTTGCCAGCCCACAATCCCCGACATCTGATCGAGCGAGATCATCGTCCCGGGCGTCACGGCCAACGCGGTGAAGGAGTGCCCAGCCCCGACCACTCGGATTGGACCGGGTGCCGTCTTAAGGATATGGGCCACCTCTTCGGCGCTGGTGGGCGCTAGGCGCGACTGGGGATAGCAATGTTGGATGCCTGACCAGTTGCGCCAGACCACGCGGCCTTGGTTATCGGTCGAGGGCGGGGCCAGCGGTTCGGGCTTGTCGTGATTGGCGATGGCGACTGCGGCGACGCCCGTGCTAGCAACAGCAGCTCCGGCCCCGAGGGCGGTGAGGGCAGTTCGGCGACTGATCATGATTTCGGCTCCGGCTGATCGGCGAGGAAGCGCATCAGGGCTTGATGGTCTTGAGGGGTGCAGGTCAGGCATTGGCCGCCCGCAGGCATGCCGCGATAGCCTTGCAGCACATGGTCGAGCAGCATCGGCAGGCCCTGTTTCCAGCGCGGGTCCCAGGCGGCGTGATCGTGAACCAGCGGAGCACCGGTTCCCGCCACAGCGTGACAGGCCTTGCAGGCGCTTTCATAGAGGCTGGCAATGTGAGGATCGGCCGGGCGCAAGGCCAAGGCCTCTTGCGGTGTCGGGGCAGGCGGCACGGGCTGCCCACAGCCGCTCAGCAGCAAAAAGCCGCCCATCACTGCCCCAACAAGCAACCGCCCCTGAACCATCACCCATCCCCATTTTTCTCCATCCTAGGGGGCGGCGCAGGTTTGGCAACGGTTAGAGCGTTTGGACCCTAAAGGCCGGCTTGGCGCTTTGCCGCGGTGACTGTGTTTTGCAAGAGGCAAGCGACCGTCATTAGGCCCACGCCGCCTGGAACCGGGGTTATGGCGCCGGCGACCGCCTTGGCTTCGTCAAAGGCCACATCACCGACCACGCGGGTCTTGCCCTCAGCCGCCGCCACTGGATCGCGAGACGGAACCCGGTTGATACCGACATCGATCACGGTTGCACCGGGCTTGACCCAATCGCCGCGCACCATCTCTGGACGGCCCACCGCCGCGACCAAAATATCGGCTTGGCGGCACAGGGCGGGCAGGTCGCGTGAGCGCGAATGGGCGATGGTCACGGTGCAGTCGGCTTGAAGCAGCAGCTGTGCAATCGGCTTGCCGACTAGGTTCGAGCGGCCAATGACCAGCGCATTGAGGCCGCGCAGATCGCCTAAGGTCTCTTTGAGCATGATCATCGAGCCCAGCGGCGTGCAGGGTGTCAGGGCCGGTTGCCCATTGGCTAGCCGCCCGGCATTGACCACATGCAGACCGTCAACATCCTTGGCCGGATCAATGGCGGCGATGACCTCATTGCTGTCCAGATGGCCTGGCAGGGGCAGTTGCACCAAGATGCCATGGATGGCTGGATCGGCGTTCAGGGCCTTGACGATGGCCACCAGATCCCCTTGAGCCGTATCAGCGGGCAGGCGGCGGGTCACCGACAACATGCCGCATTCCTCTGTCTGCTTGCCCTTATTGCGCACATAGATTTGGCTGGCCGCATCCTCGCCGACCAGCACCACGGCCAGACCCGGCGTCAGACCATGCTTGGCCTTTAGCTCGGCCACCTCAGCAGCGACACTGTCGCGTACGTTCTGGGAATAGACCTTGCCATCAATAATGCGCGCGTCGGTCATGGGCTCTCCAATCGGGAAGGCACGGCAGGGCAAGGCCCACCGCAAAAGGGCAGGCGTCTAGTACGGTGATTGGGGGGCGCAGATCAACCGTTCAACCGCTTTGACGCCCATTTGCCGTCCATCCCCGCCAGACCCCTTGCCCACTGCCCCACACCGCGATATAGGACCAGCCCTTCGTAAGAAGCGGACGCATAGCTCAGCGGGAGAGCACTGCCTTCACACGGCAGGGGTCGTAGGTTCAATCCCTACTGCGTCCACCAATCTTTTCAATGACTTGTATGAATAGCGTTGGGGCGCCGCAGGCTTCGGGCATCACCGGGGTAGCACGCCTATGGCAACGAATATTAAATCAGCTCACAAATTATCCTTATTGAAGACCCCCATACCCCCCTTCGAACCCGGCAGGGGGGTGTCGATATCCACACAGATGGCCCGTACAAATGGGGCGGATATTTTGGCTTATCTAGGTTGTCGCACAGGGCTGGTCTGGAAAGTTAGACAGGACTTTCCCGTTTTTGAGTGGATCTCTGCCGTTTGTGATTTGCCGGTATTGGCGCGTCACGCAATGAAGGCGTAGCCGTAATGAAGAGGCGCGCCAATACCGGATTTAAATAATTCACGCCGCCTCAGCCCGGGACACGGGGTTGAAGTAAACCTGGTTGGGGGTCTTTGCGCCCAGGCTCGAGTGGGGGCGTTTGGCATTATAGAAGTCCATGTAACGTCCGATGCAAGCACGCGCCTCCGCAACGCTGTCGTAAGCGTGTAAATAGACCTCTTCATACTTCACCGACCGCCAAAGGCGCTCGATCAAGACGTTATCGCGCCAGGCACCCTTACCATCCATGCTGATGGCAATGGCGTGGGCCGTCAGAAGGCCTGTGAAGGCCGCACTGGTGAACTGGGAGCCTTGATCTGTGTTGAAGATCTCTGGTTTGCCATGGCGAGCGATCGCCTCCGCCAAGACCTCGATACAGAAATCAACCTCCATTGTGATCGAGATCTGCCAGGCCATGACCCGACGGCTAAACCAGTCGATCACGGCCGCCAAGTAAACGAAGCCCCGCTTCATGGGGATATAATACCAACCCACCTAAAGACTGACACACGCCCACGGTCGGTATCCGATTGAGCGG
>JBBARR010000045.1:12933-19091 GCA_040399645.1 Caulobacteraceae bacterium | reverse complement strand
CGTGTCAAAGGCCGCCCAGTTTTTCATGGTTACGGCCAAGACAATATCGGCGTCGTCAGCGTTCGCGGGATTTTGCAAAAACACTTGGTAGCTCAAGATAATTCCCGCCTTTTTCGCGGCTTCCTGTTCCTGCTTCCACGTCGTACCCAGATATTTCATATATTCGCCCGTCTTACCCCAAACGGTCCGAACATTGGTTACTTGGGTCACGGGGCCTAAGGTTTAAGGACTATCTTCTGCATGTGCAGAACCTATTCCCGCTAGAGAAAGAACGCCCATGAGGGCGAGAAGCGTAAATTTCTTCATTTTGTTTCCCATCTTTATCAAATCAACAAAATAAAAATCACCGGGTCTATTTTTTTTGCAAAACAATTATTCGTGTTTTAATTTTACAATAAGCGTGTATTGGGCACATAAGACTATTAGAATTTTACATCGTCATTTATAATCATTAAATATATTAATATTTATTGTTTGACCTAATGAATAAGCATGCCTCTCCAATTAAGTGCCATCCGAACCCCTGAGGATCCGGATGGTCACACCCAATCGGTTTAGGCAAAGCTTTGGGTCATGGCCGAATAGACCAGCGTACGAAGGTCGCGGCGAAGGGTTAGGCGGGCGTCGGTGCCGATGACTTGGGTCATGAAAACGACCGTGAGGTCCTCTTTTGGGTCGATCCAGAACGCTGTTGAAGCCGCCCCGCCCCAGAAATATTCACCGAGTGTGCCGGGTAGCCGGGTCTTGGCCACATCGATATTAACTCCGCAGCCGAGCGAAAAGCCGATGCCGCTATAGCCGGATTCGGAGAAGGCGCCTGCTGGTGCCAACTCGGTAAGGTCCTGATTGCCGGGAAGGTGGTTGAGGCTGAACAGGGCCACGCTTTTTGGACTGAGGATCCGCACCCCATCAAGGGCGCCGCCCTTCACCATCATCTGGCAGAACTTCATATAGTCTTGGATGGTGGAGACGAGGCCCCCTCCTCCGGATTCGAGCAAGGGCGGCTTTGCATAGCTGCTCTTTTGGGCGTCGTCCTGCAGCTTCAGGCCGCCATTATCGCCCGGGACGTAGCAGGACGAGAAGCGCGAGATCTTTTCGGGCGGACAGTGAAAGCCGGTATCAATCATGCCCAGCGGCTCAAACAGCCGGGTGCGCAGAAACTCGCCAAAAGCCATGCCAGACACCTTTTCGATCAGATAGCCGAGGATGTCGATGGAGATAGAATAGTTCCATTGGGTGCCGGGCGAGAATTCTAGCGGCAGGCCTGCAACCTGCTGGATCATGCCCTCTAGGCCGCCGGGGGTCTGGAAGTCATTGATCTTGTGGCGACGATAGGCGCTATCGACGGCGGTGCGCATCAAGAAGCCGTAGGTCAGGCCCGCTGTGTGGGTGGCTAGATCAATGACCTTCATCGGCCGCGCGGTCGGCACCGTTAAAAACCGTTCGGGCATTCCGGGAACCAGGGTCGAGACCCCGCTGCTATAGACACCAAGGTTCTTCCATTCTGGGATATAGGTGTGCACATCGTCATCAAGACCGATCATGCCGTCTTCGACAAGGATCATGAGGGCCACAGCCGTGATCGGCTTGGTCATGGAATAGATGCGGAAGATCGCATCCTCCTGCATGGGCTTAGAGCGCTCCAAGTCCATGTGACCGGCCATGCCGGTATGGACGTGCTGACCCTTGCGATAGATCTGCGTAAGGATGCCGGGCAGCATACCGCTGTCGACGTAGCGCCTCTTCATCACCGCATCGAGCCGCGAGAGCCGCTCGGACGAAAGCCCAACCTGTTCTGGGGTTGTCATAGTCAATAACTCCTTGATCTTATTCTGGTGTTAGTGCGCTTCGGGCGCGATGATGGGTCTGGCATCTTTCCATTTGAAAGGCAGAACATTCGGCGTTACCGAGACCTCTGTGGTGAATTTCAGCGGGTAAAGCCCCCCGCTCGGATAGGTCATTTCAACGAAATAGGCGGTCCAGCCGCTGGTGGGCTTGCCGACGGCGCCGACCCAGGTGCCATCCTTAGCGCGCTGCAAGCTTGTGGCAGTAAAGGCCTTGCCGATCGTATCGACGCGGAAGTCGCGTGCCTTAGGATTGGTCGCCTGCCAGAGCTTAACCTCTGTCGGCTGAGCCTTGGAGTGTACAACAATGGCCCCATCGCGCCGGACGGTCCATTGATAGTCCGGGATGTCGCGTCCGTTCAGAACGCTGTCGTAAAAGGCCGTGATACTGTCTTGAATATCGGTGCCCGCCGTGGAGTGCTTGGAATTCGGGATCATTCGTAAGCGCTTGGTTTGCGGCAGAAGGTGATAGCCAAACTGGGTATTGTCGGGCGGGAAATATTCATCACCGACGGCGTTAATGACGAACTTTGGCATCCGCATCGACGGCCGATCCCGATAGTTCAAGGGATCCTCTATCTGGTTGACCTGGGTCAAGCCCGGCGACCCGATCGCAGCTGGAATGAGACCGTTCTCGACATAGTCCTTGAGCGCTGGCGAGAAATAGCCCATCGCCTCCCAATGGTGGCGCGTGGTGGCTTCGACATCGAGAACATTGATGACGATGGGCACAATGGCCACCACCCTTGGATCGAGCGCGCCGACCAGCCAGGCCGTCCAAGCGCGCTTAGAGCCGCCCGAAACCACAAAGCCATCGACCTTGACCTTACCGCCCTCCTGGCTCTGCAGATATTGCTGCACGGCGGTCATGGCAGCCGTACCGGCCTTGACCATGGGCAGTCGCACTAGATTGAGCGGATTTTGGTCCTTCGCGAACTTGGCCTGCTGATAGGCGATGATTTCATCTTCGACACGGGGACGGTCAGGCTGCTCGGAAAAGCGAAGCGGCTGGTTGGGTACGTCATCCAACTGCGCGACCACGGAATGGGTCTCTACGGCCATCTTGGCAAAACGTGCGGGCAAGGTCTGGGGTGCCGGATCCCTATTCTCACCGCCGGTGATGTAGAGAAAGCTTTTCGAAAATTTAAGATCGTCCGGGACAATGACCGTCAACCAGTGCTTCCAGACCGGCCTATCGACCTTTGAGGCATCGAGCCAAGTCTGGGAGGTCATGGCCAGCACAGCGCCATGATAGCCGGGGCCGCTAAAACGATGGTCTACCGTCCAGCCAAAGGCGGGATCTGGTGCTTCGACATAGGCATCCAACGCATTTTTCGGGTTGGCGGTCGCCGGACCTGGCGAGATGGCAAACAGCAGTAGTACCGCTGCCAGTCCAAAATTGATCCTCATTTTCACCCTCAAATTCCTAATGGGTTGATGTTCAAGACCTAAGCTAGACCTGCGAAATGTTTCACCGCAGCAGCCCGTAAATCGCGTTTCAGGATCTTGCCGGATGCGGTGCGCGCCAAGGGCTCGTGCGTGATCAGCATATATCGGGGGATCTCAAATTTCGCGAGGTGCCCTGCGAGGTAGGTCCTTATCGCGTCAGGATCCAGATCCTTATCACTGAACAGGGTCGCACCGACCTCTTCTCCTAGACGCTCATCAGGAACGGCATAGACCGCCGCCTCGTGAATGTCGGGGTGGGTCAACAATGCTGCTTCAACCTGTCCGCAGCCGATATTTTCACCGCCTCGGATAATCAGGTCCTTGATCCGGTCAACGATGAACAGATATCCCTCGTCATCCAGATAGGCCACATCCCCGGTGCGGAACCAGCCATCTTCGAAGAGGGTCTGGTTGAGGTCGTCGCGGTTCCAATAGCCAGGGAAGACGGCGGTTCCCCGCACCAGCAACTCTCCCGGCTCACCCGCGCCAAGGGCTAGACCAGCCTCATTGACGATCAGTAGCTCCAACACCGCTGAGCAGCGTCCGGAACTGGCTGGACGACCCAGATAGTCGAGACCGCCAATGCCGGTACCGATCGCATTGGTTTCGGTCATACCCCAGCCTGTGGCTGGAAGCGCCTTTTCAAACGATGCTTCGATCTGCCGGACCTGCTCAGGCGCGCGAGGCGCGCCGCCGCCGCCGACGCTGATCAGACTGGACAGGTCCTTGTTGGTCTCCTTGGCCACCCGCACCAGATCGCCCGTCATGGCCGCAGGCCCAGTAAAGGAGGTAATCCGTTCGCGCTCAATCAGGCATGCCGCCTGATCTGGGTCCCATTTGTACATAGCCACCAGACGTCGCTGGGTGCGATAGGACTGAAGAAATACGGCGTGGGAGCCTGTGACGTGAAAGAGCGGCACCCCTAAAAGGGTCGCGGGTTGCTCGACGGGCGCAACCATCGCAATACCGCTGCTCAAGGCACCAGCCCGAAGGTCCAGCTCCCATGACATGAGCGCGGAGATGACGTTGCGATGGGTTGAGACCACGCCCTTTGGAAAGCCTGTTGAGCCGGAGGTATAGTAGATGATCGCATTATCTTCTGGATCCACCTTCACCGCTGGAAGGGCCGGTCCATCGAAGCTGGCCAAGAGGTCTGCCAAATCTTGGGCGCCCGCAACCTTACCGGCACGTACCGAGACGACCTTAACGGCCGGGTCAATCTTGGCCCTTGCCAAACGCTCGAGCCGCTCAGCGTCTGCGAAGAGGACCTTGGCTCCGCTGTCGGCCAAGCCATAGGCCATCTCATCGGGCTGCCAGTGGGCATTCATGGCGACCGCGATTGCACCAATGGAGGTTGCTGCCTGAAAGGCCCGAACCCACTCGGGATAGTTTCGCATGGAGATTGCGACCCGGTCTCCCTTAACGATCCCGAACCGGTGAACCAGAAGGCGGCTGATTTTTTGGGCTTGGCGCTGGGTTTCGGCAAAACTGATCCGCTCCTGCTCATAGATGATGAACGGCAGATCGCTGGCGGTGGCTTCAAACATATCGCCCAAGCAGGCCGGGGCCTGGGCAAAGACCTTCTGAGCCCGGCCGCGGATGGTCTTGATCTCGAGGGCATAGGGCTCACCCGGCGCCGTCAAAATGGCCAAGGCCTCAGCCCGGCTCATCACCGGAGCGTTTGGTGCGCTGGTTTCTTGCGTGTTGGTGAGGGTCACTGACTCATGGCTCCGTTCAAGCGTTCTGTCGCCGCCAAAAAGTCTTCCATAAAGTCATAGACCACCTGACGCGTACTCTGGATATCGTTCATCAACCCCACACCTTGCCCGACAAAGAAGGTGGCAAGGTCCTTGGCGCCGGGATGGCCACCTTCCGCCAGTTTGACGATGCGGGCCAAGGCTGGCTCGGCGACCAGACCCTGAAGGGGCATCGCCAGAGCGGCCGGTGCAGCATCCGATTCCCAAGAATCCGTCCAAGGCGAGCGTAGTTGACGTGAATATTTTCCGGTCCTCGCCCGCGAGCGAACCGTATCGCGCGATGAGGCTCCAACGAACTTCTGCTTCAGAACCTCTGAGGTGAAGGATTCTCTGGTCGTGAGCCACATGGAACCGGTCCAGGCGCCGTGGGCACCCATGGCCATGCAGGCGGCCAGTTGGCGACCGAGCACGATGCCGCCCGCAGCCAAGATCGGAATATCACCATAGGGCTTCACGGCCTCCACCACTTCTGGGACCAGAACGAGCGTTGAGACCTCACCGCAGTGACCGCCCGCTTCACCTCCGGCCACGACCAAGATGTCGACACCCGCGGCCATCTGTTTCAAGGCATGTTCCTTGGCACCGACCAGCGCAGCAACGGCAACGCCCCGCTCCTTGCCCATCTCGATCATGCGCCGGGGTGGTGCGCCAAGGGCGTTGGCAACGAGCTTGATCGGATGTGAAAAGATCACATCCAGCATGTCGTTGGCCTTAGCTTCATTGAGGAAAGAGTTGCTCTCGCCGGCTTGTCGATCATAGATTTGGCTAGGATCAATGCCGTGCCGCGTCAGGATCGATTCCGCGAATTGGCGATGCTCTGCTGGCAACAGCTTTTCCATCGCGGTGGGAGCCTTGGTCTGGTCGGCCATGCTGGTGGGAACAATAAGATCCACGCCATAGGGGCGCCCGCCAATGTGCTCATCAATCCAGCACATTTCGAAATCAAGCTGCTCAGGCGTAAGGCCTGCCGCACCCAAAACGCCAAAGCCACCCGCCTTACTGATCTCAACAATCACATCTCGGCAGTGGTTGAAGCCGACCAAGGGGAATTCACAGCTCAGCATGTCGCAGATCGGGGACTTCATGGGTTTCCTCTCCGCCCGTTGAA
>JBBARR010000045.1:0-12833 GCA_040399645.1 Caulobacteraceae bacterium | reverse complement strand
CGCCACCATTGTTTCCTGTTTGGCGAAATAGACTTCACCCCGACAAGGGCGCGCTCCTGTCGGGGTGAGCGCTCATTGGGAGCGGCTATAATCCATTTGACTCCATAGCTTCGACCCCTAAGCTCTACCGACACATCTTGTCTGTGGCTTAGGATTGCTGTGCCAATGCTCGATCCCTCTCACCGCGTTTGGTGCCATCCGCTTAGATTTGAAGATGGACCGCCCTCGTCAGATCAGGGCCTGCCGCTCGGCGATGGGCGCGTTGGTGTCAGTCTTTGGGGCAAGGCCAACAGGGTCTGTCTGTCGCTAGACCGCGCCGATCTGTGGGACCTGCGCCCCATCCCTGAATATGAAGGCGCGGACTATCGCTGGGATCTTGTCGCAGCGGCGCACCAAGCCGGTGAACATGATCGGCTGCAAACCCTTCTGGAGCAGCCCTATAACCGCGCGGGTCCAACCCGGTTGTCAGCCGGTCGGCTCGAGCTAACCTTTGCCGCGCCCGCCACCCATTGGCATCTTGAGCGCGCCACGGGTTTAGCCCGAGTGGATTTCGCCGATGGATCGGCGCTTTCCGCCATCATCACCGCCGCGCGCAGTGTCGGGCGACTACAGGTCAAGGGAACAGCACCGAGCGTTCGCCTGATCACTCCGCCCTTCGGTGTGCCCCCCGAAGATCTGAGGCCAGATCAAGGGTTCAATCTCAGCCGTCATAACGCGTGGGATCTCGGCTATCCCCCGCCGCAACTTGTGGCAGAAGACACGCTCGACGGATTTTTCCAGAGGGGCTTTGGCGACTTTGCCTTTGCCGTCGCTTTGGCGCACGAGAAAAAGGGCGATCTTTGGCAAGCCGCTTGGCATATAGGGGCTGGCCCTAACGAAGACCTGCTACAAACCACAGTCGCCACCGTAAAAGAGGCCCTCACCTGCCCCTTTGCAGACGAGGCGCAAGCCGTTGCCGACTGGTGGTCTGACTACTGGTCGCGTGGAAGAGTTCGACTACCAGACCTACTGATCGAGAAGACCTACTATGCGGGACTAGCCCAGTTCGGTGCAGCAGCACGGCGCGGTTGCCCGCCTGCTGCCCTGCAGGGCGTTTGGACAACAGACGATGGCCGCCTGCCGCCATGGAAGGGTGACTATCACCACGACCTGAACAGCCAAATGACCTATTGGCCCGCCTATGTGGGCGACCAACTCGACGCTGGTTTGGGCTTTTTGGATTGGCTCTGGGAGACCAGGCAAGGCTGCCGAGACTGGACGCGCCGGTTCTACGGGGTTGGGGGACTGAACGTGCCCATGACCGCCGATATTGCCAATCGCCAACTGGGTGGCTGGCGGCAATATACCCATTCGGTGTCCACCAGCGCTTGGCTGGCCCATCATTTCCATCTGCACTGGCGCTACAGCCAAGATCGTCAGTTCCTAACGGATAGGGCCTATCCCTATCTCAAAGAGGTCTGTGATTTTGTTGAGACCATAAGCGAGACGCGCGACGTGCTCGGCTTTCGGTCGGTCGCCCTGTCCTCCTCGCCCGAGGTTGGTGACAATCGGCCAGAGGCTTGGGTTGAGGGCTGGAGCAGCTACGATTTGAGCCTCTTTCGTTGGGTATTGGGGGCTGCGTCAGACATGGCCGAGGCCTTAGGCTTGGCCGACCAGGCCGCTCACTGGCAGAGACTAGAGGGCGAATTTCCGCCCTATAGCCTATCGGCCAAAGGGGGCCTATTGGTGGCGACGAGCGTGCCCTACCCCCAGCATCATCGCCACTTTTCTCATGCCGTTGGCATCCATCCGCTCGGACTGTTCGATAGCCTAGAGGGCACCACAGCGGACCGACATCTGGCAAGCGAGACCGTTGCCGAGCTTGATCAGGCCTCTGGCGATTTTTGGATGGGCTATAGCCACGCTTGGGCCGCGGCCCTGTCAGCGCGCATCGGGGATGGAGAGACAGCACGCCAAAGGCTACTGGACTATCAAACTGCCTTTGTCTTTCCCAATGGCTTTCACGCCAATGGAGACTGGCGCCGCCTTGGTTATGGTAAGGCCCCATTCGGCGCCTTCACGATTGAAGGCGCGATGGGCGCGGCTGATGCTGTCCAAACCATGCTGATCCAGAGTGCACCGGGGCGAATGCGCCTGTTCCCTGCGATCCCAGCCGACTGGCTGGATGTTTCGTTTGAAGGGCTAAGGGCCGACGGCGCGGTGCTGGTCTCTGCGGCCGTGGAAAATGGCCGGTTATGCCGAGTGATACTCAAAGCCCAATTCTCGGGGCATATCCAACTGGCCTATCGGGACCGGGTTTCAGCGTTAGAACTCGACCTCATTGCAGGGCAGGCCCTGATCCTCGTTGAGAGCCAGATCACTCAACTTCAGACCGCACCAACGCTAAGCGCTTTATAGGAAGACCATGTCTTTGAAACCGAAGATCACCGTTCTCGATACAGACATTGGCACCGATATTGACGATAGCTGGGCCTTGGCCCTGCTGCTCGCCAGCCCAGAACTTGATCTGCGTCTGATCACGACGGTCAGCGGGGATGTCCGTTACCGAGCGGGACTGTGCGCGGGCTTGCTCTGGGCGGCGGGACGCAAGGACATCCCGATTGGACTGGGCATCGGCGGCGATCTGAAGGTCCCCGCCGCAATGCAAGGTCCGCTCCTTGCCAAACTTGGCACAGAAGCGGCGCTGAACGCCCATCCGCAGGTGATAGATGATGGTGTCGAGGCCATGATCCAGACCATTATGGCGGCTGAAGACGAGGTGACGGTGATCGGCATCGGCCCCTTCACCAATATTGCTGAAGCCATTCGCCGGCGCCCTGAGATTGTTCAGCGCGCCAGGTTCGTTGGCATGTGTGGCTCGGTTCGCATTGGCTATCGCGGGTCTAAAACACCGTCTGCTGAATATAATGTCTTTGCCGATATTGGCGCCGCGCAAACGGTTCTTTCGGCCGATTGGGACATCACCATTACCCCGCTGGACAGCTGTGGGCATGTCCTGCTGGCCGGTGAGGACTATCAGCGCTTCTATGATTTTGCGACCGGTCATCCCAACAGCACCGCTGCCGCGGTCCTGGAACATTACCGACACTGGCTAATGGCACTGAACGCACCAGCCGATCAATTGGCGCGGCGCTCGACCACACAATATGACGCGGTGGCGATCTATCTGGCCATTACTAACCATGGGTTGGCGATGGAAAACCTGTCGATGAGGGTCACGGATGACGGCATGACCCGTCTGGATGCAGCGGGCAAGCCTATGCAGGTTGCCACCGCCTGGCACGACCGAGCACCCTTCGATCAGATCTTTATCGAGCGTCTCTGTCGCGAGGCGTCCTGAAGGGCACGGACAGGCCGTTGCTCCTTGTCCGAGATATGTATAGCCTCGCTCAAACAAGAAAAGTACCGAGCCAAAACACTCGGAAATGGGTCACGGGGCGGGAAACGGAATGCGTAAGCACAGCCGCAATACCAGTTTTGAATGGCGCAGATTGGGCGGTACCCTGCGGCGAATGACAAAGGACCAGGCCGATCAATATGATCGCGACGGCTATTTCCTGCTCGAAGCCGTTTTCACCGCCGATGAAATTCAAGCTGTCCGAGAGGCTATCGACCCGTTCGAACACGAATTCGAAGAGATGCTGCGTGAACAGCACAATGGCAAGATGTTCATCGCCAAGGCTGACGCCATTACCTTCACGGTCCATCTGGTCAAGAAATCTGAGACCCTAAAGGCCTTCGCCCAGCATCCAGTCTTTGCCGATATCGCCCACGATACGCTCGGCGCCGGTGCGCGACTCTATTGGGATCAAGCGGTCTACAAGAAGCCGGGCAATCCTGAGGACTTTCCCTGGCATCAGGACAATGGCTACACCTTCACCGAGCCGCAGCAATATCTGACCTGCTGGGTGCCCTTGAGCGATGCGACCTTGGACAATGGCTGCCCTTGGGTTGCGCCGGGCCTGCACCATCTAGGAACGCTGCACCATGATTTTTCGCCGCTCGGGCTAGAGTGTCTGAAGGATCCTCAAAACCCTGTTGCCGTGCCCGCCAAGGTCGGTGACGTGGTGGTGTTCTCTTCTCTCACCCCACACAGGACAGGTCCGAACACCACAGAACAAACGCGCAAGTCCTATATTCTGCAATATGCGCCCGACGGCGCCATGATCCACACCCATGATGGCAATATCGTCCCGGCCAATGATCCAGAGCGACAGTTCCCCGTGCCGCCGGCATGACCGAGGTGAACACAAAGCCTCAGGCCGACAGCGCGCCGCATTTTTCACGGGCGCAGCGCCGATCCGGACCCGTGCCCTTTGCGACCAAATTCTTTCAGGGCGTGGGCTCTCTGCCCGGTCAGCATGAGGATTTCGCGTTCCAGACGCTGCTCCTCCTCTACTATTCCCAGATCTTAGGTCTGCCCGCCTCCTATGCGTCAGCCGTCTTGGCCATAGCCTTAATCATCGATGCCATCAGCAATCCCATGATCGGCGCCTGGTCCGATGGGTTTAGGTCGCGATTGGGGCGGCGCCATCCCTTTATGCTCGCCGCTATCGTCCCGACTGCTCTTTTTATGTTCCTGCTCTTTCGTCCGCCGGTTGGCCTGTCCGTTCACGGACTAACGGGCTGGATGCTGGCCACGACCGTCCTTGTCCGCTGTTCGATGGGCTTTTTCGTGGTGCCATGGAACGCCGTAGCTGCCGAATTGTCAGAGGACTATCGCGAACGAACCTCGATCATCACCTATCGGATGGTACTCGGCTGGTCCGTTGGCGTCGCCTTCATCTTCTCGACTTACAGCTTCATCTTTCCGGCCAGTAAGGCCTTTCCCAATGGGCTCATGGCACGGGACAATTACGCCACATTCGCCATTGTCATCTCCAGCCTGATTGTGATCTGGATGTCCACGACCGCTTGGATGACCCGAGATCAGATACCTTATCTGCCACAGCCAACAGATGCCGCGCCGAGGCAGTCTTTCATGGATATGGCGCGGCGGACACTGACGGCCCTGACCAACCGAAATTTCCGCCTACTGTTCATCTCGACCCTGTTTATCGCGGCTGTTGCCGGAGCCAATCAGGTGTTCGATGTCTATATGAACCTCTATTATTGGGCGTTCGGACCGGGCGATCTACGCTGGTTCGCGCTGGCCGTCGTTGGTGCTGTGGGATCGTTTCTGACGGTCGGATTGCTGCAGAAGCACTTCGAAAAACAGAAGATCATGGCCGGATCGGTTTTTGCCCTGATGGTCTTGGGTATGATCAAGGTGATTTTGCGCTTCACCGGGGTCTGGCCAGACAATGGCGATCCCTTGCTGCTGATCCTGTTGGTGATCCACACCAGTTTCGGGGCCTATTTCTACGCGACGGTCTTGATCATGTTCGCCTCAATGATTGCCGATATTGTCGATGAGCAGGACCACCATACGGGCCTTCGCCAAGAGGGTGTCTTTTCAGCGGGCATATCCTTTGCTGGCAAGGCCACATCGGGCCTGGGTTTGGTCATTGGCGGCGTCCTGCTGGATCTGGTGGTCCATTTTCCCCGCACTGCAAAGCCTGGACAGGTCCCCGATCACACCCTCCTGAGCTTGGCCGTGATCGACGGCATTATCATGCCCGCCCTCTACCTCGTGCCCCTATTGCTTCTGCTGCGCTATTCGTTGACCTCTGAGCGGCTTGCCGGGATACAGGTGGACTTGCAAAAGCGCGGTCAGCCGCAAACAGAGCCTAACTAAGCCTTCTTAAGGACATGTTTTGAGCAACTCCGCCGTCCAAATTGTAGTGGTGGGCAGCTATAACTGCGACCTCGCCCTGAGGGTGGATCGGTTCCCTACCCCGGGCGAGACACGCCTGGGTTTGGGTCGAACTGAGTCCCCCGGAGGCAAGGGATCCAATCAGGCCATCCAAGCCGCGCGATGTGGCGCACCGACAGCGATCATCGCTGCGCTTGGACAAGACCCTGCCGGTGACGAGGCCCTAGCCCTTTGGGACAGCCTAGATATCGAGACGAGCAGCGTGGTGCGCCTGGCCGATGTGGCGACGGGTATGGCCATGATCTTGGTCGATCGACAGGCTGAAAACATGATCGTCGTCGATAGCGGCGCGAATGATCGCCTATCAGAGCACCATATCCTTGCCGCAAAGCCCCTCATCGAGCAGGCACGGCTTGTTCTGGCTCAGTTGGAAACACCGATGGCAGCGACCCAAGCCGCCTTTGATCTGGCCAAGCGCGCAGGGGTCGCCACCCTCCTCAACGCCGCCCCGGCCAATAGAGCGCTAAATCACCAACTCCTAGCGCTCACCGACTTTCTGTGTGTGAACGAGACCGAGGGCGCAGCCCTTTCGGGTCAGTCATTGCCCGAAGCGATCGGGGCAGCCTTGCTTGAGATGGGGCCGGCCATGGTGATCCTGACCCTTGGCGCCACTGGAGCCATGCTGTTTCAAAAGGCAAAGCCTCTGTTACGCGCCTATCCACCCACAGTAAATGCCATCGATACGACCGGTGCAGGTGATGCCTTTATCGGAGCCTTCGCGGCACACTGGCTCCTGAATCAAGATCTGTCAGTGGTGCTGAAATTCGCGCTCGCTGCAGGGGCGCTGGCCTGTACCCGGCCCGGCGCCGCTATCAGCTTTGGCGATCATGAAGAGATCCAAACCCTCGCAGGCCAGGACCCTAAGAGCCCATGATAGCCAATGACCGATCGATAAATCCGGATGTAAAGATTGAAGAGGATAACCGGGCCTATCGCATCCTGCACGAAGCAGATGTTATCCAAAACCTGTCCAATCTCTATGGCGGCGATGGCACGATCAGTGCCCGTTATTTCCG
This sequence comes from Caulobacteraceae bacterium, assembly GCA_040399645.1. Taxonomy (GTDB): domain Bacteria; phylum Pseudomonadota; class Alphaproteobacteria; order Caulobacterales; family Caulobacteraceae; genus CAISGS01. Next base: position 6,002 of record JBBARR010000045.1, on the reverse strand, counting down.
CTTTGACCAAAGCCCCGACCCAGCCAATTTCGTGGTCTTTGATATTCCGCCGGGGGCCAGTGAGGGTGTCCACACCCACCCAGAAACTGGAGCCAATGCCTTTGACGAATATTACTATGTCATGGATGGCGAAGGGGAGATGACGATCGACAAAGACACTGTTCCAATCCGGGCCGGGGATCATATCCACGCTCCGCTTGGCGTTGCCCACGGGGTTCGAAACAGCCTAGCGGACAAAAGCTTGCGGATCTTTCTAACCTATATCCGCCGATAGGCGCCAAGCCCCTCATTGAGGCACCGGTCCATATCGCCACAATTGGATCATTCAGGCTATAATCTATAAAAAAATTGATATATCCATCCGGTGCGTCAATTATTTATCGGATTTAACTCTATGCCAACAAAATTGCCCTCCGTTTCGATATTCACAGCGCCCGGGGTGGTTTTTGAGGGCGATCCGACGAAAAATCCAACTCAGGCCGCCGTATTTTGGCTAAGGCGCGACATTGTCCGCGGTGTTTTCCTGCCGGGCGAACGGCTGAAGGTCGACGGGCTCGCCCAGTTCTACGCTCTAGGCATGAGCCCTATTCGTGAAGCCATCCTAATCCTGTCTGATAGCGGCTTGGTCGAGCATGAGCACCAACGGGGCTATCGGGTCGCCATGGTGTCGGTGGAAGACTACCAGGACACCCTAGAGATCTATAACCGGATCCGGCGCCTGGCTCTTGAGATGGCGATGGAGCGAGCGAACGATGACTGGGAAGAGCAGGTCGTGATTAAACTTCATCGCTCGATGAAGGTTCCTGTCGTGGGTCCGGATGCCGACCCCGAAGCGCGCGAACAATGGCAAAGGGCCTATGTCAGCCTGCAGGCTGCCTTGGTCAGCGGTTGCCGCTCGCCCCTCTTAGATCGGCTCTATCGCGATGTTGGCGCGCGGATTGAGCGGTATGGCAACCTGTTTGCCGACTATACAACCGACCTGACGCGTGATCATCGCAGCGAACAGTGGCAGATTATTGATGCCATGACCTCAAGAAGCCCAGCCAAGCTTCAATCGCTGCTCGATGCTTTTGGAGCCGCCGCCCAACCCGTTCGGGACTCCGCCTTCATAAATCTAAAGGCTTGGCTTAACGATCAATCCAAAGAGCCGAGAAACACAGAAATGGTCTGAACCGCCAAATTTTGGTAAAAATCGACCTATAGAAAATGTCATGACCTAGGCTTTAACTGCGCCCTGAATAAGACGAATGAGTTTTAGCCTGATAGTGGCAATAAAAATATCTTAGGGAGATGCGAAAATGACAACTGAACTCACTATTTTGGCCTACTCTGTTGCACTTTTTTTCATGATCATCCTTGTTCAAGTGGTTGTCGGCGTTCGGGCTCAGGGGCTCATGCCGCTGGCCGATTCCAGAGATAATCTACCGCCCCCAACTGTTCTTCAGGCGCGCGTTGGGCGCTGTGTGGAAAATCACCGTGAGGGGCTTACGCTGTTTGCTCCGCTCGTTTTGATTGCCGCCGCGAGCCACATTTCTAATGGGGCTACCGTTCTGGGCGCGCAAATGTTCTTTTTTAGCCGCGTTGCGCACGCCGGGATCTACCTCACCGGACTGCCAAAAATCCGTCCCCTCGCTTGGGGCGTCGGTATGATCGGTACGGTGATGATCTTTGCATCGCTGATGGGATGGATCGCCTAGACCCAAAATCCTGACTTGCGCCCCGCGTCGCTCGACGGTCAATCTGGCCGTTCGCGTTGCGCGGGGGTGTAACCTTGTCAATTGGCGTCCCCCATGGCTCTATCATCAACTTGATGGATAGTCAGAGGCAGGCGAGATGCTCAGTTGGCAGGTGGGTGCGGTAAAGATTACCCGCATCGTTGAGACGCAAATGACGGTCCCTGCGGGTGAAAAGGGCGGCTTCATCCCTGATGCGACGGCTGAAGCCTTGCGCGCTATTCCTTGGCTTTATCCCGACTTTGTCAATGAGCAGGACCAGATGCTACTCTCCATCCACGCCCTGCTCGTCGAGGCGCCTGGACTGCGGTTGGTCGTCGATACCTGCATTGGCAATGATCGGCCGCGCAGCCTTCTAGGCGGCAAGTCCTTGGCCACAAATTTCCTTGAGGCCTTCGAGGCGACCGGATGGACCCGCGAAAGCGTCAATGCTGTGATTTGCACCCATATGCATGTTGACCATGTCGGTTGGAATACAATGCTGGTCGATGGCAAGTTTGTCCCGACCTTCCCCAATGCGCGGTATCTTCTGGGACGCCTTGAGTTTGACCACTGGTCAGCGCAAGACAATGATGACCTACAGGCAATCTTGGCCGACTCCATTCAGCCCATCATCGATGCTGGCTTGGCTCAGTTCGTGGGTCTGGACCATGTGGTCTCCCCCCATGTGCGCCTTGTGCCCACCACGGGCCATACCCCCGGTCACGTCAGCGTGATGATCGAATCCGAAGGCCATAGCGCGGTCATCACCGGCGATATGAGCCATCACCCCTGCCAGATGGCGCACCCTGACTGGTCACCCTCCTTCGACAGCGACCGCAAGGCCGCCGCCGTGACAAGGGCTCGGATGTTCGCCGAATGGGCCGATGCAGACCATCTGGTGATCGGTACACACTATTCAGCACCGACAGCGGGCCACATCCGCCGCGATGGTAAGGCCTTCCGGTTCGAGACCTGAAGATTAAAAGAACCATAAGACGCGCAAGCATAAAGGTTTTGATACCTATTGTTCTGGGTCGCATTATCCCATCGACGACTTGTCGGCGCGCCTGCCTATGTTAGACCTTTGTCTAAGCAAAAAGAGGAAATGCGATATGGGCGGACGTTTGGCAGGCAAGACGGCACTGATCACCGGTGGCACGAGCGGCATTGGTGAGGCCACGGTCGCGCTCTTCATCGCTGAAGGCTGCAAGGTCATGATCGCGGGCCGTAATGCCGACAAGGGCGCGTCCATGGTCAAGGCGCTCGGCCCCAGTGCCAAGTTCATTGTCGCAGACATCACCCAAGAGGCCCAGATCAAGGCGGCGATTGAGGCGACGGTCGACAGTTTTGGCCGCCTCGATTGCCTGTTCAACAATGCCGGTGGTCCCACGCGCGGTGACGCCGACACCATGAGCGCCGAGGACTATCGCTATGCTATGGATCTGCTGCTCGGCAGTGTCCTGTTCGGCATCCGCTATGCCGCGCCGATCATGAAGGCCCAGGGACGCGGGGCCATCATCAACAATTCATCGGTTGCGGCCCTGCGCGGTCATATGGGCGGCTATCTCTATTCCATCGCCAAGGCCGGCGTGAAACGGGCCACCGAAATGGCGGGGATGGAGCTGGGTCAATACGGGATCACCGTCAACTGCATCTCGCCTGGAGCCATCGCCACGCCGATCTTCTTTGGTGGATCGTCGGTATCAGCCGGTCTGGACCCAGCCCACGCCGATGCCAAGATGGCCAAGCTGACCAAGAACCTCGCCAAGGCCACGCCGCTTCATCGCTCGGGCCTGCCTCACGATATCGCCACCGCCGCTCTGTTCCTCGCCTCAGATGAGGGAGCCTATATCAATTCCCACGATCTGGTCGTCGATGGCGGCATGATTGCCGGTGGGCGGACAAGCTTTGAAACGGTCGCTCCCGGCGCCAATGTTTAACCAGCCAATCGGGCTCTGACAGGAGGCGACCATGCTGCTTGAGGGACTAAAGGTCGTTGAAATGGCCACCTGGGTTGCGGGGCCGAGCTGCGCCGCCGTTATGGCCGACTGGGGCGCTGAGGTGATAAAGGTCGAGAGCCCGACTGGCGATGCGACCCGCACCTTTCAACCTGACACAGCCGAAAGCCCGGGCAATCCCGTCTTCACCAATGAGAACCGTGGCAAGAAGGGTGTCGTCCTCAACATCACAACGCCTGAAGGCAAACGTGCGCTAAAGATCCTGCTCAGCCAAGCCGATATCTTCATCACCAATACCCGTCCCGGCTCGCTCAAACGCTTAGGCCTCGACTATGATAGCCTAAAGGCAGAGATGCCTCAGCTGATCTATGCCGCGGTCACCGGCTATGGTCTGGTTGGTCCTGAAGCCGATGTGCCCGCCTTTGACATGACCGCCTTTTGGACCCGCAGCGGCGTGGCCCATGCCACCATCCCGCCCGATCAAGAGCCCTTCACCTCGCGTCCCGGCTTTGGCGACCATGTGACGGCGCTGGCCACCGCCTCAGCCGTGCTCGCCGCCCTTCATGAGCGCACATCGACCGGACGCGGGCGTCTGGTAGAGACCAGCCTGATCCGCGCCGGGGCCTATGCCATCAGCTGGGATCTGGCCCTGCATCTGCGCTATGGCGAGGTAGTCACCGCTTTGCCTCGCAATGACCGGCCCAATGGGATAGCGGGATATTTTCGGACCGCAGATAACCGCTGGCTGTGTATCGTTCCGCGCGCGCCCAACTGTTTTGACAAGATGATGACCGCGCTGAGCTATCCCGAGATGATTGGTCAGCCACGGTTTGACCCACCGATCATTGACCTAGACACGACCCGAGAGGTCCGTGCCCTCTGCGATGCAGGCTTTGCCAAATTGACCTTACAGCAGGCCGGAGCGCGGCTGGATGAGGTCGATCTGGCCTGGGCACCGATGAGCACCTTAGCCGATCTTGCCAACTCGGACATGGCCGAGGCAGCGGGCTGTTTCATAGAGGTTGAGGATGGCTGGGGCGGCACCTTCCGTGCCCCCGCCTCCCCGGCCCGCTTCCCAGAAGGCGCGCCTGCCGTCGGCCGCGCCGCACCAAAGCTAGGTGAACATACCCGCGAAATTTTAGAAGCCGCTGGCCTGCGGCCCGATGAAATAGAGGCCCTAATCTAGGTCGTCCTGACCTAGACCAAACCAAGTCCAAAGGAGAAAGCGTGATGCGACTTCTGACTGGAATTGCTGTCCTATCCCTAAGCTTGGGCACAGCGGCCTTTGCCGCCGGCCCGCCGGCCCTGACCAACTCGGTCCTCTCTTGGACGCCCAAGCAGCAGGCTTGGGGCTATCGCCACATGGAAGACGCATTCCCGGTTAAGGTCGTCGCGCGCGGGGCTAGCGTGCGTGAATTGCCCAAGGCGGCGCAGGAAATCAACCCAACCTGGACTTGGCAAGGCAAGCCCCAAACCATCGCCACCTATATGAAGACGATGAACACATCGGGCCTACTGGTTCTGCAGGACGGCAAGATCGTCTTGGAGCGCTACGGCTTGGGCCGCGCGCCGCAGGAGCGCTGGACCTCGTTTTCTGTGGCCAAGTCGGTGACCTCTATCCTTGTGGGCGCAGCGATCGCGGATGGGAAGATCGCGAGCCTAAATGACAAGGTCAGCACCTATCTGACTGAGCTCAAGGGCAGCGCCTACGATGATGTCTCGGTGCGACAGCTGATTACCATGACGTCCGGCGTCAAATGGAACGAGGACTATCAGGACCTCAATTCCGACGTGGCCCGCGTGGGGCTTCAGGTCGATGAGCCCGGGGTTAATCCGGTGATATCCTACATGCGCAAACTGCCCCGCGCTCACCCGCCCGGCACCAAGTTTGTCTACAATACCGGCGAGACCGATCTGACGGGTCTGCTTGTGTCCACCGCAGTGGGAAAGCCGCTCTCGACCTATCTGTCTGAGAAGATCTGGCAACCTTTCGGAATGGAACAGGACGCGGTCTGGATGACGGACCAAGGTGGTCATGAGCGCGGCGGCTGTTGCCTGTCCATGACCCTTCGCGACTATGCAAGGCTAGGACAGTTTCTACTCGAAGACGGTGTCGCTCAAGGCAAGCCGATGGTCCCTGAAAGATGGGTCGAGCTCGCCACCTCCTCCCAAAACGATTTTGGCAATGAACGGGGCTATGGTTTTTTCATATGGATCATCCCCGGGGGCTATGCCGCGGAAGGCATCTTTGGTCAGCAGATCTACGTCTTCCCGCAAGACAAACTGGTCATAGCCGTCAATTCGGCTTGGGCATCAGCGGACAAGGCTC
>JBBARR010000044.1:0-19455 GCA_040399645.1 Caulobacteraceae bacterium | reverse complement strand
CGCTCCGGCGGGCGACTTACCCACCGCTGCTACACCACGATCTGGGGCACGACCGTTCCAGCCCGACATCATGCCCTTGATGACGATGGGCAACCGTTGGGCCTTCCCCCCATATCAGGCCGCCGACGGTCGGAGCTGATCACGCCGGTGCCAAAGCCCAGGAAGAAGCAGCGCAAGACCGGCCAGGCCAGCTTCGTCATGCCCGACGCCCAGGACCTTTCGACGGCTGACCAGGAGTACAATCCGACCCCGATTATCAACGAAATCCGCAGCTACGTCGCCAGTTGGCGCGCCATCCCCAACCCGAACGACTGGGGCGTCACTCCCGCCACCCAGCGGCTGCTCAACCACTGGCGCCACCACGAATTCGAGTCGGTCAAACCCTTCTTCTGCCAGGTCGAGGCCGTCGAAACCGCCATCTGGCTCGCCGAGGTCGCCCGCAAGGACAAGCGTTACGACCGCTTCCGCCAGCACCTCCTCGGCGCCAACGAGCAATCGAACCCCGAGCTATTCCGCACCGCACTGAAAATGGCCACCGGCAGCGGCAAGACCACCGTCATGGCCATGCTCATCGCCTGGCAGACCATCAACGCCGTCCGCACCCCCGGCAGCAACCTCTACAGCCGCGGCTTCCTCATCGTGGCCCCCGGCATCACGATCCGGGACCGCCTCCGCGTGCTGATGCCTAACGACCCCAACAGCTACTATCGCAGCCGCGACCTTGTGCCGACCGACATGCTGCATGAGATCGACAAGGCGAAGATCGTCATCACCAACTATCACGCCTTCAAGTTGCGTGAGACGCTGGAGATCAGCAAAACTGGCCGCTCCCTCCTGCAGGGCCGCGACGCACCGCCGCAAACGCTCGAAACCGAAGGCCAGATGCTCAACCGCGTCGCCAACGAGCTGATGGGCTTCAAAGGCGTCGTGGTCATCAACGACGAGGCGCATCACTGCTACCGCGAGAAACCCAACAGCGACGAAGACGTGGGCGCTGACGAGCGCGAGGAAGCCAAGAAGAACGCCGAAGCCGCCCGCCTCTGGATCGGTGGCCTCGAAGCCCTCAAGCGCAAGCTCGGCATCACCGCCCTCTACGACCTCTCCGCCACGCCGTTCTTCCTCCGCGGCTCCGGCTACCGCGAAGGCACGCTATTCCCCTGGACAGTCAGCGACTTCTCCCTGATGGACGCGATCGAGTCAGGCATCGTCAAGCTGCCGCGCATCCCGATCTCCGATAACGCCGTCAATGGCGACACCCCGATCTACCGCAACCTGTGGGACCATATCGGCAAGAAGATGCCCAAGGCCGGCCGTGCCAAGGGTGGCAAGGGCAACCCGCTTTCCCTCCCCAACGAATTACAAACCGCCCTCTACGCGCTCTACGGCCATTACGAGAAAACCTTCGAGGAATGGGACCGCGCCGGCATCGACACGCCGCCCGTCTTCATAGTCGTCTGCAACAACACCTCTACCTCCGAGCTCGTCTACGAATGGATTTCCGGCTTCGAGCGCGATGTCGCCGAAGGCGATGAGCACAACGGCTTCACCGACCCACACCTGAAGCTTTTCGCAAACTACGATGAACACGGGGCTCGCCTTCCGCGCCCCAACACGCTGCTCATCGATAGCGAACAGATCGACTCAGGCGATGCGCTCGATGCCGGCTTCCGCGCCACCGTTGGCCCCGAACTCGAACAGTTCCGCCGCGAAAAAATGCAGCGCGATGGCGCCGGGGCAGGGGCCGCGCCCATCACCGACGAGGAATTGCTGCGCGAGGTCATGAACACCGTCGGCCGCAAGGGCCGCCTCGGCGAAACCGTCCGCTGCGTTGTCTCCGTCTCCATGCTCACCGAAGGCTGGGACACCAACACCGTCACCCACATCCTCGGTGTCCGCGCCTTCGGCACCCAGCTCCTATGCGAACAGGTCGTCGGCCGCGGCCTGCGCCGCCAATCCTACGAGCTTAATGACCAGGGCCTGTTCAACGTCGAATACGCCGACATCATGGGCATCCCGTTCGACTTTGCCGCCCAGCCCGTCGTCGCAAAACCAAAGCCGCCCAAGCCCACCACCCAGGTCAAGGCGATGAAGGAACGCGCCGCCTTGGAAATCACGTTCCCCCGCGTCGAAGGCTACCGAGTCGCGTTGCCGGATGAACGCGTGGTGGCCCGCTTCACCGAAGACTCGCGCCTCATCCTTACGCCCGAGATGGTCGGCCCCTGCAAGGTGCTCCTATCCGGCATTGTCGGCGCCGAAGTCGAACTCACCACCGCTGTTCTTGGGACCGTCCGCCCTAGCGAAATCAGCTACCACCTCGCCAAGCACCTGCTGTTCAACCAGTTCCGCGACCCCGGCGGCGTGCCCAAGATGCATTTGTTTGGCCAGTTGAAAAGCATCGCAAAGCGCTGGCTCGACGAGGGCTATCTGAAATGCATCGGCGGCACCATGCCGGCACAAATCACCTATCTCGAACTCGCCGACCGCGCCTGCGAACTGATGTGGCTCGCCTGCCAAACCGAAACGCCCGATGCCGGCACCGTCAAAGCCATCCTCGACCCCTACACGCCCACCGGCAGCAGCCGCCACGTCAATTTCGCCACCTCCAAGCCGCTTTACACCACCAACCCCGAACTCTGCCACGTCAACCACATCGTGACAGACAGCGACTGGGAAGCTGAATTCGCACGCGCCGCCGAGGCACATCCACAGGTGATCTCTTACGTCAAAAACCAGGGCATGCAGTTCGAAGTGCCCTACCGCAACGGCAACCAGCAGCGCCGCTACTGGCCCGACTTCATCATCCGCGTAATTGACGGCCAGCCCGAACCGCTGCACCTGATCGTCGAAATCAAAGGTTTCCGCGCCATCGACGCCCAATTGAAAGCGGAAACCATGCGCAAGCTGTGGGTGCCCGGCGTCAACAACCTTGGCACTTACGGCCGCTGGGCGTTTGCTGAATTCGTCGACGTCTATGAAATCGAGGCAGCTTTCGCCAAGCTCGTCGATGAATTCACCGACTCCACCGTTCCCGCATGACCGACAGCACGAACGAAGGCCCGGCAGCACCAATTTCCGCCGAGCGCAACAAAGACACCAATATCGAGGCCGGCCACAAGGCGACGGAGCGCAAGCTCGCTCAGTTCGGCCCGGACGAACTCAAGCGGGCCGGTCATCAGGCCGCCTGGACGAAAGCCCATCCCGATGCCGACAAAGCCAGCAACGAGCACCTGCGAGAAAAAGTCTACTCCGTGCTCGCGATGGATCAGGCCCGCCGCTTTGCCAACTGGCAAAAGGCGCACCCGACGCGGTGCCACAATGAAAACCCGCACGCCTGGTCGCGCACAAAGCTGAACGAAACCATCTGACGTGACGCCAACTTGCGCACCACGTCCGCAAATCCGCCCGAGCTAGGAACCGAAATGCCCCGTCCACCCAAGCCACCTGCCGGTCCTCGCCCGATCGAAGCGCTCATCCACGCCGACACCCGCCGCAACATCCCTACCGCCGAGCACCAATCTATCGCCCAGCAGATGGAGGAAATCGCCCCGTTCCCCGAAGCCCGCTACCCCCGCGCGTCCCCCTTGCCTACAGGTGAAACCCGCCCCCGCAACCTCGATCTGGACCCACAGATCGTTTGGCGCGGTATGCGCATCACCCTCACCAAGGCGCAGCGTGCGCAGTTGGTGGAAACCGGCAAAGTCGAACTCGGCGACGCCCAACTGGTCTGGCGCGGCAAGGATACGCAGGACTGGTCCGACCTCGTAGTGACCCCGCCACCGATCTACATCCAGGAAAAGGTGCACCCAAAGGCGATCATAGACGGGCTGCAAAAACAATCCCGCGAACGCGCCGCAACTAAAAGCGAAGCCGCCGACCTGTTCGGCGACTTTAACGGCCTTGCCGACCCGGAGGCGCGGCTGGAATTCTACCAGCACGACCAGCACTGGACCAACCGCATGATCCTGGGCGACAGTCTACAGGTGATGGCAAGCCTAGCCGAGCGTGAGGGTTTGCGCGGCAAGGTGCAGTGCATCTATTTCGACCCGCCCTATGGCATCAAGTTCAACAGCAACTGGCAGGTCAGCACCCAGAACCGCGACGTGAAGGATGGCAAGCGTGAGGATCTGTCGCGCGAGCCGGAACAGGTGAAGGCATTCCGTGATACATGGAAGGAGGGCATACATTCATACTTAACTTATTTGCGGGATCGGCTGACGGTGGCACGCGAGTTGCTGACCGACCGCGGATCAATCTTCGTACAAATCGGCGACGAAAATGTGCACAGGGTACGCGCTCTGCTGGATGAGGTATTCAGAGAAGAAAATTATATATCAGAAATAAAAATTCAGAAGACAGGTAGCTCGACGGGCAAAAATATACAAAACATATTTGATACAGTGCTTTGGTTCGCATATGACATCACGAAGCTCAAGAGCCATCGGTTGAAAACTCAAAGTAATATGGGAGATTTAACTGGGGACATTACGCCATGGCTTGCGACTGAAGGAGAAGGCTACAGAAAATTGACGGCGTTAGAGCTATCCTCCGCTCTTCAAAGAAAAGGGTTAAAGGTATTTCTACCAGGCCCTATAAATTCTCAGCATCCGTCGGTAACAAGGTCAGTCCCATTTGAACATGCTGGGGCTACTTATTCGCCACCAAAAGGGAGGCAATGGACATATGATCCTGTTTTGGAGCTGCCTCGATTCGCGAAAGCAAACTATCTTTTGAAGTATGGGAATACGTTAAGAGTTAGAATGTATAGAAGTGATAGTGATTATTCTGTTTTATCGAACTTATGGTCCGATACCCAGCTTGGTGGAGTTTCTTCTGATCGGGTATACGTGGTTCAAACATCTGAGAAGGTAGTCCAGCGCTGCCTTCTGCTTGCTACTGATCCTGGTGACCTCGTGCTAGATCCTACCTGCGGCTCAGGCACCACAGCCACAGTGGCCGAGCAGTGGGGGCGCCGCTGGATTACCGTTGACACCTCTCGTGTAGCACTTGCGCTAGCCCGCACACGTATCATGGCGTCGAAATACCCCTACTATCTTCTCGCCGACAGCCGTGACGGCCGCGCAAAGGAGCAGTCGGTCTCCGGTAAAGTTCAATCCGACGCTGCCACAAACAGCGACGTTCGCCAGGGCTTCGTCTATGAACGCACGAATCGGATCACCCTGAAATCTATCGCCAATAACGCCGAGATCGACGTAATCTGGGACGACTCGCAACGAATCCTCGAACCCTTGCGCGTTAGCCTTAACGAGGCACTTTCCCGTAAGTGGCATGACTGGGAAGTCCCACGCGAGCAAGGTGATCCGTGGCCGCCGGATGCCAACAAAATATGGCTTGACCTTCAGGCGGTTAAAAGTTCGCCAACAGTTACTGCGACGCTCGTGAGACAACTCAATCAGCAACTAGGGCGCAACTATACCGCTGACAGCGTGCCAGCTTCACCGCGCGATCCGTGGCCGGAAGATGTCAACCACCTGCACACCTCATGGTGGGAAGCCCGCATTGAGCGCCAGCGCCGCATAGACGCCTCCATCGCCCGCAAGGCAGACATCGAATTCCTCTACGACCGCCCCTACGAGGACAAATCCCGCATCCGCGTCGCCGGCCCCTTTACCGTCGAGAGCCTGTCCCCCCACCGCGTCGTCCCCGCCGACGAGGACGAACTGCTGGACCTCGAAGCCACCCCCGCCAAACGCCGCAAGCCCACCACGCCCGTGGTGGATTTCGCCGCCATGGTGCTGGACAATTTGCGCACATCAGGCGTGCACCAGACCAGCAAAGCCGACAGCATCCACTTCACCAGTCTCACCCCCTGGCCGGGCGACTACATCGGCGCCGAGGGCCGCTTCATGGAAGGCGACACCGAACGCCGCGCGGGCATCCTGATCGGCCCGGAGTTCGGCACCCTCAGCCGCCCCGATCTCGTCACCGCCGCCCGCGAAGCCTCCGAGGCACGGTTCGACGTGCTGATCGCCTGCGCCTTTAACTACGACGCCCATGCCACCGAACTCACCAAACTCGGCCCGATGCCCATCCTGAAGGCCCGCATGAACCCCGACCTGCACATGGCCGACGATCTGAAGAATACCGGCAAGGGCAACCTATTCGTGGTCTTCGGCGAACCAGACTTGATGGTGGAATCCGTGCCCGGCCAACACGACCACGTCCAGATCCGGATCATCGGCGTAGACGTCTTCGACCCCCAAACCGGCGATATCCGCTCAGGCGACACCAAAAGCATCGCCGCCTGGTTCATCGACACCGATTACAACGAGGAAAGCTTCTACGTGCGCCACGCCTACTTCCTGGGCGCGCAGGACCCCTACAAGTCCCTGAAAACGGCGCTGCGAGCGGAGATCGACGAGGAGGCATGGGCAACGCTGTATCGCGATGTCTCACGGCCGTTCGCACGCCCGGAGAATGGGCGGGTGGCGGTAAAGGTGATTAATCACTTCGGGGACGAGGTGATGAAGGTATTCAGCGTGTGATGTTCACCGCGGTCGCCACGACAGTTAATTTGTGTCGAGGAATGTTGGTCGGTGCGATACAGCGCCGATCACCGCCGATCACCGACGGTGCGAAGTCAAACTGGTGATCATCTTCATTATAATCAAACACCTGGCGCAATGCTCAACGGCCAGAACTAATTTAAGAGGAATCCAATGGATCGGACACGCGCTGAGCGGATGGCTCAGGAGCTGCGCGGACACGAAATTGGCGGCTGGACGGTCGACGAGCTTATTGGCAATGGCGCATCGGCCCTCGTCTTCGCTGCCGAAAGGAATGGGCAACGGGGAGCGCTCAAAGTAGTGGATCCAGAAATGGTGGAACGCTTCGGCGCCGCACACCAGCTCGAACGGATTAACCGCGAGCGCGAGCTCCTTGGCCATGGGAATTCTCACATCGTGGATATTCTGGACGGAGGCAAATGCCTAACGACAGGTTATTTGTTTCTTGTCATGGCACTGTTGGGTCCGGACGAACACCTTCCGCTAAGCAAGGCGATCGAGGACCTTCCGCGGAATAGGATAGGATCATTGATTCAGCAACTTGCTGAGGCCGCACGGTTCCTGCTCGAAGATCGTGCGATCGTCCATCGCGACATCAAGCCTGATAACATCATGGTCACACGCGACTTTGGTCACCTCACACTACTCGATTTGGGTATCGCGCTGCCGCTTTCGGCCCTTGAAGATGCAGGGACAGGGGATGCGTTTGTTGGAACGACCCGTTACAGCCCCCCGGAATTTATTGGCCGTGAGGAGGAGCATTCCCCGGAAGGTTGGCGGTCAGTTACATTTTATCAGCTTGGCGCTGTTCTTCACGACATGATTATGAGACGACCGCTATTTGATGATGTGAGGGCTCCCGCGGCACGGGTGATCGACGCGGTTCGGCACCAGATACCTGGCGTTCTGGCAGACGATGTGGACGCGCGACTCCAAAGCCTCGCGCGGAATTGCCTCAACAAGGATTGGCGCTTGCGCCTGCGACTTGTCTCCTGGGATTCCTTCAACGGTCGACCTTCGGCAAGCGATTCTGTGGCCATCCAAGAACGCATCCAACATCGCATAGCGACCGGACCTGCCCCGAGCGCGCCTCAAACCCGGCCCCAAACATCGCAGCGAAGACAGCTTGATCGAACTGGTGCTGCCGTGGCCGCCCTGGTCAGAGACGTCCGTCAAAGGTCAACCGTCTTCCCTCCAATTGACGTGCGACACAGCGTTGTCAATGCAATGGCTGAAGTGTCGATCAAGGCAGGCCCGTGGCTGAATCTTTCGACAACCTTTGAAATGTGCCTCCGGGTGGAACCGCTGGATAACTCCGGTGCTCACCTTCTCGTCTTTGCCTCTGCGGCTTTGGGCCGACCGGTTGATCGGCAGGACCCAGCGCCCTGGATGGAAATCTACAGGGGAGAATCAGGCACGCCCAGCCTGTTAGGCCAGTTAAACCTGGTTCTTCATGCGGCTCTCGATTCAGCCCTTGAGATAGGATCGCCGCCAGCCGGCGGAATGCATCTGCCCGTCCTCCAAGGATCGTGTTAGGAATTAATCATGGAAACTTGGTGGCGAGAACCGGGCGAACTTGATCCCGACCAGCTCCGTGTCATCGAGCTGCCGGCGGACGGCAGCTTTTTGGTCAAAGGGCCGCCTGGCTCCGGCAAAACAAACCTGATGCTTCTGCGGGCGAGTTACCTTGCAACATCCGAACACCCTAATCTAGTCGTGGTGGTGTTCACGCGTACCCTGCAGGAGTTTATTCGCTCTGGCGCTGACCGTTATGATTTTGACGCGCGTAGTGTGATGACGAGTCATTCTCTTCTCGACCGCCTGTTGGAAGAGGCTGGTTGTCCGTATGAAGCAGTAGGTGACTTTCAGAAGGACCGCTTGGGACGACTGATTGCAGTCGTGGCACTTTTCCAAGAAAGATACGAGCCAATTTATGATGTAATTCTTCTTGATGAGGCACAGGACTTTTTGCCCGACGAAATCCATTTCTTTCGTCATATAGCACGCGACCTTTTCATTGCAGCCGACTCTCGTCAACAAATCTACGGAGGCGGCACATCACTTACGGCACTGAGCACCTTCGTGGATGAGACATTGGAGCTCCGGTATCATTATCGTAGTGGGCGTCCAATCTGCGAAGTCGCTGATGGAATCGGGCGCACCTTCTCAGCGGGTTATGACCCGATTCTTCCCACATGCAATTATAGGTCTGCTGCGTTCCCCCCCAGCGTCGACGTGATCCAAGCTCCGCTCGCTGAGCAAGCACGCTTGATTTCGACCAAGCTCCCACTTCAAATGCGGACGTATCCCGATGGCTTTATTGGTGTTTTCTGCCCACGCGCCGATGACCTGCGGATCATTTCTGCTGCGCTGATCAGCGCAGGCTTTGGAGATGACCTGTGTGTGCAAGATCGCGAGGACGGATACCGTCGAATTGAAGCGACAAAGCCGATTTGGGTATCGACCGTTCACTCGGCCAAGGGGCTGGAATTCCGCGCCGTGCACTTCGCTGGCGCGGATACCATAGTGAATTTCCGGGGTGAGCAAAAGCGCCTTGCTTACACTGGTGTGACTAGGGCAAAGACCACGCTCACGATTTATCATGACGGTCAGCTACCGCCTTACTTCGACTCAGCTCTAAATGCTGTTCGACCTGCCGGTATGCGGCGTCCCAGTGTGGAGGCTGCATTTGGCCGTCGTTGAAGAGCTATTCAAAGCGCACCTCCGGCGCGGGCAATTGCTGGAATTGCTCGAAGGGCGGCCTGCAAACTCGGTTGTGTTTGAATCGTTCGATGAGCGATCACTTCAGCCGCGACCAGGAGAGGTGACTGCTATCTGGCGAAAGAAGCCAGGGATAAACGGCTGGACCGTTCCAGACACGTTGTTGGCTGACGAAAGCGAGTTTGATGACCTACTTTCGTGGAGTGCGACCTACATGCGCGGAATGGGGCCACTTACCTCTCAGGTTCGCATCATGACCCCTGCGCAGCTGCAGGCATTGCTGGATCCGGAGCCTTCAGACATTCGTGGGCTCATCGGTGGCGCAGTAGGCATCGTAATTTGTGAAGTTCTTATGCACGCGCACGCGCGGCAATCCCTGCCGTTGGTATCGGTTAGCACGGCGGCAATACGGAGCACGCTCTCTTTTGCACTTTTACGTGCACTCCACGTCGGGCTTGGCCGCCAACACTTAGAAGAGATTGCAGGAACATTTGAACGTCTTCGTAGGGAAATGAATCGTCCCATTCCACGGCAGTCGATTGAAGCTATCCTTCGGGTCGTAGGAAGTCTTGTCGGTGCCCAGGCAGCCGAAAATAGAACTACGACAGGTATCGAGGGCTGTGACCGACTTTTGCAAATTCGTAATGGCGCCGATGTGTATGAAATTGCCAGGGAGGTACTTACGGGCTCCGGCGACCTTCTCGGTCTACGTCACGTCGGCAATTTGCGCGAGATGACCGCTGAAGAGCGAGTAAAACTACTTGATGAGATGGCTCCATCATTATCGAACGGTTTTGGCTCCAGTTCGGATCGTGCGTTCGCACTGGCTCTTGCGACGTTCGTATGCAGACCGGGCTTCGAACAGCAGGCGGGCCTTCTTGCCGAGTATGCACGGCAGCTTCCGGAGGCATGGTTATGGCTGGGTGCGCTCCAAACCAGGACGCCGGTGGGGGAGGTTTTGGCAGGAGGGGACGCATCAGGCTGGTGGATCGCGCGCGAAGTTCTAAGGTCTGAAGACCCGCTTTCCCCACCGCGTGCTGACGTATCAGCAGCGGAATTGTCCGTCATGTTGCGTGGGAAATCGCGCTACGCAGGGCGACTTCTCGCACGTGCACGAATTGATGTGGAGATCTCACCGCTGATTACAGTGCTTATCCGCGGGATCGGGCGCGAAGATTACAGCGATGCCGAACTCGATCAGCAGCGACTTCCGACACCTGGAGTTGAACTCAACAAACGTGACGGATCTATTTCGAGTATTGAGGATGCATTGAAGGATGTAATGCAGATGCTACGGCAACACCGCGTGTCTCCGACGTCATCAGAGACATCTCCGCGCGGGCGAAAGCGAAAGTAACAAAGCAAGAAAACGCCAAAATTTTTCAAAAGTTAACTCGTTATACTAGGATATCTCCTACCAAATTTAATCGCGCCGTCTTTCCCTAGTATCAAGCCCTCAATCAGCCCCTGTCAAAAAATATGCTGCGGCCCTCCGAACAAGACTGCGCCATCGCGTGGATCGTGATAACGATTGCGCATGGAATTTCGTATCGCCGCAACCTTTACAGCTGCCCTCTCGCGCCTCGCCGGGCCTGAGCAGAAAGCCGCCAAGACGACTGCCTTCGATCTTCAAATGGCCCCAACAGCGCCAGGGATGAAATTCCATCGGATTGACCGCTCCCGCGATCCACATTTCTGGTCAGTGCGAGCCAGCGGCGATATCCGCATCGTTATTCACAAGACCGATTCGAGTTTCCTTCTAGCCTATGTTGGCCACCACGACGACGCCTATGCTTGGGCAGAGCGGCGCCGGATCGAAGCGCACCCTCGCACAGGCGCGATCCAGATCGTGGAGGTCCGCGAGCGGCTGGAGGAGTTTACACCGGCTCAAGTCGCGCCGCTCGTGCTGCCCGTGGCCCCTGCCCCGGATCAGCCACAGCGCCTGCTCTCCATCCAGCCGTTCAAAGCCCTTGCGGCCGACGATCTGCTCGGAGTCGGCGTACCGCAGGATTGGGTCCCGGATGTGCAGGCAGCAACCGAGGACGGGTTTTTGGCATTGGCTGAGCATTTGCCGGCCGAAGCTGCCGAGGCCCTGCTGGAGTTCGTCGGCACCGGGCGCCTGCCAAAGCCCGCACCAGTCGCGCCCATCGATCCGTTCGCCCACCCCGATGCCATGCGTCGATTCCGTGTGGTCGGAAACCAGGAGGCCCTTGCAGCGGCGCTGGACGCCACTTGGGATCAATGGGCTGTCTTCCTGCACCCAACCCAGCAAGGCGTGGTGGAGCGCAGCTACAATGGTCCGGCACGCACTTCCGGATCTGCGGGCACAGGCAAGACCGTCGTTGCGGTGCACCGTGCCGCACGCGTTGCCCAGCGCGAGACGGAAAGTCGTGTGCTTCTGACCACCTTCTCTCAACCGCTGGCGAACGCACTGGCGCGCAAGTTGGCAGTCCTGCTCGGGGAATCGTCGCCGGCAATGCGTCGGATGACGATCTCGCCCTATCGCACCATTGCCGACGAGCTGTACCAGCTGGCCTTCGGCCGCAGAGCCGTCGTTGCATCTGACGAGCAGGTAGAGGATGCCGTGATCAAGGCGAGCGAGGCCGTGGGCGCCAAGGGATTCACGCCGCGTTTCTTACTGTCTGAATGGCGGCATGTGGTGGATGCCTGGCAGATCGCCGACGTTGGAGCCTATGCCCAGGTGCCACGTCTTGGCCGAAAGAATCGCATGAGCGCAGGACAGCGGGAACGCTTATGGCCAGTCTTCGCAGCCCTACGCGCCTCACTCACCAAACGCGGTCTAGCGACTTGGCCGGATATCTTTGGCAGAACGGCCTCCCACTACTCCTCCATGGAGACCAAGCCCTTCACCCATATCGTGGTGGACGAAGCTCAGGATCTCGGCGTCGCTGAATTGCGGTTCCTTGCTGCAATTTCCCCCCGGGAAGCAGATGCTCTATTCTTCGCGGGAGATCTGGGCCAACGAATCTTCCAGCAGCCATTCTCGTGGAAGGAATTGGGCGTCGACATTCGAGGCCGATCGTCCACCCTAACTGTAAACTACCGCACGTCTCATCAGATCCGGCGCGCAGCGGATCGTCTACTCCCGAGTGCTGTCCGCGACGTGGACGGCAACGCTGATGATCGGAACCGGACCGTGTCGGTCTTTAACGGACCAGCCCCGGAAATCAGTCAGCTCGACACCGAGCAGGCCGAAATCAATGCCGTGGCTGCCTGGATCATCCAGGCCAACGGTGACGGTGTTCTCCCCTCTGAGACCGGCGTATTCGTGCGATCGCGTGCTCAGCTTCCCCGAGCCCGTGCCGCTGTCGAGGCAGCAGGCCACCGGTGGATGGAGTTGTCCGAGCGCGACCAGGACCCCCGCGGGCACGTCTTGATCGGGACCATGCACCTGGCAAAGGGGCTGGAGTTCAAAGCTGCTGCCGCCATGGCCTGTGATGATGGGGTTCTACCCCTGCAATCACGCCTCGCAGATGTGGCAGACGAGACTGAGCTGGACGACGTCTACGAGACCGAGCGCCACCTGTTCTATGTTGCTTGCACCCGAGCGCGCGATCGCCTGCTGATTTCGGGAGTGCGGCCCGTATCCGAATTCATTCAGGACCTCATTCCCGATGGAAAGTGAGTTGATGTCAGACTGCATCCTGCGCTCCGTTTTGATGTCTGCGTCGCATTAATACTAGCGGCGACGCGGCGCCTATCGGCTAAGACAAAGGCCTTACCGTTTCCCCTCTGCCGGCGGGTCATTGCATGTCTGAGAATAGTATCGACTGGTCTGCTCTTATCTTTTTCCCAGAGGTCGGGAACGCGGTAGGGGTTTTCATGGGCACCATCGAAGGACCTTATGTTCTTCGTGTTCCTGCCCTTATCCGGCGGGGGGATGCCTGGGTCGAGTGCGAGGCTGTGGTTTTTCGGCAGCATGATGGAGTCGTCAAGTACGAGGCACACCCGATCGCCTACGCGAGAACCCTGGCGGTCGAAGGAGTGAAGGTTTCCCCTGCGGCCAGAGGTAATGGTGACGCTCCAGCCATCCATTTCTTCGCCGGCGGCCAATTTGGCCAATACCGGGAATCGGACGTGACATCCCCACTGCAAACTGCCGCGCACCGGACCGGATCGATGGACCTTGTGGTGATCGGCGGACCAGCCGACGACACTTCGATTGGAAGCGGGCACCAACGTGACAATCTGAAAGCGGCCCCTGTGAAGAGGAAGCAGCCCGCAGCGACGGGCGCGCCAAAGGCAAAGTGACAAGAGTCGCACTGACGCTCCTCGACATCCTCGTTGAGATCGAGAGCCGCCAGGATCGAACTGATCCTGAGCGCAGCGCGGTCGAAGCATGGATCCGATCACAGCCCCCGGAAGTCAGTTTCACGGCGGGCGCCTGGCAACAACGGTTCAAGGCCGCGAACCCCGCCGCGGTGGCGATCCAAGCCAGAGCGCAGGAAAGCGTCGCGTGGCACAGAATGGCTTCATCGTTGCCGCAGAAATCTGATGCAGATCTCCTTTGGAGCGGGGGATCGTGGTCGCGGCCAGCAAGAGGTATCGCAGCAATTATAGGAAGCACGGCGCAGTCTGGCTCATACAGCAGCCGGGCAATCTTAGGTTCACCGCAAACTGGCGCCGGCTCCAATGACGACGAAGAAGCTCAAACCAAGCCCATGCCGGCAAAGTCTTCCAAGGCGCCGCGCTCTGGTGTTCGGACAGTTATGGTCATTCCCGGCAGTCGGGCTGGCTATACCTCTGTTCCCAAAAGCCTGAAGATTACGCGTCACCGCGTGACGGAAATTCCGACTAAGCCCTCTGAGGCACTTACCGAGAAAGTGTCGGAAGCAGGTGACCGTGACATCCGTCACCCGGTGACGAGCCATCTTAGTAACGAGATCGCATCCGAGCGAGTAGAAGCGCAACCGAGCCTCGGAAAACGAGGGAGATTTGATCGGGAGAAGATCGTCCTCAGGTTTTTGCGCGCTACATCGATAGTGGAAGGCGAAATCGATGAACTTCGCGCCGACGCGTGGATGGCCACTCACCCGCAGCACCGGGCCGTCGTGCAAGCATGGCTCGACGGCGATGACGAGCAATTTCAAGACATCACGTCACCCGGTGAGGAAGCTGCAGCCAAATGTTCCATTCGGCTGCCCCGTCCCAAGGCCCAGTCCGCCGCTGAACGGCAGAAGCGTTACCGCGAGCGACTTTCGATCAGGTCGCTTGATCTGCCGGAAGCCACATATGTCGCGCTGCGGCGCATTTGCGATGCTCGAGGTATGTCGATCGACGAAGCGATCCGCTGGCTCCTCTCGGCGGCACCAGCAGTATGACACCCCATGAGATAGCAGTGGTGGATGCAGTAAAATCTGTTCTTACACTTGACCTACTTCGGCCCGAATATCGGATTCGCCCAGAGAACCCAATGTTTGGCCATTGCTTTCATGCGAGCGAGGCACTTTATTATCTTTTGGGCGGGAAGGCAGCTGGGTATCGGATTCGCCGAGCCATCGATTGGAGTGATGTGCCTCATTACTGGGTGATCTCTCCAACGGGCGAAAACTTAGATCCCACTGCCGACCAGTATTATTCTATTGCAAGGCTACCTCCGTATGATTTGGCTGGACGTGGCGCCGGAATTCGTCGTGCATCAAGGCCGCGAGTGAGGTAGTTCGGCGAGTGAAACTGAAGTCCGCCAGCTAAGCCGGAGATGTCTTGAGGCGCGAAGGAGAAGGACAGTAGCAGAAGCAAGCCATGCCGTTGTACAGCCAAAGTCTGTAAACGGCTCTTGCAAGGAGGCTTGCGCCCCCGTTGACCCATGATTCCTTCGGCTCGGAGCAGGCATACTGCACTGATCTGATTTATAGGCTGACGCCATTAGGATTGACCGACCGAAGTGCTTCGTAGACCTCCTCGGCCGCAGTGACCGCCTCGCTGGCTCTGCGAACCTCCGCTAACATGGCCTCCGTGATTTCCCTTGGCAGCCGACAAGCGATCCGCTCTTCGACAAATGCGAGATTCTCTCTAGCTTCTTCTTGGGCGGTATTAGCTGCGATCAATGCCTCGCTTTGAATCGCACCTCCATGATTCTTACTGATCCCTTCCTCAAGAAGAAATTGCGATTCACGCTCAGAGTAGTTGGCAGCGAGCCTATTCTCGGCCCTTACAACCGCTCGCTCCACATCGTCCAGACGCAGCCACGCGGCTCCTGGCCCGTCGCAGTCAGCTGGAAGGCGTCTGCCCATCGATAAGGCAATAACAAGCTTTTCACTAGCCGACGCGCCGTCAACCTCGCCTGCCCGAGCGCGGCCCACTCGTTCGCTAAGTGCGATATGTCTAGCTCGTTCGGCTTTCATCCGGCAGCCCTTTTTCAATTATGGTGTTCACAGCATATAAGTTGCTGGGGCGCATGGACGGCTAGAATCAACATCAGTTCCGACCGGCACAGATCCGGATCGCATCTTCTTCTCGCAGGCAGACACGACCTTCGTCTCGGCGCCCGCGGCGTTATGGATGTCGATCGAGACCTGATCGATTATAGCGTTGCAAGATCATTGCAATCAACGCCATCGATGATCCATTCTTCTTAATGACAAGCTCATCCGGAAATCCTTCCCCAAGAAAGCGGTCGATCGTTGTAGCCTTCAGGCTGACGGAGACGGAGGCGGCGCGTATTCAGGCTGCAGCAGCCGGTTTAATTCCACCTCGCAGCCGCTCGGATTTCTGTCGCGCAATTGCGCTTCACGCAGCTCGGCTTCGCGTACCTGGGCCGGTCAAACCGATCCGCTTGCGACCACGCAACCTGCCCGCGCTGGACGTCCAGCTGCTCAGCAAGACGCTGGCTGAGGTAGGCAAGTTGGGCAGCAATATCAACCAACTGGCACGTGTCGCGCATATCAACGGCGCAATGCCCTCCTTCCATGCGCTAGCGGCTATGGCTAGGATAATAGCGGAAGTGCGCGATGAGGTCGGCGCCGCGCTCCGTGGCGGGTCGGGCGCAGGAGTGTCCCTATGATCATCAAGGGAAGTTCACGGGGCCAATCCACAGCTGACACATCCGCACTGGCTCACCATCTGCTGTCCAGCGAAAACGAGAACTCAGAAATATTGGAAATACGCGGCGTCACGACCAATGATCTGGCCGGCGCACTCGAAGAAATGCGGCTAGTCAGCTTGGGAACTCGCGCGAAACGCGGACTTTACCACTCCAGCATAAATCTCGATCGCGATGAGGCTCCTACGATTGGATGTTGCCGCTGGCTGGCAGCAGCCGATGAGTTGGAGCGGCAGCTCGGCCTGGCTGGGCACCAGCGGGCTATCGTGAGGCATGTCAAAAAAGGGCGCGAGCACCTTCATGTAGTTTGGTCACGTGTCCATCCTACCACGCTGAAAATTACGCGTGACAGCCAGAATTACAAAAAACATGAGGAAGTGTCCCGAACCCTGGAAGCGCGATGGGGCCTGCGGGTTGTCGCGGGCGTCCATACCAGGAGGCGCGGAGCACCTCGCCCCGTGGCGATCGCAACGCACCCCGACTGGCAAGTGCAGGAACGCACCAGCATTTCGGTGCGCGATGTCGCTGGGGCACTTGTGGATGCCTGGACCACAACCAAAACCGGCAGAGCACTCCGTGTCGCCGTTGAGCGGGAAGGCTTCAAGCTCGCGCTGGGACGGCGCGGCATCATCTTGGTCGACGCTGCGGGCACACCGCACTCAATTTCCCGTCGCATGCAAATGAAGGTCGCGGACGTTGAGCGACGCCTTTCTGATATCGACAAAGCGACACTTCCAACAGTTCAGGAGATCGCGGCGCTCAGCCGCCGTCCCACCGGGAGCAAGAAGATTATGCAAAAGAAAGCGCAGAACACCGGCTTCGGAGCATGTGATACCCAGTTACAGCGGGGGCGCCGTCCAGGTAGCCTGTTGGGTCTGTCGGCAACATATTGGCGTGCCCTCGGGTACGAAGTCGAGGACGCTGAGGATGTGCTGCGCGTCCAGCTTCCCGGCAGCACCACTCTGGAGGATTGCGGCGATCGAATAACACTGATTCGGGTGGGAGAGCCAACCGACGACGAAATCAGGATCTTGGTGACAGCCGGGAAATCCAGAGGGTGGGAATCAATCCGGTTCTTTGGCGGCTCGGAAAACTTTCAGCGTCGCGCACGTGTCGAAGCCCTGCGCCAGGGTTATCAGCCAAAACAGATAAGCTTGGAGTGCGAGGATGGAATGCCGCAGTCGACAGCGGCCGCGCCGCTGCCGGAACACATTCGTCGAAGATTGTTTCCGCCGGCAGTGCCACAACCCACAAGGCGGCCGCCATCCACGCCGGCCACGCCCATCCCGGACCGGGAGCCAAGGCAATGACAAGTAACAATCGGACCGCCGGCCCCAATCTACCTGGCGATATCGTCCTGACCGAGGAGGAGATTGCCGCCTTTGGCTTCGACGAGGCCCCTCCTGACGCCGGGCAATCCCTAGAAGACCTTACCGCCGAACGTTCGATGAGGCTCGGTCATGGCTGATAGCAAGCAGTTCAGCAGAGATCACTTTGCAGACGTGACGAACAGAATTTTGGCTGCGCTGGAATCTGGAACGCCGCCTTGGCGTCGCCCGTGGGATTCGGCAAAAGCCGGAATTGGAGGTCCAGTGAACGCAATCAACGGCCATCACTACAGGGGCATAAACGTACTGTTGCTGGGTATGGCGGCGCCGATGATGAGCGGCAACGATCCACGATGGCTCTCGTTCAAACAGTCGGCAGATCGTGGCTGGAGGGTACGCAGGGGGGAACGCGCCTCGATCATATTTTTCTTCAAGAAGGTCGAGATGAGAGGTGCTGGCGGCGACGAGGATGTCCGGACCGTTCCGGTTCTGCGCTCATTTCCGGTTTTTCACGCCAGCCAAGTCGACGGAGTCCCAGTATATGTTGCTCCAACACCGGAGGACATACCTTGGCGAACACCTCAATCAGCAGCCGTCATCGTCGCTCGCTCCGGCGCCATCGTTCGCGAGGGCGGAGACAAAGCATTCTACGCTCCGTTGAGCGATAGTATTCAGATGCCCCCTCGGGTCAGCTTCAGTTCCACCGCCGGCTGGGCAGCGACCATGCTCCATGAACTCGGGCATTGGTCAGGACATCCCTCAAGATTGAATCGAGATCTCGGCAGTCGGTTCGGAACCCAGGAATATGCCCTTGAAGAGTTGAGGGCGGAATTGGCATCGGCGTATATAGGTGCCGAATTGGGCATCCCGGTCGAGATCACCAATCACGCTTCATACATTCAGTCGTGGCTGGATGTGCTGCGCCGGGATAAGCGAGAGATTTTCCGGGCCTCAGCAGATGCCCAAAAAATTGCCGATTACCTCCTTGCTCTTCATCCGCTCTATTACGCATCCAGGATGGCCAACAAGCAAACCGGGGACACCGGAGCCACAGCTACGTCACCGCCGCCATGGCCGGCTTCTTTCGGTCCCATGCCGCAGCATATCAAGCGCAACCTAGCAAAAGGCGACCAGCCGGTCGCCGTTACAATGACGCAGGCGATGAGTGCTCCCGAAGTTGCACCCGCTTTCCGTCCAAAATGAGGAGGGAACAATGGACTATGGACTCGACGACATAAAACGCACGCTGCGCGAACGCCAACAGGCTGCCGCGGTCGCGAACGAGGTGTTCTACGGCGGGCAACAGGCTTGGTTCGACGCCTGCCGCACCCGCAACGCCTTAGACCCGGACCACCGGATAGTCCGAGTTATCGCACGCCTTCTGCGCGCTGCCGGCGATGCCGTGCCGCATGTGCTTCGCCGACAAGACCAAGAGTTGCTGGATGCAGACCCGGCGGTATCGGCATTCTGGCATTCGGTCGCGCAGGCCGGGCCAGACGGATGGCGGGAGGAGCGACAGCGCCTCAAGACAGTTCAAACGCAAGCGTGCAGTTCCGCCGCTCCCCAGGAGCGATTGATGACCTTGGACACGAACGCCGTCAAAAGCTTACTTGGCGCCTATCGGCTTTGGGGTCAGATGCTGATCGACACCAGGAACGAATAAACCCGAGCTGATGATCAACTCCGTTCTCGCGAATTTCTCTTTGCGCAAAAAGATCAATCGCCGATTTGTGGCAACCGTGGCCGTCGGTAAGACACCAAAGACTGCAAAACAGCGTGCAAAACTTTCCAGATTCCAGGGGTAAACAGCGTCCAATAG
>JBBARR010000043.1:0-20463 GCA_040399645.1 Caulobacteraceae bacterium | reverse complement strand
ATAGCCTCGCCATCGCCACGGTGATGACCGTGACATTGACCTGCGATCATCGGGTCCTGAACGGAACCATCGGGGCGCAGTGGCTTAATGAATTCAAACGGTTGATCGAAGATCCTCTGATGATGCTTATATAGGGTTTTGGCTATGGAATTCGATCTCGTCATTATCGGAGCCGGTCCTGGCGGCTATGTCGCGGCCATTCGCGCCAGCCAACTGGGCATGAAGGTGGCCATTGTCGAACGTGAAGCGCTGGGCGGTGTCTGTCTCAACTGGGGCTGTATCCCGACCAAGGCCCTGCTCAAATCGGGCGATCTCTATGAGACCCTCAGCCATCTGGAGGACTATGGCCTGTCGGTGACGGGGCGGTCTTATGACTTTACCAAGGTCATTGAACGCTCGCGCGGGGTGTCCAAGCAGCTTTCGGCTGGCGTCGCCTTCTTGATGAAGAAGCACAAGATCACGGTCATTGAGGGCACGGCTAAACTCGAAAAGAGCACGCCAGCGCCTAAGATCGTCGTGGCCCTGAAGGCGGGTGGTAGCCGCACGGTGCAGGCTAAGTCTGTGATCCTCGCCGCCGGCGCCCGCGCCCGCGTGATTGAGGCTGCCGGTCTGGTGCCTGACGGTGAGCGGATCTGGTCCTATCGCGAGGCCATGGTGCCCAAATCAGCGCCCAAGCGATTGTTGGTCATCGGGTCTGGAGCCATCGGTATCGAATTTGCCAGCTTCTATCGCGCGCTTGGCTCTGAGGTAACGGTGATAGAGGCGCTCGACCGCATCTTGCCGGTCGAGGACGAAGAGGTCAGCATCGCGGCCAAGAAGGCCTTTGAGCGCCGAGGCCTCGCCTTCCGCGTCGGGGCCAAGGTGGTCAAGCTGGCCAAGACCGCCAAGGGCGTCGTCGTTGATCTGGAGGTCGGCGGCAAGGCCGAGCGGCTAGAGGCTGATATTGCCATCGTGGCGGTCGGCATTACTGGCAATATCGAGAACCTTGGGCTCGAAGCGCTGGGCGTTAAGGTAGATCATGGCCATGTGGTCACGGGCGCCCATTCGGCGACCTCTGTCGCGGGGCTCTATGCCATTGGCGATGTGGCTGGTCCGCCTTGGCTCGCGCACAAGGCTAGCCATGAGGGTGTTCACTGTGTCGAACATCTGGCCGGACTAAAGCCAGCCAACCTCACGGCCCCCATTCCCGGCTGCACCTATGCCAATCCGCAGGTTGCATCGGTCGGTCGAACTGAGGCTCAGGCCTTAGCGGCCGGTCATGAGGTTCGCGTCGGGCGCTTCCCCTTCCGGGTTAATGGCAAGGCCATTGCGGCGGGTGAGACTGAGGGCTTCGTCAAGACTGTGTTCGATGCCAAGACGGGCGCTCTACTCGGCGCTCACCTGATTGGCGCAGAGGTCACCGAAATGATCCAAGGCTTTGCCATTGCCATGACGCTCGAAGCCACAGAGGCCGAACTGATGGCCACCGTCTTCGCGCACCCGACCATGTCCGAAGCCATGCATGAGAGCGTGCTCGACGCCTATGGCCGTGCCCTACACCTCTAGAACGCTAGGCGGGCGGCTCTAAGGGCGCGCGAGAGGCCGCAGCAGGGGCCGCACAGCCCTTGGCCTCGCCCAGGCCCTTCAGATAGCCCCGGCGCACGCCCCCGGCGGTGATGGCGGCCCGCACCCTTTTGGCATAGGCCTCCGCTCCGGTCAGTTTGCGCACCCAGCCGCGAAAGGGGATCACGCTCTGGGCCGCGCCGCGTACAAGATCCACGGCCGTATCTCCAGCAAGAACGGTCCCGCGCTCCAAAAGGCCGGGATTGGTCTTGGTTGGCGGCACATCCAGATCAGGGCCGAGCGCCAAGGTTAGGAGCGCAATGGCGCCCGCTAGGCCGTCACAGCTTGTATCTTCTGGCCTTTGGTAAGGCTCAGCCATGGCCTGTTCTAGGATCAGGGGGATCTTGTCCTTGGTCAGGTTAAGATCTTCCAGCGGCGCTTTGACCGCTTGGCCCATCCTGTCCGAAACCGGCGGCTTATCCGGTTCAGACCTGGCCTCTCGTCCCTTGGCAAAGGCTTGGCTCAAAGGGGCCAAGCTTGAGAGCGCCAGAAGGCTCAGCGCGAAAACCACAGCGGGGCGTGATGACTGGTCCATGTCTTATATCTATGCATAAAACAATTAGATGCCAGCCCTCGCTAATGGCTTGCGGCCATAGCTCGGTCCGCCTATGTTCCCCGCCGCTTCACGGGGCATCGGCTAGACCGAGTCACCCGCACGGCGGGCCGGTAGCTCAGCGGTAGAGCATTCGACTTTTAATCGAATGGTCGTGGGTTCGATCCCCACCCGGCCTACCAATTTGTCAGCGTCTCAATCGGCGGGTTGATCGGTTTCGAGCCGCTCCCGTTTTTCTCACGTCGTTCTTAGTTTTTGGTCATTGCTGCTGAGAGGGTGGGGCCCCTATAGGCATGATGGCTGTAGTGGCCAAGCCCTGATCCTTGTGACGCCAGACCCTGGAACCATGTCCTCATTGACCTCATCTGCTGCTGGACAAGACCGACGGCCGCGCGGGGCTGCGCCCCTGTTTGGGCGGCGCTCGGCTATTGCGGGCTTTGGGCTGTCCTTGGGCGTTACGGTCAGCCTTCTGTCGCTGATCGTGTTGGTTCCCCTGTCGGCGGTAATCTTGAAATCGTCGGGGCAGAGTTTTGCTGAGTTTCTGGAGGCTGGCTTTTCGCCTCGCGCGCTTGGGGCTTACCGATTGTCCTTTGGTGCAGCCCTTGTCGCCGCAGCAGTCAATGCGGTGTTTGGCGCCCTGACGGCCTGGGCCTTGGTGCGTTATGAGTTTGCAGGCAAGTCGATCATTAATGGGCTGGTCGATCTGCCCTTTGCCCTGCCCACAGCAGTAGCGGGGATCGCCTTGGCCGCGCTCTATGCGCCCAATGGCTGGGTCGGTCAGTATCTCGAAACCGTCGGGATCAAGGCCGCCTATACGCCGATGGGCGTGGTCATCGCCCTGACCTTCATTGGCCTGCCTTTTGTGGTGCGCACCATCGAGCCGGTGCTGCGCGACCTGTCGGCGGATGTCGAAGAAGCTGCGGCCAGCCTAGGCGCAGGGCGTCTATCGATCATTGGCCGTGTGATTTTGCCCGCCTTAGGCTCGGCGTGGCTGACCGGCTTTGCCCTGTCGTTCGCACGCGGGGTCGGGGAATATGGCTCGGTGATCTTTATCGCAGGAAACATGCCCTTTAAGTCTGAGATCGCGCCGCTGTTGATCGTGATCCAGTTGGAACAGTTCAACTATCAGGCCGCATCGACCATCGCCGTGGTCATGCTGTCGGCATCATTCGCGATGCTACTGGTCATCAATGCCATTCAGGCTTGGGCGCGCAAGAGGTCGGCATGAGCCCACGATCCTCCACAGAAGACCCCTGGTGGGTTAAGGTGCTGGTCCTCAGCCTCGTGGCCGTCTTTTTAGGACTGGTCTTGGTCCTGCCTCTTGCATCGGTCTTTGCCGAGGCCCTGCGTCAGGGGCTGGGCCCCGCGTTGGAGGCCATAAGCACGCCGGACGCTCTGGCCTCGATCAAGCTGACCTTGCTGACCGCAGCGGTGGCGGTGCCGTTCAATATCGTCTTTGGCGTGGCGGCGGCCTGGGCCGTGGCCAAGCACGATTTCTGGGGCAAGAGCCTGCTGATCAGTCTGATCGACGTGCCGTTCTCGGTCTCGCCCGTGGTGGCTGGACTGATTTATGTGCTGATCTTTGGCTCGCACGGCTGGTTTGGCTCTTGGCTGATTGATCACAATATCAAGATCATCTTTGCCGTGCCGGGGATCATGCTGGCCACCCTGTTTGTGACATTCCCCTTTGTCGCGCGCGAACTGATCCCGCTGATGCAGGAACAGGGGGTCGATGAGGAAGAGGCGGCGGCATCGATGGGGGCGGGCGGCTGGATGACCCTGTGGCGCGTGACGACGCCCAATATCCGCTGGGGCCTGCTCTATGGCGTCTTGTTGTGTAATGCGCGGGCGATGGGCGAGTTTGGAGCCGTGTCGGTCGTGTCGGGCCATATTCGTGGCCTGACCAACACCATGCCGCTCCATGTCGAAATTCTCTATAACGAGTACGATTTCGTCGGTGCCTTTTCGGTGGCCGCGCTCCTGTGCCTGTTGTCCATCCTGACCCTAATACTCAAGGGCCTTTTAGAAATGTTGCAGCCTCAGGTGCGCCGCGCCGGGCACTAGCCGGACGATCCCTTGGGCGGTTGCGGAGACCACCGACCTCATGACCATCTCCATCCGATCGGTTGAGAAACAGTTCGCACGCTATCCGGCGCTGCGCGGCGTCAGCCTTGAGGTTCAGCCGGGCGAGCTTTTGGCCCTTTTGGGTCCCTCTGGTTCGGGCAAGACCACCTTGCTGCGCATCATTGCCGGACTGGAGTTTCCAGAGGCCGGGCAGGTGGCTTTTGACGGTCAAGACGTGACCTTTGCCAGCGCAGCGGCCCGCAAGGTGGGCTTTGTGTTCCAGCAATATGCCCTGTTTCGTCACATGACCGTGGCCAAGAATATCGCCTTTGGTCTGGATGTCCGAAAGGCCAAAGATCGGCCTTTGCGGGCTGAGATCAACCGCCGGGTTGAAGAGCTGTTGGGCCTGGTCGAGCTGCGCGGTCTGGGCGGTCGCTATCCGGCCCAACTGTCGGGTGGCCAGCGCCAGCGGGTGGCCCTTGCAAGGGCCTTGGCCGTGTCGCCTCAGGTGCTTTTGCTCGACGAGCCCTTTGGGGCCTTGGACGCCACGGTGCGTAAGAGCCTGCGCAAAGAACTTCGTCGCATCCACAATGCCACGGGTGTGACCACCATCTTCGTCACCCACGATCAGGAAGAGGCCCTAGACCTTGCCGACCGGGTCGCGATCCTCAATCAGGGCTCCATTGAGCAGGTCGGCACCCCGCAAGAGGTCTATGAACAACCGGCCTCGGCCTTTGTCTGTAGCTTTGTCGGCGAAACTAACCGGTTTGACGGCGCGGTCAGTGGCGGGCGCTTTGTCTGTGGTTCGGTCAGCTTTGATGTCGATTGCGCCGATGGTCCCAAGACCGCCTTCGTGCGTCCTCATGATCTGATCGTGGCAGCCGAAGGTTTTGAGGCGCAGGTGGCGCGGGTGACGGCCCAAGGTCCGGTCATCCAGATTGAAGCTCGGACCCCTGCGGACCAGCGCATTGAGATCAGCCTTGCGCGGCAGGAGGCAGGATCGATCGCGGTCGGCCAAGTGCTGCATCTGGCGGCTCGGAAAATTCACCTGTTCGATCCGGTCGATTGACGCAAAGCGCGCGCGCCGGTGGCAATCTTGCGCTTTGGCCTCGCCAATCTTTGTCCAGACTTGACCCGATCCAGAGCGCAGGCTTGATGGGCGCATGATCAGTGTCGTCATTCCCACCCTTGATGAAGCGGGCCACCTTCCCTTGACCTTGGCGGCGCTCGTTCCTGCGGCCGTGGACGGTCTGGTGCGCGAGGTGATCATCAGTGACGGCGGCTCTACCGACGGCACGCTCGAGGCTGCCGATGAGGCGGGCGCGAAGATCGTCACCTCAGCCAAGGGGCGGGGACAGCAACTTGCGGCGGGCTGCGCGCTCGCCAAAGGGCCTTGGCTCTTGATCCTGCATGCCGACAGCCGACTGGCCGTGGGCTGGGAGACCATCGCGCTAAGTCATATTCGCCAGCAAGCTGACCGCGTGGGCTATTTTAGATTCCAATTGGATGATCCGTCACCGATTGCAAGGGTCTGGGAGGCGGGCGTCGCGCTGCGATGCCGCCTACTGGCGCTGCCCTATGGTGATCAGGGGCTCTTGATTAGCAAGGCCGTCTACGAGGCCGCTGGCGGATTTGAGGCCGTGCCCCTGATGGAAGATGTCGGACTGGTTCGCCGATTGGGACGCAAAAGATTGCGCGCCTTGGATGGCAAGATCCTGACCCGCTCTGAGCGGTTCCGCAAAGGCGGCTATGTCAGCCGCAGCCTTCGCAACTGGAGCCTGTTGGTACGCTATCTGATGGGGACCGACCCGGCGCGACTGGTCAAATCCTATGACTAGGCCAACCCTGATTGTCTTCGCCCGTAGGCCCGCCATTGGCGTTGGTAAGACCCGTTTGGCGCAAGGCCTTGGCGCGGTTGAGACTTGGCGCTTCTATCGTGGATTGAGCCGTGCTCTGCTGTTCAAGCTGTCTGATCCGCGCTGGCGGCTTGTTGTGCGTATGACGGGTGGACAAAGGGCCATGCCGGACTGGCCGCAAGGCGTGCGGGTTGAGCCGCAAGGGCGCGGTGATCTGGGCCTCAAGCTCCAACGGGCCCTCCGGGACCATTCCAGCGCAGAGGTCGCGGTGATTGGCACGGACGCGCCCGATATGACGAGGGCCCTGATCGCTCAAGGCTTTGCGATGGCGCGAAGACGCGGCGTAGCGTTTGGGCCTGCGACAGATGGCGGCTTTTGGCTCTTGGCCCTCAGCGCCAGACGTGCTCGCACGGTTCGCCTTGACCGAGGCATCCGCTGGTCCCATCCCCTGACCCTTGCCGATACAGAGGCCAAACTTGGCCGTCAGCCCGGACGGGTGGCAACCCTCTCAGACATTGACGATCTGTCCGACCTGACGGCTTGGCGAAGGCGGCAGCGGCGCTAAGGCCACTGTTGCTGGCCCTCTAGCGCGCAGCCGACAGGGGTCTATCGAGTGGGTCACGGTCGTTCACGCGTTTTTAGTCTCCGAAACAGGCCATCGCCATGTTTGATTGGGCGTTTGATCTCTATGCTTAGGTCGGGTGGTTTAATGTGCAGGACGAAAACTCGCCTTGGCGCAGTTTTTCTTCACCTGTGCCTAAAAATTGATCACCCAATTTTCACCATCCATTTGGCGCGGATGCAGGCCTGTCGTGGAAGAATCTTTCGACGCAGTTTAGAAGGCCTCTATGGGATTTAGGATCATGGGTGCGCGCTTCTGGTCTGCCGTTGGATTGACGGTGGTGCTTAGCCCCTGCGCGTCGGTGGTGCACGCTCAAGAGCCGCTCGCTCTAATCAAGATTGCGCCCAATGCGGCAGGTTTTCCAAAGAGTCTTAAGGCCAAGGTTGATGCCGCGGTCATCAGCAATCGCTCGCCCGCCCAAAACCGTATGGAGGCTAAGCGCCATGGACAGGATGCGGCAGACCTTGTTGAAGCGACCCTGCGATCAGAGGGACGATATGCCTCTGTCATAGGCTCGGACCTCACCGATGCGCCCGTACCTGAGGCGGTGTTGACCGTCGATCCGGGACCTTCTTTCGGATTTTCCGACCCGAGGGTCGAGTGGGTGGGTCCGCTTCCGCAGTTGGGAGCCAAGTTGGCTGGCGAAGCGTCGATGGGTTTGCAGATTGGCGCGCCGGGTCGCGCCTCTGAGGTCCTCGATGCGGAAGGCCGTGTGATCGCCGCTGTTGAAAAGCGTGGCTATGCAGATGTGCGCGCTTTGACCCGTCAGATCATCGTCGACCAAGCCGATCACACCTTACGCCCGACCTACCGAATTGAAGCCGGCCCGTTGGTTCGGCTCGATGGGGCAAGAATTTCGACGGCCGGACCGACCCATTTGGATTGGGCGGCCAGTCTGATCCCGTGGAAGCCGGGGGATATCTATAGTCCGGTCAAGCTGGCTGATTTTGAGCAACGCTTGGTCGATACGGGCGTCTTTGACAGCATCACCGTGACCTTGGCGCCAGACCGCGATGAGCAGGGACGGCGGCCAGTGCTGGTGAGCCTAACAGACCGGCCTTGGCGCAGTGTGGAGGCCAGCGGAAGCTATGCCACCAGCGAAGGGGTTGGTATCGAAAGCAAGGTCAATTGGTACAATCAAACAGGGCGTGGTGATACCAGAACCCTGAAGATTCACGGCTCAAGGCTGAAAAGTGAACTGGACTATGAGTTCTCATTTCCACACTGGCATCGCCCCCGGCAGACCTTGAAATATGGCGTAGGCGTGACTCAGCAGTTTACCGATGCATTTGACGAGACGAGTGCGGGCGTGCGGATCGACCTCACCCGCGCGCGAGATCGATCATCCTACACGACCATTGGTGCCGCGCTTGACGCGACCCGCTCTGTTGGAAAGTCTGCCGTCGCGCTGAAAACCCTATCTAACAGTATGTCTGGCGCCACATTAAGTCTTCTGGGCGCGGTCTATATCGATCAGTCCGATGATTTACTGAATCCGCGCCGCGGATGGCGTTTGGATGTTCGCTCTGAGCCGATCCTAAGTGTCAGCAACGGCGCAGGGCAGGGTTTTCTCAAGAGCCAAGCCCAGGGCTCTCTCTATCTGCCTCTGAGCGAGAAGGCCCGCACCGTGTTGGCTGGACGGCTTCATGTCGGGTCTATTGTCGGCGTTACAGTTGATAATGTTCCCGTCGCGCGCCGCTTCTATGCGGGCGGTGGTGGGTCGGTCCGGGGCTATTCCTTCCAAGGGGTTGGCCCCCGATTGCCCGACAATACGCCCAAGGGCGGCACGACGGTCTGGGATGGCTCGGTGGAGGTTCGTCAGAGAGTCAAGGGGCTTTGGAGCCTCGTGGCCTTTGCCGATGCCGGATCGACCAGCGACGGCATAGCGCCTGACTTTCGGTCCGTCTCGGCCGGGGCAGGGCTTGGGGTTCGCTATGACCTTGGCTTTGGGCCTGTGAGGTTTGACGTGGCTGTGCCGCTGTCCAGTCGGGCGGGCGACCCGACCTACCAAATCTACCTCAGTATTGGGCAGAGCTTTTGACCATGGCTGAGACCTCCGCCGCGCAAACCTCACCTCGAATGTCACCCATGCTCAAGAGCTTGGGCTGGACGGGCGCTGTGTTGGCAGTCTTGTTGCTTACGGTGGTGGCAGGGATAGGCGGGGCCAATACCGATCTTGGCCGCCGGGTGATCGAGGGGCAGGTCCAACGACTTCCGATCGGGGCGATGGGCTATCTGTCGATCGGAGGGCTGAAGGGGAATCTGTTTACCAACCCCTCGGTTCAGACCCTGACCCTCTCGGATCGAGACGGCGTCTGGCTTGAAGCGAAAAATCTTCGCCTGTCTTGGCGAGCGAGCGCTCTGTTGCTCCAACGCATTGAGATCGCGTCGGTTCGGGCCGATCGCGTGGTCATACTGCGCCGACCCAAGCTGTTGCCGATCAAGCGTGCGGGAGGAAGATCGCTGTCGATTGAGATCAAGTCTGTCGATCTGACCCTCGAAACCCGGCCCGCATTCAGTATT
The DNA here is from genome assembly GCA_040399645.1 of Caulobacteraceae bacterium. Lineage (GTDB taxonomy): Bacteria > Pseudomonadota > Alphaproteobacteria > Caulobacterales > Caulobacteraceae > CAISGS01. The sequence goes on along the minus strand of JBBARR010000043.1, from coordinate 11,243 downwards.
GTAGATGGCGGTTTTAGGGCTGTTGGAACGCTCAGTCTTGACCCAAAAAAATTATTTAATACGGTCATTAAGCTGGATAGCCTAACCCATCGTGGTGATGGCCTTTCTGCCCAGATTTCCTCTGGTGAGGCAAGGCCGCTCCAATTTTCGATCCGAGGCTTTGAGGCTCGTGGGGGCGCATTGGCGGGCAGTTTAGGCCTCGCAGCGGATCAGCCGTTCGTGCTCAAGGCGGATGCCCGCGCGCAGGATGGCGGGGGTAAGGGCACGCTGATCTGCACCTCTGGCACCAGATTGCTCGCTCGGGGCCAAGCCGATTGGTCGCTTCAAGGGCTCTCGGCCAAGGCCTCGGTGGATCTGCAGGCGTCAAGCCTGACCCAAGCCCTAGCCCGTCATCTGGGGCCGCAGGCTGAGATGACCCTGAAGGGCGCTCTGATCAAATCGACGACCTATAGAATCGCAGCGAGCCTGAGCACAGACACCTTGGCGGTGGATGTGACCGGTGATGTGAAACGTGACCCGTTGGAGATCGAAAAGGCCCTGCTGGTTTCGGCCCGATCAACCGATCTGGCGCGTGGTTTTGACACCCCTTGGGCTAGGACGGGCCGATTTGAGGGGCAGTTGAAAGGCAAGGTCGCCGCTTGGAGCCTCGATGGACAGCTCAGCCTCGATGCCGTCAAGCTTGCGTCCTATGACCTGAAGCAGGCCCGCGGGCCACTGGTGATTGAGCGCGCACCCAAGGCGCTGATCGTCACATCGTCTTTGATTGGAGCGGGTGGGCAAGGTGTCGGGCTGGTTGCCGTCCTCTTTGGGGTCGCCCCCAAGGTCGAGGCGCGACTTGATCGGCTGGCCGATGGCCAATGGCTGCTCAAGCGTTTCAACCTATCAGGCGAGGGCGTTGCGGTTGATGCGACGGGCCGCAGGGCATTGCTTGGCGGGCTTTTTGTTGACGGCAAGGTGCGGGTGACGGGGCTGGAGCGCGCGCGTGCTGGGGCATCGGGCAGCTTGAATGGCGATTGGAGTGCGCGCAAAGCCAGTCTAGATGCGCCGTGGTCGGTCACCGCTGATGTGAAGGGCGCAGATGTTAAAACCGGCATCGACTTTCTGGACCATCTTTTGGGAGAAGCGCCGCGCCTTACGGCTCAGGGCGATATCGGTGCTGGAACTCTTTCGGGTGCGAAGATCGATCTGATCGGTACGGCCAGCAGCGTGCAGATGCTCGGCGCGATTGCGTCTGAAGGGCGTCTTTCTGGCACGATGGATTGGCGCGCCAAGGGGCCATTACCTATCGGTCCTCTGGTGATTGATGGCGCAGCGACGGGGCAGGGGCAGTTGTCCGGTAGTCTTTCGGCCCCGGCTATGACCCTTTCGGCGATTATTGAGCAGGTCGATGTCCCACAATTTCCGCTGACCCAGGCCAAGTTGGATCTGACCTTAGCCTCGGGGACGCGTGGCTGGGAAGGTCGTGCGGTCTTGGCGGCCAATAGCGGTTATGGGCCGGTTTCGGCTATGAGCGGACTGTCTCTGCTTCCAGATGGATTGGGGCTGCATGACCTCAAGGCGGATGGCGCGGGCATTAAGCTTGCGGGCGATTTGAGCCTTCGCCGCAGCAATACCGCGTCCGCAAATCTGAATCTGTCCGTTGGTCCAGGTGCAGTGCTGAGCGCGGGAAAACTCAATGGAACGCTCAAGATTGACCAAAAAACCATTGAATCACCTGCAAATATTAACCTGCTTGTGAGCGCGGATGGGGCGGCGTTTCGATCTCGAGATCTGGTCTTGAACCAAGGGCGTTTGACGGCTCAAGGGCCTCTAATCGGGCTGGACTACCGAATTGATGGACGCGGGCGCGTTGGCGCCGTTCCGGTTCGTTTGGCCGGTTCGGGTCACGCCTCCTTCGAGGACCTCAAGGGATCAAGCCTTGCCTTCAAGGGGGCGGGCAAGGTGCGAGGCGCCGACATCGCGACCTTGGAGCCTGTGTTGCTCCGCTGGGATGGGGCTCAGCGTTCAGCTCACGGGCGGCTGAGTTTGGGGGGTGGTGAGGTCGGCGTGGATGCTTCCAGCTCTGGGCAAGATCTGAGGGCACAAATCAATCTGAGCAAGGTCGACCTAGGGGCGCTGGGTGAGGACTTGGCCGGTACGGTCCAAGGGTCCCTCTCGCTGGCCGGGCGGGGGGATCAGCTGACAGGTCAGGGCGACCTCCAGTTTTCAGGTGCACGGGCCGCCGATGCATCCCTGTCTTTGGCGCTTGATGGGTGGGTTAGGGGGCGGCTCGATAATGGCCGAATGGCGATTGAAGCCCAGACGAGCAATGGTCAGGGCCTCAAGGCTGTGACGCAGGTGAATCTTCCTGCTCAGGTGAGCGCTCAACCGTTCCGAATAGCGCTGGTTCGTGATCGCCTCATGACGGGGCGCGTGGATATTACCGGCGAGATCAAGCCGATCTGGGACCTGTTCTTTAATGGCAATCAGGCTGTGGCGGGTCTGGTCGACGCCCATGGCACCCTTGGCGGGACGCTCGCCAAGCCGCAGTTTCAAGGATCAGCGGACCTGACCAAGGGCTCCTTTGATGATGTGGCAGCAGGTTTGCGTCTGCGCGATCTTGGCCTCCATTCCGAGGCCTCAGCCGATCAGGTGAGCGTTAACAGTCTGAGCGCCAACGATGGTTCAGGTGGAACCCTAACGGGGCAGGGGCGCGTGGGCCTGGGCCCAGACGCCCCCAGTTCGCTGACCTTGGCACTCAAGCGCTTCAAACTCATCGATAACGAACGGGTTGAGGCCAGTGCAAGCGGAACGGCAACCATCATTCGGGCCGCCGATGGCCGAGCCACCGCGACCGGTGATCTGTCCATCGATCATGCGGAGGTGGTTGGGGATGCTCGAACGACGGCCTCTATAGTGTCTTTGGACGTTATCGAACGCAACCGGCCTGTCGTCGAACAGGTCGTGGAAAAGGCAGCAATTAAGGTTCCAGCCGTGGCCCTTGATGTTCGGCTGCAGGCCGCGCGCGGGATTTTTGTTCGGGGCCGAGGTTTGGATGCCGAACTGGCGATGGATGCACGGGTAACTGGGAACACCGCTGCCCCGGTCCTGAGCGGTAAGGCTACGGTCGTTCGCGGTGAATATGACTTTGCGGGCAAGCGCTTCACCTTTGATGATCGCGGTGCCATCTATCTGGCCACCCGCCCGGACCGTATCCGGCTGGATCTGACCGCAACCCGCGAAGACACCAATCTCACCGCCGTGATCGTGATTAAGGGAACAGCTGCTAAGCCCTTGATCAGCTTAACCTCGACCCCAGTCCTCCCGAATGACGAGGTCCTGTCCCAGGTTCTGTTTGGTCGCTCCGCCTCACAGCTATCGCCGTTAGAGGCGGCTCAGTTGGCATCAGCAGTCACCGGTTTGGCGACCGGGGGAGGGTTGGATGTGATCGGCAATCTTCGTAGCTTTGCCGGTTTGGATCGCCTCGCCCTTGGGGGCGGTACGGCGCGAACAGGCGTTACTGTGTCTGGCGGGAAATATGTCACGGACAATATCTATGTCGAACTGACCGGCGGCGGGCGCGAAGGCCCATCGGCGCAGGTCGAGTGGCGGGTTAGCCGTCGTTTGGCGATCATCTCGAAATTGGCCAGCCAAGGCGACGGCAAGCTGTCGGTTCGCTGGCGCAAGGACGAGCGGCGAAAGGGGCTGTAACCAAATAGGCTGTAACCAAATAGGCTGGGGCTAGTGGGCCATTCGTGAGCGCGGGCGGTATTGGCCCTCATTAAAACCTTCGAACATCAGCGCTGTATGGGGGTGGCCGACAGGCTCACCGGTCTCGTCCGGCAGGAGGTTCTGCTCGGACACATAGGCGACATAGCTGTTCTGATCGTTCTCAGCCAACAGGTGATAAAAGGGCTGGTCCTTGCGCGGCCGCACCTCTTCGGGGATGGAGTTCCACCATTCCTCGGTATTGTTGAACTGCGGATCGACATCGAAGATCACGCCTCGGAAGGCGAAAATCCGGTGTTTGACCACTTGGCCGATCGAAAATTTTGCAAATCGTGACGTCATGATTCCTTTCATACACCCAGTTCGGCCCGCGCAAAATGTTTAGGCGCGCGTGAGCGCCAAGAAGTGACGTCTTCAAGCTAACCGTTGTGATTGAGCCACGAGTTGCTAAAGTCACACCAACCGAGGCGACGATCCCGTCTGTCTCTTCCGCGAGTTGGGCCATGAACAAGGCGCCACCCCCTGCAGCCGACCCCGTCGGCCGCCCAGCCCCAGTGTCTGCCGACGCCGTCTCGGTCGAGCAGCCGCTCTATGCTGCCGTTGATCTGGGCACGAACAATTGCCGCCTTCTGATTGCCACGCCGTCTTTGGGCGGTTTTCGAGTCATTGAGTCCTATTCGCGCATTGTCCGATTGGGAGAAGGCCTGAGCCAGTCAGGGCGTTTGGCCGATGGCGCAATGGAGCGGGCGATGGCCGTCTTGCGGATCTGCGCCGAGAAAATTAAGCGGCGCCGAACCTTGCGGGTCAAGGCCATCGCCACCCAGGCCTGTCGTTCGGCCAGCAATGGCGCTGAATTTGTCGAACGGGTCGCCAAGGAAACCGGCATCCGGCTACAGGTTATTAGTCCGCGGGAAGAGGCGCAGCTGTCTGTCGCGGGCTGCTTGAACCTGTTCGACCGCGATTCGCTGGCAGCTCTGGTTATCGACGTAGGCGGAGGATCTACGGAGCTGTCGTGGGTCGATTTGACCGACAAGGCCTTGGATGTCCGGGCGCGAGATTTTGTGCCGTCGGCCTTGCCCATTCGCGCTTGGATCTCCTTGCCAGTGGGCGTGGTCAGTCTCGCTGAACGGTTCCCAGAGCGCCCCGATCAGGGCGACGCCTGGTTCCGGTCCATGGTCGAGGACGTCAAGGTTCGCATCACCGCCTTTACTCATGCCGATCCCATGAGGCCCATTTTCGACAGCGGACAGGCCCATCTTGTCGGAACCTCGGGGGCCATAACCGGCCTTGCGGGCCTGCATCTTGGCCTGCGCCGCTACGACCGCACGCAGATTGATGGCCTATGGATGAGGCGTCAGGACTGCGAGGTCGCGACCAAGAGCCTATTGAAGCAGCTCCCTTCGGAACGCGCCGCTCAGCCCTGCATCGGACCAGATCGTGCGGATCTGGTCTTGGCTGGGGCGGCAATCTTGCAGGCCGTGCAAGAGGTTTGGCCCTGTGATCGCGTCCGCGTGGCTGACCGCGGCCTGCGTGAAGGGCTTCTCTTGACCCTCATGTCTGACAAGAACCGGAAAAAACGCCCTCGCCGACGCCGGTCGCGTCATGGCAAGGCCGTTCAGGCGGTTTGAGAACGCATCTACAAACAAGACACTCTTCGGCGCTTCGCTTCCGAACCGAACTGCCTTAGACTGGTATGCATGAGTACCGATAAACCCGAAACCCCGCTGCAAGAGCGTAAGCGGCTGGTCAAGGCCCCGACCCGTGGCAAGGAGGTCGGAACCCGACCTAAGGCCGTACGGGTGATCAAGGGCAATAAGATGACCCAGTCGTCTCAGGCTTGGCTCTCTCGCCAACTGAACGATCCGTTTGTTACGGCGGCTAAGGCCAAGGGCTATCGCTCGCGCGCGGCTTTCAAGATTCTGGAACTGGACGAGAAGTACCATTTTCTAAAATCGGGTCAGCGGATCATTGACCTTGGTTGTGCGCCGGGAGGATGGGTTCAGATGGCTCTGGCCAAGGGGGCGTCCAATGTGGTCGGCGTTGACCTGCTCTATGTCGAGCCGATGCCACCTGCGACGATGATCCAGATGGATTTCACGGATCCCGCCTGCGCAGACCGGCTGATTGAATTGCTCGGCGGGGCGCCGGACGTGATCTTATCAGACATGGCGCCCAACACGATGGGGCACCGCCAAACAGACCACCTGCGCATTGTTGGCCTGATCGAGGCGGCGGTGGATTTCACGCTCGAAACCCTGCGTGCTGGCGGCACCTTCGTGACCAAGGCCTTCCAAGGCGGCGAGATGGAAGGGGTGCTTTTGTCCCTCAAGCGCAATTTTGCTGAGGTTAAACACGTCAAACCCAAGGCCAGCCGAGCCGAAAGCTCGGAGGTCTATCTGGTCGCCACCGGCTTTAAAGGCCGCTAGGTCCAACTTTCGCCATTCCGCGCTATCGTTGTAGCGGTTTTTGCGCTATACGCAGCCCGCAAAACGGAGAGTTCCTATGGAGATTCGTGAGGGTCTTACCTTCGACGACGTTTTGCTTGAACCTGGTCCATCGGATGTGATGCCAGGGCAGGTGAACACCGCCACACGCTTTACACAAGCGATCGGTCTGAACATCCCCATTGTGTCCGCTGCTATGGATACGGTGACGGAAAGTCGGCTGGCCATCGCCATGGCGCAGGCCGGCGGCTTGGGCATCTTGCACCGCAATCTGACCGTCGCCGAACAGGCCGATCAGGTACGCGAGGTCAAACGCTATGAGAGCGGCATGGTCATCAATCCGATGACCATCAATCCGGACACGACCCTTGGGACCGTCCGAGCCATTACCGCGCAACGCCAGATTTCGGGTTTTCCGGTGGTCGAGCGCGAGAGCGGTCGTTTGGTCGGCATCCTGACCAATCGCGACATGCGTTTCACCACCGACCCGGAAACACCGGCCTCGGCGTTGATGACCATGGACAATCTGATCACGGTTCGCGAAGGGATCGCGCCCGAAGAGGCTCGCGCCCTGCTGCAGCGTCACCGGATCGAGCGCCTGATCGTGGTCGATGACGACTATCGCGCCGTGGGTCTGGTCACCGTCAAGGATATGGAAAAGGCCCAAGCCCACCCCCATGCCGCTAAGGACGAGAAGGGCCGCTTGCTGGTCGGTGCCGCCTCGACCGTCGGCGATGTTGGCTTTGAGCGGACCATGGCCCTGATCGATGCGGGCGTGGACGTGGTGGTGATCGACACCGCCCACGGTCACTCCATTCAAGTCGCTCAGGCCGTTGAACGGGTCAAGCGTGAGAACAACCGCGTGCAACTGGTGGCCGGTAATGTCGCCACCTATGACGGGGCCATGGCCCTGATCAATGCTGGGGCCGATGCGGTGAAGGTTGGGATTGGTCCTGGCTCGATCTGCACCACCCGCATGATTGCAGGCGTGGGCGTGCCTCAGTTGACAGCCATTACCGACGCCGTTCGCGCGGCCAAGGCCAGCGGCGTTCCCGTCATTGCCGACGGGGGCATTAAATATTCCGGCGACGTGGCCAAGGCCATCGCGGCTGGCGCATCCACCGTCATGATGGGCTCGATGTTTGCGGGCACGGACGAGGCACCGGGCGAGGTGTTTCTCTATCAGGGCCGATCCTACAAGGCCTATCGCGGCATGGGCTCGGTCGGGGCCATGGCGCGCGGGTCGGCGGACCGCTATTTCCAAAAAGAAGTCGCCGACACCCTCAAGCTCGTGCCCGAAGGTATCGAAGGGCAGGTTCCCTATAAGGGCCAGGTCGGCGCAATCCTGCATCAGCTCGTCGGCGGTCTTCGCGCCTCGATGGGCTATGTCGGGGCGGCGACCATTCCTATTTTCCAAGAGCGTGCGCGCTTCATCCGCATAACGGGCGCTGGCCTGCGTGAAAGTCACGTTCATGACGTGCTGATCACCCGGGAAGCCCCCAACTATCCGAGCAGTGTGTGACCCCAACCGCAAGACTACAGGCTGCCATCGACATTCTGGACGGTTTAATGTCCTCGCGTGCGCCCGCGGACAAGGCGCTCAAGACCTGGGGAGCGGGACACCGCTTTGCCGGTTCCGGAGACCGGCGCGCCATTGCTGAGCGGGTCTATGCCTGCCTCCGTCAGGGCGCTCCGGCGCGCGGTGGGCGGCTGATGACGGCGGTCTCTCTGATGCAGGATGACGGACTGGACCTTGAAGGGGTTCAGGCCCTATTCAGCGGTATCAGCTATGGCCCAGCCCCCTTGACGGCGGATGAGATGGCGGCGCTGGACGCGGCCAATGATGCCTCGCCGCAACTGCCCGATTTCCTGTCCTCCGAACTGGGCCGGTCCTTTGGCAAGGACTGGCAGGTTGAGACGCGGGCCCTGCTGCAAAGCCGCGCGCCGCTCGATATTCGGGTCAATCTGTTGTCAGCCTTTCCGGTCGCGGTTCAGGCTGCCTTGGCCGATCTCAGCATTAAGGCTGAACCAACGCCCTTCGCTAGCGCCGGTCTGCGTCTAGCCATTGGCGACGATATCCAAGCCCTCGATATCTTCAAAGAAGGGGCCTTTGAGATTCAGGACGAGGGCAGCCAGATCATGGCCGCGCTCTGCAACGTCCAAACCGGCCAGACCGTCATCGACTATTGCGCCGGGGGCGGGGGAAAGACCTTGGCTCTGGCCGCTGGGCTTAAGGGCGGCCGGATGGTCGCCTTTGATATTGATGACCGGCGTCTGGCTGCCATCGAGCCGCGCCTCAAGCGGGCGGGGGTCGAGGCCGACCTTCGCAAGATCGGCGCTAAGGGCGATCCGGTCGAGGATCTCAAATCTGCCGCCGACCGGGTTCTTGTCGATGCCCCTTGCAGCGGGTCAGGCACTTGGCGGCGTCACCCCGAGGGCGCGGCGCGTCTTACGGCCGATGATCTTCGCCGCTTGTCCGCCCTTCAGCTTCGTATTCTGGCTGATGCCGGGGCCTTTGTGAAACCGGGCGGGGTTTTGGCCTACGTCACCTGTTCGGTGCTGGCCGCCGAGAACGGCAATGTCGTTGCCCGCTTTGCCGCCAAGAACCCGCAGTTCCAGCCTCTGTCCATCGCCGATGTCGCCGCCACCTGTCCGGGCCTGACCGCCGCAGGCCGTGAGCGGATCAGCACCCTGGCCCGTGGCCATCAACTCCAGCTCTCGCCCCGCCGCACCGGGACCGACGGCTTCTTCATAGCCCTGTTTGAAAGGCGCCCATGACCCAGACGACTGCTTCCATCGCCGCCCCCGCAGGCACGGGTCATCAGCGCGTGCTGATCGTCGATTTCGGTAGCCAGGTCACGCAACTAATCGCTCGCCGCGTGCGCGAGAGCGGCGTCTATTGCGAAATCCATCCCTATGACAAGGTCGAGGCCATCCTCGATGCCTATGCCCCGAAGGCCATCATCCTGTCGGGCGGCCCGGCCAGCGTCACCGACTATGAGAGCCCGAGCGCCCCGCAGCGCCTTTTTAAGATGGGCGTTCCGGTCCTTGGCATCTGCTATGGCGAGCAGGCCCTCTGCGCCCAGCTTGGCGGCGCGGTCGAGAGCGGCCATTACGGCGAATTTGGCCGCGCCGAGATCGACATCATCAAGCCTAGTCCCCTATTTGCCGGTCTTAGCGCCCGCGAGACGGTGTGGATGAGCCACGGCGACCGCGTCACCGCCATCCCGCCCGGCTTTGAGGTCATCGCCACCTCCGAAGGCTCGCCCTATGCAGCCATCGCCGACGAGGCCCGCCATTTCTATGGCGTGCAGTTCCATGCCGAGGTGGCCCATACGCCCAACGGCGCCAAGATCTTGCGCAACTTTACACATGGCATTGCGGGCCTGACCGGCGACTGGACCATGGCCTCGTTCCGCCGCGAAATGGTCGAGAAGATCCGCGCTCAGGTCGGTGACGGTAAGGTCATCTGCGGCCTGTCCGGCGGCGTTGACAGCTCCGTCGCCGCCGTTCTGATCCACGAGGCCATTGGCGAGAAATTGACCTGCGTCTTTGTCGATACGGGGCTTCTGCGTCATAATGAGGCCGAGCAGGTGGTGAGCCTGTTCAACGAGCACTATAAGATTCCTCTAATCCATGTGAACGCCAAGGACACCTTCTTGGGCCAACTGGCCGGGGTCAGTGACCCAGAGGTCAAGCGCAAGACCATTGGCCGTCTGTTCATCGAAATTTTCGACGCTGAGGCGGCCAAGATCGACGGCGCAGCATTCCTCGCTCAAGGCACGCTCTATCCGGACGTGATCGAGAGTGTTTCGGCGCGCGGCGGCCCTTCGGCGGTGATCAAGAGCCACCATAATGTCGGCGGCCTTCCGGACTTTATGAAGCTCAAACTGGTCGAGCCCCTGCGCGAACTGTTCAAGGACGAGGTGCGTGTTCTGGGCGTCGAGTTGGGTCTGGCCCCAGCCTTTGTTGAGCGCCACCCGTTCCCCGGTCCGGGCCTGGCCATCCGCATCCCTGGCGAAATCACGCCCCAGAAAGTCGCGACCCTGCAACAGGCCGACGCTATCTATCTGGAAGAGATCCGAAAGGCGGGCCTCTATGACAAGATTTGGCAGGCCTTTGCCGTGCTCTTGCCGGTCAAGACCGTCGGCGTCATGGGCGATGCCCGCACCTACGAAGACGTTCTGGCTCTGCGCGCCGTCACCTCCACCGACGGCATGACCGCCGACTTCTTCGAATTTCCTTGGGAGGTCCTAGGCCGCTGCGCCACCCGGATCATCAACGAGGTCCGTGGCGTCAACCGAGTCGTATATGACGTGACCAGTAAGCCGCCTGGCACCATCGAGTGGGAGTAAGTATTGTTATACAAACTATTGATTTATATAGGTATTTTATTTACAAAGGCGTTAGAAACAATCAACTCTGCTATTGATTTGATTGCATTTTTAAGTTTCAGTTACAAAGATTCTTACAAAGAAATCTGATTTACGACGGATCGTAAAAACTGTGACTGAAACGAAGCGACGCGCTCGATTAAACAAGGCTGCTTTTCACACTGACGAGTTCGACATTCTCAATGGTCGAGCGAAGATTTTTCGGACACTCGCTTCAGGCGATGTCTGGCAACTGAGAATGTGGATATCTTCAGAAAAGAAATATGTTCGGCGAACTCTGAGAACTAGAGATTACGAGACTGCGGTTAGATTGGCAGAGGACGAAGTTCTAAAGGTCTTGAGCGATGTTCAAAGCGGTCGAAAAATCTTCTCGATAACTTTGGGTGAACTAGTCGAAGAATATAAGAAGTGGAGACAGGAAGATGTTGAAGTTGGAAATATCACTTTAGGTAGACTTATTACGATTTCATCTCAACTATACCCCGTCTACGCGACAACCCGAAATTCGTGAGGGCGAATAACATGGAAGTTATCCGTGATTTTATCGCGGAACTTGCGCCAATGGGTTGGCAATGTGGTTTTGAAGAACCCATTGATGGCGAGGATGAACTCGGTCTCAGTGGGATAATATCGGTTATGGGTGACGTTGGCCTGAGCTGGTAGAGCCTTAGGCTTGCGATATTCAAAGCCCAGCCGG